>DAOUCB010000086.1:0-10525 GCA_034432495.1 Anaerolineae bacterium | reverse complement strand
CCTCTCCCCGCTTGCGTAATGCGAACTTGTTCGCGCGAGAGGGGTCGGGGGAGAGGGGTATACAGGCACTTTCGAAAGTTATTTAGCCGCGATCACTGAGATTGCCTCGAAATCTCTATGCTTTTTTGGATTTGTGTGGGTTATGTTAGAACTAGATGACGTTTCCACATTTTTATGCTACAAAATACAAAAAATTAGGGCATAACTGTGAACAACGGAGTGCGTAAATCACGTTCGACTACTGAATCGGGTGTTTTTCCGCGTCCCGATCTGTCGATGTTCGCCCCGCAGGAATCCAAAGAGGCGAAACCGAACCCCAAGGCTGACGACCCCGGCAGCACCAGTACCAACCTACCTGCTATTCATGAAGGCCAGGACAGCGCCAAGGATCAGGACGACTCGGCGCTGGGCAGCAAGCGCTAGTTTTCAGGTTCTGTGCCCCGCAGCATTTTGCGATACGTGAACCAGCGCTTGTGCACGACCATCCCCGCCCGTTCGTAGAGCGCGACGGCGTTGGTCAGGCTCGACGCATCGACGCCCAGCCCCGCGCTTTGGCAGCCGCGCGCCTGAAACAGGGCGAAACTGTTTCTCAGCAGTACCAACCCTAACCCGCGCTTGCGCCAGGCTCTGCGCACGCCCAGCGTCGCCACCCAACCGAAATCCTGATGCTGCTGATTGAGGCAGATCCCCGCGACCTGATCGCCATCCCAGGCGACCTGCCACAGCGACGGATCGAAGTTATCCACATTCAGATTGGAATGCGTCCATGCTTCGTACGTCTCCGGTTCGAAACCCCAGTGATCGGCGAACGATTCCTGATGGGCAGCGTAAACCGCCTCGGCCTGCTCTGCGGGATCGAACGAGCGGATTTCGAGGCCATCTGGCAGCGGCAGCGCCTCAACGTGTGCAGCGAGGTCGATGCGCATCCGGTAGAAAGTGCGAACGGGACGATAACCCCGCGCCTCAAACAGATGGATCGCCGCTGCATTCGCATCGCTGGTGTTGCGATCAATCGACAGCGCCTGCTCCGCCCGCAGTTCTGTTTCGGCACGCGCCAGCGCACGCGCTTCGGTCAACTGAATCAGGCGCGTGCCAATGCCTTGACAGTGCTCGTCAGGGTGAACGGAGCCAGCCGCCCAGGCGCGCCCGCCGGCGGCGCTGAATTCCAGATCGCTCACCCCGACGATTTTGCCCGCCCGTTCGATCAGAAACGAGTCGTTCAGGCGGTCGAAATCCGGCGCGGAAAAGTAATTGCTGAGCTGCTCTACCGTCGGGCCGCTAGAGTCACCAATGGCACGGTTGGCAGCGTTGGCGAGTTCGACTATCGCCGGGTAATCCGCCGGATCGTAAGGCCGAATGATGAGCTTTTCCTGCTCGATCATGCCCTATGCCTCGCGCAGCGTCTTTTCATAAGCGAAGGTGCGTTTGTGGACGTGCATCCCCGCCCGTTCGTAGAGCGCGACGGCATTGGTCAGGCTCGATGCATCGACGCCCAGCCCCGCCCGCACATAGCCCCGCGCCTGAAACAGCTTGAAGCTGTGATTCAGCAGCGCCGAGCCTAGCCCACGTTTGCGCCATGCGCGGCGCACGCCGAGAATTCGCGTCCAGGCCATCTGCGGATTGCCTTCGCCATACGGCACGTTGACGCACAGTCCCGCGATCTCGCCGCTCGTTTCTTCGAAGGCCAGCAGCCACATCGAAAAATCGATCTCCGGCGCGTCGAGCAGGAAATGCGCCCATTCTTCGAAGCTGTTCGGCTCGAAGCCCCAGTGATCCGCGAAGGCTTCCTGCTGCGCTTCATACACGGCCTGGGCGTGCTGGTCGCGCTCAAACGGACGCAGCACAATTCCTGCGGGCAGCGGCGACGCTTGCACCGGCTGATCGAGTTCGATCCGCATCTGGTAAAAGGTGCGGATGTACTGATAGCCCTGCGCCTCAAGCAGCGCGACTTCGCCGGGGCTGGTTTCCATCGCGTGGCGCTGCACCGTGATCGGCACATCGGGCGCGAGGGTGACGGTCGCTTTTTCGAGGATACGTGCTTCAGTCACGCGCACCAGTTCTGCGCCGACGCCCTGCCGCCAGAAATCAGGGTGGACGACGCCGTCTGACCACGAGCGCCCGCTGGTCGGACTGACTTCGAGATCGGCATAGCCGATGATGCGCCCGTCGCGTTCGACAATGAACACGTCTTTGGCGGCGTCCACTTCCGGCGATTCCACATAGGTGCGGATCATGTCCGCCGTGTAAAAGCGGTCGTTCCCCAGCGCAATATCCGCCGCGCGAAAAACGTCGGCGGCGGCCTGTAAATCTTCGGGACGGTAATTGCGAATCTTGTCGCGCACGAGCATGAGTCGGTTCTCCGTAGTTGATGGCAACAGCGTATCATTCCGGTTTATAAATGTCAATAAGAGGTGTTTAAGGTTCAAATGTTTTCTCGGTGTCCTCCATAAGCGAAGCGACGTTCTCCGTAATCGCGGGTGAGTCATTGACGAAATGAGCGGCATCCGTAGGGGCGCACGGCCGTGCGCCCCTACAAACCAGACCTAACCTCACTTCGGTGGTTCGATGTTTCGAGTGCTGGCGTCTGGAGTGATTTTCTCTGGCGAAATGGGCGTTGACGGGCTAAGATCGCGCATCAGGAAAAACTGACCTGTCAGAAAAATTGATAGATTTGGTGCAAAATATCATGCCGAAAACACTCGAAGTCATCAACCCGTATGACGGCAGCGTTGTCGCGACGGTGCAGGAATCCAGCGAGGCCGACGTGCGTGCCGCGATTGGTCGCGCTGCTGCCGTCGCCGAAACGATGGCGACCATGACCGCGCAGCGCCGCGCGGCGATTCTGACCAAAGCCGCCGAGATGATCGACGGCGAAGCCATCGAAATTGCGCGCACGATGACGCAGGAAAGCGGCAAGCCGATCAAATACGCGCGCGGCGAAGTCAGCCGCTGCGTCGAAACCTTCACCTTCGCCGCCGATGCCGCTCGCAGCCTGCATGGCGAAACCATCCCGCTGGACGCTGCGAAGGGCGGCCTCGGCAAAATCGGCTATTACGTGCGCGTCCCGGTCGGCGTGATCGCCGGGATCACCCCATTCAATTTTCCCCTCAATCTGGTAGCGCACAAGATCGCCCCGGCGCTTGCGGCAGGCTGTCCGCTCGTCCTCAAGCCAAATCCCAACACGCCCCTGACCGCCCTGCACCTCGCCGACATTCTGCGCGAGGCGGGCTTGCCCGAAGGCGCGTTCGAGGTCGTGGTCGGCGGCGTCGATGTCGGCAACTGGCTCACAACCGATCCGCGTGTCGCCATGATCACCTTCACGGGCAGCGTCCCCGTCGCCCACGAGATCAGCAAGGTTGCCGGGATTCGCAAAATTCTGCTCGAACTGGGCGGCAACGCCGCGACCATCATCGACGAAACCGGCAATCTCGACGCCGCCGTGAGCAAGAATATCATGGGCGGCTTCTCCTACAGCGGGCAGGTCTGCATCAGCGTCCAGCGCATTTACGTGCAGCGCAGCCGCTATGCCGAGTTCCGTGACAAGTACGTCGCCGCTGCCAATAAGCTGGTCATGGGCGATCCGCTCGATGACAAGACCGACCTCGGCCCCATGCTGACCGACGGCGCGTGCCAGCGCATCGACTCGTGGATTGGCGAGGCAGTCGCGGGTGGCGCGTCGGTGATCGCGGGCGGCAAGCGCGACGGCAGGATGTATCAGGCGACCGTGATTGAAAATGCGCAGCCGGATATGAAGGTCATGCACGAGGAAGTTTTCGGGCCAGTGGTCTGCATCGCCCCCTACGACGATTTCGAGCAGGCGCTCGATGCCGTCAACGACTCGCCCTTCGGCTTGCAGGCGGGCGTTTACACCAGCGATCTCAACCGCGCTGTGCGCGCCACCCAGAAGCTCAACGTCGGCGGCGTGATGATCAACGACGTGCCGACCTTCCGCGTCGATCAGATGCCCTACGGCGGCATGAAGGACAGCGGCATCGGGCGCGAAGGGCCGCGCTTCGCCATCGAAGAAATGACCAACCTCAAAATGGTCGTCATCACGACGGGAGTCTAGCGATGGTCGATCAACCAAAAGAAGCACGCGGCATCACGGCAATTGCTGTCAGCGGCTTCAAATCCCTGCGTGATGAGTCGCGTATTGAGATTCGCAATCTGACGGTGCTTGCCGGGGCAAACAGTTCTGGCAAGTCGAGCATTATGCAGCCGCTTCTGCTGCTCAAGCAAACGCTCGAAGCGCCGTATGATCCGGGGCCGCTCAAGCTGGACGGGCCTAATGTGACCTTCGCTGGTAGTAATCAACTTTTGTGGGTTGATTCTCAAAAGTTTCATGTCGAAATTGATGTGGAGTCGTCGCAAAGTATCACGAACATTTACCAACTTACTCGCCAGAACTCACCTGTGGAACTTCAAGAAACAATTTTTAGGGATAGCATAGGAGATTTTGCTATTCGACGAGATATGTCGCAGGAAGAAATCCTTAATTTCGCTAAAAAAAGGATAAATCCTGATTTTGAAACCTACATAGGAATAACGGACGGAAGTGTCGTTAGAGAACGTTGTTTCTTGGTTGTTAGAGTGCGTTCTGCTGTGCCTCTGAACAACATGAACCCTGTTCCCCAGCACGTTTCGTCAGAAATAGCCGAGATAATCCACATTCCCGGTTTAAGATCCGGGAGCTATCCTTCTATTGCAAAGACTGACCATAGTGCGAATCGATTTGCAGGTGTTTTCACTAATTACGTTGGTAGATTAATTGCCGATTGGCAAGAAGATGATGCGGACGAATTACATTGGTTGTTTGGCTATCTAAACTTACTCAAACTGACATCATACGTTCGCGCGGTTGGCTCAACCGACTTATCTGTAGAAATCCATGTTGGTAGAACACTAAAAAGCGGTAAAGAAGACACAGTAAATATTAATCAGGTAGGTTTCGGTGTCTCTCAAGTTCTCCCCGTACTAGTCGCATTACTCGTGGCTGAACCGGGACAGCTTGTCTATATCGAGCAGCCTGAACTGCATCTACATCCTCGTGCGCAAGTGAAACTCGCCGAAATTATCGCTGAAGCATCCAATCGCGGCGTGCGTGTCGTCATTGAGACTCACAGCGATTTGTTGATCCTCGGCATTCAAACGCTCGTTGCTGAGGGGAAACTCACCACTGATAAAGCAATTTTCCATTGGTTCACGCGCGATGACGAAGGTGTGACTCACATCAACAGCACTGAACTGGAAAAAGACGGCGCGTTCAAAGATGGGAGTTGGCCTGAAGATTTTGCCGAAGTACGTTTAGATGCGCAAAGTCGCTTTCTCGATGCTGCTGACCTCGCTGAACTGACTTCCCACAATGCCGAATAGAAATTCGAAGCGATTGGTGATTGATACATCAGTGACAAGCTCTGCTGGAAGTGAAAATGCAATCCACCCAACGCCGAAGCTGTGTCGAGAATGTCTGGTCAGCGTTTTGAAGCATGAGCATATTTTTGTGATCACCGAAGAAATATGGGACGAGTGGAAACGTCATCGTTCTAGCTTTGCTTTAGAATGGTTGACCTCTATGCGCGCTCGAAAACTAACTTATCGTGCTGAGGAAGTTATCAATGATGCTTTGCGCGCAAAGCTGGAACGGCACGCGAAAACCGATGTAGACAGAGAAGAAATGCTGAAAGATGTACGACTGCTTGAAGCTGCACTCGCGACCGACAACTTCGTGATTTCGCTCAACGAACTCGATAGAAAGCGATTTCAATCCGTAGCGCCGAAAATCGGAGAAATCCGCGCTGTTGTTTGGGTTAACCCCACGTTATCGGAGGAGCAGTGTTTTGTATGGCTGGAAAATGGCTGTCCAGTCGAAAAAGAACGGCAGCTTGGCTATGGTGAGTAACCCAGAATGAATATGCACAAAGTTTCTCAGCGCGTCATCGACGCTGTTTCCGCATGGAACGGCATCGAAGCCAGGCCGCACCGCTTCGGCGGCGTCGAGTTTGTCCTCGGCAACGTCGAGGTCGGTCACATCCACGTCGATTCCGGGCTGGTCGATATTCCCTTCACCAAGCGCACCCGCGAGGCGCTGGTCGCCGATGGCGAAGCCGAACTGCATCATATCTTGCCCGAAAGCGGCTGGATTAGCTTCTGGATGCGAGGCGATCAGGATGTCGATCAGGCGGTTCGGTTGTATCGCCTGTCCTATCTGATGAAAACTTACCGCCGTGACCATGCCATCCCGGCGGCGGAACTGGATGCCCTGCATTTCAGTCCCGCCGTGATCGAGAGCCTGAAGCGCGGCGCAGCGGAGACCGAATGAGCGATTATTTTTTCCTCGTCCTCGAAGGGCTGGACGGGTCAGGCAAAACCGAAATTGCGCGCCGCCTCGTTGCTTTGCTGACCGACTCGCTGGGCGCGGATCACATTCTGCACACCTATGAGCCGCATAATCCTTCAGCAGCAGGTGACTACTGCCGCGATGTGCTGGCAAAGCGCATCACCGTCAGCCCGCGAACGCTGGCGCTGGCCTTCGCCCTCAACCGCGCCGACCACAACGAACGCGAGCTTGACCCGTTTATCGACCAGGGCGATCAGCGTGTGATTGTCTGCGACCGCTACTATCTGTCGTCACTGGTTTATCAATCGACGGGCGGCCTGACCGTCGAGGATGTGATGGAACTCAACCGCAGCGCGCGCCAGCCTGACCTGACGCTTTTCCTCGATACGACGCCCGAAACCTCCGAGCAGCGCATCGGGCAGCGTCAGGATCATCGCGAATTATTCGAAGATCGCTTCGCCGAAACCCGCGCCAAATATCAGAGCGTGATCGAATATCTGCGCGCACGCGGCGAACCGATTGAGGTCATCGACGCCAACGGCAGTTTGATTGAAGTTCTCAACGGCGTGATCGCGGTCTTGAATCGGCGCGCACCGGACTGGCTGCGTCTCAAACAGGTGGAGTCGTGATGGCCTTGCTGAAAATTGCCAACCTTGGTGTAGCCTTCCTGCTCGAATTGGTCGCAATCGCCTCGTTTGCCTACTGGGGCTTCACGCTGACGGACTCGACCATCGTCAACATCGTTGTCGGCCTCGGCGCACCGCTCCTGATGATTACCCTCTGGCGATTTTTTGCGGCACCTAAATCTGAGCGCCGCCTGCGTGGAATAGCCTACCTGATCTTTAAAGTGACGGTTTTCGCGCTGGCGATTCTCGCGCTGATCATGGCGGGCAGCGTGACGCTCGGCTTGATTTTTGCGCTCGTCTTTGTTATCAACACCATGCTGGCTTACCTCTGGCATCAGGAAGAAGCGGCGGCAGCTTAGCGCACCAGATCGAGCTTGGCGACCAGCGCCGAACGGATTTCACCCGGCTCGGCATGGCGACCGAGCGCCTTCTTCGAGAAAATCAGCTCGCCGTTGACTTCCACTTCGAAGCACCCGCCGGACGAAGGTACTAGTGTCCACGAGGCGATGAAATGTTCAATTTCACGCTCACCGATGATCTCGTTGGTCAGGCTGGTCACGCGCTCCTGATAACCGCAGGGCGCGCAGTAGGTCACTTTTATATCGAGCTTGGGCTGCTGCATTTCTCTATTTCTCCTTGAATTGATCGTGTGTAGAATATAGCTAATTAGCCATACAAGACAAAATGGCTCGGCTAGAGGGATTGGCGGGGATGGGTAAATCTTTAATCGATGAGACGTTTGATGTCTATATGCAGATGCGCCTGGGCGGAAAAGAAGCCAAGGCCACCCTCGAAGCCCTGCGCTTTCGCATCCAGATTATGCCCAACAGCGACCAGGCCGAACTGGTGCGGCTTGTCAAAGCCTGGGAAGGTCAGCATATGGGAACCGTAGCCTCACCGCCCCAGCCGCTGCCGAAGGCACCCGCGAAGCCAGCGCGTATCCCCCCAAGACCCGCCCCCATCGCTTCTTCACCGTCATCCAATGGGTCACGACCGTCGATAACCGATGCGATGATGCCACCTTCTTCCAATGAACTTGAGAATCCGTCCGTAAAAACGTCCGCACCCGCTTCAGCATCCGCCAACGCAGTGGTTTGCACGCGCTGCGGCAGGGCGAATAATGCGACCGATGTCTTCTGCGCCAACTGCGGCAACTTCCTGCGCACCGAACAGGCCGTCTACGAAACCACCCGGCTCGATGATCCTGACATGATTTCGCACGGCGCGGATTTCTTCAGCGCCGATTCGACGCTCGTGCTGGTGGTCGATGGCACAAGCTATTCCTACAAGGTGCAGCCGCAGCGTTATAAGCACGAAACCATCATCGGGCGCAATGAAGGCAGCACCATGAAGCCGGATATCGATCTGAGTTCGCACAATGCGTCAGAAATGGGCGTGTCGCGCCTGCACGTTGCCCTGCAATACAATGCCAAAAACAACCTGCTCAGCGTCTCGGATATGAAAAGCGCCAACGGAACCTTCATCAACGGGCAGAAGCTCTATCCGCAGGAGGTGCGTGTTCTCCGTGATGGCGATGAACTGCGTCTTGGTCGCCTGATCCTGCGCGTTTACTTCCAGCACGGCGACCGCAAAAGCTAGCGCCGTCAGCGCCTCGGAATATAGACTGCCGCCTCGCTTAAAGCGCGTTCAAGCGCGTCCAGACTTTCCCGGTCGTCAATCCGCCGCAGCGCCGCCAGCGCCGCGCTGAATTCCGTTTTGAGAATGTGAAACGTCACGCCCTGCTCGGTTTCGCTCAGGTTTTCATCGCGATCATCCCACTGTTCGGCTGGCAACGCCATCAACGCATTGACGAAGCCCAGCAGCGCAGCCGCGCCGCGTACAGCACCCCATTCCCCTAGAATTTCGATCACGGCTTGCAGCGTCGTAAACTCGGCATCAAGCCGCAGCGCGCCGATCAATCCGTCAATCACGCGCGGATCGTCGCGCCGATCTGCCAGGATGCGCGCAGCACGGGCAGCACAACCGTAGCTGTAGCTTTTGCTGAGCAGCACGCCCAGCAGCGGCTCGACCGCCCGTTCACCGCCAATCCGCGCCAGATCGTCCACCAGAATGCCGAAATCCGGCGTCCAGGCGGGCGCAGCCAGTACCGTGATCAGCGGCTCGACGGCGCGCACATCGCCAATTTTGCCCAGCGAACGCGCAATCGCCATCCGCATAAAGCGGTCGTTTGCGCCGTCCAGCGCGGCGATCAGCGGCTCGACGGCGCGCATGTCGCCAATATCGCCCAGCAGATACGCGGCGCGTTCGCGTGCGGCGTTGGTGGCAGGCGTCGGCGGCACGTTGAGGCAGCCCAGCAGAGCGCGGCTCTCGTCGGTGGCTTCCAGCGGCGCTAAATCCGGCACAGGCCGCGTACCATTCAGCACAGCGATCAGCGGCTCGACCGCCGCCCCGCCCAGCGCGACCAGTTGCTGGCTGGCGAGGCGGGCATTATAGGTGTAGAGATAGGGGATCAGCCCCTCGGCATCAAGCATCAGATACTCGCTTAGACCTCGTTCAGCGCGCGCAGGCGTTCCACCACGTCGGTGACGATGCGCGCGAACATACGTTGCATCAAATCGTCCGCAACCTCGTACGGCCCGCCGAAACTGCCGTCGCCCAGAACCCCGCGCGGCGGCTTGCCTTCGTCGAGCAGTTCGAGATTGACGGGCGTTTTGCTTCCGGCGGGAACTTCGGCGACGCGCGTAAAAGGATAGTTTTCGCACCAGTTGGCGTGATCACCCACCAGATCGTGTTCGGCGGCAAAGCCCAGCGCGGCCTGCTCATCCCACCAGTCGTACCAGGCGATGTGAATTCCGTTTTTGTCCATATGCCAATCGTTCAGGCGCTGTGGCATTTTATTGCCGCTGTGACCGTTGAGAATGAAAAAGCGCTCGAAGCCCTGATGAATCAGTCCTTCGACGATCTCGACCAGCACCAGGTCAAAGGTCGGCTGGCTGATGGTGATCGTGCCGGGGAAATCCGCGAACAATTCGCTCACGCCGAAATGGAACGGCGGCGCGACCAGGACGGGTTCCTGTTCGACCACTGCCAGCGCGATCCGCGTGGGAATCAGGATGTCTGTCGCCAGGCTCAGATACCCATGCTGTTCGGTCGCCCCGGTAATCAGCATGATACGCTGGTCGGTTTGCAAATACTGTTCGACATCCATCCAATTCAAATCTTGAAGGCGCATAGATGACGCCGCTCCTACCATGTAAGACCGCTGATTAGAGTATAGCCTGAGGATACAGGATTAAAAAGATTGCTATTACTTGCACGAGATTGGCGTGTCGAAAAAAGCGAACATTTGTCGGCGCAGACCGATGTACACTTGTCCGAAAATAAACAGTCAGTTCTACAACCGGAATTTTGTCTCCCAACACGCAGTTTTTCCTCCCTCTCCCCGCTTGCGCTGAGGAGAGGATACCTTTGTAAAATGCCAAAAATCTTCCCGTGAACGGTTTTGTTTTTCGCCCCCTCCTTGAATTCGGGGAGGGGGTCGGGGGGTGGGGTCGAGCGAGAAATTTCCCCGAATGCACATCATCGTGTAAAACGTGTCCTC
>DAOUCB010000085.1:0-73489 GCA_034432495.1 Anaerolineae bacterium | reverse complement strand
CCGCCAGTTCGGTTGGCACAATCGGTATCGTATAGGCCGCCAGTACCTGTTTCGATTCGTACTCGCTGAGAATCGTCCGCCCGCTGGCGCGCACCTGTTCCAGAATGGTTTCGACCCCGGCGCGATCCGGCGTTTCCTGTGCGGAATCAACCGGGAGCAGCGGTGTCTCGTAAATCGCTCGCAGGTTGTAGTTATAGCGCCACATATAATTGAACATATGGACGGCGGTGTCTGGGAAGGCGAATGTCGGAATGTTCGCGCGATTCAGGATGGCTTCTCCGGCGGCAACGTCCGGCCCGCCCATCCAGCTTGCGATCAGCGGCTTACCCTCAATTTTGCCAAGGTTACGCAGCGCTTCTGCCGTTTGTGTGGGGTCGGTCATCGCTTGTGGTGTCAGAATCACCAGCAGACCGTCACTGTTTGGGTCTTTTGCTGCAATGTCCAGGGACTTCGCGTACAGTTCTGGCCCTGCGTCCCCCAGAATATCCACCGGATTGTTATGGCTCCACGCTGAAGGTAGGATGCCGTTCAAGGCTGTATACGTTTCTTCAGAAAGCTGCGCCAGTTCGCCTCCGCCTGTAATCAGCGCGTCGGTCGCCAGCACACCGGGGCCGCCCGCGTTCGTGACAATCGTCAACCGGGAACCGTTCGGGCGCGGCTGCTTCGCCAGCACTTCCGACATATAAAATACTTCCGAAATCCGGTCAACACGCAGCACACCGCAGCGCCGGAAGGCGGCTTCCAGCACTTCGTCACTTCCGGTCAGCGACCCTGTGTGCGAAGCTGCCGCGTGGGCTGCCGCTTCTGTCCGTCCCGCCTTGATGATGATAATGGGCTTGCGCAGCGCGACTTCTCGCGCTGCCGACAGAAACGAACGGGCATCGCCCACCGATTCCATATATATCACGATGCTGTGGGTGTTCGGGTCGCGTCCCAGATAATCAATCAGGTCGCCCCAGCCAACGTCCAGCATCGTTCCAATCGAAATAAATGCGCTGAAGCCGACGTTTTCCTGAAAGCTCCAGTCGAGCACTGCCGTGCAGAGCGCGCCGCTCTGGCTGATGAAGCCGACATTCCCCGGTCGCGCCATTGATGCCGCGAAGGTCGCGTTCATTCCATACAGCGGACGCATCACGCCGAGGCAGTTCGGCCCAATAATCCGCATGTTCGCCGCGCGCGCTTTTTCGAGAATTTGCCGCTCCAGCTCGATGCCGGGTGCGCCCGTTTCCTTGAATCCTGCCGAAATGATGATCGCGCCTTTGATGCCAACGTCGATACAGTCTTGAATAATGCCGGGGACACTCGGTGCAGGTGTTACGATGACCGCCAGATCGACCTGTTCCGGCACTTCCTTGATGTTCGGATAGGCGCGAATTCCCAGAATACTGGATCGCGTTGGGTTCACCGGAAATACGGTTCCGCCAAACGGATTGCTGATCAGATTCCACAGGATTGTCCGTCCGACACTTCCCTGACGTTCGGTCGCGCCGATCACCGCGATGTTCTTGGGGCTGAAAATGGCGTCGAGTCCACCAACCTGTGCTGTAGAGGATACTGGAGTGGGGGATTGCATCAGTTTTATTCCCATCACTTAAATTTGATGGGCTGATTGTGCCACAACAACCCGTGAGCGACAATCACAAAATAACGATGAGTATTGTCACTCATTGAAGCAGCGAAAATCGCAGGTAGACTTTTGAAGATGCACTGACTGAGCGAGATTTAATGCGCTTATTTCCCCTCACATCACCGCGGATGGCACATCGAAGTTCTATATGGGAATCAAATCTGTTCTTTCCGACTCAGCGTAAGGGGCAAATATCCACAAGATTGTCATTGCCTGTCATATGACAACGAGCGTGTCGAAGCGCATTGTCGCTTGGCGAAAAGGACTATAATGAATCTTTAAGATTTACGGCACCAGAATGAGCCACAATTCGCAGTTTCGAGGAACAGGAGGCAGCAATGCAACTGGGCTTAATTGGGCTTGGAAAAATGGGCGACTTCATGAATCAGCGCCTGCTCAAGGGGGGACACACGACCGTTGTCTACGACCGCAGTGCGGAAGCAGTTCAGGATGCGGCAGGCTTTGGCTCGACGCCTTCGACCTCACTTGCCGATATGGTCAGCAAACTGAGCAAACCGCGCGCCATTTGGTTAATGATTCCGGCAGGCGCGCCCACCGAATCGACCATTGACGAATTGATGGGCATTCTTGAACCGGGCGATACCCTCATCGACGGCGGCAACAGCAATTACAAAGACTCGATTCGCCGCGCCGAAAAAGTCAAGGAAAAAGGGCTGAATTTTGTCGATGTCGGCACGAGCGGCGGTGTCTGGGGCCTCAAGGAAGGCTACAGCATGATGGTTGGCGGCGATAAAGCCATCGTCGAAGGGCTGCGTCCCATTTTCGAAACCCTCGCGCCCGCGCCCGATCAGGGTTGGGGCTATGTCGGGCCGCATGGGGCAGGGCATTATGTCAAAATGGTGCACAACGGCATCGAATATGGCATGATGCAGGCTTACGCTGAAGGCTTCGAAATTATGAAGTCTAAAAGCGAAATGAATCTTGATCTCTACGAAATTTCCGAAATCTGGCGCTACGGCAGCGTCGTCCGCTCGTGGCTCCTCGACCTGATCGCCAATGCGCTCAAGGACGACGCCAACCTCAGCACCATCAAGCCCTGGGTGGCAGATAGCGGCGAAGGTCGCTGGACGGTCGAGGAAGCCATCGATCATGATGTGCCAGCGCCTGTTATCACCCTCGCGCTGATGATGCGCTTTGTCAGCCGTCAGGACGATAGCTATTCAGCCAAACTGTTGGCTGCCATGCGCAATCAATTTGGCGGTCACGCCATCAAGCGGGAATAAATCATGATGAATGATGGTATAAAAGCCACCTCGATTGTCATCTTCGGTGCGTCTGGCGACCTGACCAGCCGTAAGCTGATCCCGGCGCTCTATAACCTTTTTCGTCGTCATCGGTTGCCGCCGAAGTTCCGCGTCATCGGCTTTGCCCGCCGACCGTATTCTCACGACGATTTCCGCCGGCTGATGTTCGAAGCATTAAAGGACAGCCCTGAATTTGATCAGGCCATTTGGGATGAATTTGCTGAAAATCTCTGGTACGCGCGTGGTGATTTGAATACCCCCGAAGACTACGACGCGCTCCATAAGTTTCTCTATGAGTGCGAGCAGGCCAACGCCAACCGCATCTACTATCTCGCGACTGCGCCCAATTACTACGAAGCGGTCGTCAATAACCTCAAAATCATGAAAATGACCAGTCAGGAAGATGGCTGGCGGCGTCTGATTGTTGAGAAGCCTTTCGGCTACGATCTCGGTACGGCGAAAGCGCTCAATCACGTTATCCATCAGGCGTTTGAGGAAAATCAGGTCTACCGCATCGATCATTATCTCGGTAAGGAAACCGTCCAGAATATTCTCTTCTTCCGCTTCGCCAATGCCATCTTTGAGCCGATCTGGAATCGCAATTACGTTGATCACGTCCAGATCACCGTTGCCGAAAAAGTCGATGTCGAACATCGTGGTGGCTACTATGATGGGGCGGGAGTCCTGCGCGATATGTTCCAGAATCACCTGCTGCAACTGTTGTCGCTGGTGGCTATCGAAGCGCCCGCTTCCAACAATGCCGATTCGCTGCGCAACGAAAAAGTGAAAGTCCTGAGTGCCTTGCGCCCGGTCAACCTCAACGATACCGTCCGTGCGCAGTATGATGGCTACATCGGCTCTGATGGTGTCGCCCCTGATTCGCAGACGCCGACCTATGCTGCGCTCAAGCTTTACATTGATAACTGGCGCTGGCAGGGCGTTCCTTTTTATCTTCGTTCTGGTAAGGCGCTCAAAGCCAAAACGTCGGAGATCGTCATCCAGTTCCGCACACCGCCGCATCTGTTCTTCAATCTACCGCGCGATCAAAGCCTCGAACCGAATATGCTCAGCATGTGCATCCAACCGGACGAGGGCATTCACATGGGTTTCCAGAGTAAAGTGCCGGGGTCGAGCAGTGAAGTCCAGTCGGTCGATATGGAATTTCATTACAAGGACTCGTTCAGCAGTGCGCCGTTGCCAGAAGCGTATGAACGTCTGCTCCTCGATGCCATTCAGGGCGATGCGGCACTGTTCACCCGTGAGGATGAGATTGAGCTTTCCTGGACGCTGATCGATTACATTATGCAGGGCTGGCTTGCGCCGCACGCGCCAGCGTTGCAAATCTATTCCCGTGAGAGCTGGGGGCCGGAGGCTGCTGATAAACTGCTGGGCGCTGATGGACGTGTCTGGCGGCTTGGCTGTGGGGAGAATGGGGGATGACCAGCCAGCTTCGCGTTTACCCAACCCGCAGCGCGACTGCTCATGCGGCGGCGGCCCAGTTTGTCGCCACTGCTGAAAAAGCCATCAATGCACGCGGTCGCTTTATGGTCGCACTTGCGGGGGGCAATACCCCGCGTGATGTTTATCGACTGCTTGCCAGCGAAGAATATTCGCCGATGGTGGAGTGGGGCAATGTCCACATTTTCTGGGGCGATGAGCGCTGTGTCCCGTTCAATGACCCTGAAAATAACGCGAATATGGCGCGTGAAACGCTCTTGAATCATGTGCCGGTTGCGCCCAATAACATCTATCGAATTCAGAGTCAGCTTCCGCCCGAACAGGCTGCGCAAGATTACGACCAGACTCTCCATCGCTATTTTTCAGCGCGTGACATGAAGCTGCCGCGGTTTGATCTCGTGCTGCTTGGAACCGGAGCCGAAGGTCATACCGCCTCGCTCTTCCCCGGTTCGCCGCTTTTGAATGAGCGTGAGCGTTGGGTCGCAGCCGTCTATGTCGATAAAATGAAGACGTGGCGCATCACGCTGACACCACCGGCGCTGAATGCGGCTTCGAAGGTCATCTTTACCATCATCGGTGAGGAAAAAGCACCTGCTCTCAGGCAGATATTGAGCGACCCCAAGGATCCTAATCTCGTTCCGGCACAGATTGTCGATCCGCCCGACGGGCAGGTGTTGTGGATCGTCGATAAGGCGGCAGCTTCGCTCGTCAAAGCCTGAATGCAGTCGAAGGGCGGGCGACAACCCGCCCCTGGTTTCCTACTGCGCCAGCACATCCGCCAGTTCGAACAGCTTCAAATCGAGCGGCTTGTGTTTGCCGACAATTTCCTCGTAGGGCGACGGCGTTGCGCTGTCGTTCAGCCAGCCGATCAACACGCCTTCATTTCCGCGGCATAACTGCCGCGCGGCTTCCGCGCCCAGCCGTGATGCCAGCAGCCGATCAAATGCGCCGGGATTTCCGCCGCGCTGTACGTGACCGAGAATCGTAGCGCGGTGGTCGAAGCCGACGTTTGCAGCGTGATCGACAAAATACTTGCTCAGGGCATCGGCGTTATAGGATGCGCCTTCCGCGACGATCACCATGCCGTGCTTTTTGCCCCGTTCATAAGCCTGGTGCAAAAGACTGATCACAACTTCCGGCTTCGTCTCGACTTCAGGGATGACAATCGCTTCCGCGCCGCCCGCAATTCCAGCCATCAGCGCAAGATAACCGCAGTTTCTCCCCATGACCTCGACCAGAAAAGCGCGGCGATGCGATGATGCTGTTACCTTCAGCCGGTCAATTGCCTCCAGCGCGATGTTCAGCGCCGTATCCACGCCAATCGTGATTTCAGATCCCATCAGATCGTTGTCAATCGTGGATGCCACGCCGATTACCGGGAAGCCCATTTTGTTGAGTTCATACCCGCCCGTTTGTGAGCCATTGCCGCCGATGACGATCAGGCCCTCGATTCCGCGTTCGCGCAGATTCGCAAGCGCTTTCTCGCGCCCTTCTACAGTTTGAAATTCTGGACAGCGTGCGCTGCCCAGGAATGTCCCGCCGAACTGGATAATTCCGCCCACATCCCGCGCGCCCAGAACCTGCATTCGGTTGTCGATTAACCCGCGAAAGCCGTTATTCACGCCGTACACTTCGCAGTTCTGGTCGATTCCGCCGCGCACTACCGCGCGAATCGCCGCGTTCATTCCGGGTGCGTCACCGCCGCTGGTGAGTACCGCCATTCGCTTCATACGACCTCCTCAACACAATGGATTAGATTGTAACCCAGGAGCGGCAAACTTCCTGTGACAGACATCATCTTTCACAGGTCACGTTCGTCAGGCGTGGGTGGTCAATACCTGATGGTCAGCCTGTTGTGTCACCGTCACGCCTCAAATTCATGAATTCATGTATGATTCGTACCGGGCTATTGGCCTCTTGCGTCCAAAAGCTGCACCTGAAACAATGAGGATAGGCCAACACTTGGGCGCTTTCTCAAAAGGGATTCTTAATGTACAACAAAGTCACCAGTACCCGCCTGCTTTATACACTTTTTATTGCGCAAAGTCTCTTCTCTGCGGCGCAGATTGCCGTCGCGACCTTGACCACGATTGTTGCGGTGCGCCTCGGTGGAACCGAAAGCGTAGCAGGGCTTCCGTCATCGACGCTGACCTTCACCCAGGCGCTGACTGCCGTCCCCGTCGCGCTCATCATGGGGCGCTTCGGGCGACGCTTGGGCTTAATGATTGGCTATGCAGCGGCTACCGCAGGTGGTGTTGTGGGCGTGCTGGCGATTTTTCATGGTATTTTCCCGCTTCTGCTCGTCAGCGCTGCGCTTATCGGCTTGGGTCGCGCCAGCAGTGAGCAGAGTCGCTATGTCGCGGGCGAGATGTTCCCCGAAGCGGAACGCGCGCGGATGATTGGACGTCTGGTCTTCGCAGGAACCATTGGCGCGATTGTCGGCCCGGTGCTCGTATCGCCCAGCGGTCGCCTCATGCCGTCCTTCGATTTGCACCCTGATGCTGGCCCCTGGGTTGCCATGATTCTCCTGTGCGGTCTTGCCACCATGATTATCGCCTTTTTCCTGCGCCCTGACCCGACCGTGCAGGCACGTGCCCTGGTTGCGCTCACCCCCGACATTCACAAAGCGACCTTCACCCAACCTGTTCGTCCGCTTGCAAAGCTGCTTAGGCTGCCCAAAGTCCAGTTAGCTATTCTCGCCGTGCTCATCAGCCAAACGGTGATGGTCGTCCTCATGACCATGACCCCACTGCACATGGATCACATGGCGCACGAAATGGCGAGCATGAGCGGCATGGCAGACATGGAGACCAACCGTGACGCCATTTCGCTTGTGATCGCTATGCACACCCTCGGTATGTTCGGTCTGTCTCCACTGACGGGCTACCTCATCGACCGCTTCGGCAGAATTCGGATGCTCCTGTTGGGGACGTTAATTTTGTCGGCTTCGGCGCTGTTGGCTCCGCTGTCCAGTGAAACGATTGTGTTGGTCGTCGCGCTCTTTTTGCTCGGCCTCGGCTGGAATTTCGGCTACGTTTCAGGTGCATCCTTGCTCGCCGATGCGCTGCGCGGTCGCGAACTGGCGCGCGTTCAGGGCGTCAACGACGCCTTGGTTTTCTTCGCCGCCGGGGTTGGAAGTCTCAGTGCAGGGCCGTTGTTTGCCTCTGGCGGCTACCAGGCCGTCAGTTCGCTTGGCTTGGTCCTTGTGCTGTTCCTGATGGCGATGGTCTGGTGGCTCACCCGTCCACAGCCTGTGATTGAGGCTGCTTAGCGCTCCGGGCAAATTCGGGATCGGGTGGCATACCCCGCATGATTCAGGCTATAATCTTTCTGAACAATTAAGGGTTTAATTGTCATGCCCGATGATCTGACAGCAAAAGCGGGACAGGTCTACGTTTTATTGGTCGAACGCTATGGCGCGCAGCCGCTGGTTCCGCGCCGCGAACCGCTTCACGAACTCATCAGCACAATTTTGTCGCACCGTACCACGCAGCACAACGAAGCGGTCGCCTATGACCGCATGTGGCAAAAGTTCGGCTCGTGGGAAGCCATCCGCGATGCACCTCCCGCTCAGCTTGCGGAAGCGATTGCGCCCTCAAACTTTGCCGAAGCCAAAGTGCCGTACATCAAAGGCACGCTCAGGCAAATCATCGACGAACGCGGCGCGCCAAATATTGACTTTCTTGCCGATCTCTCCGCAGACGAAGGCTTAGCCTGGTTGATGGCACTGCCCGGCGTTGGCATCAAGACAGCTTCGCTGACGCTGCTCTTTTGCTTCAGCAAACCTGTGCTTCCGGTCGATACCCACGTTTTTCGCGTTAGCCAGCGGGTCGGCCTCATCCCGCTCAAAGCCAATACCGAAGCCGCGCATCATTTGCTGCTGGCCTTGTTCCCGCCCGATCCCTACATCCTGTTCAATTTCCACATCGCTGCGCTTAAGCATGGGCAGCAGCTTTGTATCTGGGGCGATAACCCGCGCTGCCAACTCTGTCCACTGAAAGATTTGTGCAACTGGTATCAGGCGAACCGGACAGGCAAAGTTGATCAATCCGCACGCTGAACTATAATCTCTCCGTCTTTGACGTATTTTTCAGGAGAATAGTCTTATGTCGCAGCAGGATTTTTCGCCTCCGACCACCGAATGGTATTACCCATCCGAAGAGATCGTTAAAAACGCGAACGCACCCGAATACGAAGCCCTCTACGCTGAAGCCAAGGCCGACCCCGAAGCCTTCTGGGCGAAGCAGGCCGAGAACCTCGAATGGTACAAGAAGTGGGATCAAGTCGTCGACCGGAGCAATGCTCCCTTTTACAAATGGTTCGTCGGCGCGCAGACCAATATTGCTCATAACGCCCTCGACCGTCACGTCAAGACTTACCGCCGCAACAAGCTGGCGATCATCTGGGAAGGCGAACCGGGCGACCGTCGCGAGTTTTCCTACTGGCGTGTCTGGCGCGAAGTCAATAAGTTTGCCAACGTCCTCAAGAGCCTCGGCGTCAAGAAAGGCGACCGTGTCACCATCTATATGGGTCGCGTGCCGGAACTCGTCTTTGCGATGGTCGCCTGTGCCAAAATCGGTGCGGTTCATAGCGTTGTGTTTGGCGGCTTTTCTGCCCAGGCGCTTGCCGACCGTATCGAAGATGCGCAGAGTAAGGTATTGATCACCTGCGACGGCGCGTGGCTGCGCGGCAAGATCGTTCGCCTTAAAGACATTGTGGACGAAGCTGTCCACCGTTCACCTGTTGTCGAGTCGGTTGTCGTCGTCAAGCGTACCGCCCACGAAGTCAATATGGAGCAGGGGCGCGATTACTGGTATCACGACCTGATGGCGCTGCCGATTGCCAGCCCGGTTTGCGAAACCACTGTCATGGATGCGGAAGATCCGCTCTTTATTCTCTACACCAGCGGCACGACGGGAAAGCCAAAAGGAATTGTCCATACGCATGGCGGCTATCAGTTATACAGCTCAACCACGCTCAGTTGGGTCTTCGACATCAAGGATCAGGATCGCTGGTGGTGCGCTGCTGATCCCGGCTGGATCACCGGACACAGCTACATCGTCTATGGCCCGCTGATCCTCGGCGCAACCGGCTTCATCTACGAAGGCGCGCCCAATCATCCCTATCCCAATCGCTGGTGGAAGATGATCGAGGATTACGGCATCACTATCCTCTACACCGCGCCGACCGCGATTCGCAGCCTCATGCGCTTCGGCGATGCCTGGCCGAATCGCCACGACCTCAGCAGCCTGCGCCTGCTTGGATCTGTGGGTGAGCCGATTAACCCGGAAGCCTGGCGTTGGTTCTACAAGGTCATCGGCAAGGAACGCTGCCCGATTATGGATACCTGGTGGCAAACGGAAACGGGCGGCTTCATGATCACGCCGCTGCCCTCGGTCGCCCTCAAACCTGGCAGCGCGACTCGTCCTTTCCCCGGAATCGAAGTCGATGTCGTCGATGATGACGGCAATACAGTCGCGCCCGGCGCAGATGGCAATCTGGTCATCAAGACTCCCTGGCCGAGCATGGCGCGCACAGTCTATGGCGACCCGGATCGCTTCGTCACGCAGTACTGGAGCAAATACCAGAAGCAGGGCTGGTATCTGGCAGGCGACTCCGCCCGCAAGGACGAGGATGGTTACATCTGGGTCATCGGGCGTAACGATGATGTCATCAAAGTCAGCGGCGAACGCCTGGGGACGGCGGAGATTGAATCCGGTTTGGTCAGCCACCCAGCCGTGGCGGAAGCAGCGGCCATTGGGGTGCCCGATGAAATTCGCGGCAACGTCATTTACGCCTACTGCATCCTGCGCAACAATTTCCAGCCGAGCGATGATCTCGCTGAGCAGTTGAAGCAGCACATTCGCCATGAGGTCGGCCCTATCGCCGTCCCATCAAAGATTGAATTCGTCACTTCTCTGCCCAAGACTCGCTCCGGCAAGATTATGCGTCGCGTCCTCAAGGCGCAGGCCACTGGGCAGCCCGTCGGCGACATCAGCACGCTGGAAGACTAAGTATTTCCACGAGAGTAACGCGGGATTCATGTGTAGGGGCGCACCGTGGCAAACTTGTTTGCACGTGCGCCCGCATAATCTTCTCGTAGGGGCGAGGCACGCCTCGCCCGTTCTTACCCATCACGACGTTTTGGACCGCACATAGTTGCCCACAGAGTGAAATTGAGTGGGCACTTTTGTAGGGGCGAACCCAAGTGTTCGCCCGGTACTTGTAGGGGCACAGCGCGCTGTGCCCACCAAAATCAGACAGAGCGTCTACTAGCGCACACTCATAATCACTCGCACATTTGAGAAGCGGCTGTCAATGTCAGATTGCCAGCCGCTTCTGTGTCTGGTCACGTCCTGCTGATAGTCGTATGCTGGTCTGCTAGCTGTCGATACGGCATATATGCGTCATGTGCATTAGTCCGCCTTGTCGATCATCTGCTGAATGAATCGAGCATGTTTCAGCGCATCTTCCACCGAGGAAATTGGCGTCTTTTTCCCTTGCACATTGTCGTAGAAGGCCAATAACTCCCGCCGGAACGCCTCGTCATACGAGACAACGACCTTCTTCTCCCACGCCAGTTCACCATCACCCCCTTGAACTGTCACCGGTGACGGGAAGCTGTGCAGGTACGGCGACGGCAGTGTCATGTACACCCGATCTGAATTGCCGAAGAAGGCATATTCCTCTTTATAATCCTTCAGGTACGCGAGAAACTGCCAGTCGAGCGCCACTTTTAAGTCGTTCGGATACTGGATCAGCGTATGAATCGACAGTCCCTCGCGCCAAACATCCGTGTGAATCACCTCAACTGGGTCGCCCAAAAAGCCGAACAGGGTATACACCTGATGAATGATGCTGCCGCACATCTGCCCATATGCCATCCGCAGACGATTGTCTCCCTTGCGTGACTCCAGCGCCTCATCGACCAGCCCAGACACTGATCCGCCTGCCGATCCGGCCAGTTCTGCCGCGACCAGTTCGTCCCAGGGGGCGGGTTGATGATGCCCTTCGTGAATCACCCCATTCCCGCGTCGAATCCGGTGCGTGGCGTGTCCCAGCCGATCATCAGGATGCAGCACTGTAATCCGCGCATAACCCAGGTCTTTCATCGCCTGAACCTGCTCGCGTGCATAAGTGAATCCGGGGTCGTACAGCTTGTGATAACCCACCTGCACGATTCGGTCGCTTTTGGCGGCGCGTGCCGCGATTTCTTCCGTCTCGCGCAGATTCCAGGCAATCGGCTTTTCCACGAATACATGCTTGCCCGCATCCAGCGCGCCCATCACCGTATCACGGTGCGAACCGCCGTGAAAAATTCCCACTGCGTCGATGTCGTCGCGCGCCAGCAGCTCACGCCAGTTGGTGTAACGTCCCTCGATGTGATAGCGGTTACCTACCGCTTGCAGCACCGCCGGGTCGAGATCAGCCAGCGCGACTAAATTGAATTGATCGTATTCTGTCAGGTGTGGGATGTGCATCATCTGGGCGATGCCGCCGCAGCCGATCACGCCGAATCGTAATTCTTTCATAATTCTCTTAGCTCCGCATGATTCGCCAATAAACAACGGCCCTTATTATACTGACCGATCGTCCAGTTGAAACGTCGATAACCTATGCCCGCGAAAATATTCGAATCCAAGACTATCGTTAAAACAACGATGTCCCAGATGCTGGCCTTCCATCAGGATCGGCGTGCGCTTGCGTGGTTGACGCCACCACCGATCTTCATCACCATCCAGCGAGATGCTCGCACTTCGCTCACCAGCGGCGAACTCGAATTCACCCTCTGGTTTGCCTTCTTGCCAGTCCGCTGGACTGCCCGTCACGAATCTGGCTCAACGCCGACCGCCTTCTGCGATGTGATGATGCGCGGCCCCATGCTGCGTTGGGAGCATCAGCATGTCTTTCGTGAGGTTGATGGCGGCGTCGAACTCACCGATCACCTGACCTATGAGCACCGTGCCAGCGGCTTCTGGAGCATCTTCACCCGCCTTATGTTCGACGGCCTGCCGCTCCGCCTGCTCTTTTTCTACCGACATCTGCGCACGCGCCAGCTTGCCCCCGGTTACCAGAAAGCGATCCCATCCTGAGCGCCCGCATTGTTGTCATTGGCGCGGGCATCGGCGGCTTGACGACCGCCGCGCTGCTCGCTCATTCCGGGCATGATGTCACCGTTCTGGAAGGGCAGGTCTATCCCGGTGGTTGTGCCGGAACCTTCTACCATCAGGGCTATCGATTCGATGCTGGAGCGACCGTTGTCGGGGGCTTTCAAGCGAATGGCCCACACGCCTTAATCGCCCATCGTCTCGGTATTGAATGGCCCGTTGTCCGACACGATCCGGCCTGGGTCGTTCACCTGCCTGATTGTGAAATCGCCCTCATGGCTGACAATGCTGACGTAATCCATCACTTCCCGCAGACCGAATCGTTCTGGCGGGAGCAGTCAGCCCTCGCTGATCTCGGTTGGTCACTCACTGCTCAGGGCTTATCCTGGCCTCCCACCAGCACCGCCGAGTGGACACACTTACTTCGTGTCGGCCTAAGCAATCTTCCTCGCGATCTGCGCCTCACCCCGTATGCGCTTGTTTCTGTGGCGCAGTGGCTCAAGTGGCGCGGTTTGTCGAAGGACGCTGCTTTCACTCGTTTCATCGACGCGCAATTGCTCATATCCGCTCAAACCACGTCGCAATCTGCCAATGCAGCCTATAGCGCCACTGCCCTCGATCTGGCGCGGCAGGGCGTCTTTCACGTCAAGGGTGGCATCGGGGGCATTGCCACAGCTTTAGTCGATAAAATCACTGAGTTTGGCGGGCGTGTATTGTATCACCAGCATGTTGAGCATATTGATGTTCAGGACGGGCGAGCGGTCGCTGTCGAGACTCGTCACAATTGCCGCAGCGAAGTCTTACCCTGCGATTTCCTCATCGCCAACCTCACGCCCTGGTCACTCGATAATCTGCTGGCAGATAAGAGTCCCGCTTCGCTGCGTCGTGAAGTCCAGACCCTTCGCTTCGGCTGGGGTGCGTTTGCGCTCCATCTTGGCCTGCGTGCCGACGCGCTGCCTGCTAACTTCCCCGATCATCACCAGATTATCACGTCACTGTACGGGACGCTCGGCGAAACCCGCAGTATTTTCATCTCGCTTTCGCCGCTTTGGGACACCACCCGCGCACCAGAAGGTCATCGCGCCGCCACCGTCACCACCCACACTAACGTTCAGCAGTGGTGGGATTTAGCCGATGAAGCGGCTTACGAAGCCCGAAAAGTGGAGTATACCGATGCCATTCTCTCCAATATTGAACGTGTTATCCCCGGTTTTCGCGCGGGGATTACGCTCACCTTGCCTGGGACGCCGATCACCTACCAGTTTTACACGGGACGCTATCGCGGCATGGTCGGCGGTTTCCCTCAAACTTCGCTCTTGCGGGCGCGCAGCCCGTTGACTGGAATCGCCAACGTCCGCCTCGTCGGCGACTCGATTTTTCCCGGTCAATCGACTGCTGGCGTGACTCTTGGCGCAATGCGTGTTGCGGCGGATGTTGAGCGCCGCTTTGCATCTCCGACGCAAAAACGATCACGTTCCCGTAACACGCAGGAGGCGATTCACTCATGACGACCGTGATTTACTGGCTGCGCCGTGATTTTCGCCTGCACGATAATCGCGCGCTCAAGGCCGCGCTCGAAAGCGGCTCGGCGGTCATTCCGCTGTTCATCTTCGACCCTGCTATTCTCAAGGGTGAGCGCTTTGGACTGGCGCGCCTTAAGTTCATGCTAGCGGGGTTAGAAGCGCTTGACAAAGAATTGGGAAAATTGCGCCGCCGTTTGCTGATTCGACACGGCAATCCGCTGACCGTTCTCCTCAAGCTAATCGCTGAAACCGATGCGCAGGCGCTTTACTTCAACGCCGATTACTCACCCTATGCTCAACGTCGCGACGATACGCTCAGTGCGCGCCTGCCGATTCCTGTCTATGCATTTGACGACGCCATGCTCCATCCGCCCAATGAAGTCTTGAAGAAAGATGCCACACCTTACGTGATTTTCACGCCTTATAAGCGCGTCTGGCTTGCCGTACCCAAACCGGAACCGGAAGCGTATCCGCTCAAAAGCGACCAGTTTCATACCTTGCGCGGCCTCGACCCTGGGCCAATGCCGACGCTTAAATCGCTCGGTTTTGGCGATACCATCGACGTTCCTGAAGCCGGTGAGGCGATTGCTTTGCGCCGATTGGGAAATTTCACCGAGCACCAGATCGACGGTTACAGCAAAGGCCGCGATCTGCAGAACATCAACCCTTTCCTGGATCAAGATGCAGGGACGTCTGGGCTGTCGCCTTATTTCCGCTTCGGCATGATTTCGCCGCGTCAGGCTTACGCTGCTGCCAGCGAAGCTCATACTCAAGCCCGAAGCGCAGTCGCGAAACATTCGATTGACGTCTGGATCGGCGAACTGGCCTGGCGTGATTTCTACATGCAGACGCTTTTTCGCTTCCCGCACATCTACAATATCAGTTTCCGCCCCGAATTCGAGCGCTTGAAATGGAACACGTCGCCCGGTGACTTGCAGGCATGGAAAGAGGGGCGCACGGGCTATCCTGTTGTCGATGCTGCCATGCGTCAGCTTGCCGCGCTCGGCTGGATGCACAACCGCGCTCGCATGATCGTCGCCTCGTTTCTGACCAAAGACCTGCTTGTACACTGGCGCGAAGGCGATCTCCATTTCATGCACCAGTTGATCGATGGCGACCCCGCCGCAAATAATGGCGGTTGGCAGTGGTCTGCTGGGACGGGCAAGGACGCGCAGCCGTTCTTTCGCATCTTTCACCCGGTCACTCAGTCGATGAAGTTTGATCCGCGTGGTGTCTATATTCGTCACTGGCTGCCCGAACTGCGCGCCGTGCCTGATAAATTCATTCACACGCCCTGGAAAATGGATGCGCCGCCCCCCAATTACCCGCTGCCGCTGGTTGGTCACTTTTTTGCCCGCCAGCGCGCCCTGGACGCTTATCACACCCTCCGAAGCTGAAACTTGTACGCTGCGTAAGATTTGCCGTTGGTCTGCGTCCAACGTAATGTGGACGTTTAGTGTCTGCTTGACAAAAAGGCTCGTCGGGCATAACATCCGCTTAACACCAGAGCGCAAAATCTGCGCTCTACATTTATAGCTTGAATTAGTGTATCAAACACCCTAAGGGGATTCCGTTGGAAACCCAGATTGAACACCTTGTCAAACTGGCGTTGATAGAAGACCTCGACGATCTTGGCGATGTCACCAGCCGCGCCACCATCCCAGCAGGGCAGACCATTCGCGCCAACATCACCGCCAAGCAGCCCGGCGTGATTGCAGGTTTGGACATCGTAGGTGAAGTCTATAGCCAGGTTGATCCGCAGGTGACGGTGCGTCTTTGTCTCGAAGACAGTGATCCGGTGAAGGTTGGGACGCTCGTCTGCGAGGTGGTCGGGGACGGTCGTTCGGTCTTGACCGGTGAGCGGGTCGCGCTCAATTTCTTGCAGCGCTTGAGCGGTATCGCCACCCTGACCGCCCAGTTTGTCGAAGCGGTTGCTGATACTCAGGCTGTCATCCTCGACACCCGCAAAACGACTCCGGGCTTTCGCGCTCTCGAAAAGTATGCTGTCCGTATGGGCGGCGGCAGCAATCACCGTATTGGTCTGTATGACATGGTGCTCATTAAGGACAATCACATCGATGCGGCGGGCAGTATCACCGCCGCAGTTGACTCTGTTCGCGCCACACCTGATGCTATCGGCTTGCCCATTGAAGTCGAAGTCAAGAATCTTGACGAGTTGGACGAGGCACTTGCCTGCAAGGTCAATCGCATCCTGCTCGACAATATGAGTCTCGACCAGATGAGCGCGGCGGTCGCAAAAAACGCGGGGCGCATCCCGCTCGAAGCGTCCGGCAATATGTCGCTGGATCGCGTTCGCGCCGTCGCCGAAACAGGCGTGAATTTCATCAGCGTCGGCGCGTTGACCCATTCCGCGCCCGTCCTAGATCTCTCGATGCGCCTGTCGCTGGATACATAATTTTTGTAGGGGCAGACTTATGTGTCTGCCCGAATGGTTTTCTCCCCTCTCTACCCAAGCGAAGTGACGTGGAGAGGAGGCGGGGGTGAGGTCATTTTTTACTCAGCACCCAGCACTCAGCACTATCTCTTTAGGAGGTTTGAATGTCAGCAGCACAAGCAGAACTCGAATTTGTCGCCGATCACGATGAAACCCTCATCGAGCAGGAGGCCGCCGCCATCGAGCGCATCAAACGCGCGCGCGCCATCCTCGGCGATCAGGTCGTGATTCTTGGTCATCACTACCAGCGCGATGAAGTCGTTCAGTTTGCCGATTTTCAGGGCGACAGCTATCAACTGAGCGTCGAAGGCGCGAAAACCAACGCCAAGTACATCGTCTTTGCGGGCGTGCATTTCATGGCAGAGAGCGCCGTCGTCCTCGGTCGTCCCGATCAGGTCGTGATTCTGCCCAATCTGCGCGCCGGTTGCAGCATGGCAGACATGGCGAATCTTGAGCAGGTCTTGACCGCCTGGGATGAGCTTGAGCAGGTCTTGATGGATGACCCGAACAACCACATCATGCCGATCACCTACATGAACAGCGCCGCCAACCTGAAAGCCTTTGTCGGTGAGCGCGGCGGCACGGTCTGCACTTCGTCCAATGCACATGGCGCGCTGGAGTGGGCGTTCAATCAGCGCGAGAAAGTTTTCTTTTTCCCTGATCAGCACCTCGGACGTAACACAGGCAAGGCAATGGGTATTCCGCTTGATCAGATGGTACTCTGGAATCCCTATAAACCTTTCGGTGGCCTCACTGATGAGCAAATCCTGAACGCCAAGATCATTCTGTGGCAGGGGCATTGCAGCGTACATCAGCAGTTTCGGCCTGAGCATGTCGATCTCTGGCGCAAGCACCATCCGGACATCAACGTCATCGTCCATCCTGAATGCGCGATGGAAGTGGTGGATAAGGCCGATTACATCGGCTCGACAGCGCAGATCATCAAAACCATCGAAGCCGCGCCTGCGGGATCCAAATGGGCAGTCGGCACGGAAATCCACATGGTCAATCGTGTCAAGGAAGAGCATCCCGACAAATTTATCACGCTGCTCTCGCCCTTTTCTTGCCTGTGCAGCACTATGTACCGTATCAGTCCACTCGATCTGGCGAACGTCCTAGAAAATCTTGTCGAAGGCCGTGTCATCAACCAGATCACTGTCCCGGAAGATGTCGCGCGCAATGCCAAACTTGCCCTCGACCGGATGCTGGCGATCCCCAAATGAGCGACATTCGTACCAACACCCTGATTATTGGCTGCGGCATCGCCGGGGCAGCGGCGGCGCTCCGCCTTAGCGATGATCCTAATCAGCACATCACCGTCATCACCCGCGCCTCTGACTCGATTAACAGCAATACGGGTTGGTCGCAGGGCGGTATTGTCACGCGTGGCCTCGACGACTCGCCAGATTTGCTCGTCAAGGATATTCTGCACGCCGGAGCAGGGCTGAGTTCGCCCCGTGCTGCCCGTATTCTGGCAGATGAAGGGCCTCGCCTCGTGAATGAGGTGCTGATTGACCGCTGCGGCGTCAAGTTCGACCGCAGCGAGGATCACGAACTGGTTTATGGTCTCGAAGCCGCTCACAGTACTCGCCGCATCGTCCACGTCGGCGACAAAACCGGCGGCGCGATTATTATCCAGATGCTGGCGACGCTTGCCGAGCGCCCCAATGTCACGCTGTTGACCAACCACACTGCCGTTGACCTGATCACCTTCCCGCATCACTCGCTCGATCCGCTTGACGTCTACGAGCCGATGACCTGTCACGGCGCTTATGTGCTGAATCGCGAGCATGGCGAAATCGTCCGCGTTCTGGCGGCGCACACCATTCTCGCAACGGGTGGTTTGGGGCAGATTTATCGCAACACCAGCAATCCTAAAGGCGCGCGTGGCGATGGCATCGCGATGGCGTGGCGTGCCGGAGCGCGCATCACCAATGCCGAATACGTTCAGTTTCATCCGACGACGCTTAGCGTTCGCGGCGCGCCCAATTACTTAATCAGCGAGGCGGTGCGCGGCGAAGGCGCGGTGCTGCTTGATCCGAACGGTCAGTCCTTTATGGATCGCTACGATCCGGTTTGGAAAGACCTTGCTCCGCGTGATGTCGTCGCTCGTGCTATTCACATGGAAATGCTCGAACACGGCTACGAACACGTCTATCTTGACATCGCGAATAAACGTGATACAGCTTACATCCGTGAGCGCTTTCCGCAGTTAATTGAGACCTGCGCTCCCTATGACATCGACCCTACCAGCGAACCGATACCAGTCGTTCCCGCTGCCCACTATTTCTGCGGTGGCGTGCTGGTCGATGACTGGGGACGCACCGATTTCTCAGGACTGTATGCTGTTGGTGAAGTCAGTTGCACTGGGCTGCACGGTGCGAACCGCCTTGCCAGCACTAGCCTGCTCGAAGGGCTGGTGTGGGGGGATCGCGCCGCGCGTGACATTCAGTCCAAGCCGGATGACGCCGTTCCCTTTGACCGTGTGCCAGAGTGGATTTATCTGGGCGAAGACGACCCCGATCCGGCGCTGCTCGAAGGTGATATGACTACCATTCGCAACGTGATGTGGCACTACGTCGGTCTTATTCGCACGCAGGAACGTCTCGCCCGTGCTGATCGCGAACTGCGCCATCTCGCCCATGAAACCGAGATGTTCTATCGCAGCGCTCGCCTCAACGACGCGCTGATCGGTCTGCGCAATGCTACTCAGGTCGCGCGTACAGTCACCTTTGCCGCTCAGCGCAATCATTTCAGTCGGGGGACGCACTATCGCGCCGACGATCTCTCACAGAACGATCCGGCGCAGCTTGCTGTCGTTCAGGATGTCCTGATGCGGCGGTAGCCTTCCGAAATGGGGCGATTATCCGCATTAAGGGATTATCGCTGCGAATTGAAGGAGAGTCTCATGGCGAAAAATGTGAATACGGCGACCGAACTGAAAATCGACCAGCGCCCTGAAATACCCTATATGGGGATTCGTTTCATTGCGCCGTTTTCAGGGATGCGTCCACCGCAGGAAATCGCCCGTAAGGAACTTCTCAAGTGGTTTAAAGAGCAGGGGATTACGCCGAGCGCGCCGCCGTTTCTGCGCTACCATGTCATCGACATGAAAGGCGACATGGATTTGGAATACGGCATCCCGGTCGATGCGCCGCTGGTTGGGAGTGGTCGCGTCAAGGCGGGGAGCTTCCCGGCGGGGCGTTACGTCAGCCACATTTACACGGGCGGCGGGTATCAGGGGAACAAATCGCTGCTTGAGCGGGCGAGGGCGCAGGGGCTGGAATTGGATCGCTGGGATACGGAACAGGGCGATAACTTCTGCTGCCGTTACGAAATGTTCCTGACCGATCCCAAAATCGAGCCGCGCAAAACCAAATGGGATATTGAGCTAGCCATCAAGCTGGTTGACGAGTAAATGACCATGAACGACAGCTTTATCTATCTGGATCACAGCGCGACAACGCCGACTGATCCGCGTGTGGTTACGGCGATGCTGCCGCACTTCACGCAGGATTTCGGCAATCCGTCGAGCCTGCACGATGTCGGCAAAGCAGCGGCACGGGCGTTAAATGATGCGCGTGAGACGATTGCTCGCGTGCTGAACTGCGACTCTGCCGAGATGATCTTCACGAGCGGCGGCACGGAAAGCGATAACCTCGCTTTGCGCGGTGTCGCGGCGGCGATGGCGGGGCGCGGACGCGGGAAGCACATCATCACGACGGTGGTCGAGCATCACGCGGTATTGGATACGGCGAAAGAACTGGCGGACGAAGGCTTTGAAATCACCTTCCTTCCCGTAAATGAATACGGTCAGGTGACGGCACAGCAGGTCGTGGAGGCTATGCGAAAAGATACGATCCTCGTGAGCGTGATTTATGCGAACAACGAGGTTGGCTCGATTAACCCCATCGCTGAAATTGGCGTGGAAATGCGCAGGCGGCGTATTCCATTCCACGTCGATGCGGTGCAGGCGGCTGGGCTGCTTTCCCTCGACGTGAAGGCGCTCAATGTTGATTTGCTGAGCCTTTCCGCGCACAAATTCTACGGGCCAAAAGGGATCGGCCTGCTGTATACGCGCCGCGCCATTCCACTCAAGCCGCAAATAACCGGTGGAACACAGCAGGCACATCGACGTGCCGGTACAGAGCCTATCCCGCAGATCGTCGGCATGGCAGAAGCCCTGCGAATTGCCGAGGCTGAGCGAACGGAAACCGTCGCAAGGCTTACCCCTTTGCGTGATGAACTGATCAATCGGGTGATTGAATTGATCCCCGAAGCGGCACTCACGGGGCATCCAACCGCTCGATTAGCAGGACATACCAGCTTCGCCATGATGGGCTTGAATGGCGATTCGATCCTGCTGGATTTGAACGAAGTTGGCATTGGGGCAAGTGGTGGAAGCGCCTGCACAACCGGACAGCAAGAGCCAAGCCATGTGCTGACGGCGATGGGGATTGACCCGGATCGGCTGATGGGGCAGATGCGGTTCGTTCTGGGCAAGCACAGTACGCATGAGCACGTTGAGAAGCTGATTTACCATCTGAATTCGCTGGCTGAGCGTCACCGCGCGATGGTTCCCGAAGTAAAATAAAGTGGCTTACAGCCGTGCCTTGACTTCTATTAAGCTTGCGTTATGCTTATCGGCATCATGATTGAGCTTATGCCTCTCTTTCGCCGCATCCGTCGTCGCCGTACTGATTCTTAGTTCGGGGATGTTGTGATCCAGGCGATCCACTGCGCATAACCAGACCCCGACTCGTTTCGGGGTCTTTTTATTTATCAAGGAGTCAACATGGCGAAGAAAGAAGTTAAAAAGGTTGTCCTGGCCTACAGCGGAGGGCTGGATACGTCGGTGATTGTTCACTGGCTGCAGCAGCAGTATCAGTGTGAGATCATCTGCTTTACGGCAGACCTGGGGCAGGAAGAAGAACTGACCGGACTGGAAGAAAAAGCGCTCAAGTCCGGTGCGAGCAAGCTCTATATTCGCGATCTGCGGGAGGAATTCCTGAACGATTTCGTATACCCGACGATGAAAGCCGGGGCGATCTACGAGCGCGAATATCTGCTCGGCACGTCGTTCGCACGCCCGTTGATCGCCAAGCATCTGGTCGAGATCGCTGAAATTGAGGGCGCGGACGCGATTGCGCACGGCTGTACGGGCAAGGGGAACGATCAGGTGCGCTTCGAAGTGACGGTCATGGCACTGAACCCGAAATTGAAGACGATTGCGCCCTGGCGCGAGTGGGACATCCGCTCGCGTGAGGATGCACTCGCCTATGCCGAAGAATTCAACATCCCGGTGACGAGCACGCTGAAATCGATCTACAGCCGCGACCGCAACCTTTTTCACCTGAGCCACGAAGGCGGCCCGCTGGAAAACCCCTGGAACGAGCCGGAAGAAGAGATGTATAAGCTCTCGGTCAGCCCGGAGAACGCACCGGATGAAGCTGAGTATGTCGAAATCGGTTTCGAACAGGGTGTCCCGACCAGCGTCAATGGTGAGAAGCTGCCAACGGTTGATCTTTTCATCAAGCTGAATCAACTGGCTGCTAAACACGGTATCGGGCGGATCGATCTGGTTGAGAATCGACTGGTTGGCATGAAGAGTCACGGCGTGTATGAGACTCCCGGCGGCACGGTGATTCATCGCGCGCATCAGGCGCTGGAAAGCATCTGCCTGGACAAAGCCACCATGCACTACAAAGACATTCTGGCGGTCAAGTATGCGGAACTGGTCTACAACGGCCTCTGGTATACGCGCCTGCACGAAGCGCTCGATGCATTTGTTGCTGTGACGCAGGAAAATGTCACTGGGACGGTGCGGCTGAAGCTATACAAGGGCAATATCATCATCGCTGGGCGCAAGAGTCCCTTCAGCCTGTACCGCGAGGACTATGCCTCATTCGGCGAGGAAGATGTCTACAATCAGCAGGATGCGGCGGGCTTCATTCAACTGTTCGGGCTGCCAGTCAAGGTTGAGGCGCTACTGACGATTGATGGCGGCGGCAAGAGTCGCTATCGGCAGCCGGATTACTCGAAGTTCAAGCGGGACTAGCAACTAGCGGTCAGCGGTCAGCAAAAGAATGAAGCTGAAGTCTAATCGCTGACCGCTTCATTTAAGGAGCAGGTATGTCGTTGTGGGGTGGGCGGTTCAGTGAGCCGAGCGATGATGATCTCAAGGCGCTGAATGACAGCATCAGCTTTGACAAGCGGATGTATAAGCAGGACATTCGCGGCAGCATTGCTTATGCACAGGCGAACGTCGGCGCAGGTGTGCTGACAGTGCAGGAAGCCGAAACAATCGTTGGCGGACTGGAACAGGTGCTGGCGGAATTCGATGCCGGAACGTTCGAGCTTAAGCCGGGTGATGAGGATATTCACACGGCGGTCGAGCGGCGTATGACCGAAATCGTCGGGGCGGTCGGCGGCAAGCTGCACACAGGACGCAGTCGCAACGATCAGGTAGCGACGGATTTTCGCCTGTGGGTGATGGATACAATTGATGAACTGCGCCCGATGATTGCGGATTTACAGACGGCATTGTGCGAAAAAGCAGACGACCATATCGCAACAGTGATGCCGGGGTATACCCACGTTCAACCCGCCCAGCCGATCACGGCGGGACACTGGCTGATGAGCTATTTCTGGATGCTGGCGAGAGATGACGAGCGCCTGAGCGATGCGAAACGGCGAATGAATGTTTCGCCGCTGGGGGCGGGTGCGCTCGCTGGAACACCGTTTCCACTGGATCGGGCGACGCTGGCTCAGGGGCTTGGCTTCAGTTCGCATAGTCAAAACAGCCTCGATGCAGTCAGTGACCGCGATTTTGTCGCGGAAACCCTGTTTGTGCTGGCGATGATTGGTGTGCATTTGAGTCGTTTGGGTGAGGATATTGTGCTGTACAGCAATCCACTGTTCGGCTATATCACACTGAATGACCGCTACAGCACCGGGTCAAGCATCATGCCGCAGAAGCGCAACGCTGACCCGATGGAACTGGCACGCGGGAAAGCGGGGCGGTTGATTGGCAACCTGACGGGACTCTTGACGACGCTCAAGGGGCTGCCGAGCACCTACAACAAGGATTTGCAGGAAGATAAGGAAGCGTTATTCGACTCGTTCGACGCACTGAAGCTGATTCTTCCCGTCGTGACGGCGATTATTCGCACGCTCAAGCTGAACCCGGACAAGATGCGTGCTGCGCTTGATCCTGATATGCTGGCGACTGATTTGGCGGATTATCTCGTCAAGAAGGGGATGCCGTTCCGCGAGGCGCACCATGTTGCGGGACGGGCGGTGCGACTGGCGGCAGAGCAGGGGGTCACGCTGGATCGGCTGACACCTGAGGCGCTGAGGGAACTTTCTCCCTTGTTTGGGGATGATGTGGTGGCGGTGTTCGATTTTGAGGCGTCGGTGGGGCGGCGGCGAGCGGCAGGTGGAACTGCACCCGACGCCGTGAAAGAACAAATCGCGGCGGCGCGCAAATGGCTGGCGGCACGGGAAGGCTGAGGGAGCGACTGTAGACTCTGCATGAGAGCGGGCGGCTGAAAATTCGGCTGCATGTGACTGCTTTTAATGCGATGGTTTTACGCTTCCGGTTTGGCTTCGCCTGAGGCTGCCGTTGTTCTCTTCCGGCGCGATCCGGTCGCGTGGCAAGGGAAGCGGTACGCTACCGGATTGAAGGCCAGGTAAAAGGGCAGGTCTCAGACCCGCCCCTACGGAGTTTGGATTTGAAGTGAATTAGGCTGTCTGCACAAATGTACACGGCAGAAATGTACGAACTTCAAAAGCTGGTCTTTGGAAGGGTTGACACATTGAGTGATTATGGATACGCTTGATGGTAATGTTTCAGTGAATTGTGATAAGTTGTAATCGACTCATGCGCCAAAACAACCTGATTATTAGCCTTAGCATCGTAAACGTAATCCTCCTCATTAGCGGCGGTTTATGACAGCTTGGGCGCGCACGAGTAAGTAAGTACAGCAGCAGTTGACAAAGCCCCCAAGCCTGGGGGCTTTTTTTTTCCGAGTGGAGAGCAATGAAACCTGAACAGCAGTACCCGGCAGAACGTACGATGAGTCATCCCACCAATTTCTGGATGGCCTGTTCTCAAAATGCGTCCCGCCAGGAGACTCAACAGGCTGCTTTTCACCGCCAAGGCCAACGCCCAACGCGCTTTCCACCATCTCAGACAGAGATGACAAATAAGGAAAGCGCGTTTTATTTTACCCATGAGGAGAGATAGACGATGCCCGCTGAATGGATTTGGAAGAACGGTGAGTTTTTGAAGTGGGAAGACGCGACTGTCCACGTGACAACTCACGCGCTGCATTACGGTTCGAGCGTATTTGAAGGCGTACGGGCCTACGCGACGCCGCAGGGGCCAGCGGTATTCCGGCTAGACCCGCACACGAAGCGCCTGTTCAACTCTGCGAAAATTGCGCGGATTGAAGTGCCGTACAGCGAAGACCAAATCAACGAGGCGATTCTTGAAACCGTCCGGCGGAATGGACATGAGTCCTGCTACATTCGCCCGCTTGTTTTTCGCGGGGCCGGGATGCTGGGCGTCGAAGGACGTAAGAACCCGACCGATGTCGTGATTTTCACGATGGAATGGGGGCGCTATCTCGGCGCAGAAGCGATTGACAACGGAATTGACGCGCAGGTGAGCAGTTGGCGGCGCACAGCACCGGACACCGGGGCATCACTAGCGAAGATTGGCGGTCAGTACGTCAACAGCCAGCTCATCAGCATGGAAGCGCACGACAACGGTTTTAATGAAGGGATCGCGCTGGAATTCAACGGATCGGTCAGCGAAGGCGCGGGCGAGAATATCTTCGTGATTTACAACGGGACGGTTTTCACGCCTGCGTTTGGTTCGTCGATTCTGATGGGCATCACCCGCGACAGCATCGTGACGCTGCTGAAAGACCTGGGCTATAACGTCGTCAAGGAGCCGATCCCGCGTGACCTGCTCTATATTGCCGACGAAATTTTTTTCACGGGGACGGCAGCAGAAGTCACGCCAGTACGTTCAGTTGACCGTATGAAGGTGGGCAGCGGCACACGCGGCCCCGTTACCAAAGCCGTTCAGGACGAATTCTTTGGCATTACTTCTGGACAAAAACCCGATCGCTACGGCTGGCTGACGCAGGTGCGCCAGACTGAACCCGGCGACTAGTCAATAGTAGAGAGCGAAAGCGATGTTACTCAGCGGCTCTGAAATTCTGATGGAATGCCTTCTGCGCGAAGGCGTGGATGTGATCTTCGGCTATCCGGGTGGCGCGATTCTGCCGACCTACGACGCGATGACCAAATACCCGCAGATTCATCATGTGCTGGTGCGACATGAACAGGGCGCAGCGCACATGGCGGATGGCTATGCACGGGCGACGGGCAAGGTTGGCGTGGCGATTGCGACCAGCGGCCCCGGCGCGACGAACCTGGTTACAGGGATTTCGACGGCAATGATGGACTCGTCGCCGATTGTCTGCATCACGGGGCAGGTAACACGCGGCGCGATTGGTTCGGATGCGTTTCAGGAAACAGACATTACCGGAATCACGCTGCCAATCACCAAACACAATTATCTGGTGATGAATACGCATGAACTGCCGTATATCGTCCGCGAGGCGTTTTACATCGCACGGACTGGACGCCCCGGCCCGGTGCTGATCGACATCCCGAAGGATGTCCAGAACGAAAAGATCGAATTTGTGTATCCCGAAGATGAGATTCATCTGCCGGGTTATCGCCCACCAGCATACGCCGACGAACGGGACATTGAAGCGGCGCTCGACCTGATTCATCAGGCGGAACGTCCGATTATTCTGGCTGGACACGGCATCCTGATGTCGGGCGCGATGCAGCAGCTTCAGGATTTATCAGAACTGGCGCAAATTCCGGTGGCGCTGACGCTGCTGGGCAAAGGCGCGATGCCAGAAGATCACCCGCTGACGATTGGCATGATGGGAATGCACGGCGAAGCGGCCTCGAACTATGCGATACAGGAAGCCGATTTGCTAATTGCGCTGGGGATGCGTTTCGACGACCGGGTGACGGGCAACCTGAAGACCTACGCGCCCCATGCGAAGAAAATCCACGTCGAGATTGATCCGTCCGAGATCAACAAGAACGTGAAGGTCAACGTGGGGATAGTGGGCGACGTGCGCGTGGTGCTGGATCAACTGCTGCCGGGAATTCACCAGCAGAGCCATGCGGAATGGCTGAACCGCATTCGTGACTGGCAGGAAGACTCGGACGAACGCGACATTATCAACCGCGATAACGGTGGCAAACTGCTGAGCGCTCAGGTGATCAACGACCTGTGGCACTTCACGAAGGGTGACGCCGTGACGGTGACGGATGTCGGCCAGCACCAGATGACGGAAGCGCAGTATTACCCACACCAACGCCCGAAGACGCTGATCACCAGCGGCGGGGCAGGGACGATGGGCTTTGGCTTACCCGCAGCGATTGGCGCGAAGTTTGGCAGACCGAACGAGGAAGTCTGGGCGATCATTGGTGACGGCGGCTTTCAGATGACGCTGTGCGAACTGGCAACGGCGAAACAGGAAAACATCAATATCAACATCTGCATCATCAACAATGCGTTTCTGGGGATGGTACGGCAGTGGCAGGAGTTCTTCTACGAGGAACGGTATCAGGCGACGCCGATGGTCAACCCGGATTTCGTCAAGCTGGCGGAAGCCTATGGTATCCCGGCGGTGCGCGTGACCGCGCGCGAGAATATCGAAGAAGCCGTCAGCTTTGCGCGCAGTGTGAATGGGCCAGCGCTGATCGAATTCGTGGTCGAGAAGGAAGAAGTCGTCTACCCAATGGTTCCGGCAGGGGCTGACCTGCACGCCATGATCCGCCGACCGAAACTGGGTGATGAAAAGGTGAAGGAGCAGAAATAATGGCGGATAACACCTATCAACAGCCGCAAAAACATATTCTGGTTGCGCTGGTTGAGAACCGACCGGGTGTCCTGAATCGTGTGGCGAGTCTGTTCCGACGCCGTAATTTCAACGTGGACAGCCTGACGGTTGGACGGACACACAAGGAACATATGTCACGCATGACGATTGTGGTCGATGCCTCGCGGAGCGATGCGCGGCGGATTGCCTCAAACCTGTTCAAGCTGATCAACGTGATCGATGTGGCAGAAGTGTCGAGCGAACCGCATGTCAGCCGCGACATGGCGCTGATCAAGGTGCGCGCGAACGATGCGGATTCGCGCAACAACCTGACCCTGATCTGCGACCGCTACCCCGCGCACATTGTCGATATTGGGCCGGAAGTGGCGATTGTCGAGATTGCGGCGCAGCAGGATTTAGTGGAAGCGTTGATCAATGAACTGAAGCCACAAGGTATTGTCGAACTGGTGCGGACGGGCGTGGTGGCAATGGGGCGCGGCGTGCGCATCCTCGACTCGGAATATGAGCCGGTCGTTCCGGCAACGGTCAACGGCAAGGAACAGGCGTATCAGGCGTACAGCGTGTAAAGACAGGACTCAGGAAAAACAGGACTGAGGACCGAGTGCTGAGTAAGCAACCTCACCCCCGACCCCTCTCCATAGGAGAGGGGAGATAAAACAAGGGGAAGTAGAGTGTAACGAGATGGGGCGCATGAGGATCATCAGGTGCGCCCTTATGAAATTGAGCGAAATGGTTATAATCGGGGACAACCCGCGAACTGAATGACTTTTTACACTGGAGAAACGTTTCATGGCAACAGTTTACTACGACAAAGACGCTGACCTTTCGCTGCTGAAGGGGAAGAAGATCGCGATCATTGGCTATGGCAGCCAGGGTCATGCACACGCGCAGAACCTGAAAGACAGCGGCATGGATGTCGTGATTGGTCTGCAAGAGGGCAGCAAGAGCAAGGCGAAGGCCGAAGCGGATGGTCTGCAAGTCGTATCCGTCGCTGACGCGACCAAAGGTGCTGACGTGATCATGATCCTCGCGCCGGACACGCTGCAAGCGAAAATCTACAACGATTCGATTGCACCGAATCTGAAATCGGGCGCGACGCTGATGTTCGGACATGGCTTCAACATTCACTACCAGACGATTCAGCCACCTGCTGACGTGGATGTGTCGATGGTTGCGCCGAAAGCGCCCGGTCACCGTGTACGCGAAGTGTTCAAGGATGGGGCAGGCGTACCGATGCTGATCGCGGTGGCGCAGAACCCCAGCGGCCACGCGAAAGAACAGGCGCTGGCGTACGCGAAAGCGATTGGCGGGACGCGCGCGGGTGTGCTGGAAACAACCTTCAAGGAAGAAACCGAAACTGACCTGTTCGGGGAACAGACTGTTCTGTGCGGCGGCGTCACCGCCCTGGTACGCGCTGGCTTCGAGACACTGGTCAAGGCGGGGTATCAGCCGGAGATCGCTTATTTCGAGTGTATGCATGAACTCAAGTTGATTGTTGACCTGATGTATCAGGGCGGCCTGAGCTATATGTGGTACAGCGTCAGCGATACGGCGGAATATGGCGGTTACACCATCGGCGATCAGGTCGAGGAGCAGGTTAAGGAATTCTACGCGGGCGTGCTGAGCGACATTCAGAGCGGCAAGTTTGCGAAGGAATGGATTGCCGAGAACGTCAATGGACGCCCGAACTTCCTGCCACGACGTCACCGCGAACACGATCTGCTGCTGGAAAAGGTTGGCGCGGAGCTGCGTGATATGATGCCGTTCCTGGATGCCAAGCATGTCAAGCAGGCGGATAACGCTGGGTAAGAAAAAAAGTGCTGAGTACCGAGTGCTGAGTGCTGAGTCAAGAACAGGACTGAGGACTGAGGACTGAGGACTGAGTAAAAGATAGAACAGAGAAAAAGCAGCTCAATAGTGGGAAGTTAAAAGTTAAAAAAGCCTCTGACTTTGGGCAGACTTTTTCTTTCCACTGAAATCGCTGTCAAGGTGAATGCAGGGATAGAGCGAACGATGGAAGATGGCGTAGATGTAGATGGTGTTGTGAAAGGGGGTGATTCTCTTGGCAGATGATGGCCTTACTGATCTTATTCGATTAACGACCGTTTCCAGCAAAGAGAGGATCATTCCCCATGGCAGCACGTAAGGCAGACGACAATACCGTTGTATTTTTCGATACGACCCTGCGCGACGGCGAACAAAGCCCCGGCGCGACCTTGAGCAGTGCCGAAAAACTAGAAATCGCGCGGCAGTTGGCGCGGCTTGGCGTCGATATTATCGAAGCGGGCTTTCCGGCGGCGTCGCCCGACGATATGGCGGCAGTGCAGCGGATCGCCCGCGAAGTAGGCACAGAAGACGGCCCGACAATCTGCGGGCTGTCGCGGGTGGTTGAAAGCGACATTCGCGCGGCCTGGGAAGGCGTCAAGGACGCGGCGCATCCGCGTATTCATACCTTTCTGGGAACGTCCGAATACCATCTGACGCACATCACCCACATGAATCACGAGCAGGCGCTGGAAGCGATTCGCAAAGGCGTGACGCTGGCACGCAGCCTGTGTGATGACGTGGAATTCAGCCCGATGGACGCTGGACGCACCGACCCCGCGTTTCTGGTCGAGGTCTGCACGACCGCGGTTGAGTGCGGCGCGACCACGCTGAATATTCCCGACACGGTTGGCTACGTGACGCCGGAAGAATGGCAGGAAACGATTGCCGGACTGATCGCCGAGACGCCGAATGCCGGAAAGGGCAGCGGGGTGGTCTGGTCAGTTCACTGCCACAACGACCTTGGATTGGCGACGGCAAACACGCTAGCGGGCGTGCTGGGCGGGGCGCGGCAGGTTGAAGTGACGATCAATGGCATCGGCGAACGGGCAGGCAATACCAGCCTCGAAGAAGTCGTGATGGCACTGAATACACGTGAACCGTTCTATCACCTGCACACCAATATTCACACGCAGGAAATCGTCAAGACCAGCCGTATGGTCAGCAACTACACCGGGATGCATGTGCAGGCGAACAAGGCGATTGTCGGCGCGAATGCGTTCGCGCACGAGGCGGGCATTCATCAGGATGGGATGCTCAAGAATGCCAGCACTTTCGAGATTATGACCGCCGAAAGCGTCGGCTGGACGCAGAGCCGCCTCGTGCTGGGGAAGCACAGCGGACGGCACGCGCTCAAGGCACGGCTGGAAGAACTGGGCTACACACTCGACGCGGAAGCGCTCAACCTGGTGTTCGCACGCTTTAAGGATCTGGCGGATGCAAAGAAGAACGTCACCGACGCAGATCTCGAAGCGCTGATGGCGGATGAACTGCACAAGCCGCAGGAATTCTTCAAGCTGGATGACATCCAAATCACCTGCGGGACGATGGGGATGCCGACGGCGACCGCCAAAATGAGCAACATGGACGGCGAGGTTTTCGTCTATGCGGCGGTGGGCAAAGGCCCGGTTGACGCATGTTTCCAGGCGGTTGACGCGATTGTCCAATGCCCGAACACGCTGATCGAGTACAGCGTTCATGCCGTGACGGAAGGAATCGACGCGCTCGGCGAAGTGACGGTGCGCATCGGCACGCCCGATGGGTCACGCTCGTATGGTGGCTATGGCGCGCACAGCGATATTGTTGTCGCCAGTGTGAAAGCCTACATGGTTGCGCTCAACCGGATGATCGCGGCGCTTGGGCTGGGCGGTCAGCAGGCCGAGGGCGAAGCCGCGACGGTAGGGATTAAACAGGCGGATTAAAGCAGGTGCAGACGAATTGGTTACAGTGGCTCCATACCCGTTCTCAAATGAAGGCGACCAATGGGTTCTGCGCCTTGACGATTTTGTGGTTGTACAGCTCTGTTTCGATTACCGGGTGACGCTTCTGATAGGAAGCGGTTCGCCTGACGGTTCGCCTGACTATTTCAGTGTGGTTGCGACGCGCTTCTCCTTTATGGATAAGGGCAAAATCCACAGCATCGATGCTGAAGGTGATCTGGTCGGCGCAGGAGCTTTGTTAGCGCTCAGGATGCGTCCCGTTCATGAGATCGCAATTGCTCCCCTCGAAGGGGTTCTGCATATTCGTTTCGCAGGGGATGGCGCAATTGTCGCGGAGGCGGACGCAGATCACGAAGCGTGGGAGTTGAATGGAATCGGGACGGGAAGTTTGCAGGGACTAAAAATAGTTTGTGTTCCGGGCGGTGAATTAGCTGTCTGGGATGCACAGGGATAAGAGGGAGAGCAATAAGCAGTGAGCAGCCAACCAAGAACACTCTTTGAAAAAGTGTGGGACAACCATCTGGTGCGCCCACAAAGTGACGATTTGCCAGCGGTGCTGTACATCGACCTGCATCTCGTCCACGAAGTTACGTCGCCGCAGGCATTCACCGAACTGCGCCAGCGCGGGCTGAAAGTTCGCCGCCCGGATCGCACCATCGCGACGATGGATCACAGTACGCCGACCACGCCGCGCAACGCCGAGGGGATCATCCCGGTGACCGACCCGATGGCGGTTGCGCAGTTGGATGTGATTCGCAAAAATGCCGCCGATTTCGGCTTCCCTCTGTACGATCTGGGGACGAAGAATCAGGGGATCGTTCACATTATTGGGCCGGAGCAGGGACTCACACAGCCGGGGATGACGATTGTCTGCGGCGACAGTCACACGAGCACGCACGGCGCGTTCGGTGCGCTGGCGTTTGGGATTGGCACGAGCGAAGTCGCGCATGTGCTGGCGACGCAAACGCTGCTGCAAAATCAGCCAAAAACGATGGCGGTGCGGATCAACGGCAGCCTCGAAAATGGCGTGACGGCGAAAGACATCATCCTCGCGATCATCGCCAAGATCGGGATTGGCGGCGGGACGGGCTACGTGTTCGAGTACATGGGCGAGGCGATCCGCAGCCTGAACATGGAAGGCCGCATGACGATCTGCAATATGTCGATTGAAGGCGGCGCACGCGCAGGGATGATCGCGCCAGACGAGACGACCTTCGAGTGGATGGCAGGGCGTCCGTATGTGCCAAAGGGCGCGGATTGGGATCGCGCGGTCGAGGGCTGGCGTCAACTGCCGACCGACGAAGGCGCGACTTTCGACAACGAAGTTGTGCTGAATGCCGATGACCTCGTGCCGATGATCACGTACGGGACGAATCCGGGCATGGGCATGGCGATCACCAGCCGCGTGCCTGACCCCGATCAACTGAAGGACGTGAGCGAGCGGGTATCGCTCGACAAGGCGCTGACCTACATGGGTTTGCAGCCCGGTCAGCCGCTGCTGGGCAAAGCGGTCGACGTGGTGTTCATCGGAAGCTGCACGAATTCGCGGATTCACGATTTGCGCGAGGCGGCGAAGTTTATCGAGGGGCGCAAAGTCGCTGACAATGTGCGCATGATGGTCGTGCCGGGATCGCAGCAGGTCAAGGCGCAGGCCGAAGCTGAAGGGCTGGACGAGATTTTCAAGGCGGCTGGCGCGGAGTGGCGTGAAGCGGGCTGCTCGATGTGCATTGCCATGAATGGCGATCAGCTACAGCCGGGGCAGTACGCGGTCAGCACGAGCAATCGCAACTTTGAGGGGCGGCAGGGCAAGGGCGGACGAACCTTCCTCGCCAGCCCATTGACCGCCGCAGCGAGCGCCGTCAACGGCGTGATCACTGACCCGCGCACAATGATGGTGGAGTTCGCCTAAGGAGATATGCGAAATGGAGCCAATCAAGCAATTTAGCGGCAAAATCGTCGCGCTGCCGATTAACGACACGGATACTGACCAGATTATCCCGGCGCGCTATCTGAAAGTCACCGATAAGGCTGGGCTAGGGCAGGCGCTGTTCTCGGACTGGCGCTACAACGCCGACGGATCGCCCAAGCCGGATTTCGTGCTGAATCAGCCGGAACACAAAGGCGCAAGTGTACTGATCGGCGGGCATAATTTCGGCTGCGGTAGTTCGCGCGAACATGCGCCCTGGGCGCTGGTCGGCGGCGGCTTTCAGGCGGTCGTCAGCACCTATTTCGGCGACATCTTCAAGAGTAATTCGCTCAAGAACGGGCTACTGCCGATCATGGTCGATGAGGAAACACACCAGCAGTTGATCAGCCTGGCGCAGGAAGACCCGACCACGACGGTGACGGTTGACCTGGCGGCGCAGACGCTGACGCTACCGGATGGGCGCGGCGTGAAGTTCCCGATTGACGGGTTCTCGAAGGAATGCCTCCTCAACGGCGTCGATCAACTGGGCTATCTGATGAATCTTGACGATCAGATCAGCGCGTATGAGGGATCGCATCCGCAGCGGGTGAATACGCTGGCATAGTGGATGATCCGTGTGATTGAAGTGGGTTGGAAACAGGGCACAGCAGCGCTGTGCCCCGACAATAGCAAGGGCAGACGTGCAAACAAGTTTGCCAAGGTCTGCCCCTACAAAAACCCACCAAATCCCGCATGGTCATCTACTAAGTGCAACCAAAAATGTCATGATGGGTAAGAACGGGCGAGGCACGCCTCGTCCCTACGAGAAGATTACGCGGGGCGCACAGCCGTGCGCCCCTACGAGAACATCCCGCGTCTTTTGTATAGTTGTACTTAGTCACCATCGACGTAAAGAGAACAATAGGGCGCAGCACGCTGCGCCCCTACGATGCCGATTTCTCGGTCATAGAGACATTTTGGGGGAGCTATGCGTGTAGCCATCTACGATACGACCCTGCGCGACGGGACACAGCGCGAAGGCATCTCGCTTTCGGTTGCTGACAAGCTACGCGTGACCGAACTGCTCGATAACCTCGGCGTGGCTTACATCGAAGGCGGCTGGCCGGGGTCGAACCCGAAGGACGTGGCCTACTTCGAGGAAGTCAAGAAGCTGAGCCTGAAAAGCGCCAAGATTTCGGCATTTGGTTCGACGCGGCGTAAGAACAGCGATCCGGTGGACGACCCGAATATTCGCGCGCTAGTCGATGCCGACACGCCGGTTGTGACGGTCGTGGGTAAAACGTCGATGCTGCATGTCACCGAAGTGCTGCAAACGACACCGGACGAAAATCTGCGCATGATCACGGACAGCCTGCGCTACCTGAAAAGCCTCGGCAAAGAAGTGATCTACGACGCCGAACACTTCTTCGACGGCTGCAAGCTTGATTTCGAGTACGGCTTCGATACGCTGCGGGCTGCAATCGATGGTGGGGCAGATGTAATCGTACTATGCGACACCAACGGCGGGACGATGCCCTGGGAGATCACGCGCTACGTCACGGCGGCGCGGGAAGCTTTCCCCGGCGTGGCGATTGGGATTCACACGCATAACGATGGTGAGCTAGCGGTCGCCAACAGTCTGGCGGCGATTCAGGCGGGCGCGACGCAGGTGCAGGGGACGATCAATGGGTATGGCGAACGCTGCGGCAACGCCAATCTGTGCAGCATCATCGCTGACCTCGAACTGAAGATGGGTTACGAATGTCTGCCAGACAGCGGCCTGCGGCATCTGGCGTTCGTTTCGCGAACGGTGGCGGAAATCGCCAACCTCGCGCCGGACGATCATCTGGCGTATGTCGGTAAAAGCGCGTTCGCGCACAAAGGTGGCATCCACGTCGCGGCGATGCGGCGCAACATTCACAGCTATCAGCACGTTGATCCCGAACTGGTGGGCAACGAGATGCGTATCCTCGTCTCCGATTTGTCGGGGCAGGGCAACATGCTGAGCAAAGCCGAGGAATTTGGCCTTGACGTGAGCAAGGAAGAAGCGGTCAAGGTGCTGGACGAGATCAAGGCGCTGGAAGCAGAAGGCTACGTTTTCGAGGGTGCAGAAGCCTCGGTCGCGGTACGCCTGCACCGCGCGAAGCCTGATTACAAACCGATCTTCAATCTGATCGACTTCAGCGTGATAGTCGAAGATCGGCGTGGGCGCGGCTCGATCTCCGAGGCGATGGTCAAAATCGAAGTCGATGGCGATGTGATTCACACGGCTGCCGAAGGGAATGGCCCGGTCAACGCGCTCGACATGGCGCTGCGCAAAGCGCTGGTGCCGCTCTATCCGCAGCTTGTCGATTTCCAACTGGCGGATTACAAGGTGCGTATTCTCGACGGCGCGAATGGCACAGGCGCGACCACCCGCGTGATGATCGATACTCAGAACGATGGCAAGCGCTGGAGCACGGTCGGCGCGGGGACGAATATCATTCGCGCAAGCTGGCTGGCGCTGGTGGACAGCGTTGAGTACGGGCTATGCGTCGCAGATACCCGCGAAGCCGAAGCTGAAAAGGCATAACCGATGGAAAAAGTCAATCTTGCGGAGAAGTTCAGTCAGATTCACGATACGTGGAATCCGCGAATCGCGGGCGAAGTGCAGGGGATGCATGTCAAAGTCGTCAAGGTGAAGGGCGAATTCATCTGGCATCAGCATGATAATGAAGACGAAATGTTCCTGATCGTCAAAGGGAGCCTTACGCTCAAATTTCGTGACCGCGATATTGTGCTCAATGCGGGTGAATTCCTGATTATTCCGCGCGGCGTGGAACACTGTCCCGTTGCTGAAGAAGAAGTCGAGATGATGCTGTTCGAGCCTGCGGGAACGCTGAATACGGGGAATGTGACTGGCAGCGAACGGACAGTGGCACATCCCGGCCAGATTTAGAGACATAGGCTTTCAGATGAATAAGGGACGATAGCCGTCCCTTTTTTATTGATATTTGCGGTATATTTCTGACACTTTATTTGGTGAAACACCGCGAAGGAAGACGATGAAAGCAAAAATAATGGTGATTGCCGGTGACGGCATCGGCGTTGAAGTTACGGCGGCATCGCTTGAGGTGCTGCAAAAAATTGCCAGCAAATACGGACATGAATTCACCTTCGAGGAAGCGCTGATTGGCGGGATCGCCATCGACAAAACGGGGACGGCTCTCCCTGACGAGACGCTGCGGCTCGGCGAACAGTCCGACGCGATTCTGCTGGGCGCGGTGGGTGGGCCAAAATGGGACAACCCTGCTGCGCCTGTCCGCCCGGAGCAGGGACTGCTCAAAATTCGCAAGCATTTTGACTTATTTGCCAATCTTCGCCCGGTGAAGGCATATCCGGCGCTGGCGCAATACACTCCGCTGCGCCCCGATTTGCTCGAAGGCGTCGATATGCTGTTTGTGCGCGAACTGACGGGCGGCGTCTATTTTGGGCCGCGCCAGGAACAGGGCGATGGCGACGTGGCCTACGATACCGAAATTTACAGCGTGCCGGAAGTCGAGCGGGTGACGAACATCGCGTTTCGCGCGGCGGAGGGACGGCGCAAGAAGCTGACTTCGGTCGATAAGGCGAACGTGATGGCGTCGATGCGGCTGTGGCGGCGGACGGTCGTCAAGGTTCACGAGGATTACTCTGACGTGGCGCTCGATCATGTGCTGGTGGATGCCATGACCATGCACATGCTGACCCGTCCCGCGAGCTTCGACGTGATCGTCGCCAGCAATCTGTTCGGCGATATTCTCAGCGACGAGGCGTCGGTGCTGGCGGGTTCACTGGGAATGCTGCCTTCGGCATCGATTGGTTCGGGAAAGATTGGATTGTATGAGCCTGTACATGGTTCCGCACCGGATATTGCGGGGATGGGGAAAGCCAATCCGACAGGATCGATTTTGAGCGCAGCGATGCTGCTGCGTTACAGCCTCGGCCTTGAAACGGAAGCGGCGGCGGTTGAAGCGGCGGTCGATGCGGCACTGGTCGCGGGCGCGTGTACTGCCGACATCGCGCGTATGACGGGGAAACCCGTCAGTACGGGCGAATTCAAAGATACCGTGATTGAGAATCTCTAGGGATATAGCAGGCAGGGGCGCACACACGCGTGCGCCTCTGCGAATGATTTCTATCTGATTACTGGCGGAAACGCCACTCCCAGACATCCTGCAAACTGTAGATTTTGCGGCGTGGCTCAACCACTTCGAGCGCCTGCTCCAAATCCTTAAGCAGATCGTCGGTGTCTTCGATGCCGACAGCGAAGCGAACGAGATTATCGCTGATGCCGAGCGCCTGACGTTCTTCGGTGGTTTTGTCCCAGTAGCTGACAATCGCAGGCTGCTCGATCAGGCTTTCGACGCCGCCAAGGCTGGCGGCGATGAAGGGGATGCGCAGACGGTCGATGAAATTGCTGGTCGTCTTAAGGTCGCCCTTGACCTCAAAGGTGACGACGCCGCCGAAACCGCTCATCTGCTCCAGCGCAATTTTGTGATCAGGGTGCGAGGGCAGGCCAGGATAGTAGACGCGTTCAATTGCGGGATGCGCTTCGAGATAGCGGGCGACGGCGACCGCGTTGGCGTTGTGCTGGCCCATGCGCACGCCGAGCGTCTTGATACCGCGATCCAGCAGGTAAGCGGCGTGCGGATCGACGACGCCGCCCAAAATGCCACGTGCATCGCGGATGGCTTTCATTCGGCTGCCGCGACCAACGACCACGCCCGCCAGAATATCATTGTGACCGGACAGATATTTGGTCGCGCTGTGGACGACGAAATCGATGCCCCATTCGAGCGCACGCTGGTTGATGGGTGTGGCGAAGGTGCTGTCAATCACGGTCATAACGCGATGACGCTTGGCAATTTCGACGGTCTTTTCGAGGTCGGCGATGCGCAGATAAGGGTTGGTCGGACTTTCCGAGACGATGACGCGGGTTTGTTTGGGGATGATGGCGGCTTCCATCGCTTCGTAGTCGCCCATAGGAACGACCGTAGTTTCAATGCCAAGCCGCTTGAGGATGGTCTGACAAAACTGCCTCGTGCGGCGATAACAGTCGTTGGTCATGACGATGTGCGCACCCGTCGGCAGAATTGTCAACAGCAGGGAAGTAACGGCTGCCATGCCTGACGAGTAGAGAACGGCTTCATCGCCCCCGTCGAGCGCGGCGAGCTTGCGCTCGACAGCGTTGACGGTTGGATTGCCGTAACGCCCATATTCTTCGCGGTCTTCGCCTTCACCCCAGGTCTTGCGTTCCATATACTCGATGAGTTCCTGAGTATCATGGAACGTATAGGTCGCCGTCTGAACGACCGGAGTCGTCAGCGAGTTGTAGCCCTTGGTGCGGTTCACGCCGCTGTGAACGGAGCGTGTGCTGCCACCCTGTTCCTTTGGCTCGGAATCGTTCTCGAAGAACTCATTGAGGGTGCTGAAATCGAAATCTTCTGCCATTGCGTTTGCTCTCCTGTACTCAACAAGAAACAAACTCTTATCCGGGGAAAATAAAAAGACTTCCGGCGGGAAGTCTCATTTGAGTACGTATCTAGGCAATGGGCTAGATGTCCGCTCTCATCTTCCAGATATTTCTGCCGGATTTGGCACCCTTCCGATAATGATCGTGGGTTGCCGCGGTTTCAAAGGGCCGATCCCTCCACCGCTCTGGATAAGAGACTGTCATGATGAAATTGTGAACGTGCTTGTTTAGAGAATAACACTTCCCAGGCGCGAACGCAAGCAGAATTTTGTAAATCTTCAGCGAAACTCTGCAATCTAGGTATACTAGAATTGAACTGAGAGCAGGAGGTTCAGCTTGGACGACCTTCAAGTAGACATCATGGTGATGAGCGGCGTCGAGGACGGGCTGGTGATGACGTATACCACCACGAACGGCGACGGCGTCCTTGAGGAAGACGAATGGGTTCTCACGCTGGGGCGGCGTGACGATAACGATTTTTGCCTGCGCAATGATACCTTTAGCTCGCGTTATCATGCTCGCCTGCACCTGCGCGCGGCTTCCTGGTGGCTGGAAGACTGCAATAGCAAAAACGGCACCTTTGTCGAAGACGAAGACGAAGATGCGCGCGTCAGCGGGATGCTGGAACTGGCACAGGGGCAGCTATTCCGCGTGGGCCGCACCTGGCTGCGGATTCAGACGGAGGGATAGACCATGCCGAATATTGCTCTGAAAGATATTTTGATTAATGCCCGCCAGGAATCTTACCGGATGCAGCATTATTACCTCGGTGTTGAGCATCTGTTCATTGGCCTGCTCGATATTCAGGGCGGGCTGACGAGCAGCTTGCTGGAAGAACGCGGGTTGACGACTGAATATGTGGTCGATGCGATTCGGAGAAAGGCGGGGAAGGGCAATCGCCAGCGCCTGTGGGCGGGAATGCCGAATACACCGCGCGCGGATGTCGGCCTCGGTATCGCGAACGATCTCGCATTGGAAGGCAGCAGCCGCGAAATCAGCGAGCGTGATTTGCTGGTCGCGATTCTGGACGAGAATGACAGTATTCCGGTGCGGGTGCTGCGCAAGTTCGAGGTGGATACCGATCAACTCAGCCACGATGCGCGAACGAAGGCACTCAATTACCAACAGAGCCAACCCTACATCAAGATTGACTTCGGGCAGCAGGCATTGACGCTGCCGGAAGAAACGCTGTTTATCCTGCGGCGCATGTTTTACGGCTACAGCCAGATTCGCGTAGATCGGCGTTTGACGGGTGGCTTCACTTCGGCTGTGATTCTGGTGGTAACGCCGATTGCCGCCGATGGGATGGAAGATGCGGCGGTGGTCGTCAAGATTGACGACGCCGATATGATTCTGGATGAGGCCCAGCGCTACGAAACGCATGTTAAAAGCTCGCTGCCGCCGCTGACGGCACGGCTGGAAGACAAGCCAACGACTTCGGAAACGTCGGATATGGCAGGCATCAAATATACGTTTATCGCCGGGATGAACCGCAGCGCTCAGGATTTGCGCGAAGCGGCGCAGGATCTCGACAACCTGGGTGAATGGCTGCGGCGCGAACTGTATCCCTACTTTGGCAAAACGTGGTGGAAACAGAACCGTCCGTATCGTTTTCAGGTATGGACGGAATATGACTGGCTGCTGCCGCCGCTGCTGACGCTCGACTATATGCCCGAAGAAGAAATTCCGACGACTGCCGCGCTGCTGCGCGATCCGCTGCGGCGCACGCGCATCAATAAGCTCGAATATGGCGATCCGGTGCTGATCGAGAATTTCACGGTGCAGCGCGTTTACCACGATAAGAACATGATTCAGGTTTCGGTGGGCAAAGGCTCGGAGGCGGCACGCCGCGCCTACAAAATCAATATACGAGGGCTGAATCTCAGCGAAGACGCTTATTATCGCGGTGAAATCATCGAGCGGATCGGTGGGCGCGTGTGGGAGACACGCGCGGCGGCGCTGATGGCGGCGGCACAGGCGCTCGAACCCGACTTTGATTTGAAGGCGGACACGATTCCCGGTATTGGCAAACCGGAACGACTGCCGAACCCGATTTTCGCGCATGATGATCTACTGGATCGGTATGTCGATGGGACGCTGAGTAAGATTCACGGCGATTTGCATCTCGGCAATATTCTTGTGGGGCCAAATGCCAGCGCGTTCCTGATCGATTTCGCGCAGACACGCAACGGACACACACTGTTCGACTGGGCGTCCCTGGAAGTGAGTCTGCTGACCGACGTGGTGATGCCTGTGATCGGTGATGACTGGTGGTCGGTGCGGCTGGTGCTGCGCTATATCGCCTCGCTGCAAAAAGACCTGCCGGATACCGTTCCGGCGCTGAATGAAGTGATGCAGCACGTGCTGGCGGTGCGCGAAATCGCCAGAGAATGTTTGGCACGCGAGGGATCGTGGTCAGAATATTACGTCGCGCTGGCGATGTGCGCGCTGCGGGCGTATACGTGGGAAACGGTATCGCTTGGCGCGCGGCGGCTGATGTTCTGCCTCGCTGGATTAGGGATTCACGAACTGCGCAGCCGAGGCACGCTGACGATGGACGACGGCCCGATCACCGATTTTCTCGGCGACCGGACGGAATTCAATTAGCTTGCATCTGCGCTCTGGTTCGTGCTCGTTGGGTTTTCTGCGCGCTCCAGTTCGAGGTGAATGTAAGTCAGCGCGTCTTCGACGGAGTGAAAAGCCGGGATTTGCAGATTACCCTGACGCTGAAAGGCCGTTCGCGCCAGACTAATCCATTGCGTCGTGCCGACATAAATTGTTTTGATACGCGGATCGCCTGCCGACCCCGCCATACCTTTATTAGATTCCTGTACGGTGCGCATGATTTCGGCAAAAGAACTTTCCGCGTAGGTGTAATCAGCGATGCGGAAGATTTGACCCTCAACATTCTTGATCAGAATATCGACCTGACGAAACATCTCGGTAAAGTCGGCAACGGTCAGGTAACCTGTACAGGTGGCTAAAATTGCGGGTACAGATTCGTTGGGAATCCATTCAACTACAATGGGCATAAGGTTGGCCTCGATGAAAAAGGGGATGAACGTGATAGCTCATCCCCCAGGAATGGGTTAGGCGTGGGCGAGTTCCTGTGAATCCAGAATCTCGCGGATCGATTCAATCGACGGTTCTGCTGTGTAAACGTGATTCGGATACTTCGAGATGATGCCTTCGAGCCGATCTTCGTGGTAGGCGATGGTGGCTTCGGGGTCTTTGAGCAGATGTCCGGTCAGCAGGCCGACGACCGTTTCATTCGACTTGATCACGCCCGCATCGACCAGTTTACGCAGCCCTGCCAGCGTGCAAGCCGAAGCAGGTTCGCAGCCAATTCCCTGAGCATCAATCAGCGCTTTCGAGTCCATAATCTGCTGGTCGGTGACCTGTTCGACGACGCCTTCCGTCCATTGTAATGAACGTACCGCTTTCGGATAGTTGACGGGGTTGCCGATCTTGATGGCGCTGGCAATCGTTTCAGCGTGGCGCGGCTCGTAGGTGGCGAAATTGTCCTGATAGCTGCGGTAGAGTGGGTTCGCGCCTTCCGCCTGAATGACGGCGAGGCTGGGCATTTTGTCAATCAGGCCGAGGGCGTAAAGCTCGTGAAGCGCTTTGCCGAAGGCCGACGTGTTGCCGAGGTTGCCACCGGGAAGGACAATCCAGTCGGGGACGTTCCACTTCAACTGCTGAATGGCCTCGATGACGATGGATTTTTGCCCCTCAAGCCGGAAGGGATTGACCGAGTTGACGACGTAAATGCCGAGGTCGCTCATCTGGCGGACAAGTTCGAGGTTGCGGTCGAAATCGGCAGCGATGCGGATGCAGACTGCGCCGTAGGCAATCGCCTGCGCCAGCTTGCCAAGCGCGATATGCGAATCCTGAAAGAGCAGAATGCCACGCAGGCCGCTCCAGGCTGCGTAGGCTGCCAGCGATGACGAGGTGTTTCCCGTCGAGGCGCAGGCAACCCGCTTCATGCCGAGGACGCGCGCTTGCGTCAAGCCGCCCGTCATGCCGCGATCCTTGAATGATCCGGTGGGATTTTCGCCCTCGTGCTTGAGGTAGAGCGTTTTCACGCCTGCCCACTCTGCCAGTCGTGGCGCATGATAGAGGTTCGTGTTACCTTCGGGACGGCTGACAATCAGGCTGTTGTCAACGTCAGGATAGATCATTTCCTTATAGCGCCAGACGCCGCTGTTGTAAGGGGCATCGAGCGAGCCTAAGCGGCGGTCAAACAGTTCACGGGTGACGGTGTGGCGCAGGGTGTCGAGATCGTGCTGCACATCGAGCAGGCCGCCGCAGGTTTCGCAGGCGTAAATGACAGTGGTGATTGGGTATTGCCGACCGCAATTCATACATTGTAATATGCTGCTGCTCATGAGCATCTCACCCTTGTGCTTTGGCCGTTCACCTGATGGTGGTGTCAGGCTCAGATTATTTGCCTAAGGATAACATCGATTATGCCGATTTCAACCGCCTTCGCCCCTGCGACAGTCGCAAATCTCGGCGTGGGGTTTGACATCGTCGGGCTGGCGCTGCATGAGCCGGGGGATCTCGTTCGCGCTGCGTGGGGCGACGATCACGAGGTGGGCGTGCGGATCGCCAGTATCGATGGCGACGGCGGCAAACTTTCACACGATCCGGCGAAGAATACCGCCAGTGTTTCGGCGCAAAGCGTGCTGAATCTGGTGGGTGAAAAACGCGGTGTGACGCTGCACATCGAGAAGGGGCTGCCACTCGCCAGCGGCCTCGGCAGCAGTGCAGCCAGCGCGGTCGCGGGTGCAATGGCGGTCAACGCGCTGCTGGGAGAACCGCTCTCCAAACCTGAACTGCTGCCTGCCTGCCTTGACGGTGAGGCGATGGTCAGCGGTCGCCATGCCGATAATGTCGCGCCGTGCCTGTTCGGCGGGATTACGCTGATTTATGGCACGCAAGCCAGTGAAATTGTGCAACTGCCCATTCCTGAAAATCTGTATTTTGCATTGGTAACGCCTGCGGTCGAAGTGCCGACGGCTGGAGCGCGGGCGGTGCTGCCGCAGATGATTCCGCTCAGGCAGATGGTGTCACAAACCGCAGGCGTGGCGCGTCTAATTGATAGTCTTCATCGTGGCGATCTGGAAGCGATGGCGGCAGCCATGGAAAGCGACGGCGTGATCGAAGCGGCGCGCGCGCATCTGATGCCGATGCTCACAGAAGTGCGCGCAGTCGCAAAAGCGGCTGGCGCTTTCGGCCTGGTGATTAGTGGGGCAGGGCCGACGCTGTGTGCAGTCTGCGCGGACGAAAAGATCGCGCTGCGCGTCACGGTGGCGATGCACGCTGTCTATGCCATGATCGGAATCGCATGTCAAACGCGCTGCACCCAGATTGCTCGCGAAGGTGCGCGTGTGGTCACAGGTCAAACATTGTGAAATTGTTGACAAGCACCCGACCATTTTCTATACTCTCGCTGTTTAACTGACCCGCCAAACGGGTTAAATCTCAGTAAAAATAGAGTTTAATGACGGTTCGAACAGGATGTTTTGATCGTGGCTGAACTGGTACGTAACTACATCGGCGGTCGCTGGCTGGAAACGGAACACAGCTTTGAGACGCGCAATCCCGCGACGGAAGGATTGATCGCGACGGTTGCGCAGGCCGGGGCAAGCGAAGTCGATGCAGCGGTCAAAGCAGCCAAGCAAGCGTACAAAGACTGGCGGCTCGTGCCTGCACCCCGGCGCGGTGAAGTTCTGTATCAGGTGGCGGCGCTGCTTCAGGAACGCAAGGAAGCGCTGGCGCGCTTGATGACCGATGAGATGGGCAAAGTGCTCTCGGAAGCACGTGGTGATGTGCAGGAAGCCATCGACATGGCCTTCTTCATGGGCGGCGAAGGGCGGCGGATGCACGGTTATACCGCGCCCGTCGAAATGCCGGAGAAGTTCGGCATGGCGCTGCGCGACTCGGTTGGCGTGATTGGGCTGATTACGCCCTGGAATTTCCCGGTGGCTGTTCCCAGTTGGAATATTCTCCCGGCGCTGGTGGCGGGCAATGCGCTCGTCTGGAAGCCGAGTGAGGAAACTCCGGCGACGTCGGCGGCGTTTGTGCAGGTTTTCATCGACGCGGGTGTGCCAGAAGGCGTGTTTAATCTGGTGCTCGGCGCGGGTGACGTTGGCGCAGTGCTGGTTGCGCATCCCGACGTGCGTGTGATTTCGTTTACCGGATCGACCGACACGGGCCTGAAAGTCTATAGCAAAGCTGCCAGCCTGGGTAAGAAAGTTTGCCTGGAGATGGGTGGCAAAAACGCGATCATCGTGCTTGACGATGCTAACCTCGATCTGGCGATCAAAGCGGTGACGTGGAGTGCCTATGGAACGACGGGGCAGCGCTGCACCGCAACGAGTCGTCTGATTGTTCAGCGAGGGATTAAGCCAAAGCTGATCGAAGCGCTGGTGGAACGGGCGCGTTCACTGAAAGTCGGCTACGGGATTGAAGATGGCGTCGAAGTTGGGCCGCTCGTCAACCAGAAGGCGCTCGATAAAGTGGAGCAGTACGTCGGCATCGGTAAGAGCGAAGGTGCAACCGTCGCGGTGGGCGGGAATCGTCCGTCGATTGACCGAGGCTACTTCTACCAACCGACGTTGTTCTCGGACGTGACACCGAACATGCGAATCGCGCGCGAAGAAATTTTTGGCCCGGTGCTTTCGGCGATTGAAGTTGGCTCGCTCGAAGAAGCGATTGAAGTCAATAACAGCGTGATTTACGGCCTTTCGAGCAGCATTTTTACCGAGAATGTCAACGCGGCGTTTCGCGCTATCCGAGACCTGACAACCGGAATTGTCTACATCAATCACGGGACGACTGGCGCAGAAATTCAATTTCCGTTTGGCGGCACAGGCGGCACGGGTAACGGAATGCGCGAGGCAGGACAGAGCGCGCTTGACAGCTTTACGGAGTGGAAATCGGTGTACGTCGATTACAGCGGACGCTTGCAGCGGGCGCAGATCGACAACCGTGAATAAACTGCGACGGGAACCCAGTGTAAAATTGGTCGATGTCCAGCGAGAAATTTTGCCGAACGTGGGTTAAAATAGATTGTGATGAATGTTAATCCACTTTACTGGGACTCGTCGTTTGGGATTGTGCTGCGTTTGATCGAAACACATCCTGACGTTGATGTTGAAACCGTTGGTACGGAACAGCTTAACCGATGGATTATTGCTCTGCCGGAATTCGCGGACGATCCATCTCTGGTCAATGAAGGTATCCTCATTGATATTCTCCGCGAATGGTACGAGGAGGTCAGCTCTCTATGAGCGAATTACAACTGCATGAACTGCATAATACGGAGTTTCCACTGCCGGATGAAATGCAGAGTAACGTCGCCGTCACCAGCCTGAGCCGGATTTACAACTGGAGCCGCCGCTCGTCGATGTGGCCGATGTTGTTCGGGTTGGCCTGCTGCGCGATTGAAATGATTGCTACCGCAGCGTCGCGCTACGACCTGGCGCGCTTTGGTATGGAAGTCATGCGTGCTAGCCCGCGCCAGTCGGACTTGATGATCGTTTCCGGCACGGTGACAAAGAAGATGGTCGTGCCAATTGTGCGCCTGTACAACCAGATGCCGGAGCCGAAATATGTGCTGGCAATGGGCGCGTGCGCCAGCGGCGGCGGGCCGTTCAAGGAAGGCTACAACGTCGTTTCGGGGATTGACCAATACGTTCCGGTCGATGTGTATGTGCCGGGCTGCCCGCCAACCCCGCAGGCGCTGCTGTACGGGTTAATCTCGCTGCAAAAGAAGATCGACGGACAGTCACTAACCAATATGGACGATGTTCCCTGGTACGGCGTCGGGCCGTCTGACCCTGTGCCGATACCGATTTTGGGGCCGGATGTGATTGACCCGCGCCAGATGGAACTGATTCGCCAGCAGGCCGAGCGTGCCGCGAAGGGCGAAGCCTATGGCGTGCGCGAACTGCCTCCAGCGGCAGTCGAAGTGGTCGAAAAGGCCCGCGCTGCAAAAGCCGCAGCGGCACTCGCGGCGGGCGCGGGTAGCACAACCGTTGTTGCGGAAGTTAGCGCTAGCAGCGAAGCAGAACAGGCGGCTCGGCTGGCGCGGCGTCAGGAAGCGGTGGCGCGCAAGCGTGCTCAATTAGCTGGAAAAGGATAAATAATGGCTGATCAACAAACACTCGCGCCCGTGCAAACAGGCACGATTGAGAACGCCATCGACTATTTGAAGCAGAAATTCCCGGACATCGTCAAGGATGATACCCGTCAGGGTTATTCTGGGATTGTCGTTGACCGGACGCATCTGGTCGATGTGGCGCAGACGATGCGTGATGAACTGGGGTTCGATTATCTCTCCAGCGCGACGGGCGTCGATTATCTTGGCGTTGAAGACAGTATGGAGATGGTCTATCACGCTTACCGCACCAGCGGCGGTTCGGCATTGGTGTTCAAGGCGCAGACGCCGCGTGAAAATGCCTCCGTTCCTTCGCTGATCGACGTTTGGCCGGGCGTGGATTTTCAGGAACGCGAAGCCTACGATTTGTACGGGATCAGCTTCCCTGGACACCCTAATCAGAAGCGAATTCTGCTATGGGAGGGCTTCGATGGTCACCCCATGCGCAAGGATTGGCACGAAGCGTATTATGAGCAGGATCAGAAGCCGTTCGACAGCCGCTGGCCGAAAGGCTACGTGCGGCGCGCCGAAGAACTGAACGCTTACGGCAAGAATGTCAAATATCCGGCTGACCTCGACCTGAGTCGACTGAGCGATAACTCGGAAGAATCGGTCTACAGCGGCATGGGGCTGGGCGTCGATGTTGAAGACCTGACCGACGAGGCTGGTCTGAAAACCGACAAGCTGGTCGTCAACCTGGGGCCGCATCATCCCAGCACGCACGGTGTGTTCCGCATGGTGGTGACGCTCAACGGTGAAACGATTGACCAGCTTGAGCCTGTAATGGGCTATCTGCATCGCAATCACGAGAAAATCGGTGAGCGCAACTCGTGGAACCACAATATGCCATTCACCGACCGCCTCGATTACATTTCGAGCATGAGCAACAACCTCGGCTATGCGCTGGCAGTCGAGCAGTTGCTGAGCGCGGGTGCACGTTATCAGCCGCCGACCTATCGCGCTGAAGCTATTCGCGTGCTGATGGTCGAACTGACCCGAATTGTCAATCACTACTGGGCGATTGGCTTTCTGCTCAATGACCTGGGCGCGTTCTTTACGCCCGCACTGTACGCGATTGCCGAACGCGAGAAAATCCTCGACTTCTTTGAAGCGACAGCGGGCAGCCGTATGATGTGCAATTTCATGCGCTTCCAGGGCATCGCCAAAGACCTGCCGGAACGTATTCGTGGCGTCGCTAACCTGGTCAATGACAAGGTGCGCGACTTCAACACAATGGATTACCTGACTGAACTGATCAACGACCGCATTCCGCGTTCGATTGACGAACTCGACAACTTCCTGAGCGGAAGCGAAATCGTCAAGACGCGCACAGTTGGCGTAGGCTATCTGCCGAAGGAAATGGCGATTGCTTACAGCGCCGCCGGGCCACTGCTGCGTGCCAGCGGGGTGCCTTATGACATTCGCCGGGCTGATCCCTACAGCATCTACCCTGAACTCGACTTTGACGTTGCTGTGCGTTACAACGGTGACATTTACGACCGCTATCTGATTCGTCTGGATGAAATGCGCGAAAGCGTGCGCATCCTCAAGCAGATTTTGCCTCGTCTGGAGCAAACGCACGGCGAGAGTGTCTTCTCTGGCAACAAGGCAATTTACATGCCGCGTATCGCGCTGGGCGAAGCCTATGGGCGTGTCGAGAACCCGAAGGGCGAACTGGGCTATTATGTGGTTTCGCAGGGCGATCCCAAAGGGCCGCAGAATCCCTGGCGCTATCACGTTCGCGCGCCAAGTTTCATCAACCTGACCCCGCTTGGACAGATGTGCAAGGGACATAAGGTCGCTGACGTGGTCGCGATTCTCGGCAGCATCGACATTGTGCTCGGTGAGACTGATCGATAAATCAATAAAGGGCATGGCAGCGCCATGCCCCTACAAGACGTGCTAAGGAGTCGCAATGTACGGACTAGGAATTCTCAAAGGGCTGGGCGTTACCCTTAAGCATTTCGTCAACACCTATGTTGACGATCTGAAGTACGCCGGGAAGAAAGCGGGTCTGTCTCAGTTTGAGGCACGTCAGGGGCTACGCGCCGAGGGTGTTTACTCTGTCCAGTATCCTGATGAAAAGCTGGCCGTGCCAGAGCGTTTCCGTTTCGTCCCGTTCCTGGTGACGGAAGACCTGGATAACCCGGATCGTCCCGGTCATGACTGGTGTACAAGCTGCGGCATCTGCGCGAAGGTTTGCCCGCCGCAGTGTATCTGGATTGTCCGTGGCGAAGACCCCACCAACGGGCGTCCGATCCCCGAACCGCAGGCGTTCTTCATCGACATCGACATCTGCATGAACTGCGGTTTCTGCGCCGAATTCTGCCCGTTCGATGCGATCAAGATGGATCACGACTACGAACTTGCCAGCTACGACCGTACGCAGAACCATATTTTCGATAAGGATCATCTCTCCAAGCCCTTCAGCTATTGGAAGACGATTGCTCCGACGACCGCAGCCGAAGAAGCAGAAGCGCGCGGCGGCTGGGAACACCCGGACATCATCAAGGAACGCAAGAAGGCCGAAAAGGCCGCTGAGGCAGCGGCAGCAGCTCGTCCGGCTGCTCCGGCTGCTCAACCGACGGCTTCGGCTGCGCCTGCACCGACTGCCGACGCACCTGCTGCGGCTGCTCCCGCCGAAGCTGCTGCGCCTGCTGTCAGCGACGCCGATGCCGCGAAAGCCGAACGCTTGCGCAAGCGTGAAGAAGCACTCGCGCGTAAGCACGCCAAAGAGCAAGGCGAAGGTTAAGCGCCTGATCGATATACAAAGCAAAAACCCGGCTGAGACTTCAGCCGGGTTTTTTGTTTGCCTGTGTCATTAATGTGTCTGCGTTACTTTTTCAGCAAGTCGTCGAGCCTGACGTTCAGATGAACGTGGTCACCATGCACACTCGCGATTTGTTCCGGCAGAACGTAGCGCACCCCTTTAAACAGGCCAGTCGGATCGATCCGGAGAAAACCCTCATTTATCAGTCGCTTGCGAATTTCCTGTGGGAGATCGTCGGTGTCGAAGATGGCACCCGCAATATCATCGACCAGCGAGTTGCTGCGCAGGTTGGGGTTCGGCGCGGTCGCGGCTCCGGCTCCGTGATTTTCGGTCTCGTCGCTGGAAGCGCCGAAGTAAATTTCCTTCACAGTACCAATCTTGTGCTCCTGGCTATCGTGTACTTCCATGCCTTCACGAATGTTTTTCAAGAGCGCGTTGTTTTTCGTAGGATCGAGAGGCTTCTGAGTCATCATTGCATCTCCTTTAATATCAATTGAAATAAATTATAGGGCATTCTCGTTGAAATTTCAATGAATATTACGATGCTCTCATGATGGTCTAAGTGTCGTCGCGTGGCATGGGCGAAGGATGTAACAAATGTCACTGACAAGTTTTGCTGATCTCGATTATACTAATTCGATGTTGGAACAAATTCACTATGTTTACAGGGAGAATCCATGAGTGACGTGAAAACGCAGGTCATGGCGGCGCTCAGCACCGTGATCGAACCAGAGCTTCATCGCGATATTGTCACGCTGAATATGGTGCGCAACCTGACGATTGAAGGCGACACAGCCAAATTCACCATTATGCTGACGACGCCAGCCTGCCCGCTGAAAAGCGTGTTTGAGCGAAGCTGCGAAGCGGCGCTGATTGGCAAGGTGCCAGGCATCAATCACCTGCAAATTGGCTGGGATTCAGAAGTGCCGACCGACCGCAAATTGACGGGACGGCTGGATGTGCCGATGCGCAGCATTATCGCGGTGGCTTCAGGCAAAGGTGGCGTGGGTAAAAGTACCGTCGCAACAAACCTGGCGGTATCACTGGCAGAAGCAGGCGCGCGCGTTGGCCTGATTGATGCGGACATTCTCAACCCCAATATTCCGATGATGGTTGGGGTAGGGCATGGACGTCCGAAAGTCGAAGGCGAAAAGATGCTGCCGCTTGAGGCTTACGGTGTCAAGGTCATCAGCACAGGATTTCTGACTGATCCGAATAAGCCGATGATTATGCGCGGCCCGATGCTGCACAGCGCGATTCGCCAGTTTTTCACCGACGTTAAATGGGGACAATTGGATTATATGATTGTCGATCTGCCGCCGGGAACGGGCGACGCTCCGCTGTCACTGGCGCAGTCATTCCCGCTGACAGGGGTCATCGTGGTGACACAGCCACAGGATGTGGCGGTTTCGGATGCGCTGCGCAGCGCGGCAATGTTCGACCAACTGAATGTGCCGGTCCTCGGCATTGTCGAGAATATGACGGGTGAATTTTTCGGCGAGGGTGGCGGCGAAAAGCTGGCGAAAGAGCGCGGCGTTCCGTTCCTGGGTCGTATCCCGATGAATGCTGACGTGCGTAAAGGTGGCGATTATGGTCGCCCGGTGTCCGTTTCGATGCCAGAGAGCACTGTTGGTCAGGCGTTCCAGGCGATGGCACAGGCGGTTGCGGCACGCGCCAGCGTCGTGATGCTGCAAACTGCTGACGTTATTCCACTGAATGTGATTGGCTAAGCACCAGATGTGGGACAGGGGCAGGTCTATGAAGCAAAGATGCCTGCTCCTGTAATCCAAACATTAGTCATCCAAACCGATGACCTGAATTTCTTCACTGCTGTGAACCGGATTGTAGCGACCGATAAACAGATAAAATCCGGCGTTGAGGATTAGCGCAATAATCAAGGCGATCCATGCTTCGGTATGGACATTTCGATAAAAAACGTAGCGGCGGATCAATTCGGCGATCACGAGCATAATGACTGCAACGAGCAGCCGCCGTCTCGCTTCTGAACGCTGCACGAGAAACAACATGAAGCTCATGATCACGGTCAGCAGAAGTAATATTCCAACATTCACTTGACACAACCTCGCTTAAATCCACTGCATCATTGTACCCCTTTGTAAGTGGGCCGATAGGGTCGTTCAGCACAACCGCGCAGTTGACCGCGTAAGACCTACTCTCAAAACCATGTTTAAGGGTATAATGCCAGCTATAAAATGCAGGAGTCGCGGCAGTATGCTAGAGTTTCATGTTTCTGAAGTTGAGCAAGTTACTCTTATCGAAGTCAGCGGGCGAATCGACAGCATGAATGCCAATGAACTCGGCGAAACATTGTCAGCCGAGATCGAAAGTGGCAGCCGACAGGTTGTGTTGGATTTGTCGCAGGTTTCGTACATGAGCAGCGCAGGTCTGCGCGAACTGGTCGCGGCTTATCGTAAACTTCAGGATGCTGCTGGCGATCTTCGGCTGGCACAGCCATCTTCACGGGTTCAGGATGTATTGGAAATGTCAGGGCTGGATACGATATTTCACATTTATCCGACCCAGATAGATGCCGTGGGCAGTTACTGAGTGATAGGGCGAACTTATGACCATCAAAGAACGTCAGTTACGCATCGCGGGCGTTCTTGAGAATGTGTCTATTGCGTGCGATTTTGTCGTTGAAGCGGCGCGTGAAGCCGGGCTTGATGAGAGGGCAATTCACCACTGTTATCTGGCGGTTGATGAGGCCTGCACTAACATCATCGAACATGGTTATGCGCAACATTGTGGCGAATGTATCATCGAGGTTTCCTGCCAACGTGATGAGCACACACTCACGATTACAATCGTTGATGACAGTCCTGCGTTCAATCCTCTGGATCGCCCTGATCCCGACCCAAGAACGCCCGTGCAAGAGCGCGGCATTGGTGGGTGGGGCGTCTTTTTCATCAAAAAGCTGATGGACCAGGTGGTGTATTCCTACGAAGGTGACCGCAATCGCCTGGTCATGACCAAAAAAATCAGCAGCACACCGTTTACGGTGCAAAAGCGCGACACTCCGGTAGTGAAGCCGATAGAGATACACTCACTGTCAGAAAAAGTCTGGTTGATCACACCGAGCGGACGCCTGGATGCGACTCAGGCGAATTCTCTGGGGACAACACTGGCGGATCAGCTCGATACAGGGCATCGCTGGCTGGTGTTGAATATGGCTGATGTAGAGTTTATTTCGAGCGCCGGATTGAAAATGCTTGTCCGTGTCTGGCAGCGCGTTCGTGATCAAAAAGGCGACCTTGCGCTGGTCGCCCTTAAGCCCCGTGTTCGAGAAGTTCTGGAAATGATTGGACTTGATCTGGTCTTCACTATTCATGACAGCGCAGATCAAGCCGACAGTCAATTCGCCTCGAAAGTAAAATAGCCCACTTGTGTGGTTAACCGCCCGCTGGAGTGTCGGTCGGCGCTTCAGGAGTAGTACTGGCGTTGGTACGCCAGCTATTGATGTCGTTCAGGTTAACTTCGCCGTAGGGCGGCGCAAAAGATTTGCACTCCTGTGCGGCGGGCGGCAAATCTGCGCGGGCAGCGACGAGCGGCGTCTCCGGGCTGAAGTAGTTCCACGAGGCGCGTGAAATCCCCTCAATTAAAGGCCACGCAATTTCGTAGCTGAAGAAATCGGTTTTCTTCCAGACGAAAACGGCGATCACGTAGTTGTTGCCATTGGGCGGGAAAACGATGCCCGCATCACCGTGAACGTCTTCAAGCCAACCGTTCTTGTGCGAGATGCGCGTCCCTGCCGGAATGCCGCCCTGAAGCAGCCGTTCCAGATTATTGGCGCTCATCAGTTCGAGCATCTGCTTGCATTCGGTTTGCGTGTAATCTCCATTCGGATAGGCGGCCATCAGCCCTGAACCAAAATAGGCGCAGTCATAAATCTCGCTGAACAAGGTGCCGAGGTCTTCGGTAGTCGTCTGATTGTAAGGATCAGCGCCCGTATTGAAGTTGGGATTCGGCTGGGTACGCGGGGCAGGGATGGAGCCGAGTGTTTGATCACCACCGAGATAAAGCGGCGCAGAAATATAGGTGTTGCGTGCGCCGAGATACTGGTCGTTATTGGTGACGTCGGCAATCCCCTTGAAAATATCGTTGTTGCCAATAATCTGCATGATCAGGTTCGATGAACTGTTATTACTGCACAGGAGCGATTGAGCCATCAGGAAGGCTTCATCATCGTTAGGCGAGAAGAGCAGGTGGCGAAAATAGTCGATTAGAATTGAGACTTTGACGGTGCTGGCGGCTGAGAAGGCGACATCGCTGTTGATATTGACTTCATCGCCGGTCTTCAAATCCATGATGAAGACTGAAGCCACGGTTGACTGACCATCGTTCAGAAAACCCTGTGAATCGAGATAGGCGACGATCAGATCATGAAGTGCATTAATGCCAATCCGCGAGCCGTCAGCGCCCTTTAAGGGTAGGATGACTTGACGACCGTTCGGGTTTTTCAGGGCGGAATCGATCAAGCTGAACGATTTATTGACATCCAGCGTATAGCCTGCCGCGCCCGGACGGAATGTAAGCGTTGAGACGTCGTAACTTGCTTCTCCCGGAGGACGATCATAGCGTGTGGCAACATCCTGGATGAACTGTCGCAGCAGATTTTCCTGGTAATCAGCAGCCAGTTCGACGTTGACACCTTTCTGAGCCTGTCGTCCAGTCAGATAATTAAAGAAACTTGACCAGAATGTCGAATCCTGCGATCCGCCGGAGCGCGCTGAAGCCAACATGGCCTCGCGATTGGTGCGGAAACCAACCTGTGCCGGATCAAGCACAATCGGGCTGTCCGCGTACCACAGCGTAATCGGAGCCGCGTAAGCCTGTTCCAGCTTGTTGGCAGCGTCACTGGTTGTCAATCCACCCACATCAACACCTGCGACCACTACATCGGCGGCATAACGCTCGACCTGCTGGCTGAAGCGAATCAGCTCCAGCATGAGCAACCCAAGCGCCAGAAATATAAAAACCCAGGAAAACACAGGAAGAATCGAGAGACGGCGAGTTTTCCGCCGTGTGCCTAATCCACTAAGACTGGTTGTCATACATTTATATCCACTAAGGCTAAGGCTGTAAGGATGGCTTTTCGATGAAAACGTCGAATTTCAGGCAGATGATCGGGCAAAGCCCAACGATAATCGAGGAGTTCGTCGCAAAGATGACCGACCTCGCCGTGTGAGTAACAGAGGAAAGCTATATCCAGATGGTTGCCTTCGGATCGTTCCAGAGCAACAACCGGGCCGACTTCGACCGAAAGTTCAAGTTCTTCTCTCATTTCCCGTGCAATCGTCGCCTGAGGGTCTTCGCCGCGATCCATATAACCTCCCGGCAACCCCCAGCGTGGCGGGGTATGGTAAACGTGTTCGACAACGAGCACCTCGCCCAGCGAGTTAAACACGACGCCAATCACGCCTGCGGAATAGTGGGGACGGGTGAATCGCCAAAAGGTGTGAACAATCCGTATTACAAGAGGAAAACGATTGATCGCGGCGGCAATGCGCCACTTCGAAATAATCATGCAGCGTCCAACAGACCAAACATCATCGTGTAGTGTAACGAAGGCGAACAGCAGCGTCAACTGCGCAAACCTGGCTCTAACGGTAAGATAACTGTTGAATTTGCCGTTTATGCTATACTTTGTCTTTAACCCGCTTAATTTTGTTACAGGTCGCCAACTTGGCACAAACGTCAGTCGATTTCACCAATCTGTTCGTTCGCCCCCCTGGCGATTTACTCTATTTCCTGGTGGTGATTGCCGTCAGCCAGGCGGGCTTTTTTATGGCGCTGGGGCAACGCTTGCGCCGGAAGGATATTCGTGCTTCCGGTCGCTATACCCTGGCGGGCCTGGGCGTGGTTATCACCTGGGCTTTGTTGATGGTGGGAGCGATTATCGCTCTGCTTTCTGCGCAGCCCGCTGATGCCATTTTGCCGCCACTGGAACGTGTAGTTCAGGTGACGACGATTCTGCTGCTCGGCTGGGCGTTTCTGACTGCGGATCACGACCACTGGGGACGCGCACCCAATCTGATCGTCCTGACTTTTCTGGTTCTGGTGGTGATTGGCTATGTTGTCACTGGAGTCGAGTGGTCGAGTATTTATGCGCGCTCGGATTTCAATCTGAGTGTTTTTGGTGTGGCGTGGACGTTTGTCGCGGCATTGTTGAGCCTGCTTGGCCTCGTTCTCACCCTGATTTACTTCCGCTATGTCGTTGATGCACCGCTCAAGCTGATCTATTTTGCCGTACTGCTGATCGGGTTCGCAGCCACGCTGGCACAAACAGTTCAGGGAAACATCATCGGCGATTACTCAGGTTCAATTCGGCTCGCCTTCCTGGCCTCACTCCTGTTGATGCCTGCGCTGACCTATCGCATGGTCGTTGCCGAACTTGAGACCGAAATTGTCACGGCAGCACCTGACGCAGCATCAGCGGTTCGCATTGAGACGCCTGCTGTGCCCGTTGTAACCGCGCCGGATCGTGAATCCGCCCAGTTGATGAAAGCCCTCGGTATCATCCTGGAAAATGCTACGCTCGACACCATTCCCGAACAAATCGTCAAAGCGACAATCAGCGTTCTGAAGACGGATATAGGTGCGCTGCTGACGGTGCAGGCGGCGAATTACGCGGACATCACCTGGGGCACTGACAAAGTCATGGAGCGGACGGTGACCAGCCTGTCGATCAACCTGGACGATCAGCCAACGCTGGTCAATGCCATTGAACGACTCCAACAACGTCCGCTATACCCTGACCGCAATGTTGAGGAACTGCACGATCTTTACTCACGGCTGGATATTGAGGCGATTGGCCCTACCTATTTCCAACCTCTCGTCACCGAAGATCGACTGCTCGCGGTGCTGGTTGTTGGGATGCCTTATTCCGGGCGGGAACTTTCGGATTCCGAAAAGGAATTACTCAAAGGAATTGGGATCATCTCGGCTCGTCTGCTGGCATTGAGCAACGCAGCTATCGGTGGACAGTCGGCGGATGTTACTTTTGGGGCGCTGCCCCAAACCAGTGCCGAAAGCGGTCAAATGCTGGAAGTCTGGCAGGAAGTCAGTGCTGAACTCGAAGCGGCGCGTGACCAGATTTTACAGCTTTCGCATCAGGTGACGCAGCTTAAAGTGGAACTGGATTATGAGCGCAGTCGGGCTGCCTCGTCGCTCGATGATGACGAAGAAAGCCAGTCGATCTCACAGCAGATTACAAACTTTAACGCAGAACATGTGCAACTGCTGGATGAGCGGGATCGCCTGGCGAGTCGCTTGCGGGAAGCGGAAACGGCTCTGCTTGGTGCGGTTTCGACCGACAACGAGGCAATGTTCAAGAGCATGGTCGAGCTGCTTCGCCGCGAGAAAGAAGAACTTGAAAGCCAGCGCGACCGCTTGCAGGCGCAGCTCGCCGAAATTCGCGGTGGCGCTCCGATGCCAACGGTTGTCAAGGACATGCTTGAGCGCATGAGTCAGGATCGCGCACGGATTGAGCAGGAACGCGACGAACTGAGCGGCAAGCTGACGGACATTGAACTGCAACTGCGCGCGCTCGGGATCGAGGAAGGCGCGGCTGGCGTTACCCAGTTGATTGGGCAGTTATATGAGCAGCGCGCCTCTTTGCAAACGAAGTCCGAAGTGCTTCAGCGTGAACGCGATGGCCTGTTGAATGAGCGGACGCGCTTTGAGGATGCGATTGCTCACGAGCAGGAGCGTGACAAGCAACTTCTATCGCTGCAAACCGAAATCAAGCACCTAGCATCTGATCGCGAAGCAATTACCAAACAGCGCGACAAACTGCGTGCTGAGCGCGACGAAGTCGTTGCACGACAGGGAACTGCGCGTGAGCAGCAGGCACGCATGTTAGCGGAGATGGCAGGATATGAGCAGGAACTGACCGAACTCCGTGAGGATGAAAAGTCCCTGCGGCTGCAAATTCAACAGTTTAGTGATGACCGCAGCACACTAGCAGGCGAGCGTGATTTACTGATGGCACGTCTTAAAGCAGTCGAAAATGAACGCGATCAACTGCTTGCGCGGGCAACTGGCGACCGTGAACGCTTACAGCAGTTGGGTGAAGACGGCGTCGGGTCGCTCACTAAAACCATCGAGGAGCTTTCCTCGCAGCGTGGTGAACTTGAACGCCAGCTTAGCGAAACGCAAAATGCGCTGGCAGCGGCTGATGATCGACTGGAAATTCTGCAAAAGCGCGCCGCTCTACAGCCACAGGTGATTTACCGACCTGATAATCCTGAACTGATTCTGGGGATGGTGCAGGAACTACGCACGCCAATGACATCGGTTGTGGGTTATGTCGATTTGATGCTGAACGAATCGGCGGGTATTCTCGGTGAGATGCAGCGTAAATTTTTGCAGCGCGTTTCCGCCAACATCACCCGTTTGGCGTCGATGATTGAGGATTTGACTCGGATCAGTTTTCTCGATGCGGGGCGCTTTATTCTCGACCCAGAACCTGTTGATGTCGTGACTCTGATTGAGGATGCAATCACAGGCGCAAGCAATCAGCTCCGTGAAAAAGGGTTAACTGTCCACCTCAATTTGGAAGATAATATCCCGGCAATCCGGGCTGATCGCGATGCGATTGGTCAAATTGTTGGTCAACTGCTGACAAATGCCTATCTGGCGTCACCACCCGGCAGCGCAATTTATATCACGGCACAGCGTAAGTTGGAAACGAACGGCAAGCATCCGGCTGACATGATGTTTGTTTCGATTGAAGATCGCGGCGGCGGGATCGCGCCGGAAGATCAGGCGCGTGTGTTTGCACGGAAATACAAGGCTGAAAATCCGCTTATCCAGGGCCTCGGTGATACCGGCGTCGGATTGGCGATAGCCAAAGCGTTGGTTGAGGCACACGGCGGCGAAATCTGGCTCGAAACGCATTCGGGAATTGGCAGTGCTTTTAATTTTACGCTTCCTTTGGAAGCGATGGTGGAAGCGGAGAAATAAATGCGGCGCGACATCGGCAATGAAGTCATCGTGGCTATCGCTGTGGTTATCGTGCTCGCGTTCGCGCTCATGTTTGCGATTGTACTTTCGCTTTCGACATCGGCGAATGTATCGACGGTGCTTGAACCGACGCGCACAGCCAGCCCGGTTTCGCCGAGTGCGACTTTGACACCGAATCTCACTGCCAGCCTGACATCAACCTTGCTGCCTAGTCTGACTTTAACCGAACAGCCTGAAAGTACTTCTGCGCCGCCGCCAACTTCGCCTCTGCTCCTGACGGACACATCTACCGCAACCGATACTGCGCTTCCGCCGAGCGCGACTCTGATTCCATCGGCGACCGCAACCGTGCTTCCAACGGACACATCCACTGCAACCCAGACTGCAACGCCGATCCCACCAACAGCAACACTGCTTCCGCCGAGCGCGACGCCAGTTCCATCCGCGACCTCGACACCACAGGCGGTTGCCTTAGCTGTTTTGACCGATACTGCAACCAATACGGCGCTTCCGCCGACTTCAACGCCGACTTCAACGCCGATTCCCGCAACGGCAACTTTCACTGCAACCAATACTTTTACATCAACTGCCGTGCCGCCAACGGCCACGCTGACGAATACGACTGTCCCGCCGACGGCGACCAATACGGCCACACTGACCAATACTGCGCTTCCGCCGACAAATACACTGACCAATACGCCGCTTCCTCCGACCGCAACGAATACGGCAACGCGAACGAATACACCTATCCCACCCACCAATACCTCAACCCATACGGCTCAACCAACCCGTACGCCTGTGCCGCCCACGAATACGGCAACGCTGACTCATACATCTGCGCCGCCGACAGCGACGAACACGCCGAAGCCGACGAACACACCGGTGCCGCCGACCGCGACCCATACGGCTGTGCCGCCAACGGCAACAAAGATGGCGACAAAGACCCCGATTCCACCAACAGCGACAAATACCGCCACCAACACCCCCGTGCCGCCGAGTGCGACCAACACAGCGACGAAGACCCCGATTCCACCGACGGCAACGTTTACTGCAACGCGGACCAATACGCCCATTCCACCGACGGCGACGTTTACCGCAACGTTCACGGCGACATTTACGCCGACCTATACCTTCACTCCAACGCCGACGTTTACCGCAACTGAGGTGCCGTTCGTGCTGCCTACGGCTATCGTGCTGGGAGCGGATTTACCGCTGCCAACGACTGAGCGCAACTGCCCGCTGCCACAGGGATGGACGACTTATTCAGTACAGCCTGCCGATTCACTGTATGCGATTGCGCGTATTGTGGGGATTTCGATTGAAGATCTGATTGTCGGCAACTGTATGACGGTACGCGACAATATTGTGGTTGGTGAAGATCTGTACGTTCCGCGCGCACCGGGGATTCCAGCGGCGACAAGTGTTCCGGTGTTTCCGACCGGAAATGCGCCTGCTGTACAGGGTTGCAGCGCACCCGGCGTTCGTATTATCGCACCCGCTGCTGGACAAACTGTCACCGGAATTTTCAACCTGGTGGGGGCGGCATCGCTGCCGAATGCGGGTTCCTATCGTGTCGATATACGGCCAGATTCAACGTCGATTTACATGGCCTACAGTCACGCCAAAGTCTCGGTCATCGGGGGTGTCCTCGCCGAGATCAACAGCGATTTGTTTGATGATGGATTGCACTGGATTCGCCTCACTGTTTTGGATAGGAATGGGAATGCCACGCAATCCTGCGCTATCCCTGTGATTTTCCGCTGAGAATCGCTGGTGTCACGGGGATAGGCTATAGTAGCCCCAAATTCTGAATGGAGATTGATGATTGTGGAAAAGCGATCACGTTTGCGTCGCCTGTTTCGATTTGCTGCCTTTCGGCTGATCCCGGTATTTTTGATCGTTGGGATTCTCTGGACGGGCTTTCTGGTGGCGCAAGGACTGGTTCGACGCATCAGTGAGCAGAATGAAGCCGGACAGCGGCTGCCCATGATGCAGCAAACCGCCACTGCACTCGCGCTGCCTCAGCTAACCCCGGCAGTAGGGGCTGACAGTGGAGAGGTTCAACTCGCCGTCTATCACCGTCCTGACGCTGCCCTCCAATTCGAAACCAATACTCCGTCTGCGCCTGTGGCTACGCCTGCGTCTGCCGCGACTCTTGCGCCGACCTTGCCTGAATTGACGCCGCGCGCGCTGCCCACTCTATTTATGTATAACGGCGACAATGCGGGGGAAAGCCAGGGTGGAACCGCAGTTCCCTCGCCAGTTCCGACGCTGGATCGACATGGCGACGATTTGATGAATATTCTGCTGCTGGGCAATGATGGTCAGATCACCAACGACAATTTTCTACGCACCGACACGATGATCATCGTCTCCATCAATCGAACTGCCGGAACGGTCGCGCTGCTGAGTTTGCCGCGCGATTTGTATGTCTACATTCCGGGTTGGACAATGCAGCGTTTGAATCTGGCTTACATTCACGGCGAACAGGGACAGTGGCCCGGTGGCGGCTTCGGATTACTGCGGCAGACAATCCTCTACAATTTTGGCATCAACGTGCATTATTACGCGATGGTCGGCTTGGATGGCTTCAAGTCGATTGTCGATGCTGTTGGCGGCGTGAATATCGCGGTGGACTGTGCCATTGAAGACCTGCCACTCATCGATACCGAGGTTCCTAAAGGGGCATATAAAGCGACCGAAGACGGCGAATATGTGCTGCCCGTCGGCTACTACTCGATGAGTGGGGCAGAGGCGCTCTGGTATGCGCGTTCGCGTGGCAGCAGCAGCGATTTTGATCGCGGAGTGCGTCAACAGCAGGTGCTGCGCGCTGTTTGGCGCAAGGCGAAAGAAACCGGTTTGCTCGGAAATATCGTGCCACTCTGGAACGAAGGCAGTCAGTATCTGAGTACCGACATGACGCTCCAGGATGTTTTGGGATTGGTGCCGATGGCGCTCAATCTTGATCCTAGCCAGATTGAAACGTATGAGTTTGCGCGCACCTACGATACGATTCCCTGGCAACCGCCCGATGGCAGCTATGTGCAGCTTCCAGATTACGAGCACATGCTTCAGCGGCTGAACGACTTCTACACACCGCCGACCAATAATCAGTTAGTCCAGGAACATTCGACGATCAGCGTACTGAATGGCACGGCGAAAGCCGACTGGGACATCGTCGCAGCGCAGACTTTGATGACCGATGGCTTTAACGCGGTCGCGGATGGTGCAGCCGACAACACAGATTACCCCGATACGATCCTGATCGACCATACTGGACGCAGCAAAGGCAGTAACGCGGCTGACATCGCGAAGGTGCTCAATGTGAAGCCGGAAAACATCCAGATTGAACCCGATCCTAATCGTACCGTCGATTTCGAGGTGATTCTCGGCGGTAGTTACAATTCTTGCCCGCGACAGGGGGTGCTGCCTGTTGACCCGAACCCCAACGCAGGCGGCTGAGTTCGATAAAGGCAGGGGAGTACTCTTGGGTACACCCCTGCGGTTTTGTTTACCAGCGCTGATGTACCTGTTCGCGAATTCGGTTGTCGTATATCGTTTTGATCGCGCTCATCTGCGCTTCAGTCAGCGGCGGCAGGTCGGCGGCATGAACGTTGTCCTCAACCTGCGACGGACGTTTCGCGCCAGGGATGGCGCATGATACGGCGTCGAACATCAGAATCCAGCGTAAGGCGAATTCTGCCATCGTCTCACCAGGTGGGACAAGCTTCCTGATTTCCTCAACCGCATCCAGTCCGGTTTCGTAATCGACACCTGAGAAAGTTTCACCCCGGTCGAACGACTCGCCATGTCGATTGAAATTGCGATGGTCGTCGGATGAGAACGTCGATTCGCGTGTCATTTTTCCGGTGAGCAAACCGCTTGCCAGCGGCACACGCGCCAGAATACCCACCTTGCGCCGCAGCGCTTCGGAGAAAAACAATTCGGCGGGGCGCAGGCGGAACAGGTTGAAAATTATCTGAACTGACTGGACTCTGGGGTATTCCATTGCCTTGAGCGCTTCCTCGACTTTTTCGACGCTCACACCGTAGAATTTGATCTTGCCATCCTTGACCAGATCATCCAGCGCCGCGAAAACCTCAGGCCGATAATAGACCTCGGTCGGCGGGCAGTGAAGCTGAACCAGGTCAAGCGCCTCAACTTCGAGATTAATCAGGCTGCGCTCGACCCAACGAGTCAGGTTTTCTTTGGTGTAGCCGTCTGCGACCTGGGTATCCAAGCGGCGTCCAGCTTTGGTGATCACATAAAACGGTTCTTTGCGCTCTTTGCGCAGGCGTGCAATTAACTGTTCGCTGTGACCGTCGCCATAAACGTCGGCGGTATCAATCAGGTTTACGCCAAGATCGAGCGCTTTGTGCATTGCAGCCAGTGACTCGGAATCATCGACTTCGCCCCAGGCCGAGCCAATCGCCCACGCGCCAAAGCTGATCTCGGAAACTTTCCATCCGGTGCGTCCAAAATCACGATACTTCATCGGCTTCACGCTCCTTTACGCCGCTTGCATAAATAAAAAAGTGTTCGGTTGTTTGCACATCGGCATTCAAACCCGCGCTGGCGAGCTTGGCGCGCAGGTCAGTGCTTTCATAATAGATTTTGACAATCGTGTAGAGGTTACCGTCGTTGAGATTGCGCTTCTGATAGATGCCATCATCGTCGCTGCGTTTGGGTGAGTTTTTCGCTGATGAACCGAGGTCCGGTGTCGAGTCAATCAGAAAGAGGCGTCCGCCGGGTTTGAGCGCGCGATTGACCATTGCCAGAAAGGGTGCGAGACGTTCCGGCGGTACATGCGACAGCCAGAACGAGAAGAAGATCAGATCGTACTGCTGATCCGGCTGCCAGGCGAACAAATCGGCCTGCTGGTAACGGACATTCGGTGCGTCGAGTTTGGCACGGTTGATGGCGAGCATTTCTTCCGATGCATCCAGCGCCGTGACATGATCGGCAAGTTGGGCGAGTTCCTGCGTCCAGATACCCGTGCCGCAGGCGAGTTCAAGCGCGCTGCCGACGTGTCTGAGTGCGTGCAGTGCATTCCGCACGGTAGCGGCTTCGTCGAACCACTGCTGGTTGGCTTCTGCGCCACGATCATAGCGCTTGAGGCGGTAGAACCACTCGTCATATTCAGAGGCGCGGGCGCGGTAGTAGGCGATTTGCTGCTGAAGAATGTCATTATTCATGCGGTTTGTCCTTTGATGGGGCGCAAACGGTGCGCCCCTCAAAGTCTATTTTAACCGCTGTGCTGCTGCTGGCGCGAACTGAAGGACTTAGTTCAGGTAGGGAAGCCGCCGCCTGCACCGCTGTCCGTACCCCGTTCCGTCGCGACTTTCTGCGCGTATTTATCCTCATTGTAGGCGGCAATCGGGTCGGGGCGCAGTCCCATTTCAATCCGCACCTGTTCGAGCAGGGAGCGTACATCGGTATCGAAAGCATCCAGCAAAATACGATGCGCGCCGAGCACATCGCCGCTCAGTTGCGCCTGATTCAGCGCTTTATAATCGACCAGCAGTGCTTTGGCATAGGCCGACTGGCAGTTGAGGATGCTTTGCAGCATGGCTTCAATCTTCGGCTCGATGTTGTGCGATTGATCGATCATATAGGCGACGTCTTTGGCGAGATCGCCCGCCGATACCAGTTCCACGAAAATTTCGAACAGTTCGAGCGGGTTGTTTGTGCCGACAATCAGATCATCGTCGGCGTAGCGCCGAGCGTTAAAATGGAAGCCGCCCAAGCGCTTTTCGTCGAGCAGGAAGGCGACGATGTGGGCAATGTTCGTCCCCTGCGCATGATGACCCGTATCGACCAGCACTTCCGCTTTGTCGCCAAGCTTGAGCGCGGTTGCGTAGGCCATGCCCCAGTCACCAAAATCAGTGTGATAGAAAGCGGGTTCAAAGAATTTGTACTCAATCAACATGCGCCCGTTCGCAGGCAGATGCTTGTAAGTTGCCTCCAGCGCGGATTCCATGCGATGCTTGCGCTCGCGGATGCTGTCCTGCCCGGAGTAATTGGTGCCGTCGGCAAACCACAGGCTGAGAATGGTGCTGCCCGTTTTTTCCATGATTTCGCAGCACTCAACCATATGAGCAATCGCTTCTTCGCGTATACTGGGGTTAGGATTGGTGATGCTGCCCAGCTTGTACTGGCTGTCCTGAAAGACATTCGGGTTAACTGCGCCGATGCTGACGCCCTGCGCCGCTGCGTACTGTTTCATCGCGTTCCAGTCGTCGGTTTTGTCCCAGGGGATGTGAATGGCGACACTTGGCGCGACGCCCGTCAGTTTGTGAACATAGCCTGCATCAGCGAGTTTCTCCGCAACATTGCGTGCTGCGCCGGGCCAGGCGAAGGTTTTGAAGCGGGTTCCACTGTTGCCGTAACCCCAAGAAGGAGTTTCAATGTGCTGCTGCTTGAGCTTAGCCTTGACCTGTTCAACGTCAATACCGCGCGCGGCAAGCTGCTGCGCTAAGAATGAATAACTGGTTGCGTGCATAATTCACCATGTGTAGGATAGAATATAAAGAAAAGCGTCTTTCTTTTAATTACGTTTCCTGTCAGTGTATGATCTTTGGAAGGCCGTGTCAACATGCCTGAGCCTTTGTTTGTAGAAGAGCGCCGCCGGGTGATTCTGGAGCAGTTGAAAGCGCAGGGGCGTGTGTCTGTGAAGGATTTAAGCGCGCTGATGCAGGTGAGTGCAGTGACCATCCGGCAGGACTTGCGGGCGCTGGAAGATGGCGGATTGCTGGAACGCACATATGGCGGCGCTGTGCGGCAGGAGAGTCCGGCGGGGCTGCCGGAAATGAGCTTTCATGCGCGGCTGGGGAGACGCAGACGCGAGAAGGAAGCGATTGCAGCGGCAGCGGCAGCGCTCATTCGCGAAGGCTATACGGTGGCGCTTGATGCCAGTTCGACGGCATATGCGCTGGTGGGGTATCTGAAGACGTTCAAGCGGATGACGGTGGTGACGAACAGCCTGATTACGGCGCAGAGCTTCCTCGACAGCCCGCATGTGAACGTGCTAATGCCGGGCGGGAGGCTGCGGCGCGACTCGATTTCGATTGTGGGGCGACCGGAGGGCCTACCGGATGTGAACCTGAATATCGGGTTTTTCAGCGCACGCGGGGTGTCGCTTCAGGGAGGAATCAGCGATGTGGATGCCGATGAGGTGGCGATTAAGCAGGCAATGGTTACGCGCTGCGTGACACCGGTGGTGGTGGTGGACGGGAGCAAATGGGGGCAGGTTGCACCGTATACCTTTATCAAGACGGAGCAAGTGAAGCATATTATCACGAGCGAAGATGCGCCGGTGGACATGGTTGCGGAGTTTCGCGCACAGGGGATTCAGGTGGATGTGATCCCGGCCTGAAAGCGAGTCAGGCAATGAGGCAAAAGTTGGCAAAACCTAACCTATATGAGCACCGGAAACAACCGAATTTCTACGAAAAACTCACGATATTCCTACTCGATTGCCGTGTGATTCTACGCCTAAAACGCGCCTGAAATGCTTGACAAGACTTTCGAGGCTCGTTAAACTGGTTCATAATGAAAGCAAACGAAACTTCTTCTAAATTATGAAGCCTATTGAAAAACTTGGCAGTGAATAAGTTCTTTTGCATGAGGCACGGCGGCAGTTCAGCGCCGCGCCTCTATTTTATTTGAATGTGGAACATGGGAAAAGTCGGGCGCACGCCGCGCGTCCCTACATGAACCCTCATGACGTAAACCGATAGGCGATTGATCGTCTGATTTGCAGACGTTTATCCACGAAGCAGACAAACAAGACGGAAACGGAAAACAGGACTTGAACTATGCCTCAAAATCTCTGGAATGATGCAGATGCAACCAAACTGCCCGATTTGGACGGGTTGGTGTATGCAAGCAACCTGCTCGGCAGCGACCGGGCAGTCGTGAATATTTATGGCGGGAACACCAGCGCCAAGATTATGATGCCTGACCACATGGGACGGCAGACGGAAGTGCTGGCAGTTAAGGCGTCGGGATCGGATATTCTGACGATCAAGGCGAGTCAGTTCGCGCTGCTGCGCATGGAAGAAATTCGCCCACTGTTTCAGCGCGAGGCGATGACGGATGAAGAAATGACGGCCTATCTGGAGCGAACGGTGTTTGAACCTGGACATCCACGTCAGAGCATCGAGACGCTGCTGCACGCGTTTGTCCCGGCGAAACACGTTTACCACACACACCCTGACGCCGTAATCAGCATCGCCTGCGCGCCTGATGGCGAAAAGGCCGCCCGTGACGTGTATGGCGCACGGATGGCCTATGTGCCGTATATCCGCCCCGGTTTCTTGCTAAGTAAATGGATCGGGCAGCGGGTGATCGACAACCCCGGCATCGAGTGCGTGGTGATGGGCAAGCATGGGTTGGTCTCGTGGGGCGCGAATGCCAAAGAAGCGTACAACAACGTGATCCGCAGCGTGCAGGAAGCGGAAGATTACCTGAAGGACAAGAAAGCTGGCAAGCGCGTTTTTGGCGATTTGAAAGTACCAGCGGTCGATAACCGCAAGGAAATCATCGCGGAAGTGCTGCCCGTGATTCGTGGGGCCGTTTCGCAGCGGCGGCACGCGATTTTGCAATATGATGACAGCCCGGAAGTGCTAGACATGATTGGCAGCGAACGGACGCCGGAAGTCAGCCAGCAGGGAGCCGCCTGCCCGGATCATCTGGTGCATGTGAAACGGCAGCCACTGTACGTCAACTGGACGCCGGATCAAGGCGTCGAGGTGCTGAAGGCGGCGGTCAAGCAAGGCGTAGTCGATTATGAAACGCGTTACGAGCAGTACTTTGAGGAAAACAAGGTTGAGGGCGACGAACTGCGCGATGCTGCGCCGCGCGTGATCCTGATCCCAGGCATTGGCATGGTCAACACGGGCAAGGACGTGACCAACGCCGACGTGAGCCGCCAACTGTATCATCGGGCGATTTCGGTGATTGGCGCAAGCGAGTCGATTGGCGGATTCAACAGCCTGACGGCTAAAGAAGCCTACGACATCGAATACTGGCCGCTGGAATTGTACAAACTGAAACTCGCACCGCCGGATCGCGATTTCGCCGGAAAAGTCGTGCTCATCACCGGATCGGCAAGCGGCATTGGTCGGGCGACCGCCTATCGGCTGGCACAGGACGGCGCGCACGTTGTGATCGCCGACATCAATGTGGATGGCGGGGAAGCGGTGGCGGACGATTTGCAAAAGCGCTTTGGCAAAGGCCGAGCCGTGTTCGCCAAAATGGACGTGACCAACGAGGATGCGGTAAAAGCCGCGATCCAGACAGCGGTGATGACTTACGGCGGGCTTGATGTGCTGGTGAACAACGCGGGAATTGCTGGCGGCGCGCCGATTGACGAAACCTCGCTAAAAGACTGGCAGCGGCAGATCGATATTCTGCTGACGGGCTATTTCCTGGTGGCGCGTGAAGCGTTCAAGGTGATGAAGGCGCAGGGCATCGGCGGAACGATGGTGTTCGTGGGCAGCAAGAACAGCGTCGCTGCGGGGAAGGGCGCAAGCGCTTACAGCGCAGCGAAGGCGGGCGAAGTGCATCTGGCGCGCTGCCTGGCGGAAGAAGGCGGGGCGCTGGGTATCCGCGTGAACTCGGTGCTGCCTGATGCGGTGATTCAGGGGAGCAGCATCTGGGACGGTCAGTGGAAAGAAGCGCGGGCGCAGCAGTACGGGATCGGCGTGGACGACCTGAACGATTTCTACCGTAAGCGGAATACGTTGAAGGTCGAGATTCTGCCGGAAGATTTGGCGGAGGCGATTGCCTTCCTGGCGAGTCCGAGGAGTGCAAAGACAACCGGAGCAATGCTGACGGTCGATGGCGGCGTGCCTGCGGCGTATGCAAGATAGTACCGAGTACTGAGTGCTGAGTAAAATCGAAAGAAGAGGGCGCACGACCGTGCGCCCATACAAAGATTTACCTCACCCCCGACCCCTCTCCATAGGCGAGGGGAGAAAAGCACAAATGATGCTGGGGATGATGAGATAAACCAGAGCAAGTTTGGTGTGGGTTAATGGAATAGAGTTTTTATGACACAGGTGATTGCGGTCGATTTGGGGGCGGAATCCGGGCGAGTGGCGCGAGTCGAGTTCGACGGCGATAAGCTGCGTCTGGAGGAAATTCATCGATTTGCGAATACGCCAGTACAGGCCAACGGAACGCTGCATTGGGACGTCATCGGGCTGTGGCGCGACATTGTCGCTGGAATCGAGAAGGCTGGGGCGGGCGCGGCAGGGATTGGCGTGGATGCATGGGGCGTTGACTTCGCGCTGCTGGATCGCGATGGGAAGCTGCTTGGCAACCCGGTGCATTATCGGGATCGGCGGACGGACGGGATGTACGACTGGGTGTTCGCGCGCGTGCCTCGCCGCGAGGTGTTCGAGCGCAGCGGCATCCAGTTCATGGTGATCAACACGCTGTATCAACTGGCAAGCATGGCGGCGACGAATAGCGCTCAGCTTGAGGCTGCCGCGACCTATCTTGCGGTTCCGGATTTGTTCAACTACTGGCTGACTGGCGAAAAAGTGTGTGAGTTTACGCACGCGACGACGACTCAGTTCTATAACCCACGCGCAGGCGATTGGGATCGACAGATGCTGGGTCAACTGGGGATTCCCAGCGAGATTTTCGGCGAGATCGTGCAGCCAGGGACGCGAATCGGCGCATACGAGGGGATTCCGGTGTTCGCACCTGCGAGTCACGATACCGGGTCAGCGGTGGTGGCAGTGCCGACGACGACGCAGGATTACGCCTACCTCAGCAGCGGGACATGGAGCTTGATCGGGCTAGAACTGAACGCGCCCGTCATCAACGACGAGTCGTATGCGGCGAATGTCACGAATGAGGGCGGAGTCTACGGGACGTTTCGTCTGCTAAAGAACGTGATGGGGTTGTGGATCGCGCAGCAGTGTCGGGCGACGTGGCGAAGTCAAGGGATGGACTACAGCTACGACGATCTGACGCGGTTGGCGGGTGAAGCGGAGGCGTTTCGGTCGCTGATTGACCCGGACGACCCGGCTTTTCTGCCGCCGGGGGATATGCCAACGCGGATTCGCGCGTTCTGCCAGCGAACGGGACAGCCGATCCCGGAGACGGCGGGCGAGATTATGCGGACAGTCTATGAGAGCCTAGCGCTGAAATATCGGAACGCGCTGGAGAACATGCTGGCACTCAGCGGTCGCAGGGTGGAGCGGTTGCACATCATTGGTGGCGGGACGCAAAATCAACTGTTGTGCCAGATGACGGCAGACGCGCTCGGTCGGACGGTGGTTGCGGGGCCGGTTGAGGCGACGGCGCTGGGCAACGGCATTGTACAGTTGATCGCGCTGGGGGCGATCAAGGATGTGGCGCAGGCGCGGGAAATCGTCAGTCGGTCGGTGACGACAGAGACTTACGAGCCGAATGACCGTTCCGCGTGGGACGAAGCGTATAGCCACTTTCAGAAGATAGCGAATCAGGACTGAGCACTGAGGACTGAGTTAAGGGCAGACCCTAGAAACAAAAGTAAAAAGACGGCTGGTTTGGATTAAAGAGATTATTGGATGACACAGCCACTATTACAGTTGAGTCACATCAGCAAGGCGTTTCCGGGTGTGAAGGCGCTCAACGACGTGCAGTTCGAGATGCTGCCCGGTGAAGTTCACGCGCTGCTGGGCGAGAATGGCGCAGGCAAATCGACGATGATCAAGATCATCAGCGGCGTGTATCGCCCCGACAGCGGCGAGATTCAGTTCGAGGGGAAGTCAATCCACTTCAATAATCCGCGCGAGGCGCAGGCGCTGGGGATCGCGACGATTTATCAGGAGCTGAGCCTGTACCCTGAACTGACGGTCGCGGAAAATATTTTCATGGGACACGCGCCGCGCAACCGCTTCGGGATGATCGACTGGGGAACAATGCGGCGCGAGGCGCAACAGATCCTTGAGTCGCTGAATATTCATGACATGGATGTGAATCGCAAAATCGGGACGATGACGGTGGGCAATCGTCAGCGCGTCGAGATTGCGAAGGCGCTGTCGCAGAACGCGCGCATTTTGATCATGGATGAGCCGACGGCAGCGCTGACCGAGGCCGATGTGCAGCGTCTGTTTGGGATTGTGCGGCTGCTGCGCGAACGTGGCGTGGGGATTATCTACATCAGCCACCGGTTGGAAGAAGTGTTTACGCTGACGGATCGCGTGACCGTGCTGCGTGATGGTCACTATGTGGACACGAAAACCGTTGCCGACACGACACCAGACGAACTGATCACCATGATGGTCGGGCGGACAATTGATCAACTGTTTCCCAAGCTGGAGACGACGATTGGCGCTCCCGTGCTGGAATTGCGTGATCTGGTGCGCAAACCGCTGACTCGCGGCGTCAACCTGACGGTGCGGGCTGGCGAAATCGTCGGGCTGGCGGGGCTGGTCGGTTCGGGACGGAGCGAAGTCGCTCAGGTCATCTTTGGGATGACGCCCGCGCAAAGCGGAACGATCCTCGTCGATGGCGAAGCTGTCGAGATCAAACATCCGGGGCAGGCGATGAAGCTCGGGATCGCCTACGTGCCGGAAGATCGTGGGACGCAGGGACTGGTGCGGCAGATGCGTATCCGCGAGAACGTGTCACTGGCAGTGCTGCAACATCTGGTGAGTGGCCCGTTTGTGGATCTCCCGGCGGAACGTTCGCTGGCGAAGGCGACCATCGATCAACTGAGTATTCGCGCTTACAGCAGCGAACAGGTCGTCAACAAGCTGTCCGGCGGGAATCAGCAGAAGGTTGTGGTGGGGAAGTGGCTGGCGAGCAAACCCAAGCTGCTGATTATGGACGAGCCGACGCGCGGTGTCGACGTGGGCGCGAAAGCGGAAATCCACCGCTTGCTGAGCGAACTGGCGCAGCAAGGCTTAGCGATATTGATGATTTCGAGCGAACTGCCGGAAGTGCTGGGCATGAGCGACCGAATTCTGGTGATGCGCGAAGGTCGAATTGTGGCGGAATACAGCCGCGCTGAAGCGACGCAGGAAAATATCGCGGCGGCGATGATGCAGGCTCAAAACGATAATCACAACAGCGATGACCTCCCGATGGCAGAAAACGAAAGCAGAGCCGTATGAGCGCAGCAAGCGCACCGATGAGTCGTGAAGCGCAGACAAAAGGCAATTCGCTGCGCAGCCTGTTGGGAAGCCAGGAAGTGGTGCTGGCACTCAGTCTGGTGCTGCTGCTTGTGATCGTTGACCTGATTAACCCGCGTTACCTGAGCGAAAACAATGTCAAAAGTATTTTTCTGGGCAATGCCTACATCGGCGTGATGGCAGTGGGCATGACGATGATCATTGTGAGTGGCAACATCGATATATCGGTGGGGTCACTGGTGGGGGTGTTGGCGACAATTAGCGGGACACTGGCGATTAACGGTGCGCCGATATGGGTGACGTGGCTGGCTCCGCTGGTGTTTGGCGCGCTGGCGGGCGCGCTGACGGGCTTTTTCGTGGCTTATCTGCGCATTCCGTCGATTGTGGTGACGCTGGGAATGCTGAGCATTCTGAAAGGCGGGTTGATTATCGTCACCAATGGCGCGTGGATCACTAATCTGCCGGCCGATTATTTTCTGGCACAGCAGAAAATCCTGAATATTCCGATGCCCGTGATTTTCATGATCGGCCTGACAATTCTCGGCGCATGGTTTATGCGTTACACGGCGTTGGGGCGCTCGATTTACGCAGTCGGCGGCAATGCCGAGGCGGCGCGCTTGTCTGGGATCAACGTGCGCGGCGTGCTGATGCGGGTGTTTATCCTGAATGGGGTGATCGTCGGAATCGCGAGTGTACTGTATGCGACACAGCTTCAGATTATTCAATCGACGACACCGCCGGGGTTAGAACTGGTCGTGATCACAGCAGCGGTGGTTGGTGGGGTCAGCATTCTTGGTGGGACGGGGACAGTGGTCGGCTCGACGCTGGCGGCGATTCTGCTGAGCGCGATTGGGTCGGCGCTGATCTTTGTCAACCTGTCGGCGTACTGGCTGCAAGCAGTTCAGGGAACGCTGATTCTGGTGACGGTGCTGATTGATTTGGCGCGGCGGCGTCGGCAGCGGATTCAGATGGGAAGATAACGCCAGAGGCTCAAAGCCTTTGGCTGGAGGAAGCAAGCCCTCTGAAGGAGGCTAAAAGATAACCTCACCCCGGCTGACCAAAAGAGGGTCGGGCAAATATATTGGTTCGTGGGTTGGTAGAAGAAATTGGCAAGAAAAATGGATTATTGGCGAATGGGGAAATAATCTGTGGCTGCACGCGAAAATCCAGTAGAAACGACGGTCGAAAGACAAACGGTCGGGTCACGTGCTCGCGCGCTGATGGTCACACAGGAAATTGTGCTGCTGATCATCACGATTGTGGCGGTGTTGCTGCTGTCGCTCGGCAGCGATAAGTTCTTGACCGTGAGTAACATTCTCAATCAGGGACGGCTGCTGACTGAAGTCGGGCTGGTGGCGCTGCCAATGACCTTCATCATCATCACAGGCGGGATTGACCTGTCAGTCGGATCGATCTTCGGGTTGGCGGCGGTCGTGCTGGGTTATACGTGGAAGAATCTGGGGTTTCCGCTGGAACTGGCGATTGTCGCGGCGCTGCTGGCGGGAACTGTGGCGGGCTTCATCAACGGGATTTTCATTGTGCGCGTTGGTGTGCCGCCGTTGATCATGACGCTGGCGACGCTGGCACTGTATCGCGGGCTGGCGGAAGGAATCAGTCAGGCGCGTTCGGCGCGGGGGTATCCCGACTGGTTTTATCAACTGGGGCAAGGTGAATTTCTGGACGTACCGACGCAGTTGTGGATTTTAGTGATTGCGACGATTATCGCGGCGATCATTCTGTCGAGGACGGTGTTCGGGCGCTCGCTGTATGCGATTGGCAGCAATGAATTGGCCTCACGGTTCTCCGGCATCTCGGTAGGGCTGTACAAGGTGCTGATTTACACGTTCAGCGGCTTCATGGCAGCGCTGGCGGGCTACATTTTCGTCTC
>DAOUCB010000084.1:0-56991 GCA_034432495.1 Anaerolineae bacterium | reverse complement strand
ACTCCAACCGTCCGTTTGATCCTCACTACGGTCAAGTGGCCGCAGCCGTGACTGCCCCCACTTGACTTTCAAGACGGTATCTCCCCGCTTGCGTAACGCGAACTTGTTCGCGCGAAAGGGTCGGGGATAGAGGGGTTATTTAAACACTCTCATGGCGTGCCCTTGTTGTGAAGGGATAATCCCCTTTTGTTATTTCACCGCTTCGAGGCGTTCCAGCAGCGTCGGCAGCAGTTCCGAAACCGTCGGATGAATGTGAACCGCGTCCCGCAGTACGGTGTACGGCGCTTTGGCGTACATCAGGTCGGTGATGCCGTGAATTAGCTCGTCGGCGGTCAGTCCGAAGATCGTCGCGCCCAGAAAGCGCTGGCTTTTGGCGTCCACGAAGGCTTTCATCATGCCCTCGGTCTGCCCGAACTCTTTCGCCCGGTTGACGCTTGTCATCGGCATCGTTGCCACCAGCGCGTCCCGCCCTTCGGCACGAATATCCTCCGTATTCATGCCAATCCGCGCCAGCGGCGGATCGGTGAAGACTGCATACGTCAGGATGCGATCCGAGACTTTGCGTTTGCCGCCGTCGAGGTTGTCGGCGATGATCTGGTAATCGTTATACGAGGTGTGCGTGAACGCGCCTTTACCGTTCACGTCGCCCAGCGCGAAAACACCCTCGACGTTCGTCCGCAGGTGATCATCGACCTTGATGTAGCCGTTGTCGTCCAGTTCCAGCCCCGCTTTGTCCGCGCCGATCTGGTCGCTGTTCGGGCGGCGTCCCGTCGCCACCAGCAGATGTGAACCGCCGACAATCTCCTTTGTCCCGCTCTTGAGTTTGACGTGCAGGCGCACCTGCCCCTCCTGCTGATCAACCTTCGTGACCTGCGTCTCCAGCAGAAAGCGAATCCCTTCGCTTTCGAGCAGCTTGCGCATCGCCTTGCCGAATTCCTTGTCCTCACGTTCGAGCAGTTTCGCAGTTTGATCGACGACGGTCACTTCGCTGCCGAAACGGTGGAAAGCCTGCGCGAATTCCAGCCCGATGTAGCCCGCGCCGAGGATGATCAGGTGCTTCGGTAGTTCGGTCAGGCTCATCAGCTTGATATTGTCGAGGTAGGGGACAGTTTCCAGCCCGTCAATCGGCGGGATGACGGCTCGCGCGCCCGTATTGATGTAGATGTAGTCGGCCTCGATCAAATCAGCGCCGACGCGGACGCTGTGCGCTGACTCGAAGGCCGCGTATGTGCGATAAATCGTGATGTTCTCGCGCTTTTCGAGGCTCTTGATCAGCCCCTCGCGTGATCCGCTCACAATCGCGTCGCGCCGCTCGACAATTCTGCCAAAATCGACCGTCACGTCCCCCGCCGTGAAGCCAAAATCGCTGCCGCGCCGGGCGCTGTGGATCGCGTTGGCGCTCCCAATCATGGCCTTGCTCGGCGTGCAGCCGTAGTTCACACACGATCCGCCGAACACGCCGCCTTCGGCAATGGCGACTTTTTTGCCCCCGTCCGCCAGTTTGCGCGCCAGCGGCGGCCCTGCCTGTCCCGTCCCAATTACGATGGCATCAAAATGCACGATGAGTTTATCCTTTTTGCGAGCTTACAAGTCGCATTAAAGAGTATACAGCGTGCATGAGAAGAACATGAAGTGTGTGCGTTTCTAAGTACAACCACAAGAATCGCGCGGGATGGTTTTTGTAGGGGCAGACCCACGTGTCTGCCCTGGTTCTTGTAGGGGCAAGGCACGAGGCCATTTCACAATTGTATTTCTTGCCCAATACGATTTTCAGAGGGCGAGCGTCTGTAGGGGCGCACGGCTGTGCGCCCTGGTCTTTGTAGGGGCGAACCTATGTGTTCGCCCTTCCCTGTTTTGTGCATTCCGCCAATTCTGAAATACGCTCACGCCTTGCCCGATTTTTACCTACGGCGCGTCAGTTGCTTCGGCAGTGGCGGCTGTGCTGATGCGCTGCGTCGTCACTGGGAGCGCCTGCACTTCTTCGTTTGTCACGTCGAGGAGCTGCGTCACGCTCCAGCCAGATTGGTCTTTGTAGCCAACAAACAGCCATTGACCATCAGCGCTGCGTCCCATTGGCGTCACCTCGCTGTCGAACGGCACAATCGCCACAACATCCGAACTGAGCATCGGCGCTGCGTGCAGCCGCACGTTGAAGCGCGCCCGCAGCAGCCGGGATGGCGGGATCAGATTTTCACCGCTGCTGTCCGGTACGAGCACGGGCAGCGTGCGCGCGTCTCCCTGCACGTTGACCGTGAAATAGGCGACCCAGCCTTCGGTGTTGCCGAAGCGCACCAGCAGCCAGTCGTTTTCACGGCTGCTGCGCGCTAAGGCCGTCGCCTGATCGTTCACGTCAAGCTGCGCCACAATGTCGTAGGCGATCCCCGGCCCGCTGCGCACGTTGACCCGTCCATAGGAAATCACGCTGATGCTGCTGGTGCTGCTGGTGCTGCTGGTACCGCTGGTACTGTTGTTACTGCTGGCCTCTGGCGTGGTTATGTCTTCCTCAACGACGGGCAAAGTGCTCACATCACCGTCGGTGATCAGCGCGAAAACCGGCAGCCAGCCGCTGCTGCCATCGGTCAATGTGACGTGCAGCCAGCGACCCTCTTCGTCGCGTCCGTCGATTTCCACTTCGTCGTCAGCGCTCAATTGGCTGACGATGTCAAAGTGGGTATCTGGCCCGCTTCGAACGTTGGTCGTCTGGTATACGGTTCCGCTGATGACAATCTCCTGCGCGGCGACCATCGTCGCCAGCAGGAGCAGGAATGCAATTGTGAGAACTCTGGTAATTTTCATCTTCATAACTCCCGCCGCCTATTATAGCAGAGCAGGTGCAGGGCTTGGGTCAACTTCTCAACCTGTGGTGCTAGTACCAAATTTGAGGGAAGGTATTCGTAGGGGCGGCCTGCCAGGTCGCCCCTACAAACCCAATAAAATTCTTTTAGACCCACAAACTGGCACTATTCGTTCTCAATTGCCCTACCTTCATTTCCGCTTCCTGCCGTAGAATAGGGAAACGCCAAAGAGGTTTGTTATCTGTATGAGAATAATGATTGAATGGGATAATCCCGAACAGACCATTCTGCGTGCGACCTATGAAGGCGAATGGGTGCTTGAGGAATATCAGGCTTCGCTGGATCAGGGGGTTGCTATGACGCGCGCGGCGGGTCATCGGGTGGACATCATCGTCCACACGCTCGACGTAGACGCCCAGACGCCGCCGCTCTGGGGACTGCGCTCCTGGCGCTACGCCGTCATCAATGCGCCGCCCAATGCAGGTGTAACCGTCATCGTGCCTGCCAGCGCGGGCGTGCGTGCCTTTGCTTTCGCTCTCAATCGCGTGGCGGGGCAGCATTACTACGGCAAAATCATGACAGCCGACACGCTTGAAGAAGCGCGTCTGCTGATTCAAACCGCGCGCGCTGACTAAAAGCCACCCTGTGTTTCGACCAGCCCCAGCGCTTCGGGCAGCGTCGGCATATCGTTGGCGCACCCCTGCCGCGTGACGACAATTGCGCCCGTCGAATTGCCCATCCGTGCCGCTTTCGCCCAGCCCCAGCCTTGCAGATACCCGTAGATAAAGCCGCTGGCGAAGGCATCGCCCGCGCCGAGCGTATTCAACACCTCAATTTTGAAGGGCGGTGCGTTGAACACCTCACCCGACTTGGTATAAACGCTTGCGCCGTCCGCCCCGCGCTTGAACACGACCGCTTTGCGCACACCTTCCAGCAGACGCGCGACTGCTGCTTCGGGATCGGTCGCGCCTGTTGCTGCCTTGATCTCGTCTTCCGTGCCAATGGCGATGTCACACAGCGGCAGCGTCACCCGAATCGTGGTGCCGAAGGCGCGCGCGTCGTGCCACTGATCGGGGCGATAGTCGATGTCCAGCACCACGTCAGCTCCTGCGCTCGTCGCCACCTCCGCCGCAAACTGAGTCGCGCTCCGGCTTGGCTCTTTCGACAGCCCCGTTCCGCTGATCAGCAGCAGGCGGCTGTCGGCAATCGGCGCTGCCAGCACATCGTCAATATTCAGTTCAATGTCGGCGTTGTTGTCCCGGTAGTAGATCAGCGGGAACTTGTCCGGCGGCTGAATGCCCAGCAGCACCGCGCTGGTGCGATGCCCCGGCTTGGTCTGCGTGAACTTCATCTCGACGCCCTCGCGTTCAAGGAAGTGTTTGATGAAGTCGCCCACCCGGTCGTTGCCCACGCCCGTCAGCAGGGCAGACTTCAGCCCCAGGCGGCGCGTCCCTACGCTGATGTTGGTCGGGCAGCCGCCTACGAGCGCGGCGAAGCTCGTGATTTCCTCGAACGGCGCGCCTACGTCATTCGAATACAGGTCGATGGAACTCCGTCCCATGCAGAGCACGTCATAAGTACGCGACATAAATGATCCTTCAGGAGATTTATTTAAGCCAGAAAACCTGATTTAGAGTTTGTTCCGCAGTATGTTTTTCGGCAAATTCTGCGAGTGTACGCACCATGCCACCGACATCGTTTTGTGCGCCTGTCCAGCAAATCAACCCCGCGTGATCTTGTATCGCTTGAGCTTTTGCTGCAAATGGCTTGTCGCGCGTGACGAGGACTGAAGCGTGCTTTGTCGCATAAACCAGATGCTCGGAAAGATCATCTTTCTCGACCATGTCCACATCGACCGCCATGATGATCCAAATTCCCCGTGCGGCTAATGCCTTGGCGACGGCGCGAGGCATCATTTCATCAAGATAGAACTGAATTTTCGCCATAGCGTCGTTGCGCGTCGTTGAGTTCCGCCTGATAAGCAGCTTCCTGCGCGTCAATTTCGGCTTTGTGTTCTTCGTAGTAAAGCAGCGCGCTCAAGACCTGCGCCTCGCTCAGCGTGTATTCATAGGCCAACTGAGCGACATCCCAGCCCTGCGCGGCAGCGCTGTAGGCAATCGTCGCGATTGGTACACGCCGCCCTCGAATATGCGGGCGCTCCCCGAACAGCCGTATCTCAACATATTTCGACAAATCCAGCGCGGGCGCTTGATCGGTCATTTTGAAACTCCAAAAACTGTGTTCGCGAACTTTAACACGTTCACACGTCGTTTCGCTTGCGTTTCTTATTTCCCGTTGCGCGGAGCCTGCCCCTCGATGTATTCGCGCCGTACTCGCTCGGTGATCTCCTGAAGCGCCTCAAGGTCGCACGTTTCCATGTTGACTTCATACCAGAGCGCCGCGAACAGGATCCCCAGCGAAAAATCGTAGCGCGGGCCAGCCGGTTCATCCCCGCAGACCACCACATCGACGCCCGGCATCTCCGGCACGTCGAGCAGCACGCTCACCCCCGCCAGATACCTTGCCCAGCGTGGAATCGGGCGGCGGTGGATCGTCTGCTTGCGTTTGGCGCTCTGATAGCTGAAGGTCGTGCGCCCTGTGCCGTCCGCTGTGAAGACTTTGCAGGCTGCCGTGCCGTTGAAACTTGCCGCTGCCCACATCTCGCGGTCGGGAGCCTGGACGACAATTTGCGGGGATTTTTCGGGAAACGCCTCTGCAAATTTAGTCAGCAGGCGAATCGGGGGGTCGTTTGTTGCGTTCAAGAAACTGCTCCAGTGTTCATGTTGTAACAAGACTCTAGCACACAATCTGGTACAATCGAGCCTATTCTGGCGAAGCTTTTCACAATGATGATGATGCGCAGCCCAAGATACCTGTTGTTGATTGTTATTTCTTTGCTGACCGCTGCGGTACTTGCGCCGATTTACGCGCAGGATGCGTCCCAGCCCGATACCTGCGCCGCTGTGCTGCAAACACTCTGGACGGACGCCAGCAGCGCCTGTATCAGCAAACCCGCGGGCTATGTCTGCAATGGCGGTGCGCCGCCCGCTGCCGAACCCGCTGGCCTGCTCAGCAATGCCCTCGCGCCTGTGGGCGCGCTGGTCGATGTCGCAACTGTCAAGGCAATCCGTACTGCCCCTATTGTGCCCGAAACTAACAGTCTGGGGGTAGCCTGGCTGCGCCTGCCTGATCCGATCAACGCGACCATGCTCATGATCGGCGATGTGACGATGTTCGACGTCACCGGAGCCGATTTCCCTGCCTGGACATCGAGCATCATCCAGACCAACCCTGCGCCGCCGGGCTGTTCCTCTGCGCCGCGCAGTGTCGTCATTTTGCAGACCACAACCGGACAGGCACGCCTCGCTGTCAACAGCAGTTCGTTGATTTTCGTGGGGACGCTGCTCGTCGCCACTGACGATAATAATACGATCTTCGTCGCGCTGGAAGGGCAGGCGTCGGTGCTCGCCTTGAGTCAGCAGCAGCTTTTGCTTCCCGGCGAGCAGCTCACCGTCGCGCACTCCGCTGGCAATGTCTCGACCGTCAGCGCGCCGCCGAGCGTTCCCGTGCCGCTCGACACCTCCTACCTTGCCAACTTGCCTGTGCCACTTTTTGATCGCCCGCTCGTGCTGCCCCAGCCCGGTTATGCCAGCACGCAAGGATCAATCAATCTGCGCGTCTCGCCCGACCTCTATTCGGGCGTGATTACGCAGGTTCCCGGCGGTCAACCCGTCACCATTCTTGGTCGCAACGCCGACAGCACCTGGTACAACGTGCGCTTGCTTGATGGTCAAACCGGTTGGATGGCGGCCTCGCTGCTGGCAACCAACGCCGGGGAAATCAGCGCCGTTTACTCCGACACGCCCATGCCGCCGCAGCGTTTAGGTGAACTCGGCACGAAAGCCCGCGTCAAAGCGCCTGCCGGAGTCAATCTGCGCCGGGGGCCGGATGCGTCCTTCCCGGCAATTGGCATTGTCGGCGACGGCACGCTGGTTGATCTCATCGCCCGCAGTCCGCTCCAGAACGGCTGGATCAAGGTGAACGCGGGTGGGACGATTGGCTGGCTCTCGCTGCTGGTACTCGACACGCAGGCGTATATCGACGCGCTGCCGATTGACTACACCGCGCCGGGGCTGCCGACCGCAACACCGATCCCCGGCTCGTCCGGCAACGCCTTCCCGCCGCCCGACAAAGGCGGCTGAGTTACCTCACTAAACGTGGTTTCGTAGGGGCGCACGGCTGTATGCGCCCGCGTCTGTAAGGGCGAGGCACGAGACTATTTCAGAATTGTATTTCTTGCCCAATCCGATGATCAGACGGCAGGCGTCTGTAGGGGCGCACCCGTGTGTGCGCCCTTGCTTTTCTCCCCTCGCTACCGAAGCGAAGCGACGTGGAGAGGGGAAGCTGACCTGTTTTTGGTCAGCCGGGGGTGGGGTCAAGCGCGTAGTTTTCGGACAAGCCTCCGTGTGTGCGCCCTTGTATTGTTCTTGTAGGGGCAGGTTTCAAATCCGCCTTGTATCCCGCCTTTTTCGATCTGTTGGTATTGCGTAGGGGCGCATCTGTATGCGCGCGAGTGTTTCTGTAGGGGCGAGGCATGAGGCTATTTCATAATTGTATACCTTGCCCAATCCGATGATCAGACGGCAGGCGTCTGTAGGGGCGCACCCGTGTGTGCGCCCTTGTATTGTTCTTGTAGAGGCAGGTTTCAAACCCGCCTTGTATCCTGTCTTTTTCGATCTGTTGGTATTGCGTAGGGGCGCATCTGTGTGCGCGAGAGTGTTTCTGTAGGGGCGAGGCATGAGACTATTTCATAATTGTATACCTTGCCCAATCCGATGATCAGACGGCAGGCGTCTGTAGGGGCGCACCCGTGTGTGCGCCCTTGTATTGTTCTTGTAGAGGCAGGTTTCAAACTCGTCTCGCTACATCACACGATACGTTCGCTCATCGACGTAGCGGATTTTCACGCGCGTTCCAGCTTTAGGCGCGAGTGCTTGTAGTTCCTCAGGATGCTTCAGGCGTCGCATGGCGGCGCGGATGCCCTTGTAATGCTCCGGCGCTTGCTTCCACAAATCCGGGCGTCTCGTTTTGACACGTTTCTCAAGCTGCATACCCAATGGAGTCATGAATCGGTAGCGGATTCTCAGCGCAAACCCGCTGCCGCCTCGGTCTTCGCTCTGCCAGTAGGCTTCACACGACACGATCTGACCATCCAGATATTGCCCACCTTCGAGGCGGCGATCAATCAGCGCTTCTCGGAACAGACCACCCGAAAAAATCGCAAACAGGGCGATATAGACACCGCCAAACAACAGACTTTCCCTATCGTTCAGCATCGGGAACAACAGGAAATTCCAGAATGAGAGGCCAATTGCTAGCACAGCCGCCGACCAACCCGCTGCCGTCAGCAGTTTGCGTCGGCTGCGAGCCTCAAAGCTGGTTTCGCCGGAAAGAACTTTCTCATTTTCGGGATACACGATGAAAACTTCGGGGGGAATCGGTTGCTCTGTACGCATTGCAGGATTATAAAATCATCCTGTGTTGCTTGCGAATGAAGCGGTTCGTCCGCGCGAGTACGGTCAGTCGCCGGAACTATCGCCGCTCCTGTCGGATGCACTCGTACTGTGCAATCTTTCCCATTGCTTTCGAACATCAATTTGAGGCGAAACTTCCCGTATTCACTTTCGAACAAATCGAACGCTTCGAACAAGCTTTTCTTCCCTCAATCGAACACTGTTCGACCTTGTTTGTTCGAAGAAAATCGCCGCCAAAATCGCTGTTTTTCGCCCCTGTTCTCCCTCAAAGTCACCTGACCTGCCCTTTGATGAGATTGGCGTTTTCGAACAGAACACAATTCATTTTGTTCGTTCGATGGAAAGTTTTATTTTCGAATGCTTTGTAATATTCATGTTAATATATCGTCCGGGATGGTTTGGGAGAATGCTGTGTAGGGGCGAGGCGAGGTGAACCGAAGGTTCACACCCTCGCCCTCATTCCTTCCCCGTCGTTAAGGCCAGTCTACCGGGCGCGGCTGCCGCTCAAAGCCCCACTGGTGCCAGTACGGGTAAATCGGCTCCATCCGGCTGGCAGAGTCCAGCTTTGCCACCTGCTCCGTCGTCAAATTCCAGCCCACCGCGCCGAGATTCTGCTTCAGTTGCTCCTCGTTGCGCGCCCCAATGACCAGGCTGGAGACAGTCGGTCGCTGGAGCAGCCAGTTGAGCGAGACCTGCGTCACAGTCTTGCCTGTCTCAGCGGCAACCTCATCGAGCGCATCGACGATCTTGTAGAGCAGTTCAGTGCGTTGTGGCCCTTCGCCACCGCCCTGCGCGATACGTGTGCCTTCCGGCATCGGCTGGTTGCGTCGATATTTCCCCGTCAGACGACCCCCTGCCAGCGGACTCCACACCAGCGTCCCGACCTTCTGGTCCACTGCCAGCGGCATCAGTTCCCACTCATATTCCCGCCCTATCAGCGAGTAATACGCCTGATGCGCCGCGTAGCGCGCCCAGCCGAATTTGTCCGAGATCGCCAGCGACTTCATCAGGTGCCAGCCGGAGAAATTCGAGCAGGCGATATACCGTACCTTGCCGCTCTGCACCAGCATATCGAGCGTGCGCAGCGTTTCTTCCAGCGGCGATTCTCCGTCGAAGCCGTGCAGCGTGTAGATGTCGATATAGTCGGTATTCAGGCGGCGCAGGCTGGCTTCGCAGGCTTTGATCAGGTGGAAGCGCGAGGAGCCGACGTCGTTGGGGCCGTCGCCCATCCCGAAGGTCGCTTTGGTCGAGATCAGCACCCTGTCGCGCCGGTTCTCCAGTGCTTTGCCGAGAATTTCCTCCGAGATGCCCCCCGAATAGACATCGGCGGTGTCAAACATATTGACGCCCGCCTCCAGGCACAAATCGACCAGATGCGTCGCCTCGGCAACGTCGCTGCTGCCCCATGCCTTAAAGAAATTGCCCCGTCCTCCAAATGTCGCCGTGCCGTAGCACAGCACCGGAACTTTTAAGCCGGAACCCCCCAGCGATCTGAATTCCATTCAGGACTCCTCTGCTCTGCAAATAATTGGCTACCATAATCATGGTCGCGCAATCTGAAAATGACAAATTGGTTCAACAAGCCGATTCGGTGTAAAGTCGGTGCGCGTCATGTTGCGCACTCTATGCTAGTCTTTACGGATCTACTTGTCTCTTTAACAGGAATTCCACATGGAGCAAAACCCGGCAGTTGCTCTCTTTCTCGCCCTCGGCGTGATTATTGCTGCCTCGCGCATCGGTGGATCGCTGGCACGCCAGTTTGGTCAGCCGCGCGTGCTCGGCGAACTGATCGTCGGCGTGCTGCTTGGCCCCACCGTGCTCAATCTGCTGCACGCACCCATCCTGCATGGTGTCGATCTGCACGAGACTATTTCGCAGTTGGCTGAACTTGGCGTCGTCCTGCTGATGTTCATCGTCGGCCTGGAAGTCAACATCAAGGAACTGGCGAAAGTCGGCGTGCTGGCGGGCATCGCGGGGTCATTAGGCGCGCTTGCGCCTGTGCTGATCGGCGTGCCAATTGTCTTACTCTTCGGTTACGCCTGGCAGCCTGCCTTATTCGCGGGGGTCACGCTGGCAGCGACCTCAGTCAGTATTTCGGCGCAGGTCTTGCTTGAACTTGGCGTCCTGCGCACAAAGGTCGGCAACGCGCTGCTGGCGACCGCGCTCATTGACGACGTGATCGCCATTCTGCTGGTATCGCTGGCGGTTGCTATCAGCGGCGGCGAAGGCGAGGCCTCGGTCGAGGTCGGCGCGCTGGTCGCGATCATCGTGCGCATGGCGGCTTATCTGGTCGGTGCGTTTCTGCTGGCCTGGTTTGTCCTGCCGCGCGTGATGAACTGGCTGGAGAGAAAGCCTTCGGTGCAGCAGTCGCACGGGATTGCGGCAATTGCACTGCTGCTGGCGCTGCTTTTCGGCTGGTCAGCCGAAACTTTTGGCGGTGTCGCCGCCATCACCGGGGCATTCATTGCCGGGGTCGGCTTCAGCCGCACCCGCGATGAAGTCAAGCACGAAATCGAAGAAGCTTCGACCGCTATCGCCTATGCTTTTCTAGTGCCTGTTTTCTTCGTCAATGTTGGCCTTCAAACCGATCTGCGCACTTTCCCATTGGATGCGCTGCCGCTGGCCGGGCTGCTATTGGTTGTGGCGCTGATTTCGAAGGTGGGTGGCTGCGGCCTGGGCGCGCGCCTTGGCGGCTTCAATTCCCGCGAATCACTGCAACTCGGCGTCTGCATGATCTCGCGCGGCGAAGTCGGCCTGATTATCGCCTCGCTTGGCCTTTCCAGCGGCGTGTTTGACGTGGGACACCCGCTGTTTGCATCGTTGTTCTTGGTCATATTGCTGACCACTGTCGTCACACCTATACTGGTCAGGCAGGTTTTTAGGGAGGCAGCAGCATGAAGTTAGTCATATTGATTACTGCCAAGCGCGAAGCCGGGTTGGACATCGCTCAGGCGTGGCAGCAGGCGGGCGCGCCGGGGGTAACGATTGTCCCCTCACATGGCTTACATTCGCTTCAGGAAGAACTCAAGTCCGGTTCGGTCGAACTGCCGCGCATGGTGGTGTCGATGGGGGCGGCGATGGCAGTCATTCTGGACGAGATGGAACAGCACAGCATGATCATTCTTTCGCTGGTGGACGATGATCTGGTCGATCCACTCATCACAGCGACGAATCAGGCGCTGGGTGACCTGACCAGCCCGAATCACGGCATTCTGTTTACGCTGGCGGTGGATCGTGCCATCGGTGCGTTCCAGCACGGTGTTCAAGGCGGTTCATAGGGTTGTCATTAGGCATGTTTCTGCTATAATGCCAATCAATAGTGGGGGATAGTTCAACGGCAGAACCGCGGCCTTTGGAGCCGTTAATCCTGGTTCGAATCCAGGTCCCCCAGCAGCCGAGTCAAAAGCGCCCTGAATAGTGTTCAGGGCGCTTTTTCTTGCCAACGAGCCACGTTGTTCAGTCTGCGCTCAGCGAGTCACCCAGCCCAGGCTGATCCGCCCGCGCTCCTGCTCAATGTTCAGAATTTCGACCTGCACAATGTCGCCGACACTCAGCGTCTCATGGCGCGGAACCTGACTGCGATGCAGCAGGCCGTCCTGCTTGACGCCGATGTCCACGAACGCGCCAAAATCGACTACGTTGCGCACCGTACCGCTCAGAATCATGCCTTTTTGCAGCGCCTCCATCGACAGCACGTCGCTGCGCAGCAGCGGCGCGGGCAAATCCTCGCGCGGGTCGCGCCCTGGTCGAATCAGCTGCTCGAAGATATCGCTCAGCGTCGGTGCGCCTGTGCCGAGTTCCGCTGCCAGCGCGTCAAGCGACTGCTGCTGGCGCAGTGTGGTCAGTGCCTCACCCCAGCCCGCTGGGGACGATTTGGCGCTAAGTCCGGCGCGCTTGAGCAGCGCCAGCGCGACCGGGTAGCTTTCTGGGTGAATAGCGGTCGCATCGAGCGGGTTTTCGCCGTTGCGTATGCGCAGGAAACCTGCCGCCTGCTCGAACGCTTTTGGCCCTAACCCGGCGACGGCTTTCAGGTCGCCGCGCTTCCTGAATACCCCCTCCTGATCGCGGTATTCGACGACGCGCTCCGCCAGCTTTGGCCCGATTCCAGCCACATGCGTCAGCAGCGCCGCCGACGCCGTGTTCAAATCAACTCCGACGCGGTTGACGGTCGTTTCGACCACGCCATCGAGCTTATCGGCAAGCTGCTTCTGATTCACATCGTGCTGGTACAGGCCAATGCCAATCGCTTTCGGCTCGATCTTGACCAGTTCCGCCAGTGGATCGAGGACGCGCCGCGCAATCGAGACTGCCCCGCGCAGCGTCACATCCAAATCTGGCAGTTCAGCTCGTGCCAGCGGGCTGGCGCTGTAGACGCTTGCGCCAGCTTCGTTCACCATCAGGTAATGCAGGCGCGGATCAGCGGCGGTCAGTTCTGCGACCAGCTTCTCGCTTTCGCGCGAGGCTGTCCCGTTGCCAATGGCGATCAAAGTCACGCCGAACTGCGCGACCAAATGGCGCAGCGTTTCCAGCGACTCCTGCCAGCGGCGCTGCGGTTCGTGCGGGAAGATAGTGTCGGTCGCCAGCACCTTACCCGTCGCGTCAATCACGGCAATTTTGCAGCCGGTACGGAAAGCCGGGTCGAGTCCCAGCACGATTTGACCCGCCAGCGGCGGCTGGTTGAGCAGCCCGCTCAGGTTGAGCGCGAATACGCCGATGGCGTGGCTTTCGGCGGCCTCGGTTAAATTGGCGCGGACATCGCGCTCAATCGCCGGGAGCAGCAGGCGTTTCGCCGCATCCGCGATTGCCAGTTCCATCTGCTCCGCTAGCGGTGAACGCGGGTCGGCGCGAAACACGTCGCGGATTGGCAGGAGCCAGTCGCGCTCCGCTAGTTCAAGCTGGACGCGCAGGATTTTCTCCGTCTCGCCCCGGTTGATCGCCAGCACCTGATACGGCTGAATCCGATCCACCCGTCCCTCGAAGGCGTAATAGGTGCTGTAGACCTGTTTTTCGTCGGCAGCGCTTTCGATCTTCTCGCTGTGCAGCATTCCCCACTTGAGCGCTTTTTCGCGCAGCGCGCCGCGTACCCCGGCGTGATCGCTGATCGTCTCGGCGACGATGTCGCGCGCACCCGCGTAAGCATCCGCCGAAGTTGGCACGTCGGCGTTGATATAGGGCGCGGCGATCTCGTCGGCAGACTGGCGCAGCTTCGCTTGCTGAAGGATCAGTTTCGCCAGTCCCTCCAGCCCCTGTTCGCGTGCGATGCTGGCACGTGTGCGCCGCTTGGGGCGATAGGGCAGGTACAAATCTTCGAGTGCTGTCAGTGTGGAAGCGGCATTGATCTCCGCGCGCAGTTCCGGCGTCAGCTTGCCCTGTGTCTCAACCGTTTCCAGAATCGTCGCGCGCCGATCATCGAGCGCGCGCAGGGTGGTCAGCGTTTCGCTCAGGCGGCGAATCTGGTCTTCGTCCAGTCCGCCCGTCATTTCTTTGCGGTAGCGGGCGATGAAGGGCAGCGTGTTCCCTGCATCGAGCAGGTCAATCGTCGCGCTGACCTGGGTGGGACGCACGTTGAGTGCTTGCGCAATTTGGGTACTGTAATTCACGATCATGTCCTGAATGGCTAGCCGGTTTGCAAGGCGCTCACGCTAACAGAAAAGCGCCGCATCGTCTAGAGGAATTCGCTGCCAGATGTGTTGCCGCCCATTCAGTCGTGGTCGCCGATTGCCTTCTGGGGATGCGTCAGCGGCAGCCAGATGTGAACCGTTGTTCCCTGATCTTTTCCTGCGCTCTCGACGCGAATCTCGCCGTTATAGGCATCCACAATCGACTTGACTAGCGCCAGCCCCAACCCCGTCCCCGGTATTTCGCGGCTTCTGGCCTTATCCGCGCGGTAAAAGCGCTCAAACACGTGCGGCAGATGCTCCGCTGCGATGCCTCGCCCCTGATCGATCATCTGGCTGTGAACGCGCCCGCCTTCAAGGTCAATGCGCCATTCAATCTTCGTCCCTGATGGCGAATATTTGATCGCGTTGTCGAGCAGATTGCGGAAAATCACCGTCAGGTGGCTCAGGCTGCCCTGCATAATGATCGGCGCGGCAGGGGTGACGAGTGCTAGTTCGATGCGGCTCTGCTGGGCGTGAGCGCGCATTTGCCGCTCGCTCTGCTCTGCGAAGCGCACAAAGTCGATCTGTTCGCTGCCGAGTTCGGCGCGTCCCGCATCCAGCCGCGAAAGCAGCGTCAAATCGGTCACGAGGCTGCTCAGCCGCTTCACCTCATCATCGACTTCAATCACATACTGGCGCTGGGTGTCGCCATCTAACGAAGGATCGTCCCGCAGCGCTTCGGTGCGCAGGCGAATGGTTGTTAGCGGCGTGCGCAGTTCGTGCGAAGTATTGCTGGCGAAGGCGCGCTGTTCTTCAAGCATACTTTCGACCTGAAACGCCATTTCGTTGAACGCGCTGACCACTTCCGTCACTTCATCGACGCCCGTGTAGGCGATCCGCTCCGAAAAATCTCCCTGAGAGAGGCGCAGCGCCGATTGCCGCAGCGTTCGCAGCGGGCGGATCAGGGTATTGGACAGCCATACACTTGCGCCAATCGCCAGCAGGGTCAGCGTCAGCAGCCCCGCTGCCAGTTCCAGCCAGCGCTGCGTGACGGCTTGATCAACGCTGCTGCTCGGCACGCGCACTTCGAGCCTGCCCAGCATTCTCGAATCGACCGTGATCGGCGCGCTGATCAGCAGGTCGCCGTTCTGCTGCTGAATGTTTGGCTGTCCGGCTCGATTTTGCAAAGGAGGATTGTTTGAACCCGGCGGCGGATTGTTCCCCGGCGCGAAATTGGGGCGCGCATCGGCCTCGAATGAGACAGCGCCTTCAATCTGGCCCTGATAGATGGCGAGGGCTGCATCAATCTCTGTCTGGTCAATCGTGCTGCCTGCATTCTTGTTCAAATACTGGCGCACGCCCTCGGCAACCAGATTAGTCTCGCTGACCAGCCGATCCTGATAATCGCTGCGCACGGCGGACGAAAGCTGGCTGCCTGCCAGGACCGTCAGCATCCCGAAGCCGAGAAGGATCAGGCCAGTATAAGCCACAATCAGGCGCGTGCGTAAACTGCTCAAGCGTACGCTCACAATCAACCGGGGGCGAAGCGATAACCGACGCCGCGCACGGTCTGGATATAGTCCGGGTTGCCCGCGTCGGTCTCGATCTTCTCGCGCAGCCAGCGAATATGCACGTCGAGCGTGCGCATATCGCCCAGCCAGTCGGTTCCCCATACCTTGTCGAAAATCTCGGCGCGGGCGACGACTTCGCCTGCATTCGCCACTAACAGGCTCAGCAGTTCAAATTCCTTGTAGCGCAGGTCGAGCAGGGTGCCATTTTTGAAGGTCTGGCGCTTATCGAGGTCGATTTCGATGCCCCGCACTTTGATGCGGTGTGAGTTGAGCAGCTTGCCCATATCCAGTTCAACCCGGCGCAGCAGGGCTTTCACGCGCGCCAGCAGTTCACGCGTGCTAAAGGGCTTGGTCAGGTAATCGTCCGCCCCCAGTTCCAGCCCCAGAATGCGATCCACTTCTTCGCCGAGCGCGGTCAGCATCAGAATTGGAACGCTGCTTCGTGCGCGCAGTCCCTTGCAGACCGCCCAGCCATCCATCACGGGCAGCAAAATATCGAGAATGACTAAATCGGGCTGCTGTTCCAGCGCCAGCGCTAAGCCTTTCTCGCCATCATAGGCCGCCAGCACCTCGAAGCCGATATTCACGAGCGCGCGCTTGATGGGGGAAACAATTAAAGGATCATCCTCAATCAGCAGGATTTTAGGCATCGGTGGTTCACCTGATACAGTTCTTCTTTATAAGTGTCGTGAGTTTCGCCCTTTGAATCAAGGGATGATTGCCGGATTTAAGAATATTTAAGCTGCTCGCTTCCCTCAGATCGCACCTTAAATCTGATTTAAGGATATTTAGGGTGCAGATAACCATACCCCGAATCAAGGATGCTAACGTTGAAAGTGTCATGAGCGCACCGATTTGAATGCATGACAACAAACACAGTTCAACGTGGAAAGGGTTTTAGCAATGCGCAAATTTGCAGTCTACGGCGCTTCGGCGCTGCTCGTTCTCTCAAGTGCGGTCGGGATCAGCTTTGCACAGGACACCGCGACTCCAGCGCCCAGCGCTACCGATGTCGCCGCTCCTGCTCAAAGGCCAGCCCGAATCTGGCTCGGCGTCTCCGTCAGTGATGACGGCACGGGCGTCACCATTCAGCGCGTCAGTCCGGGGTCTCCGGCGGAAGCCGCGCAGCTTCAGGCCAATGATGTGATCCTCTCGGTCAATGGCACAACCGTCGATACGGCTGACGAATTGCGCGCCATCATCGACGCGGCGGCTTCCGGCGATGTGGTCACGCTCAGCGTTCAGCGCGGCACCGAAACACTCTCCATCGAGGCAACGCTGGCAACCACCAGTGGACGTATCGGCATGGGCATGGGGCCGGGCGCTCCGGCGCTGCCCACCGACAGCCTGCAAGCGGCTGAATGGGTGCTGCACGTTCAACTGGAAGCGGTTGATGGCGGCTATCAGGTGACTGCCGTGAACCCCAACGATGACGATAACACGCTGGTCGTGGGTGACGTGATTACTCAGGTCAACGGCACGGACATTGCCTCGCTCGATTGGACAACGCTGATGACACCGCCAACCGCCAATACGGCAGCGCCCACCCTCACACTGACGGTGCTGCGTGATGGCACGGAAACCACCGTTGAAGCTCAGCTTCATCAATTTATGGGGCGTGGCGGACGTGATGGTTTCGGTGGTCAGCCCGGCAATGGTGGCCCCGGTGGTCGTGGTGGCAACAACGGGCGGCCTGATGGCAATGGTGGCCCCAATGGCAACAATGGCGATGACAATGGTGCGCTCCCCGCGCTTCCCGGTAACGGGAGCAGCAATACCCTGCCTCCGCTTCCCGGTAACGGCAGCAATCAGCCGACTACGCCCGGCAACGGCAATGGGCAGCCCAGCGGCGGCTCGATCTAACCCGCAAGCAGCCTCATCTTGACCAGTGGACGGCGATAGAACCTCAATCGCCGTCCATTTATGGATACTGGTTTCACCTGGAATCAGGACGCATTCTGTCCTGATTTTGTTTTATGATCAAAGAGAGAATGTTCATGAGTATCACGTCCTAAACCGTGTCCTTAAGTACAAAGAGGATTACCGTTTAAAGTTTTATAACACCCCTCACCCCCGACGAACCAAAAACGGGTTCGCCTTCCCCTCTCCCACGCAAGCGGGGAGAGGGGAGAAAAACGACGCTTTTCTTTACGCTGTTCTCGGATTTAGGTGAATAATTAAATGTAATACTGTTTTAAACAGTAATCCTCTAAGCTTTTATTCCAAGTTCACCCCGAAAGGCTGAACCCATGCCCGATTTCACGTTGGCACGCCAACGGCTCTGCACTCAGCAGCTCAGCGCGCCCACCTTCGACACGCCAGAAGCCGTTGTCGATTGGCTGTGTGCGGTTCAATCGCAGGACTACACCGCTGCCAAATGGGCGGTCGGGATGCGTGGCCAGGGTTTCGCAGACGCCGCCGTCGAGCAGGCCTTTACCGAAGGCACAATTCTGCGCACCCATGTCATGCGCCCAACCTGGCATTTCGTCGCCCGTGACGATATTCGCTGGATGCTGGAGCTGACCGCACCACGTGTGCATCAGCTATCGGCCTACTACAATCGCCAGTTGGAACTGGACGACGCGCTCTTTGTCCGCAGCGATGCACTGCTGGGGAATGCTCTGCGCGGCGGTAATCAACTGACTCGCGCTGAACTGTCCGCTGTGCTGGAGCAGGCGGGTATTACCACCAACGATCTGCGGGCGACCTATATTGTCGGTCATGCCGAGCTGGAGGGAATTCTTTGCAGCGGCGGACGGCGCGGCAAGCAGTTCACCTACGCGCTGATCGATGAGCGCGCCCCCGCCGCCCGCCGCTTGTCACGCGACGAAGCTCTCGCCGAACTGACGCGCCGTTATTTCTTCAGTCACGGCCCTGCGACGATACAGGATTTCGTCTGGTGGTCGGGCTTGACCGTCGCCGATGCCAAAGCCGGATTGGACAGTGTGTGCGCACGCTTGATTGAAGAAGTGATCGATGGCGTGAGTTACTGGTTATCCGATGCGTCGGCAGACAGCGCCAGCGGACATTCCGCCTATCTGCTCTCGAACTACGACGAGTACGTTGTCGGCTATACGGATCGCAGCGCGCTCTATGCCGCCGATTCAGCGCTTCACGCCCTCGATCCGCGCGGCAATTTCCTCTTCAGCCACACGATTGTCGTCGATAACCAGATCGTTGGCACATGGAAGCGTACCTTCAAGAAAAACGAGGTCGTTATCGCGCCAAAATTTCTCGCGCCGCTCAGCACTGCTCAGGAGCGGGCTTTCATGGACGAAGCACGCCGCTTTGGTGAATTCGTCGGTCTCGCCGTAAAGATTCAATAACTCGGACGCCAATTTTTGCCCCGTACCCCGTCTATGTGGGAGAGAGGCAGTCATTTATTCGGTGCTGCGAATGTCCTTGAGCGCGCCCTGCCGATACTCGACTTCCGAGAAGGTCGCCGAACACTGCTTCCCCGTTGGCGCTTGCGACGACAAGCCCATCTGCAACCCGCTCAGCGCGCCGAGCGAGAAATAGCGCACCAGACTCCACACGCGCCCATCGAGCGAATAGTGGAAGGCAAACGCCTGCCTGTCCCGCATGACGCGCAGATAGATGCTCGTCCCGTCAATCGGTACGGAATTGCAATCGTCGGACGTGCCTTTTGTCACAACTGAAACGACCATCGGTGACCCCTGCGGCGAGAGTTCGAAGCACAGTTTCGCCCAGGTACTGTCATTCTCGTAGACGAAGATCACCCCCGCGTCGAAGGTGGCGAGAAAATCAACCGAGACGCGCGCCCGCAGGGTGAACTGATCATCCGGCGGCGTAAACAGGGCAATCGGCGCGTTGCCTTTGACGATGCTGCCGTCCGGCGCAGTGAACCAGTCGGTCTGGTCGCCTGCGACGATGGTTAGCGTCCCAAAATCCACTTTTGAATCGACAGGCTGGTTTTTCCAAGCCAGCGATCCCGGCAGGCCGGAGAGGGTGAACGCACACATGAAGCTGCCTCCAGTTGAGCAAAATAGAATCTGATCATGCCGCACTCCGCCGATTTGGACGAATCGAAATGCTTAGGGCTGTAATGATCGAATTACCTCACTCAGCGAGGCTTCCGCCAGCGCCATATGTTCGTCGGCTGCGCCATAATACAGCCGCAGCGTGTCGCCCTCGACCGTCGTACCGCAGCTAAAGACCACGTTGCCGAAGAAACCGCTGGTCTCGTAAGGATGCTCTGGCGCGAAGATTGGCTCGCGGCTCTGGGCGATAATCCGTCCCGGTTCGTCGAGCGGCGTCAGAAAGGCACTGAGCGTGTAGCGCTGGTTGGCGTCTGCCGCGTGATAGATCGACAGCCAGCCCGCCTCCGTCTTGATCGGCGGCGCGCCGCCGCCGATGCGTCCGACGGCTTTCTGCGCATCGAGGACGATGCGCAGTTCGCCCCAGTGAATCAGATCGGGTGAAGTCGCCATCCAGATATTCAGGCGACCGAGTCCGCTCGGCATCGGTCGGTGATAGCAGACGTACTGCCCGCCGATTGGCTCAGGAAAGAGGGTCACGTCGCGGTTTGGCGGCGCGAAGATGATACCGTGCCGCTCAATCGTGCTGAAGTCGCGGGTCGAAACCAGCGCCGTTGCAATCCCGTGCGAACTGACAGCCGTGTAATTGACGAAATACTTCCCTTCGATGTGGCTGATTCGCGCATCCTCAACGCCGAACGCCTCGTAAGGCGGTTCGCTTTGCAGCCAGGGCTGCTCCTCAATCGTGAAATGAACGCCGTCCTTGCTCCGCGCCAGCCGCAGATGACTCATGCTTGTCAGCCACAGCTCTCTGGACTGTTTATCCAGGGCAAAGCGCGAATCGTGGGTGTCGAAGTTCGGGTCGTCTTTGCGTGCTGTCTTGATCACCAGTTCGCCGCTGTCGTCGAGATATGGGCAGAGAACCACATTGGGGTCGGTCTTGATCGGGCGCTCAGCCACGCGTAACAGCAAGAGCGTTTCGCCGTTGTAAGTGGTCGCTCCGGCGTTGAAGCTGCCGATGACTTCAAAATCCGGGCGCGACGGTTTTACATCCTTTGGGCTGATCAGCGGGTTATTCGGGTGACGGGTGAACATGATTATTTTCCCTCAGAGGCTTATTTTCCTGAGATTATAGCCTCACCTTCCACGTTAACCCCGGCCTCATGATTGATCTGCTCCTTAGATACAATTTGCTCAGTGGCTAAGTGGGGTCTGCGCGCTGATCTGCTGGCGGCATCGTCCGCGTATTGTAGCTGGCGCTTAAACCCACCCGTCCAAATTCGCCCCCAATGCCTGCGTCTCAGTACGCACAAGGAGCAAGCGAGAAATGCACCCCATCCTCGGTATCGACATCGGCAAAGAACACCTGTTCGTCGGCTTCCTGCCCGAAGCCCCCGACCTGCCGCCGCGCACGTGGCGCTCCGTCGTCAAACTCGCCTACGCTGACCGCGACTGGTGGAAGCTGCTGCTCGATTTGATAGCCGACGACGCCGTCGTCGCCGCCGAGCCGACAGGCCACCATTTGCTTGCCCCCGTCGCCAATGTCATCCACACCTACAGGCCAGCCGCGCAGGTCTGGCAGGTTGACCACCGCCTCGCCGAACATGTCCGCGAAACCCACGTCGCCAGCGCCAAAAATGACCGCCTCGATGCCATCGCCCTCTGTTTGATTGCCCGCGACATCGCCGCAGGCCAGCCACCCCGCCAGGTGCGCCGCTACGACTATTTCACCGAAAGCGCCGTCCAGCGCCTCCGGATGCTCGTCAACGCCCGCGTCCGCCTCGTCAAAGAAAACACCCGCACCAAGAACCGCCTGCACGTCCTCGCCCACTCGCTTTTCCCAGCCTTTGCAGGCTCGCCGACGTGGCTGCGCGCCGCTCAGAACGGCTACATTACCCCGGCACAGCTAAAGCAGCTTGCCGCCCTCGAACCCACCGGAATTTACGCCGATGGTCGTGTCCGCCGCCCCTTGTTCACTCTCGCTGCTGACCTCCCCGACATCGACGCCGACCCGCACGTCGTCGCCGCCATCCTCGATGAAATCGAGCGCCAGCGCTTCACCGACCAGCAGCTTGCCACCCTCGATGCCCAAATCCGCCAGGTCATCGAAGCCGACCCCTTCGCCGTCGTCACCCGCCGCTGGCGCACCGTCCCCAATGCGAACGATTTCGCCATCGCCGCCCTCCACGTCGCCAGCCTCGGTCGCGCCCGCGACTACACCATCGACGAGTTCAAAGCGGCCTGCGGCGTCAGCCCGCACACCAACAGCAGCGGCGGCATCGACAAAACCCGCCTTACCCGGCGCGGCTATCAGCCCGTCCGTGCCGCCCTCCATATGTGGGCAGTCAGCATGGTCAGCCCAACCGCCTCCGAAAATGCCGTCCGCACCTACTATCAGGCCGTCGAAACCCGCACCTTCGCCGCCGCCAAAAACAAGCTCGCCCGCGTGCTCTGGGGTACCGCCGCTCGTCCCAACCAGCAGACTCTAGAGCAGGCTGGCGAATTCCCGCCCGCCTAACAATTTGAAAGGAGCGTCACCATGCACATCGAAGTGAAGCTGCACCGCAGCCTCATCACCTCGGAGAACACCATCGAGGACATCGAAATGACCGCCAGCGATTTTGTCCGCCGCGACGACGACCATCGCCCGGCGCTGGCAGCGCTGCACGCCGAACTCAGCGACGCGCTCGATGCCGCCGAGGAAGCCACAACCACCCGCATTCATCCGACCACGCGCTACATCAACGACCTTCTCCAAACCGCACGCGGTCGCAAGCTCATCCACGACCTGCTGACCGCCGACGAAGCAGCCGCCGAGGCCGCAGCCGCAGCAGGGCAGGGCAGCCGATGAAGAAGCCGCCGGCGAGGCCGCCGCTTCAGCCGCTCAACCCCCCGCCAGGGCGCTCGACGCCGCCGCAAATGCCACGCCCCCCGCAGATGCCACGTCCGCCGCAGATGCCACCGTCCCAGCCAATCAAACGTTAAAAACTGCGACACGCGGAAGCCCTCGGTCGAAGAAAAAGCGCTTCGACCTTCGGGGCTTCCCCGGTCGTCTCTGTGGAAGTGCAGTCCCTCCCTCACCCCATTAAGAAAGCACAAATTGACCGGGCAGCTGCGCCTCTCCGGAGAAACGCTTTCTCAACGCAAAAATCCCCGGATTTCGCATAGCCGTAAATTTTCTGAGGCAGCGTCGAAGCCCGGCGCGAGCGCAGCGCAGCGCCGCCAGCGGTGCAGCTTTTTACTCGACTATACGAATCAATTTTGAGAGAGAAACCCTGCTTCGCGGACTGGCTGCGCTGCCCCAAAAAACCTGCGCCCGCCTCGCTTCAGCGCCTCGTCGATGCGACTGTCCGCCCGTCCGAGCAACGCGGGGGCAGCCAGCCGCTACAGCAGGCAGTTCGTCGGCGGCGTCGGCAGCCCCCGCGACCCCCAGCCTCGCCGCCTTCCTCACTGCGCGGGGGTCGGGACGGACGCGCGCTAGGGCGGAAAAGCGCCGCTCCTGCGCGCTCGGCGGGGTGGAGTGGTCTTCAAGCCGAGTGCCGTTCACCCCGCCGCCGCCCTCCTTCATGCCCGCTTCGCTCGTACCCGCCCTGACGGGCGGGAAAAGCAGACCAGCCGACGCCCCATCCGGCAGGGAAACGAGGGACGAGCGCAGCGCAGCAGCCGGAGCCGAGAATATGCACTTTTGCAAACATACCGGAAGTGAACAGCGGAGCCGAAGCGAGGGAAGAAATCGAGAGCGTGGGCTGAGAGAGCCACGCGAACAGTCGTTCTAATGGGGTGGCCGTTCGACCAGCCGAATCGCCCGCGCCCGCCCCGTCAACTCGATGACGCCGCGCTCGTCGAGCCGGTCGAGATGCCGCGCCACCCCCACCAGCGCCACGCCGCAGCCGTCCGAAATTTCCCGGTAGCTCGGCGCGTAGCCGTGTTCGTCGATGTACGCCGCCAGGAAGCGCCAGACGGCGAGTGTCGTCGGTGAAAGTGGTTTCGATGTCATCAGCAGCCCCAGCCGGTCGAACAGCCACCCCATTCTAACAGAAAACCAACCTTCACACGCGGCAGCGTTCGAACCTTGTCGCAAAGCTTGCTCTCCAATGCTACAATAGCGCCCATCTGCGAACTTTGATACGAGGTTCGGTTTGTCAGCATTGGCTGGACGATCCAAAGTTTCGCCGCGCCGCCTGATCCTGATGGGAGTCGGCGCGGCACTGCTCATCATCTTAATTGTGGCGCTGCTCGGCACAGGCAGCGATCTGGGCAAAATCCTCAACATTTACGCCACCCGTTTTCTCGGCATTTTCATCGAAGCCATTCCATTTCTGCTGCTCGGCACGGTCGCCTCTGGCCTGATCGATAATTTCGTCAGCACCGACGACATTGCTCGCTGGGTTCCGCGTAATCCGATTCTGGCAACGCTTGCCGGGACGTTCATGGGCTTTCTGTTTCCGGTATGCGAGTGCGGCGTCGTCCCAGTCGTGCGCCGCCTGTATCAGAAGGGGCTGCCGATGTCGGTCGGCATCACCTTCCTGCTTGCGGCTCCTGCCATCAACCCGATTGCGCTCGTCAGCACCTACGTCGCTTTCGGCTTCGGCCCCATTTTGATCGGACGTTTCGTCTTCACGGCGCTGGTCGCGCTGGCGGTGGGGCTGGTCTTTGCCTACGCTGCCCGCCCGCAGGATGTTTTGCGCCCCACCACGCTGATCCCGGTCATGGGCGGCGACGGCACGCTGCCGGAAGTCATTCCGCTCTATGCCAGCGCGCCGCGCAAACCTTTCCTGATCGGCCTGAAGAATGCGATTGTTGAAGCAGGCGACGAATTCTACGAGATGGGGCGCTATCTGATTTTCGGGTCGCTGGTGGCTGCCGCCATGCAAACCCTGATCAGCCAGGATGTGCTGCTGGCGCTGGGTCGCGGCCCGGTGATTTCGGTGCTGGTGATGCAGGTACTGGCCTTCGTGCTCAGCATTTGCTCGACGGTCGATTCGTTTCTGGCGCTGGCGTTTACGGGAACGTTCACGACGGGGTCGGTGCTGGCGTTCCTGACGTTTGGCCCGATGGTCGATGTCAAAAGCACGCTGATGTTCCTCGGAGTTTTCAAGCGCCGTACCGTCTTTTACCTGATTCTGCTGCCGCTGCTGATGACTCTGCTGATTGGCGTCTGGCTCAATCTCAATGTGAGATTTTAGGTAAAGTGCTGAGTGCTGAGTACCGAGTAAAAGCAAGAACAGTACTGAGGGAAAGATATGACTGCTATCCCGATGCACGATCATGAACATGATCATCATGCGGAACATGAGCATGATCACAACCACAACGAGCGCACGACGACGATCCAGTTGTGGGTGAAAGCGCTGCTCCTGATTGGGTTGGGCGTCTATTTCGTTTACAACATCGCCAGCGGCAATATCCTCAACTACGTCAATGCGCGCTTCGCCTGGCTGTCGTATGTCGCGGCGGCACTCTTTCTGCTGATCGGCGCGTTCAGCGTCTGGCATCTCATTCAGGATCATCGGCATGAAGCGCATGAACACGCCCATCACGATCATGTTCACGAGCCGATCTCGTGGGGCGTGCTGGCGCTCTTAGCCGTCCCCCTTGTCCTCGGTACGCTGATTCCCTCGCAGCCGCTCGGAGCGGAAGCCGTGTCCGGCAGCATCAGCCTGTCGTCGTCGCAGGCGTCCGTCACCAGCGCGACTGTGCAGACCTTCAACGTGCCGCCGCTGCAGCGCAACGTTCTCGACTGGCTGCGCGCCTTCAATACCGCTGACACCAGCCAGTTCGTCGGGCAGCCCGCCGACGTGATTGGCTTTGTCTACAGCGAGCCAACCTTCGACAAAAACACTTTTATGGTCGCACGCTTCTCGATCACCTGCTGCGTTGCCGATGCGACCGCGCTCGGCCTGCCAGTCTACTGGGACAAGGCTGACGATCTCAAGCAAGGGCAGTGGATTGAGGTCAAAGGCACGTTCAATCAGGCGATGTTCAAGGGCGAGCAGACCCCCGTCCTGCAAGCTGACAGCATCGATTCGGTCGCGCAGCCGGAACACCCGTATTTGTATCCATGAATCTTGACCCCACCCCCAGCCCCTCCCCGACTTCAGGGAGGAGAGAAAACCAGCGGCGTCTGACTCGGCTTGATCGCGCTGTGATGGTCATTTCGACCTTGATCCTCGCGCTGATCGCCGTGACCCTTCTGCTCGGCGATCACGTGGGCGTCGAGGTCGTGCAGGGCGCGCCTGTCAGCAAAGCCCACAGCACCAGCCCAATCACCCTCCACTTCAAAGAGCCGATGGATGCCAGCAGCGTCGCCGCCCATTTTCAGACCAGACCTGACCTGAAGGGGTCGTTTAGCTGGAATGGCTCGACGATGATTTTTCGCGCCAGCGAAGCCATGACGCCAGGCAGCGAATATACCGTCTCGCTCGAACCGGGGGCACTCAGCCAGGACGGGCGCGCGGTCTTGTCGGAATATCAGTACAGCTTCACCGTGATGCCGCCGCGCGTCGCCTACCTTGCTCCGGCGGATGGCGCTGCCCAGAATCTTTGGCTGGTCGATCCTGCGGCTGCGGACGATGCGCAGCAGATCACCCACAGCGCCGACGGCATCTACGATTATGCTGTCAGCCCGGACGGCACGCAGATCGCCTACGCGGAGAAGAACAACGGCACAGGCACAGCGGATTTGATGCTGCTCGATCTCGCCAGTGGGGCGGTCAGTTCGCTCACACATTGTCAAACCGCTATGTGTACGACCCCGGTTTGGCGACCGGACGGGCAGATGATTGCCTACGAGCGCGCCGAGAATGACCCGCAGTTCGGCAGCAGCCCCGCCCGTATCTGGCTGCTTGATTTGTCAGTGACGCCACTGGCAACCCGCCCCCTGTTCTCGGATGGGCAAACGCTCGGCTACGGCGCGCAGTGGTCAGCCGATGGCAGCCGGATTTCCCTGCTCGACAGCGGCAGTTCTTCCCTGAAAGTCTACGATTTCAACACGCAGAAAACCGTCTCGATCCCGACACAGAACGGCAGCCCCGGCCTGCTGTCGCCCGATGGCACGCGCCTGCTCTATCCCGATATGACCTTCGATGCTTCGGGCGGGGCACGCACGACCCTGAAAAGCGCGCTCGTGGATACGGGAGAGGTTTCCCTCATCAGCGAGGCTGAGGGAGATACGAACGATCAGGTGGGCGAGTGGAGTCCTGATGGCACGCAGATTGCGATTGGGCGGCAGCAGAATACGGCTGCGAACGGCCTTCAGATTGACCTGCTCGACTTGCGCAGCGAGCAAACCACCCCTCTGACGAGCGACCCGCGTTACTCAAACACGTCGTTTTCGTGGGATCCTACGGGGAAACAACTGGTGATTTACCGCTTTCCGCTGTTGGGTGAGGATATGAAGCCCGACCCAATGGCGCGTCCGCAAATCTGGACGCTGGACGTGGCAAGTGGGGCATTGGCAAAACTGGCGGATAATGCCTTCATGCCAAACTGGGTTCCCTGAAAACTGTCGCTCCGAGAGGCGAAGAAGGGCGGAAAGTGGGTCGCTCCGTGACAGGTTGAACAGGCGAAAAAGGTCAGTCAGCAGGGCGCTCAGATCCCAAAATTAAATGCTGATGCCCGTGTGCGGCGCGATCACCAGATGATAGACGACGGAACAGGCGACGAGGCTGCCCGTGACGGCGAGGGTGATTTTGCCCGCCGGGATCGGTTTCGCGGTGGTGACGGCCTGCGCTGTTTCGGGATGCTGGTGCTGTTTCCCGGCGATGCTTGCGCCAATCGCAGCGGACATGGGGACAGCGGCACAAAAGATGCACATTGGGTAATCCTCGTTTCAGAGGGCAGACACACAGGTCTGCCCTACAGATGCTCAACAATTAATGCTTTGTAAGCTCAAGCGTGATTTCTCCGGGCTGGTAGCCAAGCTTACGGTTGATCGCCAACATCGGCGCATTCTGCGAGTCGTTGTGAGTGCGAATGTAGTCTGCCCCGGTCGTTTTACTATAGCGAATCGTGAGCAGTTTAAGTGCCTGAGCGATCTTGCGTCCACGATAGCGTGGCATAACCCCAGTGATCATATTGTAGGTCGAATTAGTATCGACAAAATAGCCAATGGCTGCTAAACCGACATATTCATCGCCGTCGGCTGCCAGGATTTGCCCTTCAGGACGGAACCACGACGCCGTATTGAACATCTCGTTGAATTGATCGAACTGAATATAGTCATGGACAGCACCAGGATCGTCGCGCGCGACCGCGAAATTGACGTGGTGGAGTTTACGGCGTGCTACTTCAGTATCACCGACATCTGCCAGCGTGAAAAAGCGAATTCCGCTGGCTTCCACTGACTCGATCAAGCCGGAAAAGCGCGACTCGTCAAACGTGTGGAGGTCGATAGTGGATGCGAAGGTCTTGCGGTCGATGAAAAAACCGCGCTGCTCGGCAAAGCGCAGCGCTTCTGGCTGGCTCTCCAGCGCCATGCTGGAAAAGCTGGTCGCGCCCATGCGCTTGGCCTGCTGCTGAGCGTGTTCATAAAGCTGTGTCCCGATGCCCTGACGACGGTGTGCCGGATCCACCATGACGGTGAGGGCAAAGCGACCTGCCTGATCATTGGCTTGGCGTACAATCAGGATATAGCCGATGATCTCGTGCGCGGCGTTCAGGCCGACCGCACGATAAAGCTGATAGCCTTCCGGGAGCGGCTCTTTGTGCCACTCGCGCAGCATCGCCGCCGTGGTCAATCTTCCGTTGACCGCCGACCATATTCGAGCGATGTCGGTGTCGTCGGTTTCCGGATTTACCGGGCGAATCTCGATGTTCATGGGAACTTCCTCATTGGCGAATATGATATGAGGATAGTGGCTTTCCATAAACTGTCAAGAGAGATATTGAGGGTTCACAAGGGTTGGTTGCATTGATTGACGGAGAAGGGCGCACACATTGGCGCGCCCTTACAGATGTTCGTTTAAGTCGATTATATAGAATAGAGAAGGCATGGCAGCCGTCATGCCCCTGCGATGGTATTTGTGTGTTTTGATTGATTTGGGCAGACACATGGGGCGTTCAGGCAAACTCCGTTTGCACGAACGCCCCTACGATGCATTTCTCTGTGTCCTCTGCGGTCTCTGTGGTTGAATGTCTTTTACCTCACCTTGACCGTCTGGATTTCGAAGGGGCCGAAGCTGACTTCGATGCCGTTTTCCCTGACTGTCAGCGGCTCCAGCGACGTTTCGACCAGATTGGTCAGTTCGGCGGATTTTGCCCCACTGACGCTGACGTGTGCGCTGGCGCTGGCTCCGGTTGATTCGTAGAGGCGCACGACCATGCCCGACCCGTCTTCGGCGCGTTTGACCGCCTCGACGATCACGTTCGGTGCATCGACCTGCACCAGCGAGGCGCTTGCCAGGAGCGTGCCGCTGTGCGCGCCGGTGACGGTCGCTTGCAGCGGGATATTGAGCATGTAGGCGGCGTGCGCGACCTTGCCTTCGACGTGATCACCCTGATGCGGATAGAGCGCGTAGGTAAAGCTGTGATGGGCGCGATCCGCGACTGGATCGGGCGCATGGGGTGAGCGCAGCAGGTTGAGGTCGATGACGCCTTCTTCGACGTGATAGCCGTACTTGCAGTCATTCATCAGCGCGACGCCGTAATCGCGCTGTGACAGATCAATCCACTTGTGCGCGGCGATTTCGTACTTCGCCATGTCCCAGGAGGTGTTTTGGTGGGTCGGGCGCTTGATCGAGCCGAACTGAATGTCACAGGTGGCTTCCCAGGCGTGAATATCCAGTGGGAAGCGCGTGCGCAGCATTTTGCCGTTCTCCTGCCAATCGACTTCGGTCACGAAATCGAGGCGGCGGCTGCCGAGCGTCAGGATGATCTGCTGCGAAAGCGTCGAGTCGCCAAAGCGGTAGCTCTGGTGCAGGATGGCCTGCGGCCCGTCGATGCTGGCGGCGCTGCTGACGAGCGTGAAGCGCTGCGGCGTTTGCGTGCGGTAGTCGAAGGCGAAATCCCAGGCGTTGCCGTCATCGTCGTAAACGTCGAGCGTGTTGGCGGAGGCATTCGCTGGCAGAACTTCGCGATTGTGGACTTTGTCATAGACCGAGGAAATCGAGCCATCGTCGGCGAACTGGACGCGCAGCAGCTCGTTTTCGAGCATTGCTGCTTCGGCAGCGAGATTTTCTGTCTCAATCGGTGAAGCCGCCAGTTCGAGCGCGGCGTAGCCCAGCGGCGGGGCGTGAACCTTCATCCAGGTGTCGTTGACCTTGAGCCACTGCTTGCACTCCCACGAAAGCGCGTTGGTGACGATCACGGGAATTTTGAACGCACTGGTATCGATTTGCGCGAGCAGGGCGTCGCGAGCAGCGGTCGTGAGCGCCGCAACCTGATCCATGAGCACGGCGTAGCGCGCCAGCGATTCCGTGTAGACGCGGGTGATTGACGAACCGGGCAGAATGTCGTGAAACTGGAACAACAGCATCTCGTGCCAGATGGCGTCGAGCGCTTCGGTTGGGTAAGCGTAGCTGGAATCGACCGACGCTGCCCAGACGCCGAGCCATTCCAGTTCGCGCAGGGCGTATTCCAGCTTGCGATTGTAGCGCTTGTTGCGCGCCTGCGTCGTCAGCGTCCCCTGATGATATTCGAGGTAGAGTTCGCCCGACCAGGTTTTGTACTGGTCACCGTTGAGTTCAAGCCGATTGAAGAAGGTTTCGGCGGGTTCCTGAATCACGGGTGGCAAACCCTCAAGATTTTTCATGCGGGCGAGGTTTTCGAGGTGCGATTCGCCAGGGCCGCCGCCGCCGTCGCCGATGCCGTAGAGCAGCAGCGCCTGTTCAGACACGTACTTGTCGCGGTATTCGCGCTCAATCGCCGCAATCGAGCGCGGCGCGGCGGCGCTGTTGTAGGTGCCTTCGGGCGGCATATGTGCCAGTACGCGGCTGCCGTCGATGCCTTCCCACCAGAAGGTATGGTGCGGGAAGGTGTTGAATTTGCTCCACGAGATTTTGATGGTCATGAAGTAGTCGATCTCGGACTTCTTCATAATCTGCGGCAGCGCGCCGTTGTAGCCGAACACGTCTGGCAGCCACAACATGCGAGTGTCTTTGCCGAATTCCTGCTGCCAGAAGCGCTTGCCGTAGATGAACTGGCGCACGAGCGCTTCGCCGCCGGAAATATTCATGTCCGGCTCAACCCACATGCCGCCCTGAATTTCCCAGCGGCCTTCGGCGATTTTCTGCTTTACCCTGTCATAGACCGCCGGATAATAATCCTTGACCCACTGGTACAACTGCGCCTGACTCGCGCCAAAGACGTAATCGGGGTAGCGCTCCATCATGGCGATGGCAGTGGCGAAGGTGCGCCCGCCTTTGCGGATGGTTTCGCGGATGGGCCACAACCAGCCGAGGTCAATATGGGCGTGACCGATGCCGCTGACGGTCAGTGAGGGTGTGCCGCCGACCTTCGCCAGTTCCGGCGCGAGAATTTTGCGGGCGGCTGCGGCTTCGTCGTCGCTGTAGGTGTTCAAGACCTGCGCCGCGTCGTAGAGCGCCTTCCAGATGCGAATCCGGCGCGCGCTTTGTTCGGGAAGCTGGCGCGCGAGTTCTTCAAGGACGAAATAGTCGTGAAAGAGCAGGCGCATATTTTCAAGGCAGAGGGCGACGTGGGCTTCGCGAAGGATGCCGTTTTCGGGCAGGCGACCGAATAAATCATTCGCGCCCGTGTCCATCCAGAAATCGATGGTTTCGCCGCCGCGCGCCTTGTCGCTCACATCAACGACGCGCTTGCCGGGCCAGCCGAGCGAGAGGTCAAATTCGGAGTTGACGGTCGTCAGGCCGAGGACGGGAACGCCCTGCTCATCGTAGACCAGCGCCTCGCCGTTGATGTCGATCAGCAGCACGACTTTCTGCCCGCGCGCCGAGGACGGGACTTCGCCCGTGACGTGCATCCAGGCGCAGTCCCAGAGCTTGCCCCAGCCTTCGCCGAGCTTCAGTTCACGGTAAGTACCGCTGCTGCGCTGCTCGTAGGGGACGGGTTCGGGCGTCAGCCACGCTTCAACGCGCAGGGGTTGAAGATGGGTATAGATCGCGTCCTCGATTTTGGCGAGGACGCGCAGGGGAGCAAATTTATCGTAGGCGTAAGGCACGGGCTTGTCCTTTGCTGGCGTAAAATATATTGACATCAAGCATAGCCGATTTTGGCGCGTCACAGTAGGAGTCCAAAACCGGACTGTGTTCCGTTGCCAGGTTCAGAGGCTTAACGTTCGACCTGAGTCACATAGTCGGGCGAGGCGATCCCGTTCTGACCGAGCAGCATGTTCAACTGCGCGGCATGTCCGTGAACGTGACGCAGGTTGTAGATCAGCAGTTCGAAGAAACTGCATTCACCCCAACCAAAGAAACAACGCCGCCCAAGCGATTCGTCGGTCTGTCCGTCAATGATCGCTTTCGTTTTCTGGCGGCAGTCGGCGAGATAGGCCAGCAGTTCGTCTTTGCTGTAGACCCGTTCGGGGATGGGGCCGCCATCCCACTGATCGATCAGCAGGAAAGGATCGGGCGGGAGAAAGCCATCTTCCGTCCCGGTCAGGTAGAGATCGATCCAGAACAGGGTGTGATAGGCGACATACCAGAACTGCGCCAGCACGGGACTGCGGTCGTGGGTCTGCCAGAGAGGCGCTTCCCAGAGATTATCGGGGCAGGCGCGCATCGTGTCCGCGAGAAAATCAATCGACGCGCCGAACTGCTGCCAGATACCCGATTTCAGATTTGGATCCATTTGAACCTCTCCCGATACGGACGATCAAGTTCTGATGGCGTTATTCTAGCCGGAATCGGACAAATGTTCCAAAGTAATTCGGTGGGGGAAATATGGGGCGCACAGCCGAGCGCCCCTGCCAAACACAGAACTCGCTTTTACTCATCACTCGGCACTCAGCACTTTATTTACACCTCCCCTATTGACAGGGTGATCCAATTTTTGATAACGTGATGAGAGAACGAGCAAACAGGAAGCAGCACAATGATGATCAAGCTCACCCCCGTCAGCAAAGCCGCGCCAATTCTGTCACAGGACGATGGACAGATGATCGCGCGCTTTTTTCAGGTGCTGGCTGACCCCACGCGCGTGCGGATGGTCAAGGCGCTGGCGGATGCGGAATGGTGTGTGTCTGACCTGACGGAAGCCCTCGGCATGGATCAGCCTGCCGTGTCCCATCAACTGAAGTACCTGCGTGATTTAGGGCTGGTGCGCTGGACGAAAAAAGGCCGCCACGTCTATTACAGCCTCGCGGATAATCACCTGCGCGAGATTCTCGTCAGCAGCATCGCGCATCTGGACTGTCAAACGGCAAGCGGCGCGCTCGCGCCTGCCACTGCTAGGGTTTGACCTTTTCCTTCTCTTTATCCGCTTCTTTATCCCGCTCCAGCGCGGGCGTGCGCCGAATGATGCTCAGGCGCGGGCGGGTGACTGCTTCGCTGAGCAGGCGCTCTGGCTCCTCGATGTGTGGAATCGTCACGGTGAAGGTTGTGCCTTCGCCTTCGGAGCTGTCCACCTGAATTCTGCCGCCATGTGCCTGCGCGATCCACTGGGCAATCGACAAGCCTAAGCCTGCTCCCTCGGCGTTATCGAGGCGCACGCGCGAAGCATCGGCCTGATAAAAGCGATCAAAGATGCGCTGCAAATCTTCCGGCGAAATGCCAATCCCGGTATCCTGCACCTGAAGGATGGCGTCGTGTTCGGTTTTGCGCAGGTTAATGATGATCTGCCCGCCGTCCGGCGTGAACTTGATGGCATTTGCCAACAGGTTCGAGAGCAACTGCTTGAGGCGATTGGCGTCGCCGTTGATGCGCACGGGTTCGAAATCGACCACCGTCACCTTGAGGTCGCGGTCTTTCGCCAGAATCCGCGCTTCGCGATAGGCTTCGCCGACCACGATGTCGAGATCAAGCGGCTCCATCGTCAGCTTGAGTTCGCCGTTGTCGGCGCGTGCCAGCAGCAGCAGATCGTTGACGAGGCGCGACATACGCTGCGCTTCGCTTTCGATGGCGTCAATCGATTCCTGATCCATGCCGTAGCGCTTGATGACTTCGACGTTGCCGCTGATGGCGGTGAGCGGCGTGCGCAGTTCGTGTGATACATCCGCGACGAAGCGCTGCTGCACCGTGAACAGATGCTCCAGCCGTTCCATCGCCTTGTTGAAGACCGAAACCAGCCGCCCCATTTCGTCCATCGGGCCGTCCCACTTCAGGCGCGTTTTCAGGTCTTCGGCGGCGGTGATTTGCGCTGCCGAGCGGGTGATGTCTTCAATCGGCTTGAGAACGCGGTTTGCCAGCAGCAGACCGAGCAGCATCGAACCGATCAGCGCCGCTGCCGTCGCAACCACGATGATCAGCAGCAGTCCCTGGCTCGCCTGGTTGACGGCATCGAACGAAATCGCCGCCTGAATCGCGCCGCGCCGCCCCTGAATATTATTCAAGGGCAATGTCAGCACGCGCCACTGACCGCTGCCGATGTTGGCGGTTGAATAGAGGTTGTTGATGTCGGTACTGTCATTAAACGACTGCTGTTCCTGCCGGAGCGCTGCCGCATCCATCGGGTCGCTGTAGCCGTTGAGGTTGGTCGAGGCGTTCAGCAGAATCGGATCGCCGTTGGTCAACTGCCAGACCTGGACGACGACGCCAGAGGCGCGAAAAAAGTCGAGATCGTCCGGCAGGGAAATGGCGATATGCGATGGTTTGCCATATTCGCTGATTTCGTAGGCGCGGCTGTGCGCCCAGATTTGACCGGTGGTTTCAGCCAGCGCATTGTCCACGCTGCTCTTAAGCACCCAGCGTGTAACCGCGAACACGGTAATGCCGAAGGCGACAATAATGATCGCCAGCAAACCTGAATACAGCAGGATCAGCTTGCTGCGGATGGTCATAAGCGTTCAGTGCCAGTGCTACTCTTCTTCGCGCAGGACGTAGCCAACGCCGCGCACCGTATGGACGAGGCGCGATTCGGTGTCCTGTTCCGTCTTCTGGCGGAGATAACGAACGTAGACTTCGATAATATTGCTCTCGCCGCCGAAATCGTAGCCCCAGACGCGGTCAAAAATCACGTCGCGCGTGAGCACCTGACGCGGGTTGCGCATGAACAGTTCGAGCAGTTCATACTCTTTGGCGGTCAGGTCAATCGGGCGCTCACCGCGATACGCGCGATGCGTGCCGGTGTCGAGCGTGAGGTCGGCAAAGCGCAGAATCTCCGGCTTTGAGGTCGGTGTTGAGCGGCGAAAGAGCGCCCGCACACGTGCCATCAGTTCATCGACCGAAAAGGGCTTGACCAGATAATCGTCCGCGCCCGCGTCCAACCCCTGCACACGATCCTTGATGTCGTCCTTCGCGGTCAGCATCAGGATCGGCACATCGCTGGCAGCGCGCAATCGTTTACAGACTTCGAGACCGTCGAGACCCGGCAGCATCCAGTCGAGCACAACCAGATCGGGCGGGTTATCACGGGCGATGCTCAGCCCGGTTTGACCATCCCGCGCGACGCTCACGCGGTAGCCTTCGTATATCAGCGCACGTTCCACGAACTGCGCGATGCGTGCTTCGTCTTCCACTAAAAGGATACGTTCACCTGCCATAAGCGCCGTCTTTCTGTGTTACAGCGAATCTCTCATAGGATCAATTATACTTGAAAGATTTAACACAGGCTAAACGTGAAGCGAAAAACCCGTGAATCGCTTAGCGAATACTTAGGAAGCCGAACGAGTCAGGAGGACGGTTCGTCTGAAACGGACGCAGGATATTATTGGACATGCTTAAAGGAAGCGAAGATGACCCTGGAAATTACCCATCTGGACGACCCGAAACTGCTGCTGGAAATCAACAACGCTGCCGTGCCCGACGTGGGGACGCTCACGGAAGCGAAAGCCGAGTGGTTGGTCACGCATGTTGCGACGCCGGGGCTGGCGCTGCTGGATGATCAGCCTGTAGGGGTGCTCGTCATCCTGAACGAGCGCAGCGGCTATGACAGCGATTATTTTCGCTGGTTCACGGCGCGTTACACCAATTTTCTCTACATCGACCGCATTGTTGTGGCAGCGTCGGCGCGCGGGCAGGGGATCGCGCGCGCCCTTTACCAGCGGGTGATCGACGACTGGATTGTGCCGCTCCAGCAGGTCGCGATTGCCTCGGACGTGTATTCCGATCCGCCGAACGAGCCGTCGCTGGCGCTGCACCGCGCAATGGGCTTCGAGGAAGTCGGCACGCAGGCGTTCCCCGAGATTGGCAAGCTCTGTGCCAAGCTGATGAAATATGTCGAGTATGTGAAGCCGAAACATGACCCTTGAGCATCGGGTAGACAGTTAAACGATAGGAGAAAATTTTCCATCGGGAATAGTTTATTTGGAAGATCAACCATTTCGTTTCAAGATCAGGCACGCCTTACTGATAATCTTGGCGATCAATTTGTGCGGAGGATTGATCTATATTGGTGTTTCCTAAATCGGCGACCGACTGAAGCTGGACAATACGATGATTATGTACAAAAGGGGGATGACCAATGACCTGAATTAAGGCCGCTGCTTAAGGTAACCTCGCTAGAAGTCGCCATTTTTGAGTGAGGGATTATGAGTCGGGTTGATTATAATTGCGTCTTTCTTTTTCCCTCTTCACGATCATGTTCAGGCGTGCGCAAGCACTCGGAAACGATGATAAGATGGGGCGGGCAACCGACGGATATTAGAGAATGCCCAACTACTATTCAACGCAAACCAGCCTGTCGTATCACATTCAAGCTGAGATGTATGAGAACTTCTGCATCTATGTCGCGGTTGATTTTGACGCCGTAGGCAATGACCCCACCAGCAGACCCCATTTAATCGCTGAGCTTTGGTGTCGTGTCGCTCAAGACCATGCGTCACGCGCCGACCTGAATCATTGGGAAGAACACAAAACGAAGTTACGCAAAGTGGCGCTTAAATTGAGAATGATGGGGCAAATTGACGACGACCAGTATGTGGAAGTCCTCAATCGAATAGCAAATAGCGTGCGACGGGATGCTGCACCTGTTCTGATGATTATTCCAGCAAGCGATGAATATAGCCTTAGCCCCGGAGATCCACATCGAGGCTATGAAGATACTGAAGAGGAATATCGTATTTGCGACTTGAAGCCCTGGCACACCTTCGAGGCAGAGCCAGTAATCTGCGAAGCGATCTTAGACTTCCCCACGTCCTAACGCACGAATCTGCGCGTCCGACTCGCGTGTTCCTTTATCCGTGAGACGGCGAGCGCTTCCATACTGCTTTTGAGAAACCAGTTCTTCGATTGCCATCATAAAGCGCGTTAACTTAGCTCGCTGCTCAGGGATTTGTTCGACAAAAGAAGCGGCTTGTCTTAACCAATCCTCGGCAGAGACATTGCCATCGGGTTCTGCGACCATATCAGCCGGGCGAGGGTCGAAGCTGTCGATATAGGCACGCAGCGCAGTATAAAAACTCACCATCAGATAGGCGGAGTTGGTTTTCACTTGATAATCTGGTTTCATCTCGCTGTGTCTCATGGTTTGCGGATTGTTTCAGATTATACATCACTTTTGTGCATAATCTCTCACTGAGGACTCAACCTTCGCTTACGGCGCAGCCCACTTGAAGCTCCAGGCCGTCGCGGGATTGCTCAATTGGAAGCGCCGCCCGGTGTCGAGATCGACCACCAGCAGCGCGCCCTGCTGAATGCCGTCAATCTGCGTCAGGCTCTCATAGCCGCCGACGAAACGTCCATCCGGCGAAATCTGCGGCGCGATCACCGAGCCGATGTCCATCAGCGACTTCGATTGACTGTTGCTCAGGTCGTAGTCGATGGCGCTCAGCGGGGCGAAGGCTTCCGGCCCGCCCGCCGTCAGCACGCGCAGCGACCCGCTGACGGCTTCGATGCTGTCGCGGACGGTCACGCTCGCGGGGATCGGAATCCACAGGGCGGGCGTCGCATTCGAGAGGCTGGCGTCGAAGATGTAGAAACCGGGCGCGACCGACGACTGCGCGCTCGCATCAACGTAGGTGTAAATTCGACCATCGCGCAGCCAGTGGGTTTGCAGCGGGCGCGGATCGTCGGCTCCGACGGGCGTTGAGGCCAGCAGATCGCGCGTCGCCACGTTGAGGATTCCAATCGACGTGCCGCTGCTGCCATAAACATCGACCATCAGCGAATTGCCGTCGGGCGAGTACTGCGGGCGATGGTAGGTTTCGCCGCTGGCGTTGGCGCGGATCAACTGCGGCGCGTTGTCGGCGATGACGTCGATCCAGACGCCGCTGCGCTCATCGACGTAAGCGATTTTGGTGGCGTCGGCGCTGAAAGCGGCTTCAACGGGGGCGAAGCTGTTAATGCGCGCCAGCAGTTTCGGCTGCTGAACATCCTGCTGCAACCACAGTTCAGCATCGACGACGTAAGCGACGGTGTGTCCATCGGGCGAGACGGCGAATTCGTTCACGTCCGAGCCGGAGCCGGTGAAGGGCTGCGGCGGCGTTCCGCCGCGCGGCATTTTCCAGACCTGCACGATCCCGCGTGAATCGGGCGCGAGGAAGAAGCCATCCGCCGAGAGCGTCAGCGCGGTCACGGTGCTGATCGGCAGCGGTGTAGTTTGCGGCGGCGCGGCGGTCACGACGGGCAGCAGCGTTACGGGAACCTGTGTCGCTTCCGGCGCTTGCGTTGCGGCGATTTGGGTCGGCTGCGCTGCGGGAAGGGCGGTCGGCGCGGTTTGCGCGCCCTGTGGACGCAGCGGCCCCCAGGCATAGGCGACCAGATCGGTCATGGGCAGCGGGAAGCCCAGCCCGGTCGAGGGGTCGTAGAGGGCGATCACGCCGCCCTGAAAGGCCACCAGCAGCGATCCGCCCGGTGCCCACAGCAGCCCATTGAGCGAAATTGGCACTTCACCGATGGTTTCGAGCTTCTGCGCGCCGCGTGCCAGCCGCAGCAGGCGACCGTAGCCGTCGGGGACGTTCTGATCATTCGGGTCGCGCCCAAAGAAAACGAGCGCATCCTCAGCGTTGAGTTCGGGCAGGCGGTAGGTAACCGATTCATCGAGCAGGACGGCCTGTGCGTTGGCCTGATCGAGATTCATCAGGCGCAAGCCGCCTTCCGCCGGGGCGAAGACCAGTTCGCTGTCGCTAACCCAGGCTGTGCCGATGCTCGACGGGATGGCGCTGGTCAGAGCGAGACCACTGCCATCACGCCGATAAATCCACCAGACGTTCTGCTCGGCTTCGGCGGCGAGGAAGCGCCCACCCGGTGACCAGCTTAGCCCTTTGAAGGCGCTCTGCTGAAGGTCGAAAAAGGTGGGTGTGCCGCCGGGGTTGAAGGCGATGCGCGCGCCATACGTTGTCGTATAGGCGAGGGCATCCCCGTTGGGCGACCACGAAATCGTATTACCCGCGCCGCGATAGGGCGGCACGTCAGCGCTCGCGCCTTCCAACTGGACGGGCGTGCCGCCGCTGGCAACATTGATCGTATACAGGCCGCTTTCGGTGCGGAAGGCGATCTGCTGACCGAGGCTGTCCACGCCGAAATCAACGATGAATAACCCCGGCGGCGTCAGATCGACCACGCCCGCCGCGCCGACACCGTAGCGCTGAATCTGCCCGTTGTTGAGCAGGATATACAGGTCAGCCGGGAGGTTGAGCGCGTCCTGCGCCCGCGCGGAGAGCGAAAGTGTCAGTGTGAAAAATACGGCGATCAGGAAGCCGAGTCGTCGTGTCATGCGCTTATCCATGAGTATTTTTGAGGCATAGTATAGCGCAGATCAATTCGAGCGACGGTGCAACATTTTCCCCATCTCTAACGTACTTCTAGTATGGAATGGTTATGATTCCTGCTAGACTATTTCAAATCGTATAACCAAGAAGGAAAAGTTCGCCATGTTGAGGGCGGTTGTGAATCAAGTCTGGTTGACGTGGAAGCTGCTGCTCGACAAGCGCGTGCCTGCGTGGATGAAAGCGCTGCTGATTATCCCGTTTGTGTATGTGCTTTCGCCCATCGATCTGATTCCCGATTTCATTCTGGGGCTGGGGCAGTTGGACGACCTGGGGATTGTGCTGCTGGGGATGCGAATTTTCGAGTCGATTGTGCCGGAGTACATCGTGCAGGAACACCGCGCCGTGATTGCGAAGAGCGATCCCAACGTGATTGAGGGGAAGAATTACACGGTGAGCAGTCCCGAACGAGAGAAAGCCAAGCGCTAAAAACCGGAGAATAAATCCGTAGGGGCGCAGCGCGCTGCGCCCCTACACCATCATCTTCTGTTTATTGCAACCGCAAACGCTGTGCCTGAACCTCGTCCATCGCCTCAATCGTATCCTGCAAGCCGGACACTTCGTCCTTGATGTCCTGACGCAAGCGCTGGGCGCGGCTGCTGTCCACATCTTTCGTCCCCAGCAGCGACATCTGCGCGTAAATTGTACCCAGCGATGACAGCGTGCTGTCCAGTTGAATATCCGCCCGCTTGACGCTGTTGGCAGTCTGATTCAGGTTGTCCAACTGAAGCTGCAAGCGATCCGCCTGTTCGCGCAGGTCTTTCTGCACGCCAGGGTCGGTTTCCTGCTTGAGCCGAATTTGCACTTTCTCCAACTGCTGCGGAACCATGCGCCGGTCGCGCTCGACCAGTTCGTTGCCCTCGAAATTGTCGATATGCAGGGCAACGTCGTACATCTGCCCGATCCAGTCGTTCACATCGGCAATCGTCTGCTGAAGCTGCGTCCGCATCGCGCCGGAGCGCTGCCCCGCCAGCTTGACCATATTACGCCGGTATTCGAGCGCATCTTCCAACCGCTTGCGCGAGACTGGACTCTTGATCTGGTGCAGGTCGTACTTGCCTTCGAATTCGCGCGCGACGGCTTCCGCTGAGGCGTTCGGGTCGGTAATGGCCGAGACGACCAGCGCAGCTTCAGCGATCAATCCCGCGACGACCCAGAACCAGGCTTGCCACCAGGGAAACGGGTTCGGCACGAACAGAAACAGAATCGCCGTGATGGCAATCGTGACCAGGCTTTCCCAGCGAAACAGCGCGTTGGTAATCACCGCGCCGGTAGCGCGGCTGCGCACATCATTTGTCATAGTGTCCTCCGTATCTAGTATACGTGGGATACAGAGTTGAGGTTACAGGAGTCGGACGAAACGCGCCGCTGGGGGTTTATGCAGTTTAACTATTTAGGACGGAGAAAAAGCGAGACACGTCTCGCTTGTACAACCCCTCTATCCCCGACCCTTTCTCCCACGCAAGCGGGGAGAAAGGGAGAAAAACGACGCGATGGGGAGGATTAAACTCCGTATTCATTTGTTAAAAAGCATAAACCCCTAGCGACAAAAAACTTGTGACCCACTTGACCCACTCAAGGGGTCACCTCATTCCAAATATTGACTGGAATGCCGCCACCCCTTGAGTGGGTGGCTAAACCTTCTAGCCGTAGGCTTCGAGCTTCCGGCGGAAAATTTGAATGACAAATACCTGTTACTGATTGCCAGAATTGCCCAGCAGACGCTTGCGCCGTTCTTCAAGCTGGCGATCCACTTCGCCGTCGCGCACCGCGTCCTCGATTTCGCCGGAGATGTTGCGCGTCGCCAGGTCGAGGCGGGCATCTTCTTCATCCAGACGCGATTTCACCTGATCCGCCAGACTGCTGATTTCCTTATCGCCAACCATTGCCAGCGAGTCGAGGCTCTTGACGGTCTTGGTGGCGACTTTCTTGGCTTCGGTCAGTTCAATCAGGGAGCGAAGCTGTTCACGCTGCTGGCGAATGCTGGTCAGGCGGCTTTCAAGCTTCATGCGCATGTTGAGCATGGCCTGATACTGCTGATCCTGCTGCTGCCACTGCGTGTAATAATCCTGCGCTTCCTGCTGCGTGGCGTTCAACTGCGCCTGCGCGGCAGCCGCGAGGTCATTCTTGCCTTTGAGGATCAGCGTGTCGATGTCCCGATCCAGCTTTTCGGCGGCGGCAGAAAATTCGTCGGATTTGCGCTTGAGCGTTCTGACCGAACCGCCCAGCGTTGCTGCCGAATCTTCCAGGTCTTTCAGGTTGTTTTCGGCCTGACGAATGTATTCGTCCATGACGGCGACCGAATTCTGCTGGAGCGCCCGATCAACAATGCTGTGCAGGTTTGCGTTGACCAGGGTATTCACTTTGTCAATCAACGAAGGAGCCATTGATCTTTTTCTCCTGATGTCCTCAGATGTTGCAACCAGTATAACCTGTAGTTGTCTTAACGTACACCTTAGCGTCGGCGCTGAATACGGACTTACTGCTGCAGCGGGATGTGCAGCGTAAAGGTGCTGCCTTCCTGCTGCGGATGGCTTTGCACTTCGGGGCTGCCCCCATGCAGCGCGGCGATGTTATTGACAATCGCCAGCCCCGATCCCGTTCCCTGATCCTCGAATGTGGCTCGGTCGATCTGGTAGAACATCTCCCAGATGTGGGCTTGCTCGGCGGGTTCGATACCGCGCCCCTGGTCGCGCACCCAGATCTGAATCTCGTCATCGGCGAGCCGTGCGCCCGCTGTAATCGGTGTATCGGGCTGCGAGAACTTGACCGCATTGTCGATTAACTGCGCCAGTGCCATCTTCAGATAGAGCGAATCGCCGATGAAGGAGGGCAGGTCAGGCTCCACCTCCAGATGAAACGGCTGCTCGAAATGCGTGATGTTGTAAACCTCCAGCCGCGACGCTTCGAGCAGTTCGGTCACATTCGTGATCGGTGCTTTCCGTAGATCATACGATCTTTGGGCGTCTCCGGTTTCCATTTCCACCAGTTGAATGAAATTTTCGATCAAACGGCGCAGACGAAGCGCGCCCGTGTTGACGCCGCGCAGGAAGGCCAGCAGTTCTTCGTCGCTCAGGCTTTGCGTCTGGTCGTTGAGCATATCGGCGTAAGCGACGACAAAGGTCAGCGGCGTGCGAAATTCGTGGTTGAGGATCGTCAGGATGTTGCGTTTCATCGCCGACATCGCGTCGTCGAATAAGTCATTGAGGACTTTGTGACGGTTGAGGCGCGATTCGACGGCGATCAGCAGATCGTCGGCGTCGAACGGTTTGACCAGATAATCATCGACGCCTAACTGCTTGCCGCGCTGAATATCGGTCTTTTCGCTGCGTGCCGTCAGGAAGATGAACGGGATTTTGATCCACAGCGGCACTTTGCGCACTTCGCGCAGCAGTTGAATGCCATCCATCTGCGGCATCATGATGTCTGAGACGATCAAATCGGGCAGGACGGCGCTTTCGCGCAGGACTGCCAGCGCCTGCTTGCCGTTCTCGACACTGATAACGCTGTAATCGTCGAGTTCCAGCACCGTCTGGATGCCTTCGAGCAGGTTGATGTCGTCCTCGACGATGAGAACGCGCGCCTTGAAAATCTTGTCTTCTTGTTTGTCGGCGGATTGAGGCAGCATGGAACGCTCCGAAATACTAAGCTTGGCTCTGCATTGTTGCAGTTCATGATTCCATCTTACAATCGGAACTTGTTCAATGCACTACCCCAACCATTGAGCGATTTCTAATAAATCCGAAAGAATTCCAAACCCGGTTTGCAAGCCGCCTGCGCCTTTGCCGATCAGCGTGACTTCGCCCAGCAGGTCGGTGACGTAGGTGATGGCGTTGTTTGCGCCGCTGACTCCCGCCAGCGGATGATCGCCTGAAATCCGCTCCGGCGCGACCTTGCCGCCCTCCGGTGACACCTCGACGATCAGCTTGTAGCGTTCACCTGCCGCTTTCGCCGCCGCCAAATCTTCCGGCTTGATCGTGCGGATGCCTGTGACGCTCATCTGCTCCAGCGTCAGTTTTTTGCCGAACAGCGCCGCCGCCAGAATGATGCCTTTGCCCGCTGCGTCCCAACCATCCACGTCCGCCGTCGGATCGGCTTCGGCGTAACCGAGGATTTGCGCCTGCTTGAGCGCCGCCTCGTAACTCATGCCGCCGTCCATCTGTGTCAGCATATAATTGGTCGTGCCGTTGAAAATGCCGCGTGCCCGCTCGATTTTGCAGCCCGCCAGCGCCTGCATCCCCAGCCGAATCGAGGGCGTGCCTGCCATCACCGTTGCCTCGAAGCGCAGAAGCTTGCCCGACGTTTTCGCCAGCGTTTGCAGTTCGTCGTAGGCAACGGCGACCGGGCCTTTGTTGGCGAGGACGACGTGCTTGCCGCTCTTGAAGGCGGTGCGGCACAGGTCGAGCGCGGGCTGCGCCGTTTTGAGATCGGTCGGGCTGGCTTCGACCACCACGTCGGCTTTGCCGTCGCGGACGAGGCGCATCGCATCCCAGTCACGCTTTAGACCCGCCTGTGCCGGATAGCTCTCGATTCCCTTGAGCAGCGCCTCAATGTCGAGGCCATCTTCGCTGTAGAGAACGCCGTGTGATTTGGTTGCCACGCCGACGATGTGCGCCTCGAACCCTTCTTTCTCCCAGAGCAGTTCCTCTTTGTCGCGCAGAATTTGCAGTAAGCCTTTGTTGACCGCGCCCAAGCCGATCAGGATGATGTCCATCGATTGTTCCTTATTGTTTTGAACCGCCAAGCCGCCAGGATCGCCAGTCCGTCTATTGTAGGGGCGAACCCGTGCGTTCGCCCAATCGGGCTGCGCAGATCAGTCATTTTAACCAATGCTGCCCGATTGCCGACAGTTCAGGCGATCACCTATAATCGGCAAACAGTCATACATTCAAGCGATGACTGAACCAATCGATTCATTTCACCGGAGTAATCCTATGACAACCCAAACAAATCAGCGTCCCGGCCCGCTTGGGCAGGCGATTATCGCGCGCGACGATCAACTGATGTCAGGTTCATCCGTGCCGCGCTATCCCTTCGTCATCGATCACGGACTGGGCGCGGAAGTCTGGGATGTCGATGGCAACGAGTATATTGATTTCGCCTCCGGAATCGCCACGACTTCCACCGGACACAGCCACCCGGATGTGGTGCGCGCCATCACCGAACAGGCGCAGAAGTTCATCCATATCGCCGGGACAGACTATTACTACGAGGTGCAGCTTAAACTCGCGGAGAAGCTGGCGCAGATCGCTCCATTTAAAGAAGATGCCCGCGTCTTTCTCGCCAATTCCGGTGCGGAAACCGTCGAGGCAGCCGTCAAGATGGCGCGCTGGCATACCGGACGAGCGCATATTATCGCCTTCTTCGGCGCGTTTCACGGGCGGACGATGGGCGCGCTCTCGCTGACTGCCAGCAAAGTCGTCCAGCGTGACGGCTTCTTCCCGCTGATCCCCGGCGTCTATCACATCCCCTACAACAATCCCTATCGCTGCCTGCACGGGCGTGAGGAAAGCGCCTGCGTCGCCCACTGCATGTGTGCCGATTTCCTTGAGGATGTCGTCTTCAAGAAACTGTTCCCCGGCGATTCGGTTGCGGCGATCATCATGGAGCCGATTCAGGGCGAAGGCGGCTACGTTGTGCCGGACAGCCGTTTTGTCCAGCAGATTCGCGCCATCTGCGACAAATACGGCATCGTTATGATCGCGGATGAAGTCCAGACGGGCATGGGTCGCACCGGCAAATGGTGGGCGATGCAGCATCACGAGGTGGAGCCAGATATTGTCTGCTCCGCGAAGGGTATCGCCAGCGGGATGCCGCTTGGCGCGACCATCGCCAAAGCTCACCTGATGAGCTGGCCTCCCGGTTCACACGGCACAACCTTCGGAGGGAATCCTGTCTCGTGCGCGGCGGCGCTGGTCACGATTGACCTGATCGAGCAGGGCTATATGCAAAATGCCGCCGAACAGGGCGTGCACATCATGGACGCGCTCGAAGAACTGCGCCCCCATCACCCGACCATGAAATACGCGCGAATCGCGGGTAAGGGCCTGATGGTTGGCCTCGAACTGGTGCTCGATGAAGCGCGCACGCCTGCCAAAGACATCCGCAACGCGACGGAGCGCCGCGCCATCGACAACGGGCTGCTGCTGCTCGGCGCGGGCGAGAACACCCTGCGCTTCATCCCACCGCTGATGATTGGGCGCGATCTGGTCGATGAGGGGCTGCATCGCTTCGATCTCGCGCTGACCGCCGCCGAAAAAGCGGCGGGGCTGCTGTAGACTAACGCTTTAAAAAGAAAACAAAAGAGGTAAAAAAAATTTACAGACCGTAATTTTGCGCTCTGGCTTTACGACAGACTAATCTGTCGATTATAAAATTGTCGTGTCCACAAGCTTTCGCTAAGAGACTGTGTGGTTGAGTCCATTGCTGCCATTGGTGCGGTTGCCAATGTACCTGAGTTTGCGCTCGTCAGTTAATTCCAGTATATCCTGATCGATCAGCTTCCAAATCGCTTCACGGGCGGTGATGCTTGCGAACGGCTCATTCATCTGATCGAGCAGTTCGCCGATATACAGCCCGTCCTGACTGCTTTTGAGGACTTCCTTCAGTTTGTCTACGATATTGTCTGCCAATCGAGCACGCTCCTGGGTAAATTGTGCATAACTGACCATTTTTTGACCCTGTTTATTGGCTATTATCACCAAGTTTCCCTAACTATCATAACCCCGAATCACGGTTTTGTAAATTGGCGAACCGTAAAATTCAAAAAATCAGCATAGCTGAATAATATAATAGAAATAAAATCGTGCTACAATAACATTCCCGACATTATTTAGAAAAACTTTTGCTAAAGGTGCGCTTCACGTGAAAGAAAACGAACGAAAAGAACGATTAAACAAAGAGGAAGGCCGAACCACCTATAATGACGATGGAGAACGGATTTCTCACTCCAACGCGCTGCGACGTTTGGCAGGCGTAACCCAGGTCATTAATGCTACTGAAGGTGAAGTATATCACAATCGGCTCACGCACACGATCAAAGTTAGCCGAATTGCGAGGCTAATTGCTCAGAACTTGCTTGAAAGCAATCAGAAAGAAGCGCTTGAGAAAATAGGCGGGTTAGACGTCTCCGTCGTGGAAGCGGCTGCCCTCGCCCATGACATTGGACATCCGCCGTTTGGTCACTGCGGTGAACAGGAATTAAACCGCCTTGTTTTGTATCACGGCTGGGGCATCAAAGACCCTGAAAAGGAGAAGATTGCCGATATTGTTCGGGAACGCATCGACGGCTTTGAAGGCAATGCGCAGTCATTTCGAGTGGTCACGAAACTCGCGCCGCGCCATACGTCATGGCCTGGGTTGAACCTGACGCGTGCCACCCTCAATGGGATGCTGAAATATCCCTGGCTGCGTTCGCAGGCGCATAGCAAGAAGTACGGAGCTTATTACACGGAAGAAACTAATTTTAATTGGGCGCGATCTGCTTCTGATTTAGTGCCGGAGCAGCGGACACTTGAGGCCGAAATTATGGACTGGTCAGATGATGTCGCTTATGCGACCCATGACCTGGAAGATTTTTATCGCGCTGGCCTCATTGACCTGGATCGGATTGCCTATTATTTCGAGCTGCTGCGCGATAAAGAGCGATTAGCGCAAGTGCGCACCAACGCGGAATTGGCGGAGCTGCGCAATATTATGGAATTGTCGGAGTTAAGCGATAACGCGGAACTGAAACAATTGCACCAGAAAGCGGAGCAAGCGCAGTTGCGCGAGAAAGCAGAACTGGCGCAGTTGAGCGAGAAAGTTGAAAAGGAAGTTCAGCGCTACAGGCATGAATTCATCGACTTTATCAATTCGCTCGATCCCAAAGTTGTTGGCAGAAAACCCGAAGCCACGCTCCGTCTCTTGATTGACCTGATGCCTTTCCGCAGCACCTTCGCAGGAACACTTGCCGAACAAAATGTCATCCGCGAGGTTTTTTCCGGCCTCATCGAAAACTACATTGCAAAGTTCAATATCCGTGATGGCAAAATTGCTCTGAAAGAGAATATTCGCTTTGAAGTCGAAATCTTCAAGCAATTCACCATCTACTTCGTCATTCAAAGTCGGGCGCTCCAAACGCAACAACACGGTGAGGAAAAAATCATCCGCTACATCTTCGAATGCTACTATGACGCGGCAAAGAAAATTCAATTTAGCGATGACAAATATGAGAAACGGAGTTCGATCCTCCCGCCCGATTTCCATGAAATTTTGAAGGCTGAAATCGCCTTGAATGAGAGAAATTTCCCGCCGGATTTGCTGCGGGCACGCGTCGTCGCGGACGTGATTAGCCGCATGACCGATGAAGATGCGCTGCGGATGTATCAACGGCTGTCGGGAAATACCCCCGGCTCGATTTTCGACCGTATAACGTAGGGAGTCATCTTAATCAGGTCAATGAGGCATCTATATTCTCCAACACCGTGCTGGCAAACCACAGCTTGCCAGAGACTCACCTGTTTTCGAGGCATGATTTTCCCGCACTCACCCCCGAATGTCGTATAATTGAGTTAGGAAAGACAAACCGCAACTTCCCCGGCGGAAGTACGTATAAGATGACAAGAAGCCACATCATGTTGATGTGTGCGGCTGGAGACAGGGATACGTGTCCACACCCGACCCGGTGGTTCTAGAGTGGGTACAAGCGGCGCTGGCAGGCGATCAGGATGCCTTTGCGGAACTGGTCTACACCTATCAGGATTCCGTTTATAACTTATGTTACCGCCTGCTCTCGGAGCGCACCGAAGCCGAGGATGCCGCGCAGGAAGCCTTTCTGCGCGCCTACCTGAATCTTCAGCGCTACGACCCGTCACGTTCGTTCAAGACGTGGCTGCTGACGATTGCCTCCAACCACTGCATTGATCGGCTGCGCCGCCGCCGCATGAAGTGGTTGTCGATTGAAGATGAAATGCTGCCCGGCCTTGCGCTCAGCAGCGACGAACCCGAACCGGAAGATGCATCGATCATGCGCGAGCAAAGTGCCGCCATACAGGCGATCTTAGGGGAACTGAATCCCGAATATCGCGCGGCGGTGGTGTTACGGTACTGGTATGACTATTCGTATAGTGAGATTGCCGATATTTTGGATACAACCGAGAGCGCGATTAAGAGCCGATTGTTCCGTGCGCGTCAGCTTCTGGGCGAGAAGCTGAACACCAAACCCGCTTCGGGGACGCGCGCGCCGTTACTCGTGGAGAATACCTGATGTCACGACAGAACCGACTCATGCAGGAAGCGCTGGACAAGAATCTTCCGGCGGAGACGCTCAACGAACTCTACGCGCAGATGGATCAGTCGCCCGCTGATGCCGCCGAGTTTCAGCGTCTTAAACAGGTAGATCGGATGCTTCGTGCTGCGCCGATGGAACGCGCGCCGCAAGCCTTAGCGCTCAAGATTATGGCGCGCCTCGCCGAAGGGTTGCAGCCGGAAAATTTACGCCGCTCGTCCGGTTTAGCGCTGGCGCTTGGTCTGGCGCTCGTCGCCCTGATCCTGACACCGCTGCTGGCGATCCTCGGCTGGATGATCATCAGTCTGATCAGCAGCGCCACCGCCCTCGGCGCGTTGATCGGGCAGGTGGTCAATCTGCTGGCGGTGTTGATGAACTCGCTTGATGCGCTGGTGCGCGGCGCTCAGGAGATGCTCAAAGCCTATCCCGAAGCCCCGGTGTTGATTGGCTTGATCCCGATTGCTTTGTTCTGGTTGGTGCGCTTCGGCACACAAAACCGGGAAGAAACGTAAGGGGTAGGAGAGTTTATCATGCGCAGCCGGAATTTTGTGATTTTCGCTGGAGCCGTTGCCGCCGTGTTTGTGCTGGCGCTGCTGCTGCGCCAGCCAGTCACGCAGCGCGCCGTCATTGACGACCAGAATATTCTCGTCAAGTCCGATTATCACGTCTCCACTGCGCATCCCGGTGATCTCGTCGTGATGGGCAGCCGCACGGTTGCCATTGACGACGGCGGCTCTGTCATGGGAAACGCCTCGCTGATTGGCGATAACGTCACCGTCGCCGGGACGGTGGATGGCGGCCTGACTGCGCTCGGCAAGAATGTGGTCATCGACCCGACTGCCAGCATCAACGGGCATACCGCGCTCATGGGGACAAACATCACGGTTGGCGGGAACATTTCCGGCTCGCTGATCATCAATGGTGAAACCATCACCATCCTGCCTACCGCCAGCATCGACGGCAGTATCAATGTTTGTGGCAAGTCGATCAATGACCAGCGTATCAACAGCCCCGCGATCACCTGTAACGGCGTCGATTTGACGGCTTTTGCGCCGCTGCTGGCGCTTCGCAGCGGGGCGCAAACCGACTCGCATCAACTGCCGTTGTTCGCGCTCGTGCTGTTAACGGCCTTTGGTGGGGTGCTGCTCACGGGGATGTCGGTGCTGTCCGTGACCTTCTTCCCGCGCCAGATCAGCCACATCGAAGAAGCGATGCGCCTGCGTCCGCGCAGCTTTGTCGGCGTTGGCATCGCGACCTATGCCCTCGAAATCGGTGTCTTTTTCGCGCTCCTGTTCCTGCTGGCGATTTTGCCGCCGCTTGGCCTGCTGCTGATACCCGTGTTCCTGATATTGAGTCTGATTCTGCTGCTGATGGGCGTTAGCGGCCTGATCACGCTGGTCGTCATGCTTGGCGACTGGCTGCTGCGCCGCGTGACACGCCCACCCATGCCCCCGCTGATCGCCGCCGTGATCGGCAGTCTGGCGCTCTCGCTCGGCCTGTCGGTGGTCGCGCTGCTGCCCTATGGCCTCGTCATCAGCTTTGTTCTGCTCGGCGCATTCACCTCCGTCGGCCTCGGTGCATCCCTCTTTACCCGCGTCGGCACGCGCCCGGTTGGACGCACCTACTTCATTCAGGGCTAATCGGTTTCACCCGCCTTGCTCTGCATTCTGTAGCAGCCCCAGCCGCACCAGACTCTCCGCCGTTGCGACTATTGTCTCCTCATTGGATCGTGGCGTCCAGCCCAACACGCGCCTTGCTTTTTCGCTGCTGGCCTTGCGGACTTTTCCCAGTTCAGGTACGACCTGCTTCGCTGTGGGCGCGACCCGCGCCAGCAGCCGCAGCAGCCAGTCCGGGAATGTCCGCGTTGGGACGTTACGCGCTGCTTCGCCCATATGCTCACGCAGCACGCGGGCGACTTCGGGCAGACTCATGATCGTGCCGCTGGCAGCCAGAAAACGCTCGCCTTTGGCGGCAGGATGAGTCATGGCGCGCAGGTGTAAATCTGCCACATCGCGCACATCGACCACGTTAAACGACAGCTTCGGCAGCCCCGGCATCGCGCCTTTCATAAGCTGCTCCACGATTTGGATCGAACTTGAGGTGTCTGCGCCGAGCGCCGGGCCAAAGATTCCCACCGGGTTGACAACCGCGAGTTCCAGCGCGCCGCCTTCTCGCGCCATGAAGTCCCAGGCCGCCCGCTCCGCCAGCGTTTTCGATTTCACGTAGGCGCTCACGTCGCTGCCATCCAGCTCCGTCCAGTCGGCCTCGGTGAAAGGGCGCTCGGTTTGTGGATGCCCGTAACCAATTGCCGCGAACGAAGATGTCAGCACCACCCGCCGGACGCCTGCATCGCGCGCGGCGTGCAGTACCCGCAGCGCGCCTTCGCGTGCAGGGATGATTAATTCATTCTCGTCTTTGGGCGCAGCCGACGGGAAGGGCGAGGCGACGTGCAGCACGTAATCGCAGCCCGCGACTGCTTCCGCCCAACCCGCATCCGCTGTGAGATCAGCGGCGGCGAACGTGAGCCTTTCGCCTGGTTCACTGCCGCCCGTCTTGAGCAGCGCCCGCACATCGGCTTCGCGGCGGAGCGAGCGCACCGTTGTCCGGACGCGATAGCCTGCTGCCAGCAATTGCAGAATGCAGTGTGAGCCAACAAAGCCCGACCCACCGGTCACCAGCACCAATTCACCGCTCATTCTGGTTTTCCTTCACCTGTTGATCCTCGATTGCTGGTCAGTCTACAGTTTCGAGTCGACTCGAAGTCAATGCCGCTTTCTCCTTTCCCTTTTCTTCCTCAGCCCTGTCTTTTCTCAGCCCTCAGAGCGTGCTCACGCAAGGGCTTTTGACCTGTTACTGCTTTTATCTTGGGGATTATCCCTTGATGGTAGGGGCACGCCATGAGGGTGTTGAAAAAGTGTCATGCTTATGGACGGTTGGTTTGTAGGGGCGAGGCACGCCTCGCCCTGCAAGAAGGCCTGAAGGGTTGTTTTTCTCCCTTTCTCCCCGAACTTGTTCGAATCTCAACATGTTGAGACACACGCCTTGCGTAACGCGAACTTGTTCGCGCGAAAGGGAAGCTGACCTGCAATGCGAACAATGCAACCTGCACTGGGTTGCACGTTCGCACGGTCAGCCAGGATAGAGGGGCTTTTTCAACACTCTCTGCCCCTACGATACCTACCCTGAGGGTATATTCGCCTTTATCTTTTCACTCGGCACTCAGCACTCGGTACCTTCTTTTACTCAGTCCTCAGTCCTCAACCCTCAGTCCTGTTTTTTTCAGCACTTATTCACTAATTGTCCTATCGCGTGGGCTGGCTATAATTAAATCAGTGTGGAATTATTTTCGCTTTAGAGAAACGGATGCGCGATGCGACGCTCAAAGATTCTCTGGTTATCGCTGATTGTTGCGCTCTTATTGTGCGCGTTGAACGCAGCGGCGGCTCCGGTCGCGCAAAGTAACCCTTACGAAAAACTGGTCTTCGACACGCGCGCAGACCTCGAACTGCTGGCGGACAAAGTCCTGAGTCCGGGCGTGCGCCCGCCGGAGTGGTCGAACAACATCGACGTGACATCCTCAACCGTCGTGTCCGACCTCTGGTTCGACAACGAACTGCTGGCGAATGCCATCTTTGGGCCAGACACACGCCCGCAGGAATGGATTGGCGCGCCGGTTCCGATCAACGAGATTCTGGCGCGTAATGTCCGTCATGACCTTGAACTTTCCGCTGACGAGTCGTATGGCAAGGGACAGCGCCCTGTCGAATGGCGCGGCGCAGCGAAGATCATTTCCTGCGACCGTACTCTGCAAAATGTGCTGGCTGTCCTTGACAAGTACTACAACATCCAGTCGAAAACGCCGGATTCGGCGCTCAATTACTGCGCCACTGTCCAGTCGGAAATTGAAGACAGTCTGGTCAACATCGTCTTTGGTTCGGCGGATGAGAATGGTAATCTGCTGAACCCGATTGAACTGCTCGGCGCGGTGCGCGGCGACCTCGAACGCCTCGCCGACGAACTGCTCGGTCTCCATACGCGCCCGGAGCGCTACATCGGCAATCGTGACGTGACCACGCCCAATTTCGCCGGTGACGTGCGTCAGGATTTGGAACTGCTGGCTGATGATCGCCTCGGTGTTGGCAATCGCCCGCCCGGCTGGATTGGCGTGCTCTCGAATTCGCCCGCGACCTCTTACCTCAACCTGCGCCACGACCTCGAACTGCTGGCCGATGTGACACTTGGCCTCAACAAGCGTCCGACCGGCTGGCAGGGTATCAACCCGATTGAGCGCTGCGACCCGATGTTGCGCAGCCTGACTTTTATGGCGCGGGCGGCCTTCAGCGATTTCACTATCGCCAATGTCGATGTCAACGCCCTTGACTACTGCGCGCAGGTCAGTCAGTTGGTCAATTCGGTGGTCGAAAATCCGCCCCGGCTCGACGTGGTCGCGGAAGAACACATGAGGAACGGTTCATCGAACTATGCCTTCAGCTACCTCGACGTCGGCGCGAAGGAATATATGGGCATCATGCCCGCCGGAGTCACTTTCCGCGCCCTCTATCGCAACTTTGGCGATTCGAACATGATGTTCGTGCAGGGCGATAACTTCGCGCTCTACATCGACATGCGCTTCACCAACATCTCCGAGACGACCTTCCGCAGTCTGCCGACTCTCGAAGGTGTCGATCCGCTGGCCTTCTGCGATGCGCGCTGGTGCAACGGCCCCGGCCCCACGCCGACGCCGACAGGTTCTGGCCCCCTGCTCTCGGTGCTGATCGGGTCAACCCCGGTCGCGACGCCGAATATCGGTGCGCTGGCGACCAGCAAGCAGTTGGTCTCGTGGAATCAGGTACGCGTGACGTATGTCTTCGACAACCTGCAAGCCAAGACCGCGCAGGTCGCGCTGGAAATCTGCCAGCAGAGCGCCGCCTCCGCCACCGGCTGCGAACCGGTTGCCTCGGTCTTCGACAACAATGCAGGCGCGTCCAAGCCCGTGATCTCGATCTTCAATGGCCTCAACGTCTTCGAGTTCCGCTACGGCTACTCAAGCAATCTGGTCATCGAAAGCGACACGATGTACTCGCAGGATGTCTGGATCAGCGACCCGACCATCCGCTAGTCGGCGCAGTCCCGATAGCGTTCTTCGCAGGGGCACACAGGCGTGTGCCCCTTTTCTTCCACCGAGGAGCTATGTTTCAACCCACATCCGTCCATACCTTTCATGATGTCGCTCCCCTCAAACGGGTAGTCCCCACGATCATTATCGTCAGCATAGTCACGCCTGCGGTTGTCTCCATGACAAATCCGACGACGTCCTTTATCGTTCCTTTTGTCGCAGCAGTAGTGCTTTTCATCGATGTATGGCTCTTTGTGCTGGCGAAACACGCCCGCCTCGAAGTCTCAGCCGCTGGTATCGCCTATATCGAAACAGGGCTTTCCGTCCATTCGACCTGGGAGAATATTCAGGGCAGTGGTGTGGTATCGCGCGGTTTGTTTTTCAAAGACGAAGTGCTCTTTCTGCACAAACCGGGTCTCGAAACGAGTTCTTGGATCCCGTCAAATCGAGTCAGTCAGCTTGCGTCTACGATTCCGGTGGGCCGCTTCGCTGTGGACTGGCAAAACAGCGAATTGGGTGTTCTGATCAAGCAGTATGCCCCGCAGGCATTCGACAACCCCATTTGAAATTGAAGGAAAGGGATTATTTGTGATGAAACCGCTTGATACCTCGTCTGATGCGCCCTGGAAGCAGCGTTACCGCGCACCCGCCGTGTTTGGCTCCCGGCTGGCCTCGCTCAGTCCGCAGCACGGCATCGCCACCAGCAACCAGTCCGGCATTTATCAGGTTTACGCCTGGGATGTCCCGTCCGGTAAGCTGACCCAGATCACCCATCAGCCGACCGGTCTGTATGGCGGCTTTATCTCTGCCGATGGTCAGTCGATCTATTACATGAAGGACGATCACGGCAACGAGATTGGTCATTACGTCCGCGCCGCCTTCGACGGCAGCGGCGAAGCGGAAGACATCACGCCTGACCTGATGCCCTACGCCTCGTTCAGCCTCGAGGAAAGTTATGACGGCAGCGTGCTGGCCTTTACGGCTTCTCGACCCGAAGGCAGCGAAATTTATATCCTCTCAGGCGGTCAGCGTAAGCTGATCATGACGACCAAAGCATCGGTTCGCCAGTTGAATCTCTCGGCGGATGGCAAGTATATCATCGTCGCCAGTAACGAGCGTACCGGACGCAACGAACTCAGCCTGACGCTGTTCGATGTCAAAACAGGCGCGAAGCTCCGCGAGTTGTTCGATGAAGATGCCAGCATCGAGGCCGAAGGATTCGCTCCCATCCTCGGCGATCCGCGCCTCACCGCCACCAGCGACAGTTCCGGCACGAAGCGCCCGTTCATCTGGAATGTTGAGACAGGCGAGCGGACGATGCTGGCGCTGCCCGGCATCGAAGGCGAGGTCAACGTCTGGGACTGGTCACCGGATGCGCGGCGTCTGCTCCTGAATCAGATTGATCGGGCGCAGCAGCAGCCTTACCTCTACGATATTGTATCGGGGCAGGCCACGAAGCTCGATCATCCTGCCGGGTCGTTCAGCGCCGCTTACTTCGCGCCCAATAACGAGATTTTCGTCACCTATTCCAGCCTCAGTCAGCCCGCCTGCATCATCGCGCTCGATGCGCAGGTGGGTGGACAAAAGCGGGTCGTACTGAAGGCGGGAGATGCGCCCGCAGGCGTTTCCTCGCGCTCCGTGACCTTCCCCTCGCTCGATGGCACGCCGATTCAGGGCTGGCTGGCGACTCCCGAAGGCGAAGGACCATTCCCGACCATCATCGACATTCACGGCGGCCCCACCGCCGCCCAGATGCAGGGCTTCACCCCCGGCGGGCAGGCATGGCTCGATCACGGTTTCGCCTGGTTCTCGGTCAACTATCGCGGCTCGACCACCTTCGGCAAGGACTACGAGCGCGCCATCTGGGGACGCCTCGGCATGGTCGAAGTTGAAGATTTGGTCGGGGCGCGCAAATGGCTGGTCGAGAACGGTGTCGCTGATCCCGACTCCATTATGCTTACGGGCTGGTCGTATGGCGGCTATCTGACCCTGCAAACGCTCGGTCGCTTCCCCGATCTGTGGGCGGGCGGCATGTCCGGCATTGCCATCGCCGACTGGACGACCATGTACGAGGACGAGGCTGAAACCCTGCGTGGCTATCAGCGCTCCCTGTTTGGCGGCACGCCGCAGGAGAAGCCCGACGCTCACGCCGCCGCCTCGCCCATCACCTATGCCGAGAACGTCAACGCCCCGGTTTACATCATTCAGGGCAGCAACGACACCCGCTGCCCGCCGCGTCAGATGCGCGGCTACGAGGAGAAGATGCGCTCGTTCGGCAAGGATATTCAAATCCACTGGTTCGCGGCGGGACATGGCTCGCTCTCGATGGACACCAGCATCGAGCATCAGGAATTGTTCATGCGCTTTGCCTATCAGGTCTTAGGCTGATAGGAATCGTAGGGTAGGGGCAGGTCTAGACAACCGAAGGTTGCACACCTGCCCTTAGATAGAATAGACACCAGTGTGGAGCATAGTGAAATCGCTTTTCTGGCTTGCAGCGGCACAATATCAGGTAGGAAATGGATATGCTGCGCTGCTTGCGATGAAAGAGCTTGAGAAAGCGTTTAATGGGGTGTGTAGTCTGATCACAGTACCTATGCAACCCTTCCCTGAATCTCCTGGTAGAGAGTTTATAGTCGGCGATTTTGAAATTGAAGATATAAAGTGGAGATTTTGGTTCTGGGGATTGATGCAGGGAAGGGCAGAATATGCGCATCAATTAGTCGCTTACGACTATAAAACCGACTTCCGAGGTGTTATTTGCCTTGTCCTCAATCCTCCTGTAATCCCACTTGATTCCCATAATGAAAGCTTTCGACCAATCTTGCTCGATGAGCAGCGAAAGTACGTAGCAGAGGTATTCGATTTCTTTGTTTGGCGAGGACTGCCGTTCAAATTGCCGATTTTTCTCTTGCAGATACACGACACGACCGAACCAGAGTCGCTCAACGTTTTACAAGGCGATGAACTCTCCGCAAAACTGCCTGCGGATTTGTTTTATCGCACTTGTTCAATCAGCAAGCTGGAAAACATCCCCGAATTGATCCGCCGCTTCATTCAGTTTCTCGCGGAGGGCGAAAACCCAGATTGATTTTGTCTTTCCCCCCTCTCCCCGCTCTCCGAACTTGTTCGGACACCCGCTTTTGGTCGTCGGCAACCTGCGTTTGGTTGTATGGAGAGGGGGTGAGGTAAGTTTTGGCAACAATATACTTGACACACAAAGGATTTGTGCTATAATTTAACTATAAATTTGCAGTAAAAGAATAAGAAAAACGATGACCACTGAAACCAAAACACCAAAGACATTAACCGAAACCATCCGCTATTTTAGT
>DAOUCB010000083.1:0-32346 GCA_034432495.1 Anaerolineae bacterium | reverse complement strand
ACTCCAACCGTCCGTTTGATCCTCACTACGGTCAAGTGGCCGCAGCCGTGACTGCCCCCACTTGACTTTCAAGACGGTATCTCCCCGCTTGCGTAACGCGAACTTGTTCGCGCGAAAGGGTCGGGGATAGAGGGGTTCGCTCAGTCGGTCAGATGATGGTAATCGTTGGAGCGTTCGAGCGTCCAGCGCGTGTCGCCGTCCGGCTGATGCCAGTGCGTGATCGACGTGCGCCGGATTTCAGCGGTGGCGCGGTCGAGGCTGGCCTCGCCGTAGCCGAAGAAAAAGCCAAACGTCACCTGAATGAACGCGCCGTGCGAGACGACGACAATCGTTTTGCCTTTGTGCGCCTGCAGCACGCGGTTGACCGCCAACTGCACCCGCAGCGTGAATTCGAGCCGATTCTCGTAGCCCGCCATCCAGCGAAAAAACGGCTTCTGATCTTTGGGGACGGCCTGCCAGCGGGCATTGAATTCTTCTTCGCTCAGGCTGCCGTCATCGCTGCGCCATTCCTCGAAATCCGGGTCGAGAATCGTCAGCGGATTCTGAAGCGCGGGCGCGATGATGGCGGCGGTTTCCTGAGCGCGCTGGGCGGTGCTGCTGATCAGCACATCCGGCACAATCTCGCCCGTGCGCGCCAGCCGATCCCGTAAACGTTCGCTCTGGTGAATGCCTTCCAGCGACAGGCCAAGCTCGACCGACTTGCCGTCCTGCTCGCCCATCAGCGAATCGCCGTGCCGGATCAGATAAAGATCAGTCAAGTTACTGCGTCTCGCGGCTGAACATGGCGCGGGCTTCGGCCTCGACGCGCGTGCGATACTCTGCCATGTCGATCACGGTTTTGTTGAGGCGCGATTCCTCAGACGCGAAGGCCAACAGGTGACTTTCGAGCGATTCGCGGGCGGTCGTGACGCTGTCGTCAGGGATGCCGTTGACATTGTTCAGAAACGAGCGCACGATGCCGAAATCGCCGCCGCCGTGACCGCTGCCGTCGCGGTCAATCACCGGGACGTGTTCGACCTTGCCCGTCAGATGATCGTGAATGGTGATCGTGTTATCGCCATAGGTGAATTTACCGTACAGGGTGGCGTCGGTGCCGTCATAGCGCATGGTGCGGCCTTCGAAATCGCCCTGCCCCTGCATGGTCATGGTGACGGTCATGCCGTCTGCCAGTTCCATATTGAGCGTCTGGTGATCGACCACATCGTTATCGCAGTGGTAGACGCAGCGCCCATACCAGCCCGTGCGCAGCGCTTCCATCATGCCTTCGTCGCTCAGGTCGAAGCTGGCGGCGCGGCGCGCGAAATCGTGTTCCGGGTTGAGGTACAGACGTGGCGCGTAGTATTTGCAGGTATCGGCGGCGGGGCAGCCATCGGTGCAGCGCAGCGTCGCGCCGGGCGGGGCGTTCTCTGGCCTGAACCAACTGAGCGAGCCGAACGAATTCATGTGGACGACGGGCTGCTGCAAAATCCAGCCGAGAATGTCGAGGTCGTGGCAGCACTTGGCGAGGATCATCGGCGCGGATTCTTCGAGGTTGCGCCAGTTGCCGCGCACGAAGCTGTGCGCCATGTGCCAGTAAATCAGGTTCTCGCGGTGGTCAACGCTGATGATGCGCCCCAGCCGTCCCGACTGGACGATCTCGCGGATTTTCTGGAAATAGGGCGAGTAGCGCAGCACGTGGCAGATTTGCAGGATGCGCCCGCGATCCTCGGCGGCCTGTACCAGCCGCACATTCTCGTGCAGAATCGGCGACATCGGTTTTTCGAGCAGCACGTTGTAACCCGCGTCGAGCGCCGCCAGCGTTGATTCGGTGTGCATCCGGTCTTGCGTGCAGTTGATCAGCACGTCGGCCATTTTGCCCGCGCCGACCAAATCCTGCCACGAACTGAAACAGGCGTCCGGCGGCAGGTCGTGAGTCGTGGCGAAGCGCTGCCGGAAATCGGGGCGCGGTTCGGCGACTGCGACGATTTGCATTTCCTGCGGGTAGGTCACGGCGAACGAGCCGTAAACTGTTCCGCGATTGCCCGCGCCGAGTACAACTGCATTTAAAGGGGGCATTAGGGCTTCTCCGTAAAATTAAACACATTCAAGCATAGAAGACACAGAAAGAGCAATTGCTAGGTGACGTACTGCTGCACGAGATCACAGGTTACCGCAAGTCCATCTTCGGCGCGAAGAAGTGCGCCCAGTTCGGCGGCGCGCTGGCGAAGCGCATTATCTTGCGTCAGAGTGTGAAGTGCCGCCGCGAGACGTGCGGGCGTGATCTGTTTCGGCCTGATCGCTGGCAGGCCCACGCCGAGTTCCGCGAGTCGTTGTCCCCAGAAGGGTTGGTCAGCCATGAACGGCACGATCAGGGCGGGCTTGCCTGCGCGCAAGGCGCTGTGAGTCGTGCCAGAACCACCATGATGCACGACCGCCATCATCTGCGGAAATAGCCAGTCATGGGGAATGTCGCCTATCGTGATCAGATGCTCGTCTTCATGCACTAGCCCAGCCCAGCCTGATTGCAGCACGCCGCGCAACTTCGCCAGCCGCAGGGCCTCGCTGATCGTTTGCGCCATTTTCGGAGGATTTGGCACAGGCATACTGCCAAAGCCGATGAATACCGGCGCTTCGCCCTGCGCTAAAAATGCCTTGAGGGCATCAGGCGGTGTCCAAGCGGGGGGAGGCTCTAATGTCCACGCGCCCACGACATGCACGGTTGTAGGCCAATCGGCGGGTGCAGGCATCAAGTGGGGACTGTAGTGCATGATGACCGGAATCTGCGCTCTCGACAGCATCCGCGCTGCCTTGCCAGCGGAGAGCTTTGGCAGCCCGGCTTCTCGACGGTAGGTGTTCATCGGTGCGATCATGTAGGAAAGCACCAAACGCACCAGCAGTTCATTCGTGAGCTGGTTGTAAAACCGCTTCCCAAACGGAATCGGCGGGAACATGGAAAACTGCCGGGTTGCTACGACAGGCGCGGCGATACTCAGCAGCAGCGGAGTCTGCACCTGCTCATGGATCGAGTAGGCAAGCGGAACGGTGAATCCATGCGCAATCATCAAGTCAGCGCTGCGTGCTGCCTCGGCAATTTCACGAGTGCTGGCGAGAAGGGCGCGCCGCAAGGCTGGAATGACCTCACGCCACAAGGCAAGCAGGGTCGCCGGGGTGATCCCTCGGGCGATCCGTTTGGAAATCTCCTTCTTGAAAAAATCCTGACCGCTGATCGGAATAGGGATATATAGAATCTGGTAAGCCTTGATTTGCGCTTCAAAGTCTTCCGGCGCGGCCAGCGTGACACTGTGCCCACGCTGGCGCAGAGCAACCGCCAGCGCCAGAAACGGCTGTACATCGCCGCGTGACCCAAACGCCATCAGAATAATGTTCATTGAAGCTCCGAGTTACTCGACGATCCTTCGGCTTTTGCACGGCGGAGGCATCGTCGTACGCCCTTACGATTTTCTCTGGTACGCCGCCAGCATCTTCTCGATGTACTCGTCGTCGGCGGGCGCGACCTGCATACACGCTCGGTCAGCCCCTACAGCGAGGTTCCGTCGCCATGGATAATTACCGACTTGCCGTCCAACATATGCTTGAAATCACGATGCTTGCCCTGATTGTCCAGCACATTTAGATCTCCCGCCAGTCTTTCCCATCCCACGCGGGTAAGTTGAGCGCCGTTGCCGCCCACTGGAGGGTGATAATCGTGATACGCTGAAAGACATGATGTAGCCACAATGGGGCGTTGGTATCCTGAATTGTCCGCAGCGCCATTTGCCCACTCCGATATGCCGCCCATTCGCCCTGATCGGGCATGATGCTGGCGGGTTCCGGCCCACCCTCCAGCGGAAGCGTCGAAATCACCAGCGATAGGTCGTCGAATGGACTCCCTCGATGCGCGTTGCTCCAATCGACCAGAATCATTCTGCCATCAACAAAACATAAGTTGTCGCTGCGCACGTCCCCGTGTACCAGCACATCGCCCGCCAGCTTCACCTGTTGTTCCGCGTCCACGAGTGCAGGGAGGGCTTGTTTCAGCCAGTTTTCCGAGCAAAGCCCCAGTTGAAACAGGCTTTCCGGGTCTTGCGCAATCTCACGCCAGTAAAACGACGTGGGGTTAGCTGCCTGCGGGAGTGCATCAGGAGCAGTAACGGTCGCAGCCTGCTTTAAGGTCTGGAACAGAATGTCAAACTGACCGGATTTCCACAGCACCGGGTTATGATCCGCAGGCCAATGCGCGTGGCTCAGGTCTTCGGTGACCAGCACCGGACGCTGCCCCGGTGGTTCTATCCAGGCGACGACCTGGGGTACAAAGCGCTCGTCCGTTGCTGACATGACGAGATGATCGATTCGCACATCGGCTTCGGTGATGTCATCCGTTGCTGCTTTGACAAATAGGCGTGTGCCATCTTCAAAGCTGACCACAAAACGCTGCGCTGAACTCAGACCCGTGTGGGGCTTCTTCCAGACAACGGGTTTTTTTCCGAAGGTGTCAGAAATCAGGGCAACCAGGTCTTCGGTTGGAGCATCCAAAGATGTATACACGAATGAACCTCTTGTGGCGTCTTTACTGCTTCTGGTACGCCGCCAGCATCTTCTCGATGTATTCGTCGTCGGCGGACGCGACCTGCATCCGCGCCGGATCAGACTGGAACCAGGCCAGTGTGCGCCGGATGCCGATGTGGAAGGGAATGGTGGCGACGTAATCCGGCACAAAGCTCTTGACCTTGCTGTTGTCGAAGATCGCGCTGTACATCTTGTCGCCAAGCAAGCCTTCGCCCTCGCGCGGGTTGTACTGGGCGATCCACTCGGTCGGAATGTGGACAATCGTCGGCTTCACGCCGAGCGCCTCGCCGATTTGCTCGTATATCTGGTTCCAGGTGATCACGAAATCCGAGGTGATCTGGAAGGTGTGTCCCAGCGCCATCGGGTGACCGATCAGCCCGACGAAGGCTTTGGCGAAATCCTCGCTGTGGGTCAGCGTCCACAGCGATGTGCCGTCGCCATGCACAATCACGGGCTTGCCGTCCAGCATCCGCTGCGGGATGACGTAGCTGCGTCCGCTGCCGATGCTGAGCGGGAAAATTTTGTCGTAGGTGTGCGAAGGCCGCACGATCACCATCGGGAAGCCTTCTTCGCGGTAGGCACGGGTCAGCAGTTCTTCGCAGCGAATTTTCTCCTGCGAATACGGCCAGAAGGGATTGAAGGCAGGCGTCGATTCGGTCAGGATATGGGTGGTCGCGGGTTTCTGGTACACCGAGGCGGAGCTAATGAAAATATACTGGTTGCACTTGCCGCGAAACAAATTGATGTCGCGCTCGATCTCTTGCGGGTGGAAGGCGATCCAGTTGACCACCACGTCGAAATGCTGGTCGCCGAGCGCAGCCGCCACCTGATCCGGTTGGTTGATGTCGGCGGTGAGCGCAGTCGCGCCCTCGATGGTGACGGGCTGGCGTCCGCGATTGAGCAGATACAGGTCGATGCCGTGTTCGATGGCGAGTTTGCTCACGGGAATGCTGATGTTGCCAGTGCCGCCGATGAATAAGACTTTCATAACGCCCCCTAAAAAGTACCGAGTACTGAGTACCGAGTACCGAGTCAAAAACTATTTAGTGTGAATCTACCCGTTTTGGGAGATAGGGGCGAGTCCAATTGTGCTTGAATACTGCGGTCTGCATCCAGCACCTGTCAGGATACGGCAGCACCGCATCCCCACAGGCGTGCGCTAATCACTTGCGCTGTATCTGCTGCGTGTCCGCTCGCTGTCGATCTGGCATGTATTGGACAGGTGCGTCACAACTTTGCATGGGCTAACCGTCCAGAAAATCGAGCACCACGCGGTTGAACTCGTCGGGCAGTTCCATGCTCGGCAAATGCGCAGTCGGCAGGTTCACGCGGCGCACTCCAGCGATGCCCTGCTCCATAATCGGCGCTGCCGCCAGAGGATAAGGCTCGTCAAATTCCCCTGAAACGATCAATGTCGGTACGTGAATCTCCCCTAAGCGCTGGGCAGCAGGCGGAGCCATACTCTGCTCGTCACCGATACCAGTGGCCTCTTTTTTCAGGTCGTTCAGGTACATCTCGTAGACCAGTTCGAGCTTGGCCTGATCCGCCTGCTCTGGCGGACGATCCGGCCCGACAAACCACAACTGCGCGCCCAGCCGCGCCGCTTTTTCGAGATCACCCGCCTGAGCCGCCTCGTAGCTTTGCATATCGAGCGCGGCAGGCTGGAAATCGGGAAGCTCAAGCCCGCCGGGGCCAGAGCAGACCATCACCAGCTTCGTGACCCGATTCGGGTTGGCGAGGGTGAAGTTCATGGCGGCGCGCCCCCCATTCGAGCAGCCGATGACCGCCGCTCGCTCGACGCCGAGCGCATCGAGCAGAGCTTTCAGGTCGTCGTGATGGGTGAACTTCATTGGCGGCGCGGTCGTTTGACCAAAGCCGCGCATATCGTAACGGATAACACGGTGATTTTGAGAAAACGGCGCGACCTGGGCATCCCACATACGCGTATCGGCGATGGCGGCATGGAGAAAGACCACCGCGTCGCCTGTTCCCGTACTTTCATAGTAGAAGTGCGCGCCGTTCACGTCGATAAAAGGCATATTCAAGCTCCCTCACTGGTTCAACACAGGCTTGAGAAAATCCAGCACGACGCGATTAAACTTGTCCGGGCGCTCCATGCTGGGCAGATGCGCCGTCGGCAGATCGACTTTCTGCGCTCCGGCAATATGCTGCTTCATGAAGCTGCCGGACGCATGTGTGACGGGTGAGTCCTGTGTGCCAGTCATAATCAGGGTGGGAACAGTGATTTCGCTAAGGCGCTCAGCGGCGGGCGGGGTGAAGGACTGCTCCTCGCCGCTGTTGTCCGCGACTTCGTTTTTGAGGGCGATCAAGTCCATGTCGCGGACGTGTTCGAGCAGCGCTGGATCGAGCAAATCCGGGGAGCGTTCCGGGCCAGCCGCCCACAACTGTGCTTCGAGCCGCGCCGTCAATTCGAGATCGCCGGAATCGAAGGCTTTGACGACCTGAGTCCACAAGGCAGGCGACTCGCCGTCAAACTTGAAGCCGCCGGGAGACGAGCAGATCATCGCCAGCGCAGAGACGCGATCCGGGTAGGCGAGCGTGAAATTCATGGCAACGCGCCCACCGTTCGAGCAGCCGATGACCGCGACACGCTGAACCTCCAGCAGATCGAGCAGGGCGCGCAGGTCTTCGTGGTGACTGTAAGGCGCAGGCGTGGGGACGGTCGTTTGCCCAAAACCGCGCAGATCGTAACGGATGACGCGGTGATTCTGAGAAAACGGCTCAACCTGCGCGTCCCACATGCGGCTGTCGGCAATTCCGGCATGGAGAAAGACTACGACCCAAGCGTGGTCTTCTCCTAAAATTTCGTAGTAGAGGTGGGTGCCGTTGAGATCGGCAAAAGGCATAAGACACTCCTTGTATCAGGGAGAAGCGGGTAAATTCGGGATCGCACCTTCGATGTGCAGAAGTGGGCGGTAAATCCAACCGGTGCTGCCCGCGTATTGTACCTGGATCCAGTTCTGAGTGCGTCCGACAGCGACGACGCTGCTGTCGAGCGGGATGGTCGCCAACCGATGCGCGCTGGTCGAGGGGGCGGTGCGGATGTTGGCGGCGTCGAGGGTGATGGCGGCAGCGCTGTAGCCCGCAACGCCTGCGCCTTCCTCCGGCGGACGGGCAATGTGAATCGGCATGGTGTCGATCTGATCCCAGGGGCGCGGCAGCGCCTCAAAGGTTGCGCCTGCGGCCTGCAACTGACCGAGAATGGCAGGCAGCACGCGCCCGGTCACGCGGTTGATGTCGTGGAAGGAAATGACCACGCCGTCGCCATAGTCGAAAGCGTTGTAGGGACTGTGAAAATTGCCGACCGAAACGGGCGTGCCGATGACATTGGCGATGACCGCTTTATCGAAATCGAGGGTGTCGAGATCGACGCTGGCGGGCATTCCCCAGCCGCAGTCGTCGCTGTTGACGTTCCAGTTGTAGGTGATGACGTGAACGCCTTCAATCGCGGGGAGGGGCTGCGCGCTGCCGCCGGGCTGCCAGAACAGCTTGACCTGTGCGTCGTAGATCGGCAGGGCGTCACCGAGCGCGTCACGGATAGCGGCTTCGGTGCGCAGGTAGGAGGCGGTCACGGCGTCGGCGGGCGCACCCGCATAGACGCCCGGTTCAACCCAGAGATGATTGATCAGCGCGTGACCTGCGCGGACTTCGCGCTGAAGCAGGGCTTCATGCCCGGCGATGGCTGCGCCGCCGATGAGAAACGAGGCGTGAGCGTTGTACTGTGCCAGCGTGTCGAGGATGGCGGGCGTATAAGCATCGGTCGGGCCATCCTCAAACGTCAGATAGACGCGGAAGGGCGCGTTTGTTTGCGCGCTGGCAGGCGTAAAAATGGTCAGGGTGAGCAGGAACAGGGTTACAAACAGGAGCAGGCGTTTGATCATCGGGGTATCTCCAGAGTGCCAATCAAGGGCGATACCCCGATTACAATCCTGTTTGCGTGCCGCCGCACAATGGCACGGCGACGCTCAGCAAACGTCTGCAATACGGCTGGTCAACGCTTTCTACTCGCTCAGCGCTTCATCGAGAAACGGTTCGAGCAATCGCGTGAATTCGTCTGGTGCTTCGAGGCTGGGCAGATGCGCGACATTCGCCATGAGTTTGCGGCGCGCCCCGGCGATCTGGCTTGCCATGAGTTCGCCTGCTGTGTGGGTCGAGGGGTGATCTTCCGCGCCGTCGATGATCAATGTGGGGACGTTGACTTCCTTGAGGCGGTCAAGGGCAGGCGATGGGCTGGCGCTCGGCTGCGGGAGTCCGGCAAGCTGATTCCTGAAGCCGATCAGGCTCATCTCATAAACCAGATCGCGGAACTGCTGATCAACCTGTTCGGGTTTGCGGCGCTCGCCGACGCCCCAGAGCAACACTGCGACATTCGCCATTTTTTCAGCGTCGCCGGACTTGGCGGCGTCCATCAACTGCAAAATCAGCGGCGGCGGCGCGCCCTGCGGCTGGTAACCGCTGGGCGTCGAGCAGACCATGACCAGCGCGGTCGCCATCTGCGGATAAGTGAGCAGGAAGTCGAGCGCGGCAGTTCCCCCCATCGAGCAGGCGACTAAGGCAGTCGTCTCAACGCCGAGATGGGTCAACAGCGCGTGCAGGTCTTCGGCGGTGGAATAGGGCATGGCGGGCGAGGTCGATTGTCCGTAGCCGCGCAGGTCATAGCTGATGACGCGATAGTTCGATTGCAGCGCCGCAAATTGGGCATCCCAGAGGTGGTGATCGGCGATACCTGCGTGAACGAAGGTGATGGTTTGGCCTTCACCCGCGATTTGATAGTAGAGGTGCGCGCCGTTGACATCGGCAAAGCCGGTTTGGACATTCCCCATAAGCGTTGCTCCCGAATTCAGCCTGTAAACGGGGGCGCACCATCGTGCGCCCCATCTTGATACATGCTATGGAGAGGAAGATTGTGACGGCTTATTTGTAGAGTTCGCGGGCGGCTTCGAGGGCGGCGAGGCTGTCGTCGAGGCCGCCGGGACGGTTGCGCGCCAGCCAGAGCGCCTTCTGTTCCTCGATGAGTGCGTCAAGGTCCGCCAGCATTTCGGCTTTGCTGATATGCTCGTCGCCGATTTGCAGGAGCGCCCGTTTCGCGCCGTGCTTGAGCATATGGGCGGACTGCTCGAATTCGCGCTTGATCAGGTCGGCGTCAGGGCGGTTGATCTGCGCCGAAGCCAGCGGCTGCATGGTGTTGTCGATGTATTCCATTGTGCCATAGAGCGCCTCGTACAACAGCGAATTGTTGTTGAGGGTTTCGGCGCTGTCGCCGGAGAGCGAACGCCGCCAGCCATGCCGCATCTGCTCCAGCGGGACGGTGTAAATCCAGTGGAGGAAGTTGCCGTTACGGACGATGACGCCGGGCTGCTGATAGGTATTGCCGAGGTCGGCGGCGAGCTTGCCCATGATGCCTGTGCTGTCGCCAAAGGCGAAGGCGTCCAGTGCGGCCTGAAGATCGACATCGCTGTTGCCTGCGTTGTACCAACTGAGCGCCGCGCCGTAAGCGTAACCGGGATAGCTGATGGGTAACTGCTGCCAGTGCCCCCGGTCACCCCAATCGGTATTGAGAACGCCAATCGCGCCAAATTTCAACCCATTCTCAATCGAATTGCGGATGTTGCCCTTCATGTTGTCGGTGCGCCCGCTGAGGGTTGTCCAGGTGGATGTGCCGGGACAGACGTAGAAGGGGACGCCGGATTTGGCAAAGAGTTCCGACTTTTCAGCGAAGGGGTGGTCGGCTTCGTAACCCCATTCGAGGGCGATCACGTCTTTGGGGATTTCCGGCACAAGTTCAGGGTACTGATTGATGATGTCGCCCCAGAACTGCATGGTGCGCCCGTGCGCCGTCACGCGCTTATAGATTTCGAGGACGAAATCGAGATAGACGCGGCCTTTGCCCTTCGCTTCGACGTTGGCTTTGCTGCGGCCTGTGCCGAGATCCCAGGTTTCGTCCGCGCCGACGTTGAACATTTTGCTGGTGAAATTGGGTAGCAGTTCGTCGTACATGCTTTCGAGCAGCTTGAGCGAACCGGGATGACCCGGATCAAGCGTGAAGGGGACTTCGCTCATCCATTCGTAGACGCGCTCGTGGGTTTCGGCGAGGTCGGCGTATTCGGGCAGCTTGAGCCAGCGCCACATATGACCGAAGCTGTTCTGGTTGGGGACGAGTTCGATGTAACGCGCTTTGCAGAAAGCGTCCAGTTGGAGAATTTGCTCGGCGGTGATCGGCGAGGCCTTCGCCCAGACGGTTGGATGATTCCGATAGGCGAAGGTGTGCTCGGTGTACAACTGGAACTGGTTGATTTTGAGGCTCGCCAACCAGTCGATCAGTCCATAGAGCGTGTCCATCGATGGCACTTTGTCGCGGCTGATGTCGAGCATCACGCCGCGCGCGGGGAAGTCGGGGAAGTCTTCGATGACGAGCAGCGGCAGGCTTTTGCCGTAGGTTTGTAGAAGCTGTGCCAATGTCTGCGCGCCGTAGTACGCGCCTGCCGCGTCATCCCCGGCGATGGTGATGCCGTCGGCGGCGACCGAGAGACGATAACCTTGCGCATGACCGACGCCATCGCCAAGCGTGATGGTTACGGCGGCGTCAGAGTTCGCGCCACCGAGGATTTCGGTGGCGAGGCTGGTGAGACTCCTGAGCGCCTGCTGAACGCACTCTCCAGCAGGCCAGAGCGCGGCAGCAGGGTCGGTGTTGAGCGCAACGAATGAACCATGCAGATCAAGCGTGCCGCCAGTGAGGGTGGCGCTGCGCGGCTGAGGTAATAGATTGAGTTGTGCAGGCATCCAGTTTCTCCAATTGTGACAAAAACGAGAGGAAAAGTTCGGATATTTCTGATGTTCCCTGAAAAGCGTGCTGCCCATAAACTTGCGCAGTCAGTTGGGCGCTAAGTTTAGCGTCCTTTGAATGGATGGTCTAAGCCAGATGATCCATTCACAATGGAAGGTCCCAATGTACGAGCCTGAGTTAGTTTGTAATTTTAACAAACTCACTCTATATTAACGGCTTGTAGAATTTCACCAAATCATTTGTGATGCTGCCGAACTGGCTGTAGTATGACACACTAAAGTTTGTGGTGAAATTTAGAAAGGAGCTGTTGCTGGCTGTCAGGTTTGCCAAACCCAAGAACATTTTGTTCAAAATTAACACGAAAGAGGTCGAAAGTGCAGAAGAAACGCGGTTTTACCCTCCTCTTGGTTGTGCTGGCGATGGTGTTCGCCTTCAGTTCGGTGAACGCGCAAGAACCGACTACCTTCAATGGTGGCTGGCCCTATCAACCGCCTCCTACCGGACACTTCAATCAATTTGCAGCCAATAACATTATCGCTCTGGGTGCTTACTACCCAATCACGAATCCCCCGCTGGCGGTCTATCACTGGGCAACCGGCGAATATGAAGGCTATCTGGCTGACACCTTTGGCTTCGATGCCGACAACAATTACGTCGTCACGCTCAAACCCGGACTGACCTGGAGCGATGGCTCCCCGGTCTCGTCGGCGGACGTGGTGACGACCTTCGAAGTTCAGTATCTGCTGAACAACGTGGTCTGGAAGTCAATGTCGAACGTCGAAGCGGTCGATGACCTGACGGTTAAATTCACGCTGACTGGCCCGTCGAAACTGGTCGAGCGCCAGCTTCTGGCGCAGGTCAACATTGGCGCGAACAGTGTCTATGGCGATATTGCCAAGATGGCTGCCCCGCTGATCGCCGACGGGAAGACATCGGATGACGACGGCTTCAAGGCGGCGCTTCAGGCTCTGACCGATCTGCGTCCGGCTGCGCCAGTGGCGAGCGGCCCCTACGTCCTCGACCCGGCCAGCATCACCGCCCAGAACCTGACGATGGTGAAGAACCCAGGTGGTCTGCACGCTGCGGACGCCAAGTTCGACCAGGTTCGTCTGTGGAACGGCGAGACTGAAGCAGTCACTCCGCTGGTCTCGAATGGTGACCTGTGGTACGGCACCTATGGTTTCCCGCCCGCGACTGAAAAAGCGTTCATTGACGCCGGGCTGGACATTATTCGCGGTCCCTTCCACAGCGGCCCCGCGATTTACTTCAACTACAAAGTCTATCCGTTCGATAAGGTCGAAGTTCGTCAGGCGATTGCCTACATCATCGACCGTGACCAGAACGGCAGCGTCAGCCTCGGTCAGTCCGGCCTCGCCGTCCAATACATGACGGGCATTGGCGACTCGCTGGTAGACACCTGGGTTTCGGATGATGTGAAATCCAAGCTGAACAGCTATGATGTCGATCTCGACAAGGCGACGGAACTGCTGACGGGAATTGGTTTCACCAAAGGCAGCGATGGCAAGTGGCTCGACGACAAGGGTAATCCGCTGGCCTTCACGCTTGAATTCCCGTCGGACTACACGGACTGGTCGGCAGCGGCGGAAAACGCGCTGGAACAGTTGAATGCCTTCGGCTTCGACATCACCGGCAACGCGGTCGTTTCAACGCAGGAAGAACCGGACGTTTATAACAGCAACTTCCAGATGGCGATCCGCAACTGGGGCGCTTCCAACCCCTTCCCCGGCATTTCGTGGCTTGAGCCGTTCCAGCGTTACAACGGTCAGGGCGCGACCGCAGGGCAGCAGGTTGGCGGCGGTATGAACTTCAACAATGACGTCACCTACAGCGGCGGCGAGATGAATATGCTGGACGCAACCGTCAAGTCCGGTCAGGGTCTCGACGTGGACGCGCAGAAGGCAATCATCAGCCAAATCGCGCTGGCCTACAACGAACTGCTGCCGGCAGTCCCGCTGTGGGAACGCCTGGGCAACAACCCGCTCAACCGCAAGTTCGTCAACGCACCTGCGAGCGATGATCCGATTTACCAGAATCCCTCAAGCGGTACGGATGCATTCATCGCTTACCTGCTGATGACGGGTGGTGTTTCGCCGGCGTCAGGATCGTAGTCTCAGTTTCACAAACGACAGTGTTCAGGCTGCACACGCCTGAACACTGCCCGGCAGTCTAAAAAATTGGGACGAGAAGCCCTTCTCGTCCCTTTTTAAACCGTTGTTTGTAACGAGTGCAAAAACAGATGGCAACCCAAGTTTCCAGCAGCGAGATAGACATCGCACCGGCTCCGAATGGAAGTATCGTCACTGCGCTGCGGCGGATTTATCGAAATTATACGCTGCGCCTGCTGGTGCGGGCGATCATTACCGTCTGGGCGGTGATTTCGTTCACGTTCTTCCTCATCCGCCTGATGCCGGGTAATCCGGTCGATGTCTACGTTCAGTTCCTGATGAATCAGCAAAATCTAACCTATCAGGAAGCACAGATGCAGGCCGCGTCAATTTTTCGCTTCGACACGAACGCCAGCGTCCTGACGCAGTACGTTGAATATATGGGACAGCTTGCGCACGGTGATCTTGGTCAGTCGATTGTTTCGACCGGGACGCAGGTCATCGATCAAATCGTGCAGTTTCTCCCCTGGACATTGTTCGCGGTTGGATTGGGCTTACTGATCAGTTTCGTGCTGGGCATCAGTCTGGGCACGCTGATGGCCTACAATCGTAACAGTGTTCTCGATCACGGACTCTCGCTGTTTTCTTCGATTCTGAGTGCTGTCCCTAATTACATCTGGGGACTGCTGATTCTGATTATTTTCGGTGTCCAGTTGAAGTGGTTCGCTGTGGGTGACCTGCGTGGAACCTATACTTCTGGCCTGACACCGGGTTTTAACCTGACATTTCTGTTGGACGTCCTGAAACACGCCTTCCTGCCTGTGCTGGTTTATATCATGGGAACGCTGGGTGTGTGGATGCTCAACATGCGTAACAGTACCGTCAGCACGCTGAGCGAAGATTACGTCAATGTGGCGCGCGCGCGTGGCCTGACGACGCGGCGGATCGTCGTGTCTTACGTAGGACGCAACGCCTCGCTGCCAATGTTCACGCTGCTAGCCATCAACATCGGCTTCATCATTGGGGGCAGCGTCGTCATCGAGGACTTGTTTGTCTATCAGGGCATCGGCAGCTTCCTGTTTTCGTCGATTATGAAGCGCGATTACACCTCGATGCAGGGGGTGTTCCTAATCATCACAATCTCGGTGGTGGTGTCGAATCTGCTGGCTGATTTGCTCTACAGTCGGCTTGATCCGCGCGTACGGGTCGGCGGGAGCGACAAATGAGCGCCTATCTGCCCCTCACCCCGGCTGACCAAGAGCGTGTCAGCCACCCCTCTCCCACGCAAGCGGGTAGAGGGATAAAAAACAACGAACGGATTTTTATTCGAAGCAGGCATGAAGGAGGTCGAAACTAATGGCCTCAATCGCGCAGCCGCAAGTCGTTTACAAGCGAGCGACTCTCCTCGAAAAAATTACGCATCCCATCAGCCTGTTCTTCAAGGGGCTGCGGCGCAACAAAGCCGGGATGATCGGCTTCATCGGGCTGGTGATTTACGCCATCTGGATTTTTATCGGGCCGCTGTTCATCCCGTTTGACGGACAGGTGCGGCTCGATCAAATTGCTGCCCCCCCCGGTTCGCGTGATCAACTGCTGGTACGCTCGGAAGACGTGAACACCTATAAATCACTGGCGGATTTGGCAGGCAAGACGGTCGGCGTGGTCACGCAGACAGGCAATCTGCAAACCATTGGCGATTATGCCGATACGTTCACGGTCGATTCGTCACGCTGGTCGAGTGGTCGCGGGATGGATGCAGCGCTGAAAAAGCTGGTCGATGGCAAGATCGACGCGATGGTGATTTTCTCCGACGCGGTCAAGAACTACGTCACCGACAAGCCGGAATATGCTAACCTGGTCGTATCCAATGACGCGCTTGGCCCGCCGCATCTGCTGGGGACGGATACGCAGGGGCGCGATATTTTCAGCCACATTGTCAACGGCGGCACCTCGCTGATAATGACGGCGGTGCTGGCAGGGTTGTTCTCGACGTTGATCGCGGTCGTTCTCGGCGCGCTGGCGGCGATTGTCGGCGGCCTGGTCGATAACATGCTCACGTCGATTGCCAACTTTGTGCTGACGATCCCATCGTTCCCGCTGCTGATTGTGCTGGCGGCCCTGGTCAAGCTGGACAATGTTGTACTGCTGGCAGGGCTAATCGGGCTGCTGTCGTGGCCGGTGCTGATGCGGGCGATTCGTGCGCAGGTGCTGAGCCTGCGCGAACGGGATTACGTCGAGGCAGCGGTGGCGCTCGATTTGGGATTACCGCACATCATTCTGCGCGAAATTCTGCCGAACATGATGAGCTTCGTGGCAATCAATTTCATTTTCGCCATTACAAGCGCGATGTACCAGCAGGTCGGGCTGATTTTTCTGGGCATGGCTCCAATCAACGACTATACCTGGGGCGTGATGCTCTACTTTGGACGCACGCGCGGGACGCTGTTCAGCCCAGACAGCGCGAGCATGGTGCTGTCGCCCGTGATCGCCATCGCCATGTTCCAGGTCTGTATGGTACTTTTTGCTCGCTCCCTGGAAGAAATGTTTGATCCACGCCTCAGGACAGCCGCATGACCGACGACATTATCCTCAAAGTTGAAGATATTTCCATCGTCTACCACACGCCGCGTGGCGATGTGCAGGCGACGAGCGATATTTCGTTCGAACTGCGCAAAGGCGAAGCGCTGGCGCTGATTGGCGAGAGCGGCTGCGGCAAAACAACGCTCAGCCTGTCGCTGATTCGGATGCTGCCCAATAACGCCGAAGTCACCGAGGGCAAGGTGTTGTATACCCGTGATGGCAAAACCAGCGACGTTCTGAGCATGAGCGCCAAAGATCTGCGCCTGTTTCGCTGGTACGACTGTGCGATGGTTTTTCAGGGCGCGCAGAACGCCTTCAACCCCGTGCTGAAGATTCGCGATCAGTTTATGGACACGGCTGCGGCACACGGTAAAGCCGATAAGGAATGGATTGAAGAGCGCACGCTCGAACTGTTCAAGCTGGTGCGGCTCGACCCGCAGCGGGTGTTCAATGCTTATCCGCATGAACTGAGCGGCGGGATGCGCCAGCGGACGCTGCTGGCGCTCGGCGTGCTGCTCAACCCGCAGATTGTGATTCTCGACGAGCCGACGACCGCGCTCGATATTCTGACGCAGCGCGCCATTATCGACGTGCTCAAGGAGATGCAGGAGCGCCTCGGTTTCAGCATCATCTTTATCAGCCACGACCTCGCTCTGGCGGCAGAAATGGCGGATCGGGTGGCGACGACTTATGCCGGGAAGATTGTCGAGATCGGTTCGGTCAACGACATGTTCTACCGACCGCTGCACCCGTATACGCTCGGTCTGCTGCGCTCCGTGCCTAAGCTCAATCAGCAGGATGACGAACTCGCCAGCATCCCCGGCGACCCGCCCAACCTGATCAAGCCGCCGCCGGGCTGCAAATTTCACCCGCGCTGCGCCTTCGCAACTGACCAGTGCAAGGTTGAGGAACCGCCGCTGGTCGAGTACGCGCCCAAGCACAGCGCAGCCTGCTGGCACACGGATGAGGTGATCGAGGCGCGGGCGGAATTCATTCAGGTCGATCCGAAGGCGGAACCCAACTCATGAGTGAGGTTATTCTCGAATTCAAGGATGTGTCGCGCAGTTTCAAGAAGGGCAGCGTGCATATCCCGGTGTTGCAGCACATTGATTTGCAAATTAACAAGCTCGAATTTCTGTGTCTGGTGGGCGAGAGCGGCTGCGGCAAAACCACCAGTGGTAAAATCCTGTCGGGGCTGCTCAAGCCGAGCGACGGACAGGTGCTGTTTCAGGGGCAGGATGTGGCGACCTTGCGCGGCGAAGATTACCGCAATTACCGGCGCTCGGTGCAGATTATCCATCAAGACCCCTATGCCTCGCTCAACCCGACCCATACGATCTACAGCATCCTCAGTTTTCCGCTGCTGCATCACAAGCTGGTACACAGCCGTGATGAAGCCCGTGCAAAGGTGATCGAACTGCTTCAGCGGGTCGATCTGACACTCGATCTGGTGGACAAGTATCCACATCAATTGAGCGGTGGGCAGCGTCAGCGCGTTAGCATCGCCCGCGCTTTGACGACCAATCCCTCGGTGATTATCGCCGACGAGGCGGTGAGCATGGTCGATGTTTCGATTCGCATGGGCATCCTCAACATGATGATGGAGATGCGCAATAGCCTGAATGTGACTATTGTCTTCATCACCCATGACCTGACGCTGGCGAAGTATTTCGCGTGGCAGGGGCGGATTGCCGTAATGTATCTCGGTCGCGTGGTCGAGATTGGCAAAACGCAGCAGATCATCGCAGAGCCGCAGCATCCGTACACCAAAGTGCTGCTCTCGGCGATCCCCGAAGCCGACCCCAGCCGGACACGCAATAAAGAACACATTCATCTGCGCAGCGAGGATATTCCCAGCCTGACGCAGCTTCCGCCGGGCTGTGCTTTTCATCCGCGCTGCCCCTGGTTTGTGCCGGGGGTCTGCGATGTCAACGTGCCGGAATTGAAACAGGCTGCTATGACAGCCAGCCATGCCGAAGTCGCCTGTATCCCCATCACCGAAGGCGAAGGATTGACGCTGTTCTCATGAACCCGGAAGTCTACAGGGCATTTTTGCGCAGCGGCGTGTTTATCGCCGGAGTGGCGCTGCTGTTGATGCTGGCGGTCAAGCGGGACAGCGCCGAGTTTGTCGTTTCGACCTGCTCACTGCTGATCGGCCTGACGCTGATTGGCGGCGTTGTCCTGATGACGTGGCTCACGCGGCGCTAACGGGTTACTTGCTGGCCTTGTCGCTGTTCGCCGGGGGCGTGCGCCGGAAACGCCCGATGTATTCCGCAAACTGACGTTCGAATTCCGGCGAATTGGTTGCCTTATACATCAGCACAAAACCGATCAGCATCGCGACGCAGGCGATAATCACGGTCGGCAGAAACCCCTCGCCAATCCAAAGCAGAATCCCGCCCACGAGTATAAATGACATCCCACCGACCCCCAGTAAAAAATCACGCTGACCACGATTGCGATTGTGAGTCGCTTTCATCATGGCGGTGAAGCGCTCGTAATCGTCGGCTGTCAGCAGCGGGACAGGCTTGCGCCCCCACTCTCTGATTTTCTGACGATGATAGTCGTAAGCGGCCTCCAGACCGTGCGCGACAATGTGGCGGCTGTAATTGGGCGTCGTCTCATCTTTCCCGGACGGATAATCTGTCTCGACGACCGAGTTATCTTCAAACAACGTGAACAGGAACAATGGATTCTGGTTCTCGACAACGCCGGTTTCCGCGATAATCTCGCCGGAAGTGTATATCCATTCGTAGAAGGGTGTCTGGTTGAGGCGTGTATAGCGGAGCGTGTGCAGCGGTGTAAACTGTTTGGCTCTGAGCCACTGATCGATATACTGCGGCGGGATAATCTTTTCGTCGCGGGCGTCTTTCCGTTTTTTGTGGCGGGTGTAGTAGCGGTCAGCAACCAGCGCGATGATGACCGCTGCCAGAATAAAGATGCTCAGCTCGAATTCCATGCGGCCTCTTTTGAGCGAGATATTCGTCACGAATACTGTCAGTATAGAAGCGTTCCGCAGCGGAATGCATAAACCTTGATCAACGGACAATCTTGAAAACTCGATCCGCACCCATTTCCCTGCTCCTGATTTCCTATGTCATTTTCTTCATGATGGCGATCCCCGGCGGTATCCTCAACGTCGCCTGGACGTACATGCAGGTTACCTTCGACGTTCCTTTCGACGCGCTGGGTATTTTGCTGCTGGCGAACACCCTCGGCGCGCTGATCGGCACATTTTTCAGCGGTCGGCTGATCGCGCGCTTTGGAATGGGGCGCTATTTGCTCACGGGCGGTGTGATTATGGGGGTCGGCCTTTCGGGGTACATCCTCGCACCCGTGTGGATCGTGGTGGTGGCCTCCGCCTTTGTGACAATGCTCGGCTTTAGCTGCTTCAATGCCGGGCTGAACAACTTTGTCTCGCTGCGCTACACGACCGGGCAGTTCACCTGGCTGCACGCGGCCTATGGGCTGGGGCAGGCGCTTGGCCCGACGCTGGCGACGATCATTGTCGAGCGGTTGGGGCTGTCGTGGCATCTCGGTTACGGTGTTGTGCTGGTGCTGGGACTGCTTGTGACGGTCACGCTGGCGGTGACACGCAGGCGGTGGGTCATGCCAGAAATGGCGCGCTCAGCGGATGGGGAAGTTGTCCAGCGTGCCAGCGTGCGCGAGACGCTTTTTCTGCCTGCGGTGCTGCTGGGGATGTCGCTGTTCTTTGTCTCCAGCGGCGTAATCGCCGGGACAGGTCAGCTTTCAACGACGCTGCTGAGTTCGCGCGGGATCGCGCTGGCAGAGGCCGGCTTCTGGGTGAGCGCTTATTGGACGAGCTTCACCATCGGGCGTATCCTGATGGGCTTCATCGCGCACCGCTTCGAGAATCGCCTGCTGCTGCGCGCTTCGCTGATCGGTGCGACGATTGGGACGCTGCTGCTGTGGCAAAACGCCAGCACCTTCGTCAACCTGCTCGGTCTGCTGGTGATCGGCTTTTCGTGCGCGCCGCTGTATCCCACGCTGGTGGCGGAGTCGCACCGGCGCGTGGGCGACCGTTATCGCCTGAATGCACTCGGCTTCCAAATGACGGCTTCGAGTTTAGGTCAGTCGCTTGTTCCGGGCGCGATAGCCTTCATCGCTGCGCATACTACGATTGGCATCATCGGCGTATTTCTGGTGATCGGCGCGGTGTTCGCGCTGGGGCTGGAAGAGGTTGCCGCGCGGCGGCAGGAGGAAGTCGTCGCAGTAGGTGTGTAACGTGCTCACCGCAATTGACTTCCCCGTGTCACGCTGGCAGATCTTTAAGTGCCGGTGGTCGCGATTAAGTGCAGGACGAACAGCCCGTTAGCCTGTACGTCGAATGAGGCAGCGACGGCGGTGAGCGGCAGCGGTGGATTGCGCACCGTGCGCGTCGCGTACAGATCAAGCGTTTGCGGATCGAGATAGAGCAGCGCTTCCTGCGCATCGCCGAAGCTGTTGCGCCAGTTGAGCGCAGGGGCAGCCGGTGACTGATTGTTGGCGGACTCGATGACTTTGGAGACGGTGCTTTCCATCGTCACGAACAGCACGTTATTGGGCAGGATGCCGAGGGCCGGGCGGTCACTCGTGCCTGCGCCATCGACCGTAACCACATCCACGCCTTCGACGGTGCTGTGGCTGAGGGTGAGCAACTGCGTGCCTACTGTGGGGTCGGTCAGGATCAGTTTGGAGACGTGGTCGAGCGTGTCGATGATCTTTTGCGGATCGCTGCTTTGCAGGTAGAGTGCTTCGCCAACGGTTGGGCCGACGCCGGGAAAGACGGCGATGGCATATTCGTCGTCGATCAGGCTGTAAAGCTGGTCGAGCGACAGCCCCATTGTCGATTGGGCCTGCGCGAGAATTGGCTGCACCTGCGCGATGATCCCATCGGCGGTCAGCGGTGGGGCGGGCGTGGGTGAGGGCGTCGGCGTGGGGGTTGGCAGCAGCGCGCCGCTTTGCAGGTCGGTGGCGATGTTGGTGAAAATGCTGCCGATGGCGGGGCCGAGATAGGTCAGCGCCGCGACCGGAATGGTTGTGACCGACAGATCATATGAGTCGAGGACGACGAAGCTGTCGCCGGGGATCAGGCTGAGCAGGGCAGTACCCGCCGTCGCGTTCGTCAGGGTTGGCGCGGGATACTGTGCGTTAAGGCTGAGGATCGCCGTCATGTCGATCTGCCCGTCTGTCACCTGAAGCGCGAGGCCAACGCCATCGAGATTCGGCCATTTGAGCAGGGCATCTTCAGCGGCAGACTGAGCAGGATGGATGCGCAGCGCCGCTTCTACAATGGCAGCGGCTGAAGGTGCATCAGGCGATTGACTGGCTTCCATGTCTGCTGCCGCCGCTGCGAGAAAACTACCGCTGACATAAGCTGATACGGCAGCATCGACGGGCAGCGCGGCGCGTACTTTCTGGTAGCGCGGGTTATCGATGAGGCGCTGGAACATAGGCGACTTGAGGAAGGCATCAATCACGGGCGTCGCGCCAAGCCAGATGACATCGGTTCCCATTGCGAGTTCGGTGTCGTTGATTTGGTAAACGTTCACGCCAGCGACCGACTGAGGTTGCACATCTGGCATGTATTTCGCGATAAAGGCTTGCGCTCCAGCGCTGTCGCGGACGGGGAGGACGAACAGGCTTGACCCGAAGGTCTCCGAATCACCATTGGATAGCGCGATGGCAACTGAATCGCCGAGCCAGGGCAGCACATCCGTGCGCACGTCAAGGCCGGGGAAGCTGCTGCTGAGCGCGGAAGTCACCAGCATGTCGATCACGTCGATTTGCGTATTCGCTGTCCCGTTCAACTGGAAGGCAAGCGTGCCCAGTTGATTCAGGGCAGTCTGTCCGCTGCTGTCCACGCGGATTTCAATATAAGCCGGAACGTCGTTCGGCAGGTAAGCGGCTGGGCTGGTGGTCGTGGTCTGCGCCAGCGCGGGTGTACTTAAGGTTAAGGTAAGTACAAGCATCAAAAATGCAAATAAACGGGTCATCATCGCCTCTTTATGTAGATGGTTCACTATACTGCGACATTGGCTATTTTTGCCATAGATTGAGCCACCTGTCGCTTAGATGCAAGGTAAGGTTATGTTATCTTTGATTGACATGAATTTAATCTTGGCATAAACTACACATAAGCTCAAAGGTGAGGTTGGCGAATGAGCACGGAAAAACTTTTACATTTAATGCCCCCCAGCGGACAGTACAGGCACGCGGCTTCTCTAAGAACCCGCGTGCTTTTTATTTTGCGAAGATCGTGAATTTGCAGGAGGAAAACGAACATGGACTACGGAATGATCGGCAAGATTGAAAAAGCAAAGCGCTACGCTCAGCAGCCCGAACGTATCACTTTTCTCTCGCTCGCCGTTGAATTCAAAGGCGACAACAGTACCTATAACCTGCATCTGGGGCCAGAAGGCTGGGACTGCTCCTGCTCTGGCTTTCGCACGCACGGGATGTGCCCGCACGTGATGGCCATGGAAAAACTGTTCAAACCCATGATTAAACGCAGTCCGCTGCCCTATGCGGCGGGGCAAAACGTCGTCAGCGACGTGGAGAAAGCCAGTCGCTACGCCGACGAGCCTGATCGAATTCAGTTCAAGAGTTTCGAAGTCACCTTCGATGGTGACAACAGTACGCACCACACGATTTATCATGACGACGGCTGGACGTGCGACTGCTCGTTCTTCACCAGTCGCGGCGTCTGCTGCCATACGATGGCGATGGAGCGTGTCCTCAAGGGGATGATCCCCAGCCTGACGCCGATTGCCGAATAGGAATGAAAGCCTGAATTAGACTATGATGAAGGCGTTCGGGATTGCCGATCTCGGACGCCTTCTTGCCTCAACCAGTTTCCCCGTATGAATATCAGTGATGATTCACGAATAAAAGTTGACGCTGCATTGAAGACTCCAGTCTGTGCCACTTTGCAATTCCATCAAAAATGAACCTATTGCGTTTTTTTTGTGTACTATTGACGAAGTGTACCCCTCCCCATTAGAGGTAGTTTCTTAAAAGAGCTTGCGCGGTTTGAAAGCATGTGCATAATCTTGCAAACTTTTCATAACAAAAGTTAAAGATGCCGTTATTTCGGGCGATGGATTTACAAGGAGGGCAGACGCATTGGGCGTTTTAATGGAAGTCAAGGATCTCGTCACGAGGTTCTACACGCAGGAAGGGACGGTCTATGCCGTCAATAACGTATCCTACAAACTGAATGAGGGTGAAACCCTCGGCGTTGTAGGCGAAAGTGGCAGCGGCAAGAGCGTTCACGCCCTGTCGATTATGCGTCTCATCCCCAGCCCGCCCGGCAAAATCGAAAACGGTGAAGTCATTTTTCAGGGACGTGACCTTTTAAAGATTTCCAACGATGAGATGCGCCTCGTGCGTGGCGCGGAAATCGCGATGATCTTCCAGGACCCGATGACCTCGCTCAACCCAGTGCTGACCATCGGGACGCAGATCACCGAAGCCCTCAAGCTGCACATGGGCATGAACAACAAACAGGCCGACGAGCGCGCTGCCGAACTGCTGACGATGGTTGGCATCCCGGACGCGACCCGCCGCCTCAAGTCCTATCCACATCAGTTTTCCGGCGGGATGCGCCAGCGCGTGATGATCGCGATGGCACTCTCGTGCAACCCCAAGCTGCTGATCGCCGACGAGCCGACAACCGCGCTCGACGTGACGATTCAGGCGCAGATCATCGAACTGGTCAAGCGTCTGAAAGATCAGTTCAGTATGGCGATCATCTGGATCAGCCACGACCTCGGCGTTGTTGCGGGTCTTTCCGACACGGTGCAGGTCATGTACGGCGGTCGCGTCGTCGAGCGCGGCTCGGTCGTGGACGTCTTCAAGGACACGCGCCACCCGTATACGCTCGGCTTGCTCAGATCACTGCCGCGCCATGACATGCGCCAGGGCGACAAGAAACTGACGCAGATCGAGGGCGCGCCACCCGATATGCGTAACCCACCGAAGGGCTGCCCGTTCTTCCCGCGCTGCACCAATCATATTGCCGGGAAATGTGACGAAGAAATGCCGCCGCTCATTCCGGGGCCGGAGTCGAACGCCGATCATCTGAAAGCGTGCTGGATCGATGTCCGCAGCGGCGAACCCATGCTGGATCAAGGAGAAGCACAACATGTCTGAAGTTGCCCCTGCTGCAAACGCGCCGACCCGCAATGGACAAGGGAAAGAAGCGCTGGTTCGCGTCAACGGCCTGAAGAAATATTTCCCGATTACCGCTGGCCTGATCTTTCAGCGACAGGTCGGTAATGTCAAAGCGGTCGATGACGTGAGCTTTGAGATTTACAAGGGCGAAACGCTCGGTATGGTGGGTGAGTCCGGCTGCGGCAAGAGCACCACCGGACGCACAGTACTTCAGCTTTACAAGCCGACCGCAGGCTCGGTGGTGTTTGAAGGCCAGGAGCTGACGACGCTTCCCGCTGCTGAACTGCGCAAGACGCGCCGTCGTATGCAGATGATTTTTCAGGATCCGTTTGCCTCGCTCAATCCGCGTATGTCGGTTGGCAACATCGTCAGCGAACCGCTGCGCATTCACAAAGTGATCGACAACAAGCGTGAATTGCAGGAATATGTCGAACAGTTGCTGGAGCGCGTGGGTCTGAACCCGTATTATGTGAATCGCTATCCGCATGAATTTTCCGGCGGTCAGCGTCAGCGTATCGGGATTGCGCGTGCGCTGGCGCTCCGCCCCAGTTTCATCGTTGCTGACGAGCCGATTTCGGCGCTCGACGTGTCGATTCAGGCGCAGGTCGTCAACCTGCTCGAAGAACTTCAGGAAGAATTCAACCTGACCTATCTATTCATTGCCCATGACCTGAGCATGGTGCGCCACATCTGCGACCGCGTGGCGGTCATGTATCTGGGCAAAATCGTCGAACTTGGCACGACTGATGATGTTTACGACAATCCGCTCCACCCATATACGCAGGCGCTGCTCTCTGCTGTGCCGGTTCCTGACCCGCTGATGGAGCGTGATCGCCAGCGTATCATCATCGCCGGCGACGTACCCAGCCCGGCGCGCCCGCCGCTTGGCTGCAATTTCAACACACGCTGCCCGGTTGCTATCCCTGGTATCTGCTATCAGGAACCTGATCCGGTACTTGAAGAAGTTTCGCCTGGTCACTGGGTCGCCTGCCATCGCGTGACGTCCTACTAAGCATTCGTTGATTGCGCGCAAAAAAGAGATACCTGCTATAAGTAAGGTATCTCTTTTATTTTTTTTGAGCCGCTCATCCTCTTCAACAGGTTCTCTATTTCGGCCTGTGAATAGGTCTGTTACAATCAGAGCGCGATCTTAGATCGCGTCCAGGGAGTTGAAAAGTACGGGGTTTTCACGTGGACGACGAAATTCGCGACCTTCGTGATTTTCTGGCACATATGGGTATCGACGCTGAGGTACGCGTCGATGTTGTGAGTAATGGGCCGCTCATTGTGATTACTACGGAGCAGTTTCAGCAGCGGCGAGACTGGATTGAGCGCTGGTTTACGCTGGTGCGCGAATCTTCAGGCTACTGTTACTTTCATACCCGTAAACGGGGTACCGGCGACACGAATTAAGCCACGCTTGCCATCCTCTGCTCATCCGCACCTTTATTGCAAATGCCCATGTTTATGCGGATGTATTTTGCCTGAGCAGGGCGATTTTTTCGCCCGCAGCCTGCAAACTGTTAGTGATGTGCATTTGCCTGGTGATTTGGGGGAGCAGGCGTTTCGCCAGGCTGACGAACGTCTGTAAAAATGCGCCGCGCACGACCACGACAACCACGCCCTGATTGGTAGGGATTTTGGTGTCTTCGTTGGGCATCATGAAATGCGAGAGAATATTGCTCGGACCACCTTTCGTGCCTGTCCCATCCCAGATAGCATCGACGGTATAAGAAACACTCTCCATCAGCTCACGGCTCGCTTGAATGGCCTGGCTGAGTTCGGTCATGTTCCAGGGATCCTGGAATTCGATGCGAACGATTGTCTTTGCCTCATCGTACCAGGTTGTGCTGAGCGGCATCAGGTGTCCTTCGTCTGGAAAATAAGAAGACTTCAATTACTGCCAAAATGAAATATAGCATAGGCGCTGTCAAAGGGAAGTCCTCTCACGAAGTTTTTCATGCACGCTCATCTTTTTTAAGAATTCATACTGTAAGATGAAATGAAAGATGACACGCGCATTTTTTACGGTTTATCGATCTTGTCAATACTTCAAAACATTTACGGGAAGAAACCTCTTAATTTGTCTGGTAAAATGCGAGATGATTTCGGGAAATTGCCGGGAAAATAGAAAATCTTTATTCTTCTGTCAATGATAGTTGTTTTACAATTAATTTTAATAAGGAATGATGTAGGGAGTAATTTAAATGGGCATTCTCACTATTCTGGCAGTCTGGTTTGTTGCTTCTGTACCGGTGGCGTTGATTGTTGGGCGTTTACTGGCTGCCAAAGAGCGCGTTGCGGACTATGAACCGGTCTATATCACGGTCGAGCCGGTGCAGCAAAACGGGCTGGCACACTAAAATCACCTGAATTCAGACGCGATTTCTAAATCACCTCGTAGCTGAATCCCCAGAGTTCGATTGCGTCGGCGACGATTGACTGTGTGCCGACAATCAGAATTGTGCCACCGCTTCCGGCGCGTTCTTTCGCTTCTTCGACCGCTGCTGCCAGTGTCGGAATATGCGTGATGTCCGGGTTGTAATTCAGGGCTGTCTCCATCGCCACACGGAAAGTCGGGAAATGCAGCGAAATATTGCGCGGCGTTTCCGTAATAATCAGTGAGTCACTGACTAGACCAATCTCCTTATACACCCCATCAAAATCCTTATCTTCGGGCACGCAGACGATGCCAATCACCGGGTCGCTGAGATCGCCTTCCAGGCTTTCGACCAGCGAACGCGCTGAGGCTGCGTTGATCGCGCCGTCGAGGTAGACGGCGGGCGCATCCTGGAGCTTTTGCAGGCGTCCCGGCCAGATCACATCTGCCAACCCCGCGCGAATGGCCTCGACGTACTCCACTGAACTGTGGCGAATACCCGGCAGTCTGCCATGCATATTGCCCGCACCCTGCACCGCCAGTGTCGCGTTCTCAATCTGATAGCGTCCGCGCAGCGACAATTCCAGTTCACCGTAACGTCCTAGCCGCATCAACAGCCCTTTGTCGGTTTTGCCGACATATTCGCCCATGTCCATCGGCGCGATCCAGGCGAATTCCGCGTCCTGTGTATCGGCCTCGGTTTGCAGCACTTCGAGGACTTCCGTCGGCTGCGGGACGCTGTAGGCGTAGCCATGCGGTTTGATGATGCCGGATTTATGCCAGGCGATTCGTTCGAGCGTTGGCCCCAACTGCGCCGTGTGTTCGAGCATGATCGGCGAAAACAGCGCCAGTTTGTTCGGCACGACGGCAATATCGTCGAAGCGTCCGCCGCGCCCGACTTCCAGCACCGCCGCATTGACATTCTGCTCATCCCACCAGCGCAGTGCAATTGCCAGAAAAATCCCCTGCGGGCTGAAATACTGCTGCTCGCCGAGCGTTGCTTCAATCGCGTCGATTTCTGGCGCGAGGCCATCAAGAATCCGCACCAGATCGGCTTCGGGGATGGCGCGCCCGTTGACGCGAATCCGTTCGCGCCAACTGACAAGGTGCGGGCTGGTGATCGTCCCGACGGTGTGACCGAGATGCTGTAGCAGCTTCGCTGTGATGACAGTGGTCGAGCCTTTGCCCTTGCTCCCGGTTACGACTGCATATTCGCGCGTGACGCCGCTGCCTTCCCCGCTCACGCGCGACGAGAGCAGACCGGTCGCCTGCAATAGCTGGCGAGTCGGGTTGACATTGCGCGAGAGTTCGTCCGGCCCGCGATCAATGCCGCGTAGTTTTCGTAACGAGCGAAACACATAGGTGATCGCGTCGGCTTCATTGGCAAATCGCATCGGTACTCCGTTCGCTAAACGCCGTCCGCGCGTCAGGTGAATACGCGGGCAGGAGATTATAATGCCCTTAATGAGTCGAAGTATCGAGAAACGCTTTTACTCAGCCCTCAGCACTTCTCTTGGTGAATGATGAAACGACTCACGCTTCTGATTCTGCTTGTTCTCAGCGTTTATGCCAACCCCGCGTTTGCCGACGCCTGTTTGTATGCGCCGCCGCCGCACCTGATGGAGGGCATAGAGGCAGTCGTGATCGGCGACGGGTTGAGCCTGCGCGCACTTCCGGCGGTCAGTACAGGGCTGGATGGCAAATTGTACACGGGCAACGTCCTCAAGGTTATCAGCGGGCCAAGCTGCAACGGGATTTACAATTGGTGGCGCGTCGAAACCAGCGCAGGCATACGCGGGTGGGTCGCGGAAGGATCGTGGGATCACTATTTCGTTGTGCCAGAAGCCGATGCCAAAGCGCCGCCGACACCCTTCGAGATCGCCTGCATGAGTCCCGTCAATTCGTTTTATTGTCTGTAGGGGTTCACGACTCCTTAAATGTCGTAAACGGCGGTCTTTGACAAACCGCCGTCACCTGATCCACACTTTGAGCATCACGGCTCAACCTCAACGAAAGCATTCATGATGAAAATTACCCAAATAGAACTGTTTACAGTCCCGCCGCGCTGGTTGTTTGTCAAAGTTTCAACCGACGAAGGCGTTAGCGGCTGGGGCGAACCGATTGTCGAAGGCCACGCTGCGACGGTCGAGGCCGCCGTCCGCGAAATGGATACGTTCCTGATTGGCGCAGACCCTGACCGGATCGAAGACCTGTGGCAGTTGCTCTACCGGGCGCGTTTTTATCGCGGCGGCCCTGTGATGATGAGCGCCATCGCCGGGATCAATCAGGCGCTCTGGGACATCAAGGGCAAGCGGCTTGGCCTGCCGATTTACCGCCTGCTGGGCGGCCCGGTGCGCGACAAGATACGGGTTTACGCCTGGGCGGGTGGGGATCGTCCTGCCGATGTGGGCGTCTCTGCCAAAGAAAAGCAGACGCTCGGCTTCACTGCCATGAAGATGAACGCCACCGAGGAATCGCACTACGTCGATAACTACGACCGGGTTGAAGCTGTTATTGCTCGCGTCGCTGCCGCTCGTGAAGCGACTGGATCGGCCTTCGGCATTGCCGTTGATTTTCACGGGCGCGTCCATAAGCCGATGGCGAAAGTCCTGGCGCGGGAACTCGAACCGTTTCACCTGATGTTCATCGAGGAACCCGTCCTGCCCGAAAACAACGAAGCGCTGCGCGACATCGCCAACCTGACTTCGACGCCGATTGCGACGGGCGAGCGCATGTACTCGCGCTGGGATTTCAAGCAGCTTCTTCAGGATGGCTACGCCGATATTATCCAGCCTGATCTCTCGCACGCGGGCGGCATCTCCGAAGTCGTCAAAATCGCGGCGATGGCGGAAGCCTACGACGTGGCGATTGCGCCGCACTGCCCGCTCGGCCCGATTGCGCTGGCGTCCTGTTTACAGGTTGATGCTGTTGCCCACAACACGCTGATTCAGGAGCAGAGCCTCGGCATCCACTACAATCAGGGCAACGATCTGCTCGACTATCTGGTTGATCCGGGCGTATTTGACTACAGCGATGGCTACGTTACCATCCCGACTGGGCCGGGGCTGGGCATTGAGATCAATGAGGAAGCGGTGCGCGAAGCCGCCAAAATCGGGCATCAGTGGCACAGCCCGGTTTGGCGTCACGAGGACGGCTCGATTGCCGAGTGGTAAGGATCAGTTTTGTCCAGAACTGATGGGGCGCAGCGTGCCGCGCCCCTGCCAGATAAAGGGCAGACACACGGGTCTGCCCCTACAAAAGCCCAGCGAAATACGCTCAGGGCGCACAGTCGTGCGCCCCTCCATAATTTCCGCTATTTGCCAGTGTACTTTCGTATCCTCGTATTGATGCTCTGTTTTTCAGCCTGCGAACTTCATTTCGGCGCGCTTCCCACGCCGACGCTCACACCAACAACCGCGCCCATACCTGTCCTGACGGTCGTGTGGGCGCAGGACGGCGATCTTTTTTCGTGGCGCGAGGACAAGCCGACGCCGCTCAAAATCGCTTCTGTTGGCGTGATACAGCCAATACTCTCGCCTGATAATCGGCACGTCGCCTTTCTACGCGGACAGCAGGGCGACAGAAGCTCGCTGTGGTCGGTCGGCATCGACGGCACAGGTGAGCAGCAGTTGGTCAAGCCAGAGGCACTGAAATCGCTGCGCAACGGGCATCCGCAAATTCAGCAGGTCGGTTGGCTGGATAACCAAACTGTCTATTTCAACACCGCGCAGCACTATGAGTCGAGCAGCGTCAACGATGACGACCTCTATCGGGCTGCGCTCGATGGCAGCGACCCGCAGTTGATTCTGCCGCCGGGGGCGGGCGGAAATTTCGCGCTTAGCCCCGATGGACAGCATATCGCCGTCGTTCGAGCTGGAGTCTATGACACGCAGAAAGGGCAGGTTGCGCTGCTCGATCCGCTGGCTTTGCAGGTCAACGCCAAGCTGACCTTTACCGCTTTAAGTGTGCCGTCGGAAGCCCCCTTCTATCTGCCGCTGACATGGAGCGACGACAGCAGCTTTGTGCGCGTAGCTGTTCCCACCCGCGAGAATGATCGCGTGGCACTCTGGCGTGTCCCGGTTGCAGGCGAGGCCGCGATTTTCGGCTATATCAGTGCCACGCTCGATGGGCTGCCGCGCTGGTCAGAAAACCGGATGATCGCGCTGCGTGATGGAGCGCAGGGCGGGCAAGAACTCGTGATTGCAGACGCAAATGGCGAAAACGACCAGGTTTACGCGGTTGGCAGCCTGCGCGACGCGCGCTGGATGCCCGCTGGCAGCACCTTTGTCTACCGCCAGGATGGGGCGCTCTGGTATCGCAAACAGGGCGAAGCGCCGCGCCAACTGCTGGATGCCTCGGTTGAGCGGGTGATGTTCGTGGGCGCGGATCAATACCTCTATATTCAGTCGGGAGAGCTGCGCCTCGCTCATCTCGGTGACCGCCAGCCGACGGTGATCGCTGTGGTTTCGGCTGCGACGGCGTTTGACGTGGGGATTGCGCCATGAAGCACGGCCTCGTAACACGATGATGCGCGCGCTTATAACGCCTGCTCTGCTGCTGAGCGCCCTGTTCGCGGCGCTGCTCGGCGGCCTGCATTTGCAAACCCCGCGCAATTTCGCCAGCGCCGACTGCGCTTCGGTGGCTCCCTGCTGGCAGCAATTCCAGCCGGGGATTACCAACTACGACCAAACGGCAGCAGTGTTCGCGGGATTGGGCTGGACGCTGCAAGTCAACTACTGCCAGATTTACGTTTCGACCTGCGACAGCTTCCAGTGGCGCAACCCTCAGCGCGACGACCAGAAGGCCGTCGTGTTTTTCGATCAGGGGCATGTTGTCGCCATCTGGTTCATCAACCCGAATGTGACGCTCGGCGACATTCTGCTCAGCTTTGGCATGTCGAACCACACGGATGAATATGCGGGCTTCGACCTTCAAGGCAAAGCTTTCACGGTCTATCGCTCACTGTGGCAAACTCTCTCCTCTGAAGTCAACATCGACTGCCCGACAACCTTCGCCGTGCTGCTGCGCCAACCCGTCCACGTGCTGACCGTCGCCGACCCAATCACACCGCTCGATCCGGGCGTGGCGCTCAATCATAGTTTTCGCCGCGCCTGTCTGACGTGACACGCCTGCTGCTGCTCTCCTCTGCGCTGCTGAGCATCCTGTTTGCGCTCCTGATCGGCGGGCTGCACAGTCAGCCACAGACGCAGCACGCAGGGGATTATTTTGGCGACTGCGCCTTGCCCTGCTGGCAGGGCGTCCAGCCGGGGACGACCCGCCGCGAAGACGCGCTCGCCCGTCTCAGCGCGGTGACCGGACTGTATCCCGTGGTGACTTCGTGCGTCAGCCCGGTTGCTGCTCCCTGCGACCTCTATCGCTGGATGTCGCCCGATCAGCAGACGTCTTACGCTGGGCTGTTCGTTGAACGCGGCGACATTACTGGCGTGGTCGTCTTTGCGCCCGGTTTCAGCCTGGGCGAAGCGCTACTGATGCTTGCGCCGCTCAGTGGAGCCGACTTCGGCGCGGTGGCGAACCATGAGTTCTACACGCAGTTCTTCTTCGCGCAGTCGCGGATTGTCGTGCGCGCGCAGGTGACCTGTCCGGGGACGTTTCGGCAACTGCTGGAGACTCCGGCGGTGAGTGTCGAAGTCCAGTCGCCTGACCTGAATACCCAGTACCTCCCCAGCATGACGCTCGCTGCCGTGCACGACGTTTTTTATGGGCTGTGCGGCTCT
>DAOUCB010000082.1:0-16059 GCA_034432495.1 Anaerolineae bacterium | reverse complement strand
TTCGTCTCGCGAGTGAGCACAACCCGTTCGGACATGGGGACGGGACTGGAACTCGACGTGATCGCGGCAGTGGTGCTAGGGGGAACGAGCATCTTCGGCGGGACGGGCAGCATCGTCGGCACGGTGATTGGCGTGATCCTGATCCAACTGCTGCAAAACGGGCTGTCGCTGACGGGTGTCACCGGGGATGCGACGATTGTCGTGATCGGTCTGGTACTGATTCTGTCTATTCTGGTAAACAATTTTATTCAGCGGCGACGGAGTGGGGATTAGATCGCGAAGAGAAAAGATATTGAACCACAGAGAACACAGAGGACACAGAGAATAAATTAGAAACATTTGAAGTAGGTGATGTGCAGGCAGGGAAGCGATATTCAGTAAAGTGGTGGTTTGACGGAAAATATTTGAGGAGTCTAGAGGCAATGAACAAGCGATTTTTCTCTGTAGCCCTAGTAGTTTGTTTGATGGTCGGAGCGTTTACGGTACAGGCGCAAGATGCTCCACGCTGGGACGGTGCGGATGATCTGCCTGTGAATCCGTTGGCTTGCGACATGGCAGGGGCAGATATGGCCGCGACGCCGGATATGTCAATGACTGAAGCGATGGCTCCGGTGATGGCTTACGACGGTGGCACGGCAACCGGCGCGCCGGATTTGGCTGGAAAGCCGATTACGCTGGTCGACGTTCCGAAGCTGATCGGTATCGGCTATTTCGCCGCGACGACCAAAGGCGAACAAGAAGCAGCAGCGGAACTCGGCAACGTGACGGTCACGACCGATGCGCCGACACAGGCTGACATTGACCAGCAGATCACCTTCATCGACAATTACATCACCAAAGGCGTGAACGGTATCCTGTTTGCGGCAAACGACCCGGTGGCGATTGCTCCGGTGCTGCACCGCGCACTCGACGCCGGGATTCATGTGGTTGGCTATGATGCGAACTCGACGCCGGACGCGCGCGAGTGGTTCGTCAACCAGGCGGAATTCAACGGCATTGGCAAGTCGATGGTTGACAGCATGGAAGCGGAAATCGGCGACAGTGGTTCTTTCGCGATTGTGACGAGCACGTTCACGACGCCGAACCAGGCGCGCTGGATCGCGGAAATGCAAGCTTACCAGGAAAAATGCTACCCGAACATGAAGTGGCTGGAAACCGTTGAAGCGCAGGAAGACAACAACCTGTCGTTCAACCAGGCGACGACGCTCATCAACAAGTATGGTGACCAGCTTCAGGGTCTGTTTGGGATGACCAGTGTCGCGACCCCGGCAGCAGCCGAGGCCGTCACCCAGGCCGGGCAGTGTGGCAAAGTGGCGGTGGTGGGTCTGGCGACGCCGAATGCGATGAAGCCGTATGTCGCTTCAGACTGCGTCAAGTCGGTCGTGCTCTGGAACCCGATTGATCTCGGTTACGCGGCGGTCTACGTGATGCGCGCCGTGGTTGATGGCACGCTGACCCCCACTTCGACTTCGGTTGATGCGGGTCGGCTCGGCACGCTGCAAATCGTCAACGGCAGCGAAGTCCTGCTCGGAGCGCCATTCATCTACAACAAGGATAATATCAACGACTTCGACTTCTAAGCAAAGTTTGCGTTAAGAGGGGGCATGGCAGCGCCATGCCCCTGTCCAAATTAGAAAACTTGTTGTCCCCACGCGGCAAATATCCCCGATGTTGAACAATTCAGGTTATAGTCACCACAGGATTTTGCAGGGAACGCGCTGTTACAGCATGAATGAGAGTGAGCAAATGAGCACAACGACACCGACTCCACTGGTGGAGATGACCCGGTTTCTTGGTCAGCCGCACCTGAACTATGTGATTATTGGCGAAGGGAACACCTCGTTCCGCGCGGATGCCGAGACCTTCTGGGTAAAAGCCAGCGGGCAGGGGATGAACGCGATCTCGGCGGACGGCTTCGTCCGGGTGAAGTTCGAGCCGATCCTGAATTTACTTGAACAACGGATGGCGGATTCTGCTCTGCAAGCGGCGATGCAAGCTGCCAAAGTAGACAGTGCTTCGCCTGTCCGCCCATCTGTAGAAGTGACGTTTCATGCGATGCTGCTGCACGGCTGCGATGTTCCTTATATTGGGCATACACATCCGCTGGCGGTGAACGCGATTCTGTGCAGCAATCGAGCGGAACAGTTCGCCGAGAACCGCATGTTTCCTGACGAGGCAGTGTTGTGCGGGCCGCGCTCGGTGTTCGTACCTTATACCGATCCAGGGCTACCGCTGGCGCTAGAGATTCGGGCGAAGGTGAAGCTGTACATGGATGAGTTCGGCGAAGCGCCGAAAGTGATTCTGCTGCAAAATCATGGGCTGATCGCGCTGGGGCAGACGCCGACAGAAGTGCTGAATATCACCGCGATGTGCGTCAAGGCGGCGGGGATTTTCGGCGGGGCATGTGCGCTCGGGGAGCCGGTCTTCATGTCGCAGGCGGACATTATGCACATTTACAAGCGACCCGATGAGATATATCGGCGGAAGTTGTTTGTAGGATAAGGGCGAAAAGACAGGACTGAGGACTGAGTAAAAGACAGTTCTGAGTGCTGGGTGCTGAGTGCTGAGTAAAGGACAGGGTCGAGGAAGAGCGGAAAGACACCAAAGGGAATGAGTGACGACTCAAAAGAAGCAAAACGGGCGATTCCTGAAGGATCGCCCGTTTTATTTTAGGGTGACAAGGTGAAGCTAGTCTTTGGCGGTTGGGTCGAAGGCGTCGCGCAGGCCGTCGCCGATGACATAGAGGCAAAGCACTGTGATAAAGATGAGCAGACCGGGGGCAACCACCAGATAGGGACCTTTGGTGAAGAAGGTCTGCGCATTGGTGAGCATGTTGCCCCAGCTCGGAATAGGCGCTTTAATGCCGAGACCGAGGAAGCTGAGCGCCGCTTCAACCAAAATCAGATTACCAATGTCGATTGCAAGCGTGATGACAATGATCGAAAACAAGTTGGGCAAAATATGCGAGAACATGATGCGCAAGGGCGACGCGCCAGCGGAGCGCGCGCTGAGGATATATTCACGTTCACGAATCGAGAGGGTTTCGCCACGCACAAGTCGAGTCGTTGTCGTCCAGCCGAGAAAACCGAGGACGATAATCAGCGTCGATGGCGACGGCTGAAGGACGGCAGCAACAATCAATAAGAGAAACAACGATGGAATCGAGTTGAGAGTCGAAATGACCCAGGTCACAATGTCGTCGGTGACGCCACCATAATAGCCGGTGACGATGCCGAGGCTGACGCCGATGCTCAAAGACAGGATAGCGGCGATAAAACCGACGCTTAGGGAAACCTGTGCCGCGAAAAGCAGGCGCGAGAGATGGTCGCGTCCGAGGTCATCCGTGCCAAGGATATGCCCCGGCGAGAAGGGCGGCGCAAAGGTCGCATTCGGATCCGTACGCTGAAAGCTGACGCCGAGTGCATCGCTGATCGGCTGCGCCAGGACGGCAAGGATCGCCATAATCAAGACAATTGATAAGGCAATGAGGGTTAGCTTATCACGACGAAGACGGCGGAGCGCAAGCTGAGTCAAGGAAATACCAGATTTGGTTTCCTCGCGTGTTACATGCAGTTTGGCGACTGAGGTTGCCATGCTGATTTTCCCTTAATCAAAGCGAATACGCGGGTCGATAAGCGCGTAGAGCACATCCGACAGAATGTAGCCGAGGATCGTCGCCAGCGAACCGATAATCACGACCGCCATGACGACGGGATAGTCCTGCGAGGTCACAGCGCCGACTGCAAAGCGTCCGAGACCGGGCCAGGAAAAGATCTGTTCGGTAATTGCCGCACCGCTGAGTAGGCCGGTTATGGCAGGGCCGAGAAACGTTGCTAACGGGATGAGGGCATTGCGCGCGCCGTGCTTAAACCAGACTGTACGGCTTGAGAGACCTTTGGCCTGCGCAGTCCGCATATAGTCCTGGCTCATAACATCCAGCATCGATGCACGCATATAGCGCGAATAAACGGCAATTGCGCCAGTTGCCAGCACAAAGGTGGGTAAGATGAGATAGTTGATGCGATCCCACATCGGTGGACAGCCACCGACGGCAAGCGCCGAACAGCGACTCCCCATTGGTAGAACCCTGAGCCACGAGCCGAAAATCAAAATGAGCAACAAGCCTAACCAGAAGACAGGAATAGCGTTAAAGACAACGGCGATGACGCGGGTAACATTATCAAACCAACCGCTTTTACGGACGGCAGCCAGAATCCCAATTGGTACTCCGACGATCAGACCGAGGAACAGGGCGGATGCGCCCAGTTCCAGCGTTGCCATGATGCGTTCGCCAATCACGTCGGCAACGGGGCGTTTAAGCGTAAATGAACGACCAAAATCGCCGCGCAGAATTCCCTGTGTTTTCCCCGGTGCTAGCGGTTCCCCGTCCGGCCCATTGAGGGGAAGCAGGAAGGCGTGATCGCTGACGCCATCGCCGTTTGAATCCCAGCGCATCCAATCATCGCCCAAAAGCCAGCGGAGATATTGAATTGGGAGCGGATCGTTGACGCCTAACTGGGCGGCAACCCGTTCGCGCTGCTGGGGCGTAATTCTCGGGTCAAAGGTCAAAGCGGCAACTGGCCCACCAGGCGCAGCCGCCATCAGAAGGTAGGAGAGAATGGTAATGCCGAAGAACGTTGGGATCGCCTGAATCAGGCGACGCAGAATGTATTTAATCATCTTTGGATTCCTGCACAATACTCTCGTTCTCTGACGAGAGGTGACAGCGGGCGACAGGCCTCGCTGGAAAACGCCTCGCTGTGAAACCCTGCACCATTCACCTGTGCAGAGCGGCTGGGCTGCCCGCTCCGTTTCTCTGGAGGGGGCAACCCGGACAGAGGATCGTTTTGCGATCCTCTGTCTGATGAAGCTGCTTGCTCGTTAGGGGGTCTTCACAGACCAGGTGTCCACGTTCCAGAGCAGGTTCGACGGACGTGGGTCGAAGCCGGTCAGGTTCGCGCTGGCATCGTACTCGCCATTCTGCGCAAAGAGCCAGACGTAAGGCACGTCGTCCTGAAGAATCTTCTGCATCTGCTTGTAGATCGGCGCACGGTCATCCGTCGCGCAACCAGGAACTGTCTTGGCCTGCGTATTCAGGGTATTGAATTCCGGGTTGTTGTAGGAGGTGAAGTCGCTGCCGCTGCCGACGACGTCGCTGGCAGGGGTGAAGAGCTGGGTCATGTCCGGGTCATCCGGATAGCCATTGCGCCAGCCGAGAATGATGGCGTCGAAGGTCTGGCTGTTCATGATGTCGAGCAGGGTGTTGAAGTCGATGGTCTGGAAATCGACCTTGATACCGACCTGCGCGAGTTCGTCCTGAACCAACGTACCGATGGCGGTGCGGCGAGTGTTGCCTTCGTTGGTGTAGAGGGTGAACTGGAACGGCGTGCCATCCGGCGCATACATCGCGTTCTTGGCAACACGTGGGGTCGAAGGATCGTTGTCGTCGTCAATCCAGCCAGCATCGGTCAGCATCTGATTGGCAACTGACTGATCGAAGGGAATAGGGGCGAGAGTCTTGTCATAGGCCCAGGACGCCGGGATGATGCCGGAAGCCATGCGTGTACCTTCGTTGAAGACAGCGGCCTTGATGATCGAGTCAACGTCGATGGCATGAGCAATCGCCTGACGGACGCGGACATCACCGAAAATGGGGTGGTGACCCTGATCAATCGGGTTGCCCTTGTCGTCGTAGGCATTCTGCGGGTTATTGGGGTCGGCGAGGTTGAACGACAGGTAGTCCCACGAATTGCCAGGATACTTGTAAACCTGGGCATCCGTCGCGGCGATGTCGGCGCGGCGCGCAACCGGCGGGCTATCGATCACGTTGGTTTCACCAGCCAGGAACTGCTCAACCAGCACGTTCTGATCCGGCACGTTCTTATAGATGTAGGCCGAAGGTTTGACGACGCCGTCAATCGCGTCCTGGAAATCAGGATTGCCAACCAGGCTCACCTGCTCGCCGGGGCGGAATTCACTGAAGTTGAACGGCCCGTCTGTAACGGTTGGGTTGAGGTTGCCGTCCCAGTCGTTCAGTTGAGTCAGATCTGAAGGATAAACGTGCGACGGAACGGGCGTGAGCGCACCTGCATAGCTCAGGGCGGTACATTCAGCATTGGCGAAGGTCACGACGACGGTGTGATCATCAGGCGCGGTCACATCCTTGACGCCCGTTTCACCGGTTGGGTCGATGATGAAGGTGGCCTGCGCGTCGGTGATGCCAGTCGTTCCAGCCTGAATCGCTTTCCAGGCGTACATCACGTCTGCGGAAGTGATGGGTGTACCATCATTCCAGGTCAGGTCTGTGCGGAGATTAAAGGTGTAGGTCAGACCATCATCCGAGACCGTCCAGTCCTTGACGACTGCGCCGGGTTCGTTGGGGGCAATGGCCGCTTTGTCAGCATCGACACCGACGAAACCGGGATAGATGAGGCTGACGATGCGCTGGCTGGCGGTATCGCCCGAAAGGATGGGGTTGGTCGTCGCCACATCACCACCGAAGTTACCTTCGATGATTGTGCCACCCTGACAGCAGGTGTCTTGGGCAGCGACCGGGACGACGGCGAGCGCAACAAACGCGCCTAACGCGACCCCGTATGTCAAAAATCTGGTCAGTCTATTCATATGTACTTCACTCCTACGCTACTAAAAAGAACCATAGATGCGAGAACCGACTGTACTCGCGTACTCGTCCATAACTTAGTACACGTCATCCTGACAGAAGGTTCAATCGCGATGAGAAAATGCGGTCCAGAATGTCCGCAAGGGAGATTTTAACAACCGTTCGGTAAAAATTCCAGTCTTGCGAACGATATTTGAAATATTGATGAAAAGTATGAACACACGCTAAAGTCCATATGAAGGCAAAATTACTGACACGATTCGGAACCGGACATCCGAAAGAAGAAATTTGAGAAATGGCAGTGCTGGGCTTGTCAGCGGAGCAGCGTTCGGGTATACTGACAGCAGTTTCGGGGTGTGGCGCAGACTGGTAGCGCGCTTGCATGGGGTGCAAGAGGCCCAGGGTTCAAATCCCTGCACCCCGACACGGTAAAAATGGAGACTCGTTCACGATTATTGCGTGAACGAGTCTTTTTGTTTTGTGGCCTCGAGTGACCCCAGCGTGCTAGCTTTGTTGATGCGCTTAGGTAGAGAAGGATGAAATTAAATGAAAGGGCGCACGACTGTGCGCCTCTTCGCAGAATTTCAATGGAGTTGAAGCGACAGAGGTTAGAACAGACCCCAGTCGTCTGCCGCGCCCTCTTCCATCATGGTGGGATCCCACATCTCCATGCCCATTTCAATGGTGGTCGGAGCACCGGTGTATTCCTGAGCCGTGCGACGAATCTGCTCCAGCAACTGCGGCGCATAAGGGCAGAAGGGCGTGGTCATGATGACGTTCAGATGGCAGCGATCCTCACTCAGTTCAACACCGCGAATGAGACCCAATTCAATCACATTCATGCCGATTTCGGGGTCAGTTACGACGCGGAGCGCCTCACGGAGACCCTCTTCCGTGACCTGTCTTGTTTGCTCTGTCATAGCATAGGTCCTGTCAATTTATCCCTGACGGGCTGGAAAACGGTACGAAACACAGACGCTGAAGCATCTAGATTATGTTACCTTAGCACGCCCGAATTTCAAAGTCAATTTTTATCAAATGCATCATAAAAATGTTGACTTTCGCCTCCCGGACTGCTATACTTTTTGTAGACTTTACACCTCTGGGTATAAAGTAAATTTAACAACGATCAACATTTTCAACAATATACGGGAGTTACCTGTGGGCGCTGCACTAGAAATCCGTAATCTACACGTTTCGGTCGGAGACAAGCCGATTCTTAAAGGCGTGGATTTGACCGTGAAGCAAGGCGAGGTTCACGCGCTGATGGGGCCGAACGGCTCCGGCAAAAGCACACTGGCGAACGTACTACTCGGCAACCCCGAATATACGGTCACGGGCGGTCAGATTATTTTCGACGGCAAAGACGTGCTGGAAATGGAACCGGATGAGCGCAGCCGCGCAGGTTTATTCCTGGCATTCCAGTATCCGGTATCGATTCCTGGCGTGACGCTGGCGAATTTCCTGCGTCTGGCAATTAATTCGCGTATGAAAGCCGAAAATCCTGACAGCAAGGGGATTTCGGTCAGCGATTTCCGCAAGCTGATGCGCGCGAAGATGGAATACCTGCAAATGGACTCCAGCTTTGCCGGGCGTTACCTCAACGAAGGCTTTAGCGGCGGCGAGAAGAAACGCGCCGAAGTGCTGCAAATGGCGGTGCTCGCGCCGAAGATCGCGATCCTCGACGAAACCGACTCTGGTTTGGACATCGACGCGCTGCGCGTGGTCGCTGAAGGCGTGAGCAAACTGACTGGCCCGGATATGGGCGCGCTGGTGATCACACACTATCAGCGGATTCTGAATTATATTCAGCCGGACGTTGTACATGTGATGTTCAATGGACGGATCGTCGAGAACGGCGGCGCTGATCTTGCGCTCAAGCTCGAAGAAATGGGTTACGACTGGGTGCGTGAGCGTTTTAGCGTCGCGGAATCGGAATAACTAAGAGAGGGAGCAAATCCTGTGGTTGAGTTTATCCCCAGTGAGAAGCAACTGACAGAAGAAGAAGCCGCGCTGAACGAAGTACGCGGAACCTATGAAGAGAAATATGGTTTCCATGACCCGGAACAGTACTCGTTCAAGAGTCAGAAGGGGCTGAACGCTGAGATTGTGCGCCAGATCAGCCAGATGAAGAACGAGCCGGAGTGGATGCTGAACGAGCGCCTCAAGGCTTACGAAATTTTCATGAGCAAGCCGATGCCGACGTGGGGCGCTGACCTGAGCGGGATCGACTTCGATGATATTTACTACTTCGTGCGTGCGGCGGACGGGCAGGGCAAGAACTGGGACGATGTTCCGGCGGACATCAAGAACACGTTTGATCGGCTGGGCATCCCCGAAGCGGAGCAGAAATATCTGCAAGGCGTGACGGCACAGTACGAGTCGGAAGTGGTTTACCACAGCATCCGTAAAGATCTTGAAAGCAAGGGCGTGATTTTTACGGACATGGACTCGGCGCTGCGCGATCATCCTGATCTGGTGAAAGAATACTTCGGCACGGTCATTCCGTCTTCGGATAACAAGTTCGCGGCGCTGAACACGTCGGTCTGGTCAGGTGGATCGTTCATCTACGTACCGCCGGGTGTCAAGGTCGAGATGCCGCTGCAAGCCTACTTTCGTATTAACACCAAGAATATGGGCCAGTTCGAGCGCACGCTCATTATCGTTGATGAAGGGGCTTACGTTCACTACGTCGAGGGCTGTACCGCGCCGAGCTACAGCGAAGACAGCCTGCACAGCGCAGTGGTCGAGATCATCGTCAAGGACGGCGGGCGCTGCCGCTACACAACGATTCAGAACTGGTCGAGCAATGTGTATAACCTGGTGACCAAGCGTGCCGTCGCCTACAAAAAGGCGACGATGGAATGGGTTGATGGCAACCTGGGCAGCAAGGTCACGATGAAGTACCCGGCGGTGATTCTGGCGGGTGAGGGCGCACATGGTGAAGTCCTCTCGATTGCGTTTGCCAGCAAGGATATGCAGTTGGACGCGGGCGCGAAGATTACGCACCTTGCGCCGAATACAACCAGCCAGATCATCAGCAAGTCGATCAGTAAGGATGGCGGACGCGCCAGCTATCGCGGTTTGCTCAAGATTGTCGAAGGCGCGGATAACGTCAAGAGTAACGTCGTCTGCGACGCGCTGCTGCTGGATGACAAAAGCCGCTCCGACACCTACCCGACGATTGAATGTGATGCCAAAAATGTGACGATGGGGCATGAAGCCTCGGTCACACGGATTGGACAGGATCAACTCTTTTACGCGCAGTCACGCGGGATGAGCGAAGACGAAGCCAACGCGATGATCGTCAACGGCTTCATCGAGCCGCTGGTCAAGGAACTGCCGATGGAATATGCGCTGGAACTGAATCGTCTGATCCAGATTCAGCTTGAAGGATCGATTGGGTAAACAGCAAAGAAATGAAGGATGAGCCATGAGTAATAAGCGAAAACTCATTACTCGTTACTCATCCCTCCTTTAGGTCTTGGCAAGGAGAGAGAACTTGGTAGCAGTAAGACGACGCCGCTCCGCAACACCGGAAGCGCCTCTATATACGCGCGCCGACGTTGAAGCGTTGAGCGATGCAAATAACGAACCGCTGTGGCTGCGTGAAAGCCGCGAAGTCGCGTGGGAACTGTACGAAGAAACGCCGATGCCGCGCGATCAGGAAGAATGGCGGCGGACGGATTATCGCAGCATTCACTGGAACGAAGCCAGTCCATTGATGAGCGCCGGGAAAGCGTCGCTGGACGCGGTTCCAGCGCAAATTCTCGAACCGCTGATTGGCGAAGCGTCTGCCCAGGGCGGGACGCTGGTGTTTGTCGATGGCAAGATTGTCCAGTACGAACTCTCGCCCAAATTGGCGGCGCAGGGCGTGATCTTCACGGATTTGCTGACCGCCTGCCGCGATCATGAAGATTTGGTGCGTCCGCGTTTGATGACGCGGGCGGTCAAGCCGGGTGATGGCAAATTCGCGGCGCTGCACGCGGCGCTGTGGACACACGGCGTTTTCCTCTACGTGCCGAAGGGCAAGGCGGTCGATTTGCCGCTGCATGTGGTGATGTACAACACGCAGCCAGGGGCGACGCTCGGTCATGTCCTGGTGGCGCTGGAAGAAAACGCGCAGGCGACAATTCTGGTCGATTACCAGTCGGCAGCCGCTGACAACGGTCAGCAAGCGGCCTACATTGGCGCAACCGAACTGCTGGTCGGCAGGGCGGCGAATCTGCGCTACGTTGGCTTGCAGGACTGGAATCGTAAGACTTATGAATTCAGCCATCAGCGGGCGAGCGTCGATCAGGATGGGCAGCTTGACTGGGTGGTGGGGACGATGGGCGGCAAGTTCGTCAAGGACTTCATCGAAGTCGATCTCGACGGCAAGGGCGCAAGCACCCGCGTCAGCGGCATGTTCTTTGCCGATGAAAATCAGTTCTTCGACCTCGATACCCAGCAGAATCACAACGGCCCGCTGACGGTTTCGGATCTGCTTTTCAAGGGCGCGGCGAAGCATAAGGCGCGCACGCTCTGGCAGGGCATGATCAAGTCAATGCCGCAGATGCAGAAAATCAACGGCTTTCAGGCGTGCCGCAATCTCGTTCTGGACGAGGATGCACGGATGGACGCGATCCCCGGCCTGGAGATCGAGGCGGATGACGTGCGCTGTACCCATGCGGCGACCTTCGGTACGCTGGAGCAAGCGCCCGTGTTCTATCTCATGAGTCGGGGCATACCGCGCGCGGTCGCTGAGCTAACCATTGCCGAAGGTTTCTTCGAGGAACTGCTTCAGCGTATTCCCTTTGAGCGGGTGCAGGATCGACTGCGAAACGCGCTCGAAGCGAAGATTGTCGGCGCAGTGCAAGAAACGCAGGAATCGGCCTGAGACAACCCCTCACCTTTAACCCCTCTCCCACGCAGTCGCTTCAGGGGAGAGGGGAAAAACACTGCGCACATCCAGTGGGATAGCGCCAGGAGATCAGCATGGCGTTGAATGAGAAATTTACTTACGACATCGAAACCATTCGGGCGGATTTCCCGATTTTGCAGCAGGAGCATCATGCAGGCGTGCCGCTGATTTACCTCGATAACGCCGCGACCAGTCAGAAGCCGCTCAAGGTGATCGAGGCGCTCGACGATTACTATCGGCGCTATAACGCGAACGTGCATCGCGGCGTGCATAAGCTGAGCGAAGAAGCGACGATGGCTTACGAGCAGGCGCGTATCAAGCTGCGCAAGTTCATCAACGCCGACAGCAAGCGCGAAATTATTTACACACGCGGGACGACTGAGACCATCAATCTGGTCGCCAACACGTGGGGCAGGGCGAACCTCAAGCCCGGCGATGTGGTCATCTCGACGCAGATGGAACATCACTCGAATATCGTCCCCTGGCAGATTCTTCAGGCGCAGCTTGGCTTCACGGTCAAGTACATCCCGGTGCTGGACGACGGGACGCTTGACCTTGAGGCTTACGCAGCCTTTCTGGCTGAGGGCAATGTCAAGCTGGTGACGGTGATGCAGGTCTCGAACGTGCTGGGGACAGTCAATCCGGTGCAGGCGATGGCGCAGCAGGCGCACGCGGCGGGAGCGCTGATCCTGATCGACGGGGCGCAGTCTGTCCCGCACATGGCGGTTGACGTGCGGGCGCTCGATGCCGATTTTTTCGCCTTCAGCGGACACAAGATGCTCGGCCCAACCGGGATCGGCGTGCTCTATGGCAAACGCGATTTGCTGGAAACGATGCCACCCTGGATGGGCGGCGGTGATATGATCTCGACCGTGAAGCTGAGCGGCAGCACCTGGAACGACTTGCCGTACAAGTTTGAGGCAGGAACGCCTTCGATTGCCGAGGCGATTGGGTTGGGCTGTGCGGTCGATTACCTGAACGAAATCGGCATGGATAAAGTTCAGGCGCACGAGCAGGACATCACAGCCTACGCGCTGGATCGGCTGGCGGAAGTGCCAGGTGTGACCGTGTACGGGCCGGAAGCCGAGAAAAAGGGCGCGGTCGCGGCGTTTACGGTGAAAGACATTCATGCGCACGATGTGGCGCAGATTCTCGATGCGGACGGGATCGCGGTGCGGGCAGGCCACCACTGTGCCATGCCCTTGCACGAGCGCTTCGGCGCGGCAGCGACGGCGCGGGCCAGTTTCTATCTGTACAATACGACGGCTGAAGTCGATGCGCTGATCGAGTCACTTTATAAGGTAAAAAAGACGTTTACAGTGTAAGTAGTATGCCGAGTACCGAGTACGGAGTGCCGGGTAAATAATAAAAGCAGGATCGGCTAAAGGGGATATACTCGGTGCAGGAAAGTGCGGAGGTGAATGATGCAGGATATGTATCGCGAGAACATTCTCGATCACGGGATGCATCCACGTAATCGCGGGGTGCTTGATCCGGCGAATGTCGATTATGAGGCGAACAATCCGCTGTGCGGTGACCGGCTGCGGCTGACGCTGCGAGTCGATGAAAACAACCGCATCACCGAGATTGCTTGGGATGGTGAAGGCTGTGCCATCAGTCAGGCGTCGGCGTCGATGCTCGGTGAGGAAATTCTCGGCAAAACTCTGGACGAAATTCGCGAAATCGACAAGGAAGAGATTTTCGAGATGTTGGGCATTCCGATTGGCATGAACCGCGTCAAGTGCGCGCTGCTGTCGCTCAAGGTCTTGAAGGTTGGTCTGTACGGTCTTGAGGAATGGCGCAAACTGGAACACGAGCATGAACACGACGAGGATGATTAGCGGATGACGGAATTTGTCATGGTTGCCACCACCGACGAGATTGCGCCGGGTGAACGCATCGTGGTTGAGATTGACGATGTTTGGGTGGTGATCTTTAACGTGGGTGGGCAGTTTTACGCGATTGAAGATATGTGTACGCACGAGGAATATATGCTTTCGGAAGGCGAAATCGACGGCTATGCGATTGAATGCCCGAAGCATGGGGCGTGCTTCGACGTACGCAATGGCAAAGTGCTCGCGCCACCCGCGTTGGTTCCGGTCAAGACGTTCGCGGTGCGGGTGGAAGGTGAGGAGGTACAGGTAGCGAGACGTTAGTGTTCATCTCGTCTCAGGCAGTGGAGGGTGGGGTGAGCAAAACGATAAGTTGATTTGTGATATGACCTTAAGACCTAGTAAACAATGCTTTATTGATTGACTGGCTAAAATTACCCTTTTAACCTTCTGAAAGGGTTCATGCTTATGCAGACGTTGGTACAGGAATTTTACGGCGAACGCTTATTAGTGTTTGGGCATCGCGGAGCGCGCGCCTATGCGCCAATGAACACGATCCCTTCGTTTGAACTGGCGCTGGCACAGGGTGCGGACGGGGTTGAACTCGATGTGCGACTGAGTCTCGATGGCGAGATGATCATTATGCACGATGCGCGTGTGGATGCGACGACGGACGCGAAAGGCTTCGTTCACGAGATGCCGCTGGTGGAAATTAAGGAGTTGGACGCGGGTGCGTGGTTCGGCCCGAAGTTTGCCGGGACGCGCGTGCCGACGCTAGACGAGGTTTTTGAGGCCATTGGCAAGCGAACCAAGATCAACGTCGAGCTCAAGTCGGACACGACCGACGAGACAGGCGTCGAGGACAAGGTTGCGGACGCGATTCGGCGGCATGGACTGGCGCGAACGATCATCGTCTCGTCGTTCAACCCGATCACGCTGGCGCGCTTTCGTGCCGCGATGCCCGAAGTGTTGATTGGCTTCCTGCACGAACCCGACAGCGAAGCCATGACGATTCCGATGATGAACGATCTACCACATGAAGCACGTAACCCGTATTACGAGGAAATCGACGCGAAGTACATGGCGTGGGCAAAAAGCGCTGGCTATCGTGTCAATACGTGGACAGTCAACGACCCGGCGCAAGCGGTCGAACTGCGCGATTTAGGAGTGGACTGCATTATCACGGACAACCCTGATACGATTCTTGCGGCGGTACGCGCTTAGGTGGTGATGGAACGGTTTGAAGGTCTGTGGTGGCGGTCGGTCGCGTTTGGCTTTCGGCTGCTGTATAACGAACTGGCCTTCACCTATGATACGGTCAGCAGTGTCGTGTCGCTGGGGGTGTGGCGCTGCTGGGTTCGAGCAGCGCTGGCGCATCTGGAACACGAATCGCCGGTTTTGGAACTGGCGCATGGCACGGGCAATCTGCAAATCGACCTACATGAAGCTGGTTATCGTGCGATTGGCTACGATCTGTCAGCAGGAATGGGGCGGATCGCGCAGGCGAAACTGGCGCGGCACGGAATCGAGGCGCGGCTAACGCGGGGACGGGCGCAGCAGCTTCCATTTCCGAATGCTATCTTTGCCTCAGTGGTGAGTACTTTTCCGACAGATTTCATTGGCAAACGTGAGACGGTGAGCGAAGTTTACCGGGTCTTGAAACCGGGCGGCCTGTTTGTGATTGTGCCAAATGCGCAATTGACGGGCGCTGATGTCAGCGTTAAGGGGCTGGAATGGCTCTACCGGATCACGGGGCAGCGCGGCGGTGGCGCACAAGGCGAATCGACTGCCCCTATGGATGCGTTTGTGAAGCTGTTCGCGCCATTTGAGGTCAAGGTGGTGACAGAACCGTGTCCGCGCAGTGTGGTGACGGTGATCGTAGCGCGAAAACCCGCCTGAAAAATCAAAATCATGCTCTGGAAATCGAAAAAAAGCATGTTATAATCCCTTTCAATCGATATGGTGGGTGTAGCTCAGTTGGTTAGAGCGCCTGTCTGTGGAACAGGAGGTCGCGGGTTCAAGTCCCGTCTCCCACCCCATACGTCATCAACCGAAAAACCAGAACGCCCCACACCGGGATGATTCTGGTTTTTTTGATGCCAGGGAGAGTCGGCGATGCAAGGGACAACGCACGTTGCGATTGGTTTTCTGAGCGGCGCGGTCGTCGCCGTTGGTTTTCACGTGCCCCTGTACTTGCAAACGGGCGCGGTGCTGACGCTCGCGTGCGTGGGAAGTCTGCTGCCAGACATTGACACCCCTGCGAGCAAGATGAGTAAGTCGCTGGGCAGAGTACGCAAGCCGATGGGGCTGTTCGCGCATCGCGGCCTGACGCATTCGCTGTTTGCGTTGATGGTGATTGCACTGATCATGATTTTCCTGCAAGTGCAGTTCATTCACGCGGTCGCGTTTTGGGCAGGCTACGCCTCGCATCTGCTGGCGGACTCCGTCACAAAGTCGGGGATTCGGCTGTGGTGGCCGTCCAAGCGCCGCTTCCGACCTATCCCCAAAGCGCTGACGATCAAGACGGGCGGCGCAATCGACTGGCTGATTGGGATTGCCAGCTTGATCCTCTCGATTGTGGTGCTGATCGCGTTTCATTGACAGCGTTGTGCGCCTTCCCAACTTTGAAAATTGCAACCCGTCCAAACTATACCGATTGAACGATTCAGTGTTAAGCTAATTGCATTTTCTGTGAACGGTCA
>DAOUCB010000081.1:0-75615 GCA_034432495.1 Anaerolineae bacterium | reverse complement strand
CGGTGATCGTCGCCGTGATGCGCAAACTGCTGCATTTGGCCTATGGCGTCATTCACTCCAACCGTCCGTTTGATCCTCACTACGGTCAAGTGGCCGCAGCCGTGACTGCCCCCACTTGACTTTCAAGACGGTATCTCTCCGCTTGCGTGGGAGAGGGGAAGCTGACCCGCCATGCGAACAAGGCAACCTGCGGTTGGTTGCCGTTCGCGCGGTCAGCAGGGGTGAGGGGCGATCCTCTAACCTCTGGCAGCGATGCTCTTAAAGTTATATAATTTGACATAATCACTGAGCCTTTTTTCTGGACATCTATGAGCAGCGATTCTCTGACGCGCATCCAACATGAACTCCGCCTCCACGACCGTGCGCTGGCCTCGTCAAGCTGCGGCATCACCATCGCCGACGCGCTCGATCCTGACCTGCCGCTGATCTACGTCAACGATGCCTTCGAGAAAATCACGGGCTATCCCCCTGCCGAAGTCATTGGGCGCAACTGCCGCTTTCTCCAGCGTGACGACCGTGATCAGCCGGGGTTGACCGATCTGCGTGCCGCGCTCCGTGCAGGTGAGGACAGCACCATCATCCTGCGCAATTACCGCCGTGACGGTTCGCTCTTCTGGAATGAACTGTTCACCTCGCCCGTCATCGACGAGGATGGCAACTTGACTCATTTTGTCGGCATCCAGACCGATGTCACCAAACGTGTCGAAGCCGAGGAAAGCCTGCGCCACGAGCGGGCGGCGCTGGAACGCACGCTCGCCGAACTCCGCCAGACTGAAGCCATGCTCGTTCATTCCGAAAAGATGAACGCGCTCGGTCAGGTCGTCGCCGGCGTCGCCCACGAGATCAACAATCCCGTTGCCTTTGTCAACAGCAACCTGCACAGCCTCAGCCGCGCCTTCGAAGATGTTTTCGGCGCGTATGATCGCCTCGAAACCCTCATCCTCGGCGGCGCGTTCGATCCCGCCGAAGTCCAGGCCGTTCGCAGCGAAGCCGATCTCGATTTCCTACGGGCGGACAGCGCCGAAGCGATTCAGTCCTCGCTCGGCGGCCTCAAGCGCGTCCGCACGATTGTCGATGAACTGCGCATTTTCGGGCGTCCCGACGAAGCGGAACTCAAAATCGCCAACATCAAGGAAAATCTCGAAAGCACGCTCGTCATCGCCAAGCTCGAACTTCAGGGGCGTGTCAAAGTCGTCCTCGACCTGGACGACCTGCCCGATATTCGCTGCTATCCCGCCCAGTTGAATCAGGTCTTTCTCAATCTCATCATCAACGCCGCGCAGGCCATTGACGGACGCGGCGTCCTCACCATTCGCGGGCGCGACGCTGGCGACAGCATCAGCCTCCAGTTCAGCGACACCGGGCGCGGCATGTCGCCCGACCTGCTCGGACGCATTTTTGAGCCGTTCTTCACCACCAAGCCCGTCGGCGCTGGCACCGGTCTGGGGCTGGCGATTGCCTATCGGATTATCACGGATCGGCATCAGGGAGCGATTCACGTCGAATCGACGCCGGGGATCGGTAGTACCTTTACCATCACGCTGCCAAAGGATTTGCGACCATGACACAACCATCACAAGCAGAATCGCCGGAAGTGAACACCGGGGTACTCGCTGAAGATCAGGCGGAAGGGAAGGCCGGATCCGCTCTGGAAGCGGTTCTTCAGCGCGGGCAGCTCCTCATCGTCGATGACGAGGAGGAAATTCTCAAGGCGCTGCGCCGCCAGTTCCGTCGTGACTACGACGTTTACGTCGCGCGCAGCGCTGAAGAAGGCTACAAAATCATGATCGAGACGCCGATTCAGGTCATCATCTCCGACCAGCGAATGCCCGGCATGAACGGCGCGGATTTCTTCGGCAAGGTCAAAAGCGAGTTCCCCGACGCCATCCGCCTGCTCCTGACGGGCTACGCCGATATTCAGGCCGTCATTGCCGCCATCAACGAGGGCAGCATCTACCGCTATATCACCAAACCCTGGGATCCGACCGAACTCGATACCATCGTCCGTGAAGCTTTCAACCGCTTTAAGCTGATCGTCCAGAACCGTCGCTTGATGCAGGAACTTCAGGAGCAGAACGCCCAGTTGGAGCAGCGCGTCCGCGAACGCACCGCCGCCCTTGAAGAGGCCAACCAGCACATGCAGACGCTCATCACTCAGAAGGATGCTTTTCTCGGCATGGCGGCCCACGACCTGCGTACCCCCATCACCGTCGTCCAGGGCTTCGCCGATTTGCTCGTTCACGCCCGCGCCAATCCCGAAGACACCAAAGAATTCGTCGGCATCATCCGCGACACACTCAACCAGATGCTCAGCCTGCTCGACGACATTCTCGACATCACGGCGATTGCGTCCGGTAAGCTCACCCTACGCCCCGATGTGGTCGAGGTTAAAACCTTCGTCGAACGCATCGTCAAGCTCAATCGCTACATTGGTGCGCAGAAGCAAATCGCGCTCGTCGCCGATTTGGAGCCAAAGCTCCCGGCGATGGCCTTCGATCCGCAGCGCATCGAGCAGGTGCTCAACAATCTGATCAGCAATGCGTTCAAATTCTCGCACACCGACAAGACCGTCACCGTGCGCGTCCGCCGCATCGACCAGTCGGTCGAATTCTCGGTCATCGATCAAGGGCAGGGCATCCCCGCCGACGAGATCGATAAAGTCTTTGGCGAATTTCAGCGCGTTAGCACCAAGCCCACTGCCGACGAACACAGCACCGGTCTCGGCCTCTCCATCTGCAAACGCATCGTCCAACTGCACGAAGGCCAAATCGGCGTCGAAAGCGAAGTCGGCGTCGGCAGCCGCTTCTTTTTCACGCTCCCGCTCATCACCGATGACGAGGAGGAATAGCCATCCGCCTGCATGAATAGGCAGGTGAAGCACACATCGTGATGTGCCTGTTTCTCTCTACGCAATCGATCAGCGGAACAGAGGCGAAGTCGTAGGGGCAGACCTGCGTAGGCTTGTCCGAATAGTCTCTGCCGAGGGATTAATCCCTTGGCTGCCCTTTCTTAGCTCCCACTGAAGGGGTGGCCTTCCTCTTGCGCACTTGACGACCCCTTCAGTGGGTCGTTAGGCCTTTTCTAGCTTGGGGTTTATGCTTTTTAACAAATGAATACGGAGTTTAATTCTCTCCATCGCGTCGTTTTTCTCCCTTTCTCCCCGAACTTGTTCGGGCACACGCCTTGCGTAACGCGAACTTGTTCGCGCGAAAGAGTCGGGGATAGAGGGGCTGTAGGGGCGCACCCGTGTGTGCCCTTTTTTCTCTGTCTTTAATAGTTAAAGCGGCGCAACCAGCGGCGCTTACTTTTCGGACAAACACCCGTGTGTGCGCCCGCTTCGCTTACGCCGATTCCAGCCGTGCCAACTGCTGCGCAGGCGTTTTGCCGAGGAAACGTTTCAGCGCTTTCGTCAGATGCGGCTGATCGAAGTAGCCGAGTTCATAAACCGTGTCGAGGATCGAAACGCCCTGCTCCAGCAGCGCCGCCGCCTGCTGCGCGCGCTCGAACTGGCGGATATGTGCTTGCGTCAGGCCAGTGCTGCGCAAAAAACGGTGGCGCACCGTCCGCGCGGCAATGGCCTCCGGCTTCAGTTGATCGTGCAGCGCGGCCTTCACCACCGGGTCGCGTTCCAGCACGTTTTCGCGCACCAGCCGCGTGACAAACGTATCGGCGTTTTCGAACGTCGGCAGCTCCCACGCCGCACCCTTCAGCCAGAAAGTTTGCCCTGCCGCCTCCGGCAGCCGCGTCTCCACGTCGAGGAAGTTTTTCGCGGGCAGATGCGGCATGAACGTCCCCAGCTTGAACTTGATCCACAGGATTTCCGCTTCGTCGCCCCACGACGCGATTCCCGCCGTTGTCAGCGGCCCGACCACCAGCGGATGAAACTGCCCGCGCGTGCGCACGAACACCATGTGCCAGTGAACTTCCGACGGGCGCGGCGAAATCCCTGCGCTTGTTGTCCAGCCGTGCATGATCGCTTCGACGTAGGGCGAGTCCGAGGGTCTTGTCTCAGCGGAAATGCTCATCCGTTTGTCCTGATAAGCCAGCAGAATAGGGGGACAGATGCGGGTCTTCTGCCGCATCACCCACACATAATTTTAGCACATTTATTCTGTCTGCGCGCTGCCTTCGTGTCTTCGCGCCTTTGCGTTGAATCTTTTTTTCTCAGTGATCGCGGGTAAGTAACTTGCAAAATATGTGGCGTCTGTAGGGGCGACCTGACAGGTCGCCCCTACTTCGCTTTTTAACCGAACACCCGCCCGAACTCCGTCAGGTCGTTCAGGAAATAATCCGGCTCTGCCGCTTGCAGGTCTTCCGCCGGTTCAAAGCCCGTCGCCACTGCCACCGCGACCGCCCCCAGCGCCCGCGCGCAGGTGATGTCTGCCAGCGTATCGCCCACGACGATCACCTCCTGCGGCGTGAACGGGTAGCGATAATGTTCCACCGCCCGCGCGACCGCCAGCGCGGGCAGCAGATTGCGCTCCATCGCCTCGTGACCATAGGCTCCCACCGGAAACATCCCCGGATCGAACCCCGCCGCCCGCAGCTTGATCGGCGCGGTACTTGAGACGTTGCCCGTCACGATGCCGAGTCCAACATCATCGCGCTGGCTCAGTGCCGCGACCAGTTCGAGACTGCCGGGGCACGCTTCGACTGCATACTGCCCGATGATCGCGTCCAGATGCAGCCCCATCGCGACGTTGTAAGCCTCCATCCGCCGCTCGATCTCCTCGTGCGCGATCCCCGCAGCGGGCAGAAGCTCGTGCAGCGTCAGCCAGTCCGTCTTGCCCCCGAATTTATGCCCCACCAGCGCGCCATACGTCCCGAAGACCTCGGTCATCGCCCCGCGAGTCGCCTCGCGCCCCGCCCCATGCGTGATCACCAGCGTCCCGTCAATGTCAAACAGAATCAGCTTCATCTATCGTCTACCACCCTTGAGTCCCCGGCCCGCCCTTGAACGGCCCCACAATCTTCGCCGTGATCCAGCCGCCGTAGAAATCCCCTGCCTGCGGCGTGACCCGCTCCTCGCCCACGTAACACGCCTCGACGCGGTTCGCATAGAAGGCAATCCCGTCCTTGATCGCCTCGTAGCCTTTTTGCGGCTGCGGATAGCTCCAGCCAGCGTTCTCCGCCATCTGATCGCCCACCTGAATCGTCCAGTAGCTCGCCGCGCCTTTGAACTCGCAGTAGGTGTGCCGCGCCGTCGCTCGCAGATATTCCATGCGAATGTCCTCCGGCGGGATGTAATACACCGGTGGGTGACTCGTTTCCAGCACCCGATGAGCGTGCGTCGTGTCGGCGATGGTCACGCCGTTGAACACCACGCGAATCCGCTCGCTGACCGCCTCAACACGCGGCGGACGCGGGTAATCCCACACCGATTCCTGACCTGCACCCGGCTTTTGCCTGTCCATCGTCCCACACTCGTGATCTATTTGCTAGACTTCAAGTATACCAGTGCGCGCCCGCCCCGATCAGTTGTATCAGTGGCGGGAAAACTTTTGGGTATTACGGGCTTCCCTTCCGGTTTGGGGTCGAGAATAGCCCGTTGTTCCCTTCCGGCTGTATCCGGTCGCGTGGCGAGGGAGCGGTTACGCTTCCGAAGTTGGGATGAAAGTTACCGATGTTCGAAATTTGGGTTTTGTGGGGATCAAAAAAATGGTGTAAAGGCCAATATCGGCGCATTTGAATCAGAACATTTATTCTATCATGACTTCCCGATTTGACAAGGTACATTTGTTGGACAAATGTACACTTTTTCGCGCCTGCGCCGCTGACCTGTATTCTTCGCTCATAGACGGCAATCGCCTAAGTTCCAATTTCGATGAGCATCGAATCAGCTTCCTGAATCTACAGTTTCCGCCTGAATTTGTACCGTAAATCTTTATCTCAAGGGAATATAAGTCACCAATCCCTCTAATTCGCCTTCTTGCGTTGCTATCGACGCAATCAGGATGTCTTCTACGACATTTCCGATTGCTGCATATCGATCAATTTCGAAAACGCCTGGCATGGATTTGCCTGCTTGAACCCGCTCCAGGGCATAGCCAATCATCGTCTGAAAATCGTGTGTCAGCAGAATACGCTCATGTTGTGCCGCCCATTCGAGTACTGTAGGATCGTCCGCTTGATAAATTTCTGTATCCTGCACCCGCAAAACATCGATGTCGGCGTCCTTGCGCACCAGCGCCCGAAGAAATCGGTTGTCGAAATTCTCGTCTGCGAGGAAGCGCAGCATTACAGGCGCTTCTCCTGCTTGAGCGCCAGCCAGCGCGCTCGAAGTTCCGCCATTCTCGGCTCCTGGCTCGCTTCAATTTCGCGGCGCAGTTTTTCGCCTGCTTCTTCGCGCTGCCGGATATATTCGTCTACTTCTTCCTGATGGTGAAGATAATACGAAATCGCCGCGTAAACGTGTGATAGCTTCAGCGCATCGTAGCTGTCCTGGATTTGCTCTGCCGAGTCGCCATCACGAAAAGCGTAGACGATCATGTCCAGCAGCACCCGTGTCCCGCCGACCCGCGCCGCACCATCTTTATCAATCGTAATCGGCGCAGTTTCCGCCTGAATTTGCAGGGTCATCTCGTTATCTCCTGCGGCACTTCGCGCCCCAAGTCAATCAGCGTTTCCTCAAAGCCAATAATCGCTTCTTTGATGTTGGCAAGCGCTTCTTCAACCGTATCGCCTTCGGAGATGCAGCCGGGGAGGCTCGGCACTTCGACCGTATAGCCGCCGCTTTCCAGATCAGGAATCAGAATGACGTGCCGCATAAAATTCCTCTTTCGCTCTGACCCTTATTATAGCAGCACCTGCGTCCCGCCGACTCGCGCCGCTTTAGTCAGTGGACTTTATTCATTCAGGCTTTCTTATGATGCTTTTATTACAACAAAGGCAAAGTCTGTCGCAAGTTTCTTGACAATTTTACCTATCCTCACCTAACATTATTTATTAGGTAAAATAGGCAAACCTTGGTACACATATCTACGCAGAGCACTTTTGTTATCTTGTATGATTCAGGGCTTGTAATAAAGCGGGAAATAATTGACTGATTTTCGCCCAAAAGTTATTGACACGATCAGTATAATAGATATAGAAGTTAGTTCCACAAATAACACTCCACCATTAACTCCATAACAGTATAAATTAGGCAATTCGCCTATTCCCTGAAAGCATTCTACCTATGAGTGCTTTTTGTTTTCTCCTACACTGCAAAATTGGAGGTGACTAATATGTAAACTTCAATTGCTTTAAGAATTGCAAAAAAAGGCGCAATATGCGCCTTTTTTGTTGGGTCTTTCTAATTGAAGGACAACGAATGAGTTCTATCACCTTGATCTGCTAAACAGTCGTGAGATAAATCACCTAACCTGTGAAGCAAAATAACCCGAATTGGCGGGTGTGGTTTTGGTTGGCAATGGTCGGACTTGGTTTCGTCCTGTTTGCACAGGACGTGACCTTTGTCCGTACTCTCTACATTGCTGTCCTAATGTACTACTTCACCACATTCGTAAACCGCCAAAAGTAAGGCTACGCCTTACAAAACCCCATCCCCTAATTTAATAAAACGCCAATTGCAGAGGAGGTAAATTTTTTTCTGCTGGCAAAACTGCCAGCAAGATTGTTGCCCGCCGAGTTAATTAATAAATTAGTAATTTAAATATCTTAAAGATAATTTTCCGGTCGGGGCAAGCCCCTTTAGTGGGCTTCCTGTCCGAACCACTAGCCGGGGGTTTTAACCCTCGGCGATCAAAAACCGGGGCAGACTCGCTCTCCGCGAATCCGCCCCAGTTCTTGTTTTTCTCCCCTCTCCCAGGCAACCTGCTTTTGGTTGCACGGAGAGGGGCTGGGGGTGAGGTTAAGCTATTTCCCGCACCCCCGCGCTGAACACCAGCCCCTCGCCATCCGCGCTCACGTCCACAAGGATATGCTCACCCTCGCGCACATGCCCTTCGAGGATTTCCAGCGCCAGCGGATCCTGCAAATCGTGCTGGATCGCTCGCTTCAAAGGCCGCGCCCCGTACACGGGATCGAACCCGCGCACCGCCAGATACTGCTTCGCCTCAACCGTCAGTTCTAGCGTCAGCCGCCGGCTCGCCAGCAGCCCTTCGAGGTGCTTCAACTGAATGCTCACAATCCGCTGCAAATCTTCCTGCGTCAAACTCTGGAACAGGATGATGTCGTCCAGACGGTTCAGAAACTCCGGTCGGAAGTATTGATCCAGTTCCGCCAGAATGGCGTTGCGCAGCGCCTTCTTATCGGGGTTTGGCCCCGCGTTCTTGATCAGCGGGCTGCCCACGTTACTCGTCATCACGATGATCGTGTTGGTGAAATCGACCGTTCGCCCCTGCCCGTCGGTCAGCCGACCGTCGTCAAACACTTGCAGGAACACATTGAAGACTTCCGGGTGCGCCTTCTCCACCTCATCCAGCAGCACCACCGAGTACGGGCGTCGCCGCACGCTCTCGGTCAGTTGACCGCCTTCCTCGTAACCGACGTAGCCAGGCGGCGCACCGATCAGCCGCGCCACTGAATGCCGTTCGCCGTACTCGCTCATGTCGATCCGCACCATCGCGTCTTCGTCGTCAAACATGAACTCCGCCAGCGCCCGCGCCAGTTCGGTCTTGCCCACACCCGTCGGCCCCAGAAACAGGAACGTACCAATCGGGCGATTCGGGTCTTGCAGACCGGCGCGACTCCGTCGCACCGCCGATGCCACCGACCGCACCGCATCATCCTGCCCGATCACGCGCTCATGCAGCCGATCTTCCATCCGCAGCAGCTTCTCGACTTCGCCTTCCAGCAGGCGGCTCACCGGGACACCCGTCCACTTGCTCACCACCTCGGCGATTCCGTCAGCATCGACCTCTTCGCGCAGCATCGACGTGCCATCCGCCTGATTGGCGTTCAGGGTCGCTTCGCGCTCGCTCAACTGCTTCTCAAGTTCAGGCAACGTCCCGTAGCGCAGACGCGCCGCCGCTTCCAGGTCAGCCCGCCGCTCGGCCTGCTCAAGCTGTACCTTCGCTTCGTCGATCTTGGTCTTCGCTTCCCGAATTCCCTCGATCACGCCTTTCTCTTTTTGCCAGCGCGCCGTCAGCGCGTTCAGTTCTTCGCGCAGGTTGCCGATCTCGTTTTCCAGCGATGCCAGCCGCTCCCGCGATGCACTGTCGCGTTCCTTCTTCAATGCCTCGCGCTCGATCTCCAACTGCATGATCTGCCGCTCGACTCGATCCAGTGCTGTCGGCTTAGAGTCGATTTCCATCTTCAATCGTGCAGCCGCTTCATCGATTAGGTCAATCGCCTTATCCGGTAGCTGTCGATCTGGCAGGTATCGATCTGACAAAGTGGCGGCTGCAATCACCGCCGAGTCCTGAATTCGCACCCCGTGATGGACTTCGTAGCGCTCCTTAAGTCCCCTCAAAATGCTAATCGTGTCCTCGACGCTCGGCTCATCCACGAAAACCGGCTGGAATCTTCGCTCAAGTGCGGCATCCTTCTCGATGTACTTGCGGTATTCATCGAGCGTGGTCGCCCCGACAGCGCGTAATTCTCCCCTCGCCAGCATCGGTTTGAGCATGTTGCTGGCATCCATCGATCCTTCGGCTGCGCCCGCCCCCACGATGGTATGCAGTTCATCCAGAAACAGGATGATCTTCCCGTCGCTGTCGGTCACTTCCTTGAGGACGGCCTTCAACCGTTCCTCAAATTCCCCTCGGAACTTCGCGCCCGCCACCAGGCTGCTCATATCCAGCGAAATCAACTGCTTATCGCGCAAGCCTTCCGGCACATCGCCGTTGACGATGCGCTGCGCCAGCCCCTCGACAATCGCCGTCTTGCCCACGCCCGCCTCGCCGATCAGCACCGGGTTATTCTTGGTTCTTCGGCTGATGACCTGAATCACGCGGCGGATTTCGTCCTCGCGCCCGATCACCGGATCGAGCTTGCCCTGCCGCGCCATTGCCGTCAGGTCGCGCCCGTACTTTTCGAGCGATTTATAGGTGCTTTCCGGGTCTTGCGACGTGATCCGCTGACCGCCACGAATCGCCGTCAGCGCCTGCAAAATCGCGTCGCGGGTGACGCCGGCGCGCTGAAGCGGCCCGTTGACAGAGCGCTCATCCGCCAGCGCCAGCAGAATATGCTCGGTGCTGACGTAATCGTCGTGCATAGTAGCGGCTTCTTTTTCCGCCTTGTTGAGCACGTCGGTCGCGGCACGGCTCAGCCCGGCTTTGGCGTTGCTGCCGTAGGTGCGCGCCCGTTCATTGAGCATCTGCTCGAATTCGCCTAACAATGTTTGCGGACGCGCCCCAATCTTGGCGACAATTTCCGGCACGACGCCGTCTTTTTGCCCCAGCAGGCCAATTACCACGTGCAGCGGATCAACGCTGCTGTGTCCATATTCATTTGCGAGCGTCTGCCCTTTGAGCAGCGCTTCCTGTGCCTTGTTGGTATAACGGTTCAAATCCATAGGAAAACCTCTCCCTCGAACGAGATATAGTTAGTATACGCAAGCGTTATATGATTCGTATTAAAAACCCGTTTGAGGCATCTTTGCGCGATAGTAAACAATGGAAATAAGAGGAACATTCCAATGATAGACGCAGCACAGGTGAAAGAACTTGTCATAGAACAACTGGCTTCTATCGAAGATGAGATTGTTCGCGCCGCAATCGAACGACTTTTAATTGAACCGTTCTCCCAAGATCGCTACTGGTTTCCCGGATCGGAGACGTTTGTTTGTTGGGTGGTTGCTGACGACCCAGAGTCCGACACCTATTACGTGTATTGCGAAGATGACTTTGGGTTACCTTCAGTTTGGGGGATTGTACTAACCTCTACACTGGAGTTGGGTATGGACAGTAACTGGTTTGGGACGCTTGAGCGTGCCTTCTATGATTCATTTGCTTCTATGCCATTAGCGATTTGGAATGTTGTCAAATTCAATACCCCAGAAAAAGACAGAATCATCGCATCTTCTCTAACGAATACCCAAGCCAGCGAGTTAATTGCGAAACTAAACGCAGAGCAAAATCTCCCTCCGAATATCTGGTCAATCTACAGTGTCGAACCACGTACCAAGAGTGAGTGACAAAGCGAGGTTTAGATGAAAATCCTGTTTGCGTTCGCATCTTTATTCCTGATCGCCTTCGCCGTCCACGCCCAAACGCCCGAAACCTCTCCTCCAACCGTCGGCGACTGCCCGATCTTCCCGGCTGATAATGCGTGGAATACCGATGTGTCGGCCTATCCGGTTGATCCGCGCTCGGATGCGTATATCGCCAGCATCAACGAGGACGCCGAGCATCTGCACGCCGACTTTGGCTCGAACCCCGACTATGGCATCCCGTATGCCGTCGTGGATAAGTCGCAGAAGTTCGTGCCGATCACGTTTACGGATTACGGCGACGAGAGCGACCCCGGCCCGTATCCGATCCCGAAGGATGCGCCGGTTGAAGCAGGCGGCGACGCGCATGTCCTCGTGGTTGATACCGGAAACTGCACGCTCTACGAGATGTACGATGCCGAATACAACGGCACGGGCTGGGATGCTGGATCGGGCGCGGTGTTCGATCTGAGGTCGAACACGCTCCGTCCCGAAGGCTGGACTTCGGCGGATGCGGCGGGTCTGCCGATCTTCCCCGGTCTGGTGCGTTACGATGAGGTCGCCGCTGGAGCGATCCATCACGCGCTGCGCTTCACGGTCGATCAGACGCAGGCAGCCTACATCCATCCAGCGACGCACTATGCTTCGGATGACGACAATCCTGATCTGCCGCCGATGGGGCTGCGCCTGCGCCTCAAAGCCGACTACGACATTTCGGGCTTCACAGGGATGTCGCGGGTGATTCTCGAAGCGCTCAAGACCTATGGCATGATCGTCGCGGATAACGGATCAAGCTGGTTTATCAGCGGCGCGACCGATTCGCGCTGGAATGACGACGATCTGAATCAACTGAAGGATGTGCCGGGGGCTGCTTTCGAGGCTGTGACCACAGGCGAGATTATTCACCCTGCGTAGAGGAGAATCAGCCAGAGGAAAACCTATACGAATTTCTAATGTGAACCCTCTTGACCTGTCGCACAATCGTGCTATACTGTGTTTTATCGATGGCTTAGAAAAAGGAGGTGATCGCGTGGATAGTCGCAGTCATAAGGGGGCTACCCCCTAAGACGCTCACCTCTCTGTGAGCGTCCCTCCGTGGGATAAGCTCCCTGAGACCTGCTATACCGACCCGTCGTGACTCTACACGGCGGGTCACTTTTTTTATAGGATAAGAAGCGATTAGCTTTTAGCTAAAAACAAAGACGGGATGACTCAGCGAGTCATCCCGTCTTTTTGCTAATGGCTAACCGCTACACATGATGATTATCGATCTGGCTGAAGGTCTGACCGAAGACGTAGGGGCTGCCCTTCCAGTTGTGTGGGAAGCCGAGTTCGAGGTGGCTGGCTTCGTCAAGCCGCTTGAGCTGGTCGGCGTTCAGTTCCCAATCGAGGACGGCGAGATTATCATTGAGTTGATCGAGCGTGCGCGCACCGAGTATCGGGATCATCTGCGCCTGATGCTGCTGCTGGCGCACCCAGTTGATGGCGACCTGCGCCCGCGACGTGCCGACTTCTTCAGCGACCTGACGGACGGCTTCGATGATCTTCTGGGTGCGTTCGGGGATGGACATCTGATCACGGGAGAAGCGGGTGGGTTCGCTGCTCTCGGTGTATTTGCCAGTCAGCACACCGCCTCCGATCAAGCTGAAGGGCATGACCGCCATATCCCAATGTTTTGCCATTGGCAGCATTTCGCGCTCGATTTCGCGGTTCGCCAGCGAGTAGGGAAGCTGGACACCGACGAAACGCGACCAGCCGCGCAGTTGCGCCATCGTGTTGGCTTCGGCGACGATGTACCCCGGCGAGTCGGAGATGGCAATATAATTGACTTTGCCCATACGCACCAGATCGTCGAGGCCGCGCAGAACTTCTTCGACGGGGGTCGTATAGTCCCAAACGTGCAGATAAAGCAAGTCGATCACGTCGGTTTTGAGGCGCTTCAGGCTGCGATTGACCGACTGCATCATGTTTTTGCGGCTGTTGCCGCCCGAATTGGGATCGGTCGAATCGCGCTTGGTCAGCGTGTATTTGGTCGCTACAACAAAATGATCGCGGTCGGCGCTCAGCAAGTCGCCGAGAATGGTTTCGGCTTCGCCATCGGTGTAATTGACTGAGGTATCGATGAAATTGCCGCCTGCTTCGGCGAAGCGGTCAAACATCTGCTGGCAGACTTCCGGCGCTGCGCCCCAGCCCCAGGCTGTGCCGAAGGTCATGGTTCCCAAAACGAGTTCGGAGACGCGAACCCCACTTTTCCCTAAAAGTTTGTAGCGCATGGCACACTCCTTAAGATAAGTCGCTTCGATTCCACCCCCGATCCCCTCTCGCGCGAACAAGTTCGCGTTACGCAAGCGGTTTATGGGGGATAGTTTTTGGTGCAATAGAGAAAGCCGTTACGTGAAGGTGTTTAAAAACCCCCTCTATCCCCGACCCTTTCTCCCACGCAAGCGGGGCTGAGGAGAGGACACGTTTTACACGATGATGTGCATTCGGGGAAATTTCTCGCTCGACCCCACCCCCCGACCCCCTCCCCGAATTCAAGGAGGGGGAGAAAAACAAAACCGTTCACGGGAAGATTTTTGGCATTTTACAAAGGTGTCCTCTCCTCAGCGCAAGCGGGGAGAAAGGGAGAAAAACTTCGCTTGCCATTGATGTAATCTTCCCTCATTTGAAAAACTGTCCCCCTGTAAAAACGCAAGGCATGTACCCGAACAAGTTCGGGGAGAGGGGAGAAAAACGGCGGAATGCGCGTGACTTCAGATTATTTTCCGATGGCCTTTACAGTGTAGGTTGAATCGTGGCAAATTACCCCGTCCAAACGGTCAGGAGGCTTCCCATTCGCTGCGCAGAATCCCGCAGTAGCCCAAATCATAGGCAGCACCGTCGCGGATGATGTGCTGGCGCAGCGTGCCTTCATAGGTCATGCCTGCTTTTTCCATGACGCGGCGCGAGGCAGGGTTATGCGTGAAATAACTGGCGTAGATGCGGTTCAGCTTCAGTTCCGCGAAGCCGAACGCGACCACGCGCCGCGCCGCTTCACTCGCAGATCCCTGATTCCAGTAGGGAATGCCGAGCCAGTAGCCGATCTCGGCGCGGTTGAAGCGCGGCTCCGGATGGATACCTATCGCTCCCATCAACTGCTGATCGACTTTGCGCACGATGCCGAAAACATAGCCGTTCTCCGGATGATCGAGGCGCGCCTGAATGAAGGCTTCGGCAGCGCCTTCGGGATAGGGATGCGGGATGTTCAGCGTCATTCGGGCGACCTGGTATTCGCCCGCCAGAGCGCGAATCGTTGGCGCGTCGGTCATGACCAGCGGGCGGAGAATCAGGCGCTCGGTTTCCAGAATGCGGTTCACTTGATCTTCCCTGTTCTGGGGTCGTAGAAATCGAAATCATCGTCATCAGCGGCGGCAGAGGGCGGCGGATCGCCCACATAGCGCACCGTAATTTCCTGTTTGGGGGCGCTGCGAATCAGGATCGCTTCGAGCACCACGTCGATGAGGCTGACGATCAGTGCGCCGACAATCGCCCAGGCAAAATTTTCAATCACGACCTGCCCCCGTGTCAGATTGACGAGCAGTTCGCTCAATCGAGAGGCGAGATAGAGCATCGCGCCGTTGATGACGAAGGTGAACAGCCCCAGCGTCAGCAGCACAAATGGACAGGTCAGGAGGCGCACAATGGGCTTGACGAGGCTGTTGACCAGCCCGAAGACCAGCGCGACGACGGCAATCGTCGGAATCATATTGCCGATGATAAAGATGCCGGGAAGCAGTCCTGATGTAATGACGGCGATGGCGACCGCATTGATGAGAAACCGGAGCAGGAGGTTGCGCATCATCGATCCCCTGTCTGTTGACGAAATTGTCAGGGCGCACGTGCAAACAAGTTTGCCTGGGTGCGCCCTGACAACCATAGCATAATCTGCCCTCGTTTTAGCGTTTGGGTGCGCCGCGCCCGCGCATAATCAGCACAAGCACAAGAATCAGCACGATGATGAAGATAACGACAATCGCAATCGGCGCGATATTGGCGCTGGCAGGCGGCTCCTGCGCCTGAATTTCGGTCAGGGTCGGCACGACTTCGGGCGTTGCAACATTCTGCGCCCCGCTGTCGAGCGGTGTCGCGGTTGGCCCGACGGCTGTCAGGCGAGTATCAAGTGTCCCCTGCGCGTTGGCGGTTGCCGTCAAGCCTGCGCTGCGGGTCGCGATCTCGTTGACGACACCTGTAGAGGTCGCATCGTTGGCGACCTGCTGCGCCGTAACAGTCAACTGAGCGGCGCGGTTCGCCGTCGCGACGACGACCAGGGTTTCCTGGGCGCTGGTGGTCGCCTGCGCGATCTGTCCAGCAGCCGTTGCGGTGGCGTTGGTCGTGATCTGCGTGGCGGTGGCATTGTCTGCCGCCTCTGTTTCAAGCGCGTGCCGGGTAGCGGTGGCGTTGAGAACGACCTGCGTTGCCGTCGCCTGAAGCGCATCGAGAGTTTGCTGCGCGGCAGCGGTGGCGCTGGCGGCACTCTGGATTACCTGCGCCTGTTGGGTAGCGGTGGCATTGAGGACGACCTGAGTCGCCGTTGCCTGAAGCGCATCGAGAGTTTGCTGCGCGGCAGCAGTAGCGGTCGCCTGTGCCGCCTGCGTTTGCGTCGCTTCGACGGCAGTCTGGGTTGCGGTTGCCGCGAGCGCATCGAGCGTTTGCTGTGCGGCAGCAGTGGCACTTGCCTGCGCGGCCTGCGTTTGCGTCGCTTCGACGATTTGCTGTGTGGCGGTCGCGAAAATCGCTTCATTGGTCGCTTTGAGGGCAGCAGTAGCAGCGTTGGCCTGTGCCGTGACGGTGGCGGCGGCATTGCGCGTCGCGCGCGTATCCTGCGTCGCCTGCGCGGAAAGCCGCGCCTGCGCGTTGGCGGTTGAGAGTGCATCACGGGTGGCGGCCTGCGCCTGGGCGAGTGCCTGCGCACGAATGGTGGCGCGGGCATCCAGGGTTGCCTGGGCGGCCTGCGTCGCTGTGATGTGGGCAGCCTGGGTCGCAATCGCCTGCGCGTTTTGAGTCGCCTGCCCCGAAAGGGTGGCGAGCGCTCCGCTGGTGGCGGTCGCGTTGGCCTGCTGGACGCTCTGCGTTGCTAGCATAGCCTGAATGAGAACTTCAGAGGTTTGGGTCGCCTGCTGCTGGCTCGCCGTCTGGGTCGAGAGGTCGTTGGCGGTGGCCTGTGCGACGGCGGTTCCGGTTCCCTGGGCGGAAACTTGTTCCTGCGTCGAGCGGGCGTCCCCGGTTGCGATGACGACGAGCTGCTGGGCGGTCGCGGTGATCGCCGCCTGCTGGGTGGCGGTGACCTGCGCCGTCTGCGTGGCCTGCTCGACGGCGGCGGTTGCTGTCGCCTGCTGTGCGATCAGCGCGGCGGCGGTTTGTGTGGCAGCGTTGATCTGGGTGGCACTGGCCTGGGCAGCCTGCGTTGCGCTGGCGTTGATCGCCATGAGGGCGGCGGCAGTTTCGCTGGCGTTGGCGATTTGGGTTCCGGTGGCCTGCGCGCCCTGCGTCGCCTGAGCGGCATTGGTCGCCACAACTGCGACGGCGGTCGCGCTGGCGTTGGCGACCTGCGTGGCGCTGGCCTGCGCGCTCTGCGTCGCCTGACTGGCATCGGCGGTTTGAACGGCCTGCCGGGTTGCCGTTGCGATGGCGCTCTGCGTCGCTGCCAGCGCAGCGGCAGTCGCGGTCACGGCAGGGGCGGACGAAATCGTGAAGGGCAGGTCGAGCGTGCTGCTCTGCCCGTCGGCGTCGTCGGCGATGATGCGCAGGTTGTGATCACCGGGCGCATAATCGAGGACAGCGAGGGTGATGCCGTAAGGCGCATGAATTTGGTGAGCGAGGTCTTGCCCATCGACGAAGAAGGCGACGTGAATGACGGGCGTCTGCGTCACGAAATCGAGCGTCACTTCGCGGTCGGCGGTCAGGGTTTCGCCTGCGGTCAGGCCGTGAACGATGATCTGCGGGGGCAGCGGCGCAACGATGAAATTGATCTGCGCCGTGCCGCTGGCTCCGTTCGTCAGCGTCGCGGTGATGGTGAGCGCGGTCGCACCGGGCGGGAACATCATCGGATCAAGGGTGAAGGACTCGTCAGCGGCGCGCTCTAAGGTAACGCTGCCCGCTGTCGCGCTGATCTGCGCGACAGGCTGCTGTCCGGTGACCTGCACCGTGAATTTAACGGGCGCGCTGACGCTCTGACCGTCCTGCACGCCGACAATGGTAATCTGTGGCGGCAGCGTGGGGATGGTGAAGGGGAAATCGCGCGTCGAGGTGACGCCGCCTTCGTTGGTCACGCTGACGGTGACCGTATAGCTGCCGGGGGTGAAGAAAATCGGATCAATCGTGAAGCTGTAGGGCGCGGTCAGGTCGGTTGGCTGACCGTTGTTGAAGGCGACCGAGACGGCAGTCGCGGCGGTCTGCCCGCTGGTTTCGACCGTGAAGGTCTGCGCCGCTGAGATCACGGTTTGCGCGGTCAGTTCCGGCGACAGGCTGATGTCCGAAGGCAGCGCGGCAACGCCAAAATTGAGCGTCCCTGTGCCGGTGTCGTCGTTAGCATCGACCGCTGTGACCGTCAGGATGTAACTGCCAGGTGGGTAATCAACCGGGTTGACGGTGAAGGTGTAGGGTTCGGTGCTGGCGGTGACTTCGGGGCGTCCATTGACTTGAAACGTCACGCTCTTGAGCGGATCGTCGTGCAATATAGTCGCAGTGATGTCGGTCGGCTGAGCAAGCGGATCGCTGAGGTCGGGCAGGCGCACAATCGGCACTGGGATGGGCGCGCGCAGGACGGCAGCGGCGTCGGCAGTGCCTTCGCTGGTGGTGACTTCCAGCCCCAGATTATACTGCGTGCCGTCGAGCGGGAGCGGCACGTTGAGCGTGACAACGTACTGGCTGCGCAGCTTGGCAGCCAGATCGGTATAGATTTGCGTCAGTTCCTCAGAGGTAGGCGATTCATACGTCTGGGCGTTGGTGCTGCTGGAAATGCCCTGAAGGTAGGTACGGTCGAAGCCAAAGCCGACGCCAATCGAATAGACCGGGACGCCGCTCTTGATAGCTTCGTCGGTCGCATCGCCCCGACCTACATGGCTGATGCCGCCGTATTCCGCGCCATCGCTCAGCAGAATGACAGCGCGGCGCGGCGTGGGCGAGTCGGCGGCGGTCTGAATTGCTTCGTAGGCTCCCTGATAGAGCGCGGTTTCACCGCCGACGCGCAGCGCGTCGATGGCTGCTGACAGAGTGGATTTGTCGGTCGTGTAATCCTGCACAACACCGACGTGACTGCTAAAGGTCAGAATGGCGACAGGATCGTTCGGCCCAATATTCTCGATGAAGGCGTGGGCGGCCTGCTTGGCATTTTCGAAGGGAACGCCCGACATACTGGAGCTGACGTCAATCGCCAGAACGACAGCGAAAGGCAGGTTGTTGTCGGTGATATTTTCGACATTGGTGATCTGCGCAATCCCGACCAGATCGCCCGTCAGGGTGAAATCTGCGGCGGTCAGCCCCAGCACAGGCTGACCGAGCGTGTCATAAACATTGGCTGTGACCGTCACAGTGGGCATCTGCGACGCATTGACGCCCGTGATCTCCAGGCGCGGCGCAGGCGTTGTTTGGGCGGCATGGAGTGCGACCAATGGAATTAAGAGCAGCAATAACAGCAGGAACGGTCGAAAATGTTTCAATGCACGCTCCGTAATTTTTGTAAATAATAAGGCAAATCTTAGCTAAATTTCGGCTGAATGCAACTATTCAGCGTGGAGCGGTGGCACGAAATTTTTGAGGGGAGCGGTATGCTTAGTTGGCGAAGATTTCGCGGAGACGGGGAATAGCAGCGTCTTCCGCCAGCAAACGCGGGCTGATGAGCACGGCGTTGGGTTTGAGCGCCGCGACGGCTTTGGCTTCGTCGAGACTGCGCAGACGGTTGAAAAATAACACGCGGCAGGTTGAGGGGATTTCGGCGCGGAGGGAGGCGATATGCGCTACGTCGAGAATACCGGTATCAAGGTCACGTTTGCCTACTTCGATCACGGGAGGACAAACTTCGAGTGTAGTCTGCATTTCCGTCTGGTTCTGCACGCGCACACTCGCCGTCATACGATTGCGCTGCGTGGCTGAAATCAGGCTGCGCAGGGTGCTGGCATCGACCAGTTCCGCGACCAGCGTCAGCGAGGATGCACCTGCCGCGCGCGCTTCGACGACCTGATACTCGTCAAAGATGTAATTTTGCAGCAGTACGGGGACGGTCACTGCCCGTGTGATTAAGGCCAGGTCGTTGATGCCGCCGTCATAAATGCGATTGTCCGTGAAGAGGGTCAGACCATCCAGCCCGGCGTTGGCATAGTGCAGCGCCAGCATCACGGGGTCATAGGAGGGCGTGCCGTAGCGAATTTGCCCGAAGAGCATGACGTGACCATCATCCGTGACCGTGCTCAGGATCGGCTGTGGGCGTTTCTGCATTCCGGCGAGCGCACGCATGGCGTCGAGGGGTGTGGCAGCTTTGCGCTGAGCCAGTCGATTCTGTTTGGCGATGATGATTTCGTGCAGGACGGGTTTTTTCATAATTCGAATTATACTCGAATTTTATGGAAAGGTGGGTCAATCGATCTGAGCCGGGATAGGCTGTGAAACTCGCGGTGAGCTTTTTCTTGTCAGGACACCGATATTGCGCGGCTCACAGGTTGTCGGCGTTATTCATCAGATTTTCGACAGCCTGAAGGTATTCCTCAGCAGTCTTAACTGGTGGCAGCATGTGGGCAAAACGCTTGATATACGGGCTGTTTGCGACTGCCCTATTCAGAGCATCGCTGCGCGCAATCACAGTGATCAGGGATTCCAATGCCGGGGTGACTGCCTGCCTAACCTCGTCGTTGAAGACCAGATACGAAGGCAGCAGCGCGTACCACAATGTCATCACCTCGAACTGCTGCTGTTGTTCAGCGCAGCACACAACCCGGTCGGCAATCTCGATCAGAGACATCTGGGGATCGGGAAGCTCGGCATCTGCTCCGGTCAGTTGTCCTGTGTCAACCAATCGTTTCCACAGCGGTGAAGCAGCATCCGCATAGAGATAGGGATAGCGGTAATATCCGGCGACGGGATTGCTCTGATACCAGTCGCTGCGCTCCTGCCTGGTCATCTGGTTTAGTGCTGCGCTATCCAATTCGCGGCCTGGGTCCACGCGCAGGAAGGAAAAATTGTGAGATGCATTCGCCTGCCTGGTCGTTTCCACAATCCGGTCGAGCACATCCTGATATTGCGCATAATCGGGGTGATCGGTCATCGCCATGCGGTAGACGAAGCGATGCCGGATCAGTATATCCATCACGCGAAAGTGGGTAAAGCCAGTGTCCCACATGGCCTGAAACTCGTACAGGTGATAGAACATCGAGCGTGTGTCGGCTGAACCGGCGCTGTCGCAGGCGTCCAGCACCCGTACCGACATTTCGATCAGGTCTTCGTATTCATGCATGGACATGGGTTCATCGCTCCTGGGGTAGATCACTCACCACCACAGTATTACAGGAAATTCATGCATTATCCATGTCGTTTTCAAATCACAGTGAGAAGGTGCATGTTATAATCGAAGGGAAACGACCGGGCACAAGGGAAAACCGCTGTGGAACTCTCGCACGAGGAAGTTCGCAAAATTGCTGAACTCGCAAAACTCGACCTGACCGATACGGAAGTCGCCCTGTATGCAGGGCAGCTCTCGCATGTTCTGCAATATTTCCAGCGCTTGCAGGAAGTCGATACGTCCCACATTCCGCCGACAGCTTCGGTGCTGCCGCTGAAAAATGTTTTTCGCCCGGATGTTCCCGCTGAGCCGCTCAGCCCGGATGAAGTCGTCGCTAACGCTGCCGATGCCCACGATCACCAGTTCCGCGTTCACGCCGTTTTTGGCGACGATTAGCGAAGGAAAATTCGATGAGCCGCAAACGTCTGCTCGTCATTGAGGATGACCCCGATGTCGCCGAAATGCTGCTGCTGTATTTCGGCGCTTATCAGTATGAAATTATTCACGCCGACAGCGGACGCGCCGGAATCGAAATGGCACGCGCGCGTTTCCCGCACCTGATTTTGCTCGATGGAATGCTGCCCGATATGGACGGCTTTCAGGTATGCGAAGCAATCCGCCAGACTTCATTCACACGCTATATCCCCATCCTGTTTCTGACGCAGCGCGATGCTCGTGCCAACAAGGTCAAGGGGTTGTCGCTGGGCGCAGATGACTACATCACCAAGCCGTTCGATATTGACGAACTGCGGCTGCGCATTCAGGCGACGATCAACCGGGCGACACGCGAAAGCCTGCACGAAACACGCAGCGGCCTGCCGACCGGGCGGCTGATCGAGGATGAGGTTACGCGCTGCAAAGCGCTGGGTACACCCTATACCCAGTTGACCTTCGCACTCGATAATTTCAACCCCTTCCGCGAAGTTTACGGGTTTGTCGCGGCGGATGAAACGTTCGCTTTTGCGGCGCGCACGCTTCAGGAGGTGTTGAGCAAGCAAGGGACGGCTGACGATTTTGTCGGCGTCAACGGCGATCACTTCGTCGTTCTGACGCATGTTCCTGAAGCGCCCGCACTGGTCGAGTCCGTCAGGCAGCATTTCGCGGAAGGCGTGAAGCCGTTTTACAGCTTCCATGATGTGGAACAGGGCGGGCTGATGCTGACGACCGCCGCGAACGTCGCGCCGCAGCACGTTCCGCTGATGCAGCTTCAGATTGAAGCATGAACCCGGACAGATCGTCTGGCAATGGGGTGCTCACCCGTCATCGCCTGCCACGAGTCTATCGCGTTGGGCTGACGGTTCTGTGGATTGTGCCGCTGCTGGTATTCATTGGCGCAATCCTGATCGGGACGGGCATCAACCCCGCGCTGCTCGATCCGCGTTTTGTGCTGCCTGCGCTGCTGATGGTCGCCCCGGCGCTGTATTTCTGGCAGGAAGGCATCGACGTGCTGCCAAATGGCCTCTACCGACGGATTCATATTCCCTACCAATACTACGCCTTCAACGAGATGGCAGACTGGGACTACGATGGGCGTGAGGATCGGCACGTTTTAACGATCTGGGATGATCAAAAGCAGAAGATTGTGGAGTGTCGTGCGGGACATCTGACGGATTTCCCCAGGCTACTGGAAATCCTGGAAAAGCGGCTGTCTGAACGCCGTGAGGGAGATTAAAGGTTGCGCAGGCGGGCGATCAGGCGGTGGATAACGCTCTTGTCGGTGTTGGCGACAATCGTCTGGCGCTGCGAGAGGGTGCGCAGGCGAGCGATTTCTTCCATGAGCGTGGAACGATGGACGGTTTCGCCGTTGACGTTGTACCAATGATTGCCCATGTAGCGCACGAAGGGTTCGCGCCCATTGATCACCGTATATGCACGACGATAATTTTCGACGACGTAACGCGGTGGAAGGGTAGGATCATCGGCAACCATAGACACGTTCCTTAAAGACGACAATGACGCTCAATCTTTATCCTTTCTCCATGCTATTATAATTCTCAATCGATGAAACAGCACACGAATTTACACAACTAAACGGCTTTCAAACGCTTTTTTCACAAATTTTTCGAAATCCGATTCGACAGCGAAGTTCAGCAGTGCGGGTCTCCCCTGAATCGCGCGTAATCACGCCTTAAGACTGCGCACCGACTTCGCAGATGCACGCGACAGTCGCTCACTGAGGATTTCATCGTCCAGTCGCCATCCAAGTTATTCCATGATGGTGACGAGCATAACATCGAGGCAGGCGAGCCGCCAATGGAACAGAAGTCGGCGCGCCCTGCCCGATCTCTGGTTAAAATGGTCTGCTAATGGTCTGCCTGAAGGAGGAGACTTATCCTCAATTGACAGACAGTTCACTCCAATGAGGTTATTAAGCATAAAAATTATCCATCAAAAAACATTCACTGAAGTTCATGGGAAAAGAAGGGAATTTCCAGTATGGGTATCTTTGTTCACATCCCATCGTCTCCGCTCAACGCTTACATTCAGTGTATGTGGTACTGCGACGACCCAGCCCCTTACCATCGCATGAAGATGTTACCCACTCCATCACTCCACCTGATGTTCAATTTCGGTGATTCTTACCAGATCTATGAGGCGAACCCTACCCTGCCTTTTGCCACCTGCGCTGAGAGCTGGACGGTAGGTTTGTGGAATACTTTTCATATTATGGATTGGCCGCTACACATGCAAATCCTGAACGTAAGTTTCAAACCCGGTGGGGTTTCTCCATTTTTACAGTGTCCCCTCTCTGAATTACACAACCAGATCGTGTCGCTGGATTTACTCTGGGGGAACTTCGCTGCCGAAATCCGCGAACGGCTGTATCACGCAGCGACCGTCGAGGCGCGTTTTGCTCTGCTAGAGCAACTGCTGCTTGCTCGTCTCAATGAAATGCCCGATGGACTCAATGCTGTGTGTTATGCCGTTACTGAAATCGCGCGCAATCATGGCGTGCTGTCGATCAGGGCGCTCAGTGATGAGATCGGTATTAGCCAAAAACATCTGATCACGCAGTTTAAGCAGTTGGTCGGCGGAACACCGAAAGAACTGGCACGGATCTATCGATTTAACCACATTCTTCATCGAATTGATCCTACCCAACCCATCGACTGGTCACAGGTCGCGTATCAATCCAGCTACTACGATCAATCCCACTTCAACAAGGATTTTGAGACGTTTACGGGACACAACCCAACCAACTTCCTGCAACTGCGTCGTCAGATAATGCTTGAAAATCCCAAGCACTCACAATATCCCCAACATCTGCCAACTGGTTAATTATTTACAAGACAGGTTTGCTCCATTTCTGTACGATACCGGAATCAAAGCACTGTCGTGATCCCCGAAACTGGACGAGAGAGGATGAACCATGAAACTGACGACTACTGTGCAGGTCTCCGTTGACGGCGTGATGCAGGCTTCCGGTGGGCCGGAGGAGGACGAGCACGGCTTATTCGAGCGCGGTGGATGGGCGCACTTTGATAACGAAGCCGGGGCGGTCATGGACGAGATCTTCACGCGCGCCGATGCGTTCTTGTTCGGTCGGCTCACCTACGAAATTTTCGTTGGCTCGTGGGGAACGTGGGATGATCCGGGCGACAGTCCGATCTGGACGGCTTTGAACACCAAGCCCAAATATGTGGTATCGACCATCCTCACTGCCCCACGCTGGGCGAACACGACGGTTCTCGCCGGTGAGGCGGTGACCGCCGTCCGCGAACTGAAAGCCAGGCCAGGGCGTGAGCTACAGGTACACGGCAGCGGCGCGCTGGTTCGCTGGCTGCTCGACAACGACCTTGTCGATGAGATGAACCTGTTCATCTTCCCTGTGATCGTCGGACAGGGTATACGGTTGTTTCCGGACAGCGGACGGGACAGAGCGCTTGAATTGGTCGGCTCGCAGTCCACGGCGACGGGCATTACGATCCAAACCTACCGCCCCGCAGGGAGTCCCCAGTATGCAACGCCCCCACTGCGATTCAAACTGGACAGAAGCAAGGGACGTAGCAGCTCGTAGGTCATCACCCATGATCATGTGACGAAGGAGAGGCGATGGTACAGGCAACCTATCAACAACTGCCCACGCTGGAGCACCTGAATCTGCTGGTAGGCGAATGGAATTTGGAATTCATTTTTGCAAACGATCCCGATCATCATTTGCACGGGCGGGAAGATTTCGAGTGGATGAAAGACAGGATCTTCCTGGTCGAGCACTGGCACGTCGCTCATCCCAATGCAACGGACAGGATAGGCATCATCGGCGCGAATGACGCGGGGGAAAGCTTTACCATGCATTCCTTCGGTTCGAGCGGTGTGACCCGCATCTACAGCATGAGCCTCAACAACGGGGTCTGGAAACTGCGATACGACGAACCGGGGTTAACGCAGCGATTCGAGGGGAAGTTTAGTGATGATGGCAATACCATCACGAGCTACTGGGAAAGATCGACTGATGGTTCAAGCTGGGAACGTGACTTTGACCTGATCTATTCGCGGGTCGCACCGGTGACCAGCGGTCAGACGACGATGAAATAACCATAGTAGATACGCCTTCGCACACGACCCCATCCTGTTGAATAACCCACCGTATCCCCTCTGGTCATCTCCTAGAGCGACAATGGCGATGTGACGTCCCTTGATCGCGCAAGATCGATGATTTAAACTCGTGTCATGGATCAGGAACGTAATCCCGTGCGAGGTGTGCGCCGCTGCCCGGAATGTGGCGCGACTTTCACCTGTGGACTAGCAGCCGGTGCTGAGCGCTGCTGGTGCTTCGATTTGCCAGCGGTGATGCCCGTTCGCGCCGACACGACCTGTCTGTGTCCGGTCTGCCTCGCCAAAGCGATTCAACAGCAGCAGGAGATTAAGCAGTGACTCGAATTGTTTCGCTGATCCCCAGCGCCACGGAAATTGTCGCTGCGCTTGGCTTTGAGGGCGATCTGGTGGGACGCTCACACGAGTGTGATTATCCGCTGGCAGTGCGCAAGCTGCCGCCGCTGACCGCACCCAAATTCGACCTGAACGGCGACAGCCGCCAGATTGACGAGCGTGTGAAAACGGTACTCAAAGACGCGCTCTCAGTCTATCGCGTCGATGAAGTGAAGCTCAATGACCTGAAGCCTGACATCATCGTGACACAGGCGCAGTGTGAAGTCTGCGCGGTCAGCCTGAACGAAGTCGAACGGGTGGCACGCGAATGCCTCGATACCCCGGCGCAGATCGTCTCGCTCGAACCGATGCAGATTTCTGACCTGTTCGACGATATTTGCCGCGTCGCCGAGGCATTGTGCGTGCCGGAACGCGGCCTTGAACTGACCTTTCGGCTGCGCGAGCGGATGGATGACATCAAGCGCCGCGCCGCTGCAACCGCAACCATGCCCCGCGTCACCTCGATTGAGTGGATCGACCCGATGATGGCGGGTGGCAACTGGATTCCCGAGTTGGTCGAACTGGCGGGCGGGATCGAATTGTTCGGCAAAGCGGGGCAGCATTCACCCTGGCTGGAATGGAACGATCTGGCAGCCGCCGATCCTGACGTGATCGTGATTCTGCCCTGCGGCTTCGGCATCGAGCGGGCGCGGCAGGAAATGCCCGCCCTGACGAGCCGCCCGGGCTGGAAATCGCTGCGGGCTGTTCGGAACGGTCAGGTCTATTTGACCGATGGCAACCAGTATTTCAACCGACCCGGCCCGCGTCTGGTCGAGTCGCTGGAAATTCTCGCCGAGATTTTGCACCCGGAAGCCTTTCGCTTCGGTCACGAAGGCCGGGGCTGGCTCAAATTCCAGAGTTAAATCTCCTCATTTATAAGAACCGATTCATTTTTTGAAGATTAAACGAGGTCAAAATGACTTTTCGCGTGATGAGCTTCAACATTCGCGGGGCGGATCACCCACAGGATGGCGCGAATCAGTGGCAGTATCGCGCCGCGCTCAACGTCGCCACCATCCGCAAGTATGCACCCGATGTGATCGGTTTTCAGGAGTTGCAGGACGGCAACCTGACGACCTATCAGGCGGAACTGAGCGAGTACCAGTATATTCTAGGCAACGAAGCCAGCGGCGGCAGCGAACACCCGACGATCTTCTGGAAGCCCGCCGCGCTCGACCTGTTGGACTCCGGCGGTTTCTGGATCAGCGAGACGCCCGAAGTCTATTCCGGCTCGTGGAATACCGACTGCATCCGTGCAGCAACCTGGGCGCGCTTGCGCGAAAAGACCAGCGGCGTCGAGTTTTTGCATCTGAACACCCACCTCGATCACCGCAGCGACTGGGCACGCACGGAAGGCTGCCGCCTGATCGTCCGGCGCATCAACGAGCTGCGACAGGGGCAGATCCCGGCGATCCTGACGGGCGACTTCAACTGTGACGCTTATCAGCCACCCGCCGAGGGACAGAAAGACATCGCCGACAAGAATTACCGCTTTCTGCTGAGCAGCGGCTTCGTCGATAGCTATCTGGCGGCGGGGAATGCGGATTCGCTGCACTCAAATACGTTTCACGGCTTCGAGGGCGATCAGTTCATGCCCGATCCAGCGCGAGGCTTCGCAGGGCGGATCGACTGGCTGCTGACGCTCGACGGGGCGCAGCAGTTTCAGGTGAAATCGGCGGAGATTATTCGTGACAACGCGGCTCCGGTCTATCCGAGCGATCACTACCCGATCATGGCGGAACTGGCTTTCGCTTAGAGCGAAAATTCCACCTTTACCCAACCTTATCTGTTCATTTGCCCTCCGCCTCACTACAATGATTTTAGCTTTTACATGACGTATGAGGTTCTTATGACGCAGCAAACGGAACAAAAATCCTACCTGATCACTGGCGGCTCCGGTTTTCTCGGCATTAATCTGGCGCGCTATCTGCTGGCACGAGGACACAAAGTCGCTTCACTCGACCTCGTGGATTTCAACTATCCCGAACGCAATCAGGTGACGATCACCAAAGGCGACATTCGCAACCGCGCCGATGTCGATAAGGCGATGGAGGGCATCAACATCGTCGTGCATACGGCGGCGGCGCTCCCGCTCTACAGCGAAGCCGACATCATGTCCACCGACATTGAAGGCACGCGCACAGTACTCGATTCGGCGCTGGCGCACGGCGTCGAGCGCGTGATTCAGATTTCCTCGACGGCGGTCTATGGCGTGCCGGATCATCACCCACTCTACGAAACCGACAAGATGATCGGTGTGGGGCCGTATGGCAAGGCCAAGATCGACGCGGAGAAGGTCTGCGAGAGCTTCCGCACGAAGGGGCTGTGCGTGCCGGTGATTCGCCCGAAGTCGTTCATTGGGCCGGAACGCCTGGGCGTGTTCGCGCTGTTCTACGATTGGGCGAAGGATGGCAAGGGCTTCCCGATGATCGGCAGCGGCAACAACCGCTATCAACTGCTCGATGTGGAAGACCTGTGCGACGCGATTTATCTATGCGCGACGCTCGACAAGGACAAGGTCAACGATACCTTCAACATCGGCGCGAAGGAATTCACGACCATGCGCGAGGATTATCAGGCCGTGCTCGATAAAGCCGGGTTCGGCAAGAAGATTCGCCCGCTGCCGGAAGGCTTGGCGCTGATGGCGCTGCGTGTGCTGTGGGCGTTGAAGCTGTCACCGCTCTACGGCTGGGTGTTCGAGACGGCGAGCAAAGATTCGTTTGTTTCGATTGAGAAGGCGGAGAAAGTGCTCGGCTACAAGCCAAAGTATTCCAACAAAGACGCGCTGATCCGCAATTACGAGTGGTATCTCGCCAATATGAAGCAGTTCGAAGGGCAGACGGGCGTCTCGCACCGAGTCCCCTGGAGCCAGGGCGTGCTGAGTATTGCGAAGGCGTTCTTTTAGCGAGAAGCGATTAGCAATTAGCGGTCAGCCAAAGATTTGAACCGCTAAGACGCCAGGATTGCCAAGAGAGCGGTTTGTAGGGGCAGGTCTGAGACCTGCCCTTTTCGGAAAATTTATCAATTCGCCTGCAAAAAGGCTTCGACCTGTTCACGACTCGGCAGCGCGGGAATCGCGCCGCGCGCCGTTGTCGTGATCGCGCCGACGGCGCAGGCGAAGCGCCCCATCTCGGATAATGAAAACACTTTCACACCGCGTTCAAGCAGGCCGACCAGCATCCCCGCGACGAAGCCGTCACCCGCGCCGGTCGTATCGACCGCGTTCACCTTGAAACCGGGGATATGCGCCGACTGGCTGCGTGTGTAGAGGCTTGCTCCATCTGCCCCATGCGTGACAACGATCATCTGGGTATCGCTGCGCCAGAGCGCCGCCGGGTCGTCACCGCCTGTCAGAAATTCGAGTTCCTCGTCGCTGACCTTGACGATGTTGGCGTAAGGCAAACCGCTTAGCAAACCCTCGCGGGCGTGGGCTTCGTCTTTCCAGAGCGAGAGGCGTAGATTGGGATCATACGAGATCATTTTGCCGTGTTCGCGAGCGTAATTGACCGCTGCCAGCGTCGCTGAGCGCCCCGGTTCGGCGATCAGTGTGAGTGAGCCGTAGTGAAAAATCTCGTGCTGGTCGATGACGTCGAAGGCCACATCTTCTGGGCGCATGACCATATCGGCGCTGGGATGGCGATAGAAGACAAACGACCGCTCACCGTCGGCGCGCAGCGAGACAAAGGCTAAGGCGGTACGCGTATCCGCGCTGAAGCGTAAACCGCTGGTATCGACGTTTTCCGCCCGCAGCACGCCGTCGAGATAATGCCCAAACGGATCGTCGCCCACCTGACCGAGAAATGCGCTCGGCTGACCCAGTTTGGCGACCGCGACCGCGACATTGGCCGGAGCGCCGCCCGGTTTCTTCTCAAAGCCGGAGGCTTCGCCTACGCTGACGCCGCTTTCCAGCGCGACGAAATCGATCAGAAGTTCCCCTAAAGCCGCAACACCCATTGTTCACCGCCAATAATTGCTCGTTCAATAAACTTTGCGCAGATTGTAACGAAGTCCTTGCGAAAGTCTCTATACAAGTTTTTTATGAAGCGCACTCCAATCCGGCACGGTTTTACGACACAATGAATGTGCATATGGATGATCGGTTTGGGAGGCCATACGATGTCTCGTTCTCGTTTGTTTTTGAGTTTCGCGCTCCTGAGTGTGCTGCTGCTCTCGTTTGCGGGCATCGCTCAGGCGCAGACTACTTCCGACAGCAGCAGCAATGACCCAATTGGCGTGCGCAAAATACTTCACAGCGGTGAACCCTTCAGTGACGAATTCAGCGCCGACGCGACCGCCTATCTCTACGGTTTTGTGGGAAGCAAAGGCGATTCCGTGACGATTTCGATGGCGCAGGCCGAGGACAGCGATCTCGATCCGTTTATTGTGCTGCTGGGGCCAAACGGCGAAATGATCGCCAGCGATGATGACGGCGGCACGGACATCTTCGGGTCGTCGCTGATCAGCGATGTCGCGCTGCCTGACGATGGAATTTATCTGCTGGTAGCCTCGACTTTCGCACATATCGACGAAATTCTGATCGAAACTGGCGAAACCACGACCGAACCAACCGATCAAACCTTCGACATCACCGTCACGGGCAATACGACGCCTGCTTCGAGCGCTGATCAGAATCTGATTTATACCAAAGATGTGGTCAAAGGCGATAGCGTCGATGGTGTCAGCAGCCAGAATAAGCCCGTCGGCTATTACACCTACGTGGGGAAGGCGGGAGACACGATTACCCTCACGAACAGCAGCGACGAGTTTGACACCGTTCTGCATGTTTTCGACCCCGAAGGCAACCGAATCGCCGTTGACGATGACGATCCCGAAAGCACAGGCACCAACTCGGCGATCCGCGACCTGACGCTGCCGGAAGATGGTCTGTATCTGATTTTTGCGACCGATGTGTTCTTCTATAACGCGGGGGTCAGCGATACCTCGCTGGAATATAAAGGCGGCGCGTACACCTTCGGCGTCAGCTAGGCTGCTGTAAACGCACACTGAGACAGCAAAAGGTTCAGGTGAGCGTTCGTCTGAACCTTTTTTCATAATTTTCATAAAATGGTTTTTCAGAGAAATTTTGTATCGTTGGCTGAGAGTCGTATGATTATGGGGAGTTGAATTCAGGGGAACCGGAAATGGCTGTTGCACCTACCCGCGACTTGCTTGAAGAGATTACCAGTTTTCTCGCTGCCTCACCCACCACTGAAGAAATTATCGCTTTCAAACCCTCAGAAATTCTCGATCAACGGCTGCATTATCTGCTTGATCAAAATGGTTCAGATACACTTAGCGGAAATGAAAAAGATGAACTGAACGAATTTTTGCTGATGAATCATTTCCTCAAGATGCTCAAGCTGAAAGCGCAGCTCAATCTTTCGGAAGCAGAATGACCTATATCGACGCTGCTTTGCGCCGTCTGATTACCGAGCGTGCAGGTAACTGCTGTGAATATTGTCTGCTTCATCGTGATGATAGTCCGTTCTCCTTTCACTTCGAACACATCATCGCTGAAAAACATGGCGGCGAGACTGAAGCCGCTAATCTCTGCCTAAGCTGTCCTGAATGCAATGCCTTCAAAGGCAGTGATATTGGTTCCATTGATCGGGAAACAGGCATACTGACCCCGCTGTTTCATCCACGAAAACAATCCTGGATAGAACATTTTCGCTTGAACGAGGCGCAGATCGAATCTTTAACGCCTGAAGGCCGTGTAACGGTTTTCCTGCTGCGGCTCAACAATCAGGAACGGCTAGCAGAACGCGCGCTTTTGATTAAATTGAATCATTATCCATGTCACGATAGGACAACTCTATGAAACCAATGTCGTTTGATTTTCAGACGCGGCGCTCGATGGTGGTGGCGCGGCGCGGGATGGTCGCGACCAGCAATCCGCTGGCCTCGCAGGCCGGGCTGGCAATTCTGCGGCGCGGCGGCAAAGCGGCAGATGCGGCCGTCGCGGCGGCGGCTGTCCTTAACGTGACCGAATCGGCCTCAACCGGGATTGGCGGCGATATGTTCGCGCTGACCTTCGACGCCAAGACCAAACAGGTGACGGCGCTCAACGGAAGCGGACGCTCACCCGCCGCGCTGACGCTCCAGTACATGCATGATCAGGGTTACAGCGAAATGCCGCTGCTTAGCCCGCACTCGGTGACCGTCCCCGGCGCGGTGGCGGGTTGGGAGGATTTGCTCAAGCGGCATGGTTCGATGACGCTGGCGGACGTGCTTACCGATGCGATTCACTACGCCCGTGATGGCTTCCCGGTGCATCCGATATACGGGGCGGCGTGGCTGCGCTACGGCAAATTCATGGAAAATGCCAAAGCCTACGACTACATCCCCAACGGGCAGCCGCCGCAGATTGGACAGGTCGTGCAACTGCCGGGGCTGGCTGAAGCGCTGCAAGCCATCGCCGACGGCGGATCGGCGGGCTTTTACAGCGGCAAAATCGCTGAAGCGATTGTTAAGGCGATCCAGCAGCGCGGCGGCCTGATGACGATGGACGATCTCCAGAATCATCGCTCAACCTGGGAAGACCCAATCTCGACCGAATATCGCGGCGTCCGCATCTACGAATGTCCCCCCAACGGGCAGGGAATCGCGGCGCTGCAAGCGCTCAATATCGCGCAGGATTTCGATCTGGCAGCGCTGGCGTGGGATTCGCCAGAGCGCCTGCATCTGATGGTCGAGGCGATGCGCCTGGCCTTCGCCGATGCGCGCCAGTACGTCGCCGACCTGGCGACCAATCCCGCACCGATGGATTGGCTGCTAAGCGCTGGTTACGCCGACGAACGGCGGGCGATGATTTCGCCACATATCGCCATGCAGCCGCCCACCTACGGAATGCCCCCCGCTGGCTCGGACACGGTTTACCTGAGTGTGGTCGATGGCGAGGGGAATGCCTGTTCCTTCATCAACAGCCTGTACACAGGCTTTGGGTCGGGGGTGGTGGCGAACGGCTTCTTCCTGCAAAGTCGCGGCGCGCTCTTCGAGCTTCAGGAAGGCCATCCCAACGCGCTTGCGCCCAACAAGCGCCCGTATCACACGATTATCCCGGCGATGGGCACGAAGGATGGCGAACTGTGGTCGTCGTTCGGCGTGATGGGCGGCTTCATGCAGCCGCAGGGACATTTCCAGATGGTGGTCGCCATGATCGACGACGACCTGAACCCGCAGGAAGCACTCAACCGCCCCCGCTGGTGTCTCGACAGCGGCACAAGTGACAGCGCGCTTGCGCTCGAAGAAGGCATCCCGGTCAGCAGTATGTCGCGGCTGGCAGATTTGGGGCATCGTGTGCGCCCGGTCAGCGGCGCGGGACGCGGCCTGTTCGGCGACGGCCAGATCATCCGGCGCGACCCGGACAGCGGCGTGCTGTTCGGTGGCAGCGACCCGCGCAAGGACGGTCAGACGGCGGCTTTTTGAGTGGGGTAAGATCGCTGTATGCACTGCGTCTGTCTTACATATGACCTGTTCATAGATGTTGTCAGGGGTGAAGATGCCAGATGCACCGATGACGTTGACTGATGCCAATCTGGGTCAGGTGATGAATGGCGACAAACCCGTTCTGATCCTGTTTACCAGCGGTGAAGGGCTGCGCAGCGACTTCAAAGCGGCCTTCGACAAGTCAGCAAAGGAAGATACGAGCGGCAAGATCGTCTATGCTCGTGTTGATCCGCGCGACCTGCCTTCCCTCGCCGAGCGCTTCAAAGTCGGCGACAAGCCGGTGCTGGTCGCCTGGTACTGTGGTGAGGAAGTCGCACGCCGTCAGAAACCCTGAGGAACCGATCTCCCCCTGGCGATTGAGATGCTCCAAAAAGCCGTGACAGAGAGCGGCACTGTAATCTCTGAAAAAACTGAGGAAGAAGAAGTACCCGTGAATGAACCTACTGTTTTGAACGCGCCCGTGACTGTGACCGACGCCACTTTCGAGCAGGAAGTCCTGAACGCCAACCTGCCCGTGCTGGTCGATTTCTGGGCAGCCTGGTGCGGCCCGTGCCGTATGGTCGGCCCCATCCTTGAGAAGCTGGCGGGCGAGTTCGCCGGAAAAATCAAGATTGCGAAAGTCGATGTCGATGCCAACCCCGGCCTGTCGCAGGCCTTCCGCATCCAGAGCATCCCGAACCTGATGATCGTCAAGGAACGCACGATGATCTTCAATCAGCCGGGGGCACTGCCCGAAGCCGCCCTGCGCGACTTGATTGGTCAGGCGATTGCTCTGCAAATCCCGCCGCAGAATCAGCAGGGTCAGCCCGACGCTGAAGCGGAAGCCGAAGTCGAAAACGAGTAAGAGCGGCGCGATAAATCGTCAAATCAAAGGCGCAGCGATTATAATGATCGCTGCGCCTTTTTGTTTTATTCAGGAGTGGAGATGATGCACGATCCTGCGCGTGTTGCCCTGTTGTGGATCATCCGTACATATCAGCCGATCAGTGCCGACGAAATCAGCGCGCTTTTGCAGAAGAGTCCGCCGGAGCTTTCACGGGTGACCGTTACCCTCGCTTCAACCACCTATATTGACCAGGATCCCAAATTTGCCTTGCAGGATTTGTTCGATGCTGGTCTGATCGAAACGGAAGATGGGCAGCCCTGGACGCGCTCGTCGCGTCTGGTGGTTAGCGGGCGCTATCAGGTCCTGAAACGATTATTTGATATTAGCCTGACGGATATGGTTAAGCACCCCCGCGACTTTGTTCGCGCTTATCCGCTGTTTGAAAAACCTTTGGATACGTCCAGCGAGGCGTGGGCGCGCATTTTCGTCGCCATGCCCTTCGACAAAAATTTTCCGCCCATCTATGCCGATCACATTTTGAAGGTCACGCGCGAACTCAACCTGACCTGCAAGCGCGGCGACGATTTTTTTCATACAACTGCGATTATGAAAGACGTGTGGTCGGCGATTTACCATGCTGATTTGTGCATTGTTGATTGCAGCGGCACCAACCCCAATGTTTTTTATGAACTGGGGATTGCCCATACGCTCGGCAGACCGACCATTCTGATTACGCAGAAGCTGGATGATATTCCCTTCGATATTCGTCACCTGCGCGTCATCATCTATCAGTACACGCCGCCGGGGATGGGACAATTCGAGGAAATTCTGAGACAAACCATTCAAGCAGAGCTTCGATTGTAACTGCTCTTGAAGTCAGTTTGGGCGCTGCTATGATTAGGCGGTCGTTCGCATAGCCCTGATTATTTCCCTTGACTCGATCCCGTTCTCCCTGGCTGACCCTCACCATCGTGCTGCTGATCGTCGCCGCCAGCCGCATGGTACGCATCTCCACATTTGACCTTGACCAACACGAAAACTACGCCGTTTCGCAGGCCTACGGCACGCTCGAACAGATCGTGCAGTGGACGCCTTACGACTGGGGAGCGGTCTCGTTTCTGGCGCTGGGTGTATGGCAGAGTCTGGTCGGCAGCGACCCGATTATGCTGCGTTATCTGTCGGTGCTGCTGTTCGTCTTTGGGTCGGCCTGCGTTTACGCGATTGCACAGCGGCTGGCGGGGCGCAAGGTTGCGCCGATAGCGGTGCTGATCTACGCCGCGCCGATTGGGCTGATTCTGCTGAGCTTATTCACACGCGGCTATGCCATCCTCGTCGCGCTGATGCCGTTTGCCCTCTACATCGCGCTGCGTTACGAGCGCCGCCCCAGACTGATCACCGGGGCGGTGCTGGCGATCAGCCTTGCGCTGCTGATTTACGTTCACGTGACCGGAGTTTTTGCCGTCGCGACAATTGGCCTGTTCCTGCTCGTGCGTGGGGCTTACCGATCGATTCGCCGCTGGATTGCGCCTGCGCTGGCGTTCGTCGTGCTGGTCGTGCCGGAACTGTTCGGCAAAACTGACGCCGCATCAGTACGCTTTCACGAGTTCACTTTCGGCCTGAATGCAGGGCAGCTCGACTATATCCGTGATTTTCTAACCGGAACGCCCGTGTTGAGCCTGCTCTGGCTGCTGCTGGCGATTGCCGCCTTGTTCGGGCTGTGGCGAAGTCGCGCGGCGCGCACGGCCTGGCTGCTGCTGGGCTGGAGCGTGGTCGGCTTCATCACGGTGTTTGTGCTGGGCGGGCTGATAGGCTCACCGCGTCATTCGTGGTGGTATCTGCTGCCCGCCGCGCTGTGGATCGCCTGGGGGGTTGCACGGCTGCCGCGTCCTGTCGCGACGGGCGCGGCGCTGCTGGCGTTGGCGATCACCTTCGCGCCGATCCCCCGCCTGGATGCGGTCGATGACAGCGCTTTCCCAAATGCGCCGCTGTTCGAGGATTTTCGCTGGCTGGCGCAGAAAGCACGCTGGGGCGATGTCGTTCTGGTCGATCCTCAATCCAACTGCGCGCCCTATCCTGATGAGTGGGACAACGCAGTGCGGGCATTTTTCCCAAACGGAATTCAGTTTGTCAGCGACCCCGCTGGCTACAAACGGGTATGGTACATCACTTCGGGCGGGCATTTTGATCCTGATGTGCGCAGTCAGGTGGAAACGAATCGCATTGCCAGCATCTTCGTCGGGCCGTCGGAGTGTCTGGTACGCCTCTATGAAGGCCCTCCGGATGCGGTCGGGATACCTTTTGAGAACGGGCTGCGTTTTCACGGCGTCGAAGCGCTGCACGACGACCTGTTGATGGCCTCGCCGTTTGTTCTGCACAAAGCCGAGCCGCTGCATTTGCGATTATGGTGGTCGGTCGATCACCCGCTGACGGCGGATTACAGCATCGCCGTTCACATTAATGATGAGCAGGGCGTGTTGATCGCACAGAGTGACAGCGCGCCACAGTTGGTCAGCCTGTCGCTGGTCGATGTGCCGCCGGATACGGATATGATGACCTGGGTTCCCGGTCGGGTCTACGTTGAGGAACGCACGATTGACATTCCAGCACTGGAACGCAGCGCGACTGGGCTGCGCGAACTGAAGGCGCTGCTGATCGTCTATCAGTGGTGGGACGGGGTGCGCATCGCCGCGCCGGGAGTCGATGCCGATACGCGCTTGCCCCTGCTTCCGGTCGATGTGCGTTCATTCTAAAACACATGCGGCAAATTAAGCACTCATTCTGCTGACTGGCTTGGCTGCGTGATCTGCTCGATTTCATAGCGCACCGTAGCGGGTCAACAGCCCGTTCAAGATCAGCGCGCAGCTTGAAATCATGACGACAGGGGCGACAATCAACTGAATGATTTGCCCGATCATTTGCGTATCCATAAACCCTCCCTGCTCGATGCACTTGCTGATTGGTCAGCCGCGACGACCCGCGCGTTACAGAGGCTTTCGGAGGTATACTTTCAGGGAAAATGAGAGGCGAAAGAAAGCCATGAGTGATTACACACTCCGTCCGGCGACGGAGGCCGATGCCGAAACGATCACGCGGATGGTGCGTTCAGCGCCGCTCGACCCGAACGCGATTGACTGGCACTATTTTCTGGTGCTGGAGCTTGTCGAGAACGGCACGCCGAAGATCGTCAGCATCGGCATGGTTCATCCAGAAGGCGACGTTCAGGAAATCGACAGTGTGGTCACGCTGGCAGACTATCGAAAACGTGGCTATGCCGAAGCCGTCGTTCATGCACTGATTGAGCGAGCAGGGCTGCCTCTGTATCTGCTGGCCGAAGACGCGCTGATTGCTTACTACGAGAAGTTTGGCTTCCGTGTGATGGCGCGCGATGAAGCGCCTGTCGTCATGAGCGAACAGGCCGATTGGGTCAACGACTTTTTGCGCGGGCAGGTGACGTATCACGTCATGGGCAAGACGACTTGAACCTTTTCTGCGCTGTCCCGATATTATGCATATAGAATAGCGAGGTGATGGACGATGGCAGCAGGTACAAAAGACGATCCCTGGGTGCTGAAAACACCGCCCGGAACATCCGATTACACCATGTACAAAGACGAAGCCAACGACCCGCCGCGCCTGGTATGTCAGGTCGGGACGACCACGCTGTACTACGATCTGCGCGCGCTTGACGACCTGTACCAGATGCTCAAGGAGCGCGGAGATTGGGTTGAACTCGGCGCAGCGGATGAGCAGAAAGAAGCCAAACCCGGCACGGTCGAAGCCTGGGGACGCTCTAAGGATAACCCGCTTGGCGGCTGGTACGGCATGAAGAAAGGACTGCGCGGTCGCTTTGGCATGTACATGCCGCCGCTGCTGGAAGCGCTTGGCCTGGTCGAACTGGAACACAACGCCAGAAATAACCGGATGCGCGCCAAACAGCCTTAATATTCAGCCAGCTCTGCCGAGAGAATACGCTTGAGGCGAGGCGCATAGTAGACGCGATAGAATTTGCCTTCGGCGAAGGCGGCATACAAACTTTTGCTGATCAAGAAGTTCTGCTGACCGATACTCAGGCCAAAACCACCGCGCCCCAGATTGTGCAGACCGGCTTCTCCCACCGCCACCTTGACCTCCCTGGCGAGATCGGCACGGGTGGCGTAAAACTGACGGGCAATGTACACGATCAGCAAGCCAGAAAGAATAATTAGGATCGCCAGAATGACGCCGTTCGGAGCGTGTTCCGCCGCTCCGCTCAGCAGCACGATAATTCCACCCAGCGGCAGCAGCGACAGCAGCCCGTAGATCAGCGTATCACGCAGCAGTGCGCGGCGCAGCAGGGCGCGCTGGCTGTCGGTGAAGCGCCCTTCGCGGTTGGCCTCCAAATCTTCGAGCGTAAAATCCAGTTCCTTCATTCACTGTTTCCTGAGCGCCAATCCTGATGGGTCAGTGCTGCTCCATCAACCCTGCCTATTCTAGCGAAGTTTAGAAATGAGTGGAATTTCTCACGACCGAGCCGTCGATCAGGACTATTCTATCCCTAATGACTTCAACGAAACGAATAGTTCTGACCAAAATCATCGACAGCAGAAGCACGATTAGCAAGAGGAGATTCAAGCTCATGGCCCTTACCACTCACGAAGAACAACAGATCGAGCGCGCGAACAATTCCGGTTTACAGCCCATCGTCTTTGTGCACGGCCTGTGGCTGCTCGCCAGCAGTTGGGATAACTGGCGCAGCTTTTTCGAAGATCAGGGTTTCACCACGATTGCACCGGGCTGGCCGGACGATCCCGAAACGGTTGATGAAGCGAAAGCCGACCCCGAAGTTTTCGCGCACAAGCATCTCAGCCAGGTCACTGAATACTACGTCGATGCCATCAGCCAGTTGAAGATCAAGCCTGCCATCGTCGGGCATTCGTTCGGCGGTCTGCTGGCGCAGAAACTCGCCGGGGAAGGCGTCTCCGCCGTGACGGTCGCCATCGACCCCGCGCCGTTCCGGGGTGTGCTGCCCCTGCCGCTTTCGGCGCTGAAGTCGTCGTCCGCCGTGCTGGGCAACCCGCTCAACTATACCCGCGCCGTTCCGCTGACCTACGAACAGTTCCGCTATGCCTTCGCTAACGTGGTCGAAGAGAGCGAAGCGCACGAACTCTACGAAAAATACTCGGTCGCTGGCCCCGGTCGCCCGATTTTCCAGGCGGCGACCGCCAACTTCAATCCCTGGACAGAAGCCTCGGTTGATACCAAGAATCCTGAGCGCGGGCCGCTGCTGATCATCTCCGGCGAATACGATCACACTGTACCCTGGGCGATTGCGCACGCTTCGTTCAAGCAGCAGGAGAAGAACATCGGCGTGACCGAAATTCAGGAAATTCCGGATCGCGGTCACTCGCTGACCATCGATCACGGCTGGAAGGAAGTCGCCGAAACCGCGCTGGCGTTCGTAGGGAAGTACGTCCCAGTACGCCAATAAGTGCCAGATCGACAGCTATTGGACAAAAGACGGTCGCGAGGCCGTCTTTTTGCTTCCTGTACCCTAAAATAAACAGGCATGTGCCCACCCTAACGTGCCCACACCCATACGTTCTGTCTGTGCAGCGGCTCTCTCGTTTCATGAAGAATGTGAAAACCTCATGAATTACCAAAGAATTGTGGGACATCAATAAATCAACGCCGTTTTAACGCTATATCAATATAGAGCATAGGACGTTGATGATGTCACCGCAAACAACCCGCAATCTGATCATTACTTTGGTGCTCCTGAGCCTGCTAGGACTGGTTGCCTACAATGGGTTTTTCCTCGGACTGGGTCAAATCATGCGAATGATAAGCATTCACATTTGACAGTCCAATTACGGAGCAGGCGCAGCGGCTCGCTGTAGAGGGTTGTGAATTTGCGACAATTGGCTTTCTTACGTTTCACATCACAGAGACTAATATAGGATAGAGGAAATAACCAACTATCCATGAAGCGGTAATGATGATCCTCATTCACATTTCCGTCTTCGCAGTCCGGTTACTCGAACCCTTCACGCTTGCCGCTATAGTCAGATATTGCGAACGACGGAGAAGACTGTAACTCGAACTTTTGGCTTTCCATATTTCGATCCTTGAAAGTGATTTCTCCGTTAAGATTCGCCGACACATGAATAAATCGCTCCCCTGCCTGTTTACCCTCGCTGACGGTTGTGAGGTGATCGCCGACTACCTAGGTGACACGTCTGAGCTATCCGGAATGGTTCATATGCGCGTAAAGCGCGAACACCTGCCGGCAGATCTGCTGGCGACGTGGGAACGCAGATCGCCGGGGTTCACGGGCATCGAGGGCTATTTCAGCAAAGACCGGGTTAGGATTGAGGATCAGTCTTAAATGCGGACTGCCATTAACTGCCGGTTACTCGGTTACGAAAGCTCTTTCTGCTTGCGTACAGTTTCAACCAGAGCGACGTTGGCAGCGCCGTCTTGATATGAATGCGCGATTTGCCATTCCGGGATTCGACAATGACGCGCATTGGTGCAACATTCTTATCAGAACGACTTTCGTCTACGGGGGCAAAGTAGTGGTGCTCGTTGCTATCTTGGTTCACAACAATACGCATATCAAACCTCCGTAACCATCGTGTAGACGATAAAACGTTCTTGAACTCCGAATGTCTTAAACGCTGCTTATTTCGTGCCTTACAGAAACAAAAAGATGGCCTCTCGACCGTCTTTTTTTATGTTGACAAGTTTGTCACACGCCGCTAATCCTCGCTTTCGTCGGCCTCCTCTTCTGCAATGGACTCCAGCGCGCGAATGTCGAGAATCGGCAGTGCACGCCGGATCGCAACGGTGGTCTCATGCCACAGGTAGCCGATGAATTCACCCTCGCCTTGTCCTTCCAGCGTCGAGCGTTTGAATCCGAAGTGCAGCGCCTGATGCCCGATGACGTACAGCGCCAGCTTCTCAGTACCGTTGAGTGTGTCATCTTCTTGGACAAGCAGGCGTTCGTGTTCGCTCATTGCGGCAACCTTGCGCGCAGCAGCTTCCTGCTCGGCGGCGCGGCGCTGGCGCTCAGCTTCCCGCGCACGGTCGCGTAGTGATCGCGAAGCGCCACAATCAGAGCGCGCTTGGCCTCGCTCAGTGTGTCAACGTCAATGGGCGCGGGCGTTGGGTCGATAATCTCGCTCACGATCTAGCCACACTTGGCGCACCGCCCGGCAACGCCGCGAATACCACGTCACGCACCAGCGCATCCGAGGCGAAAAGATCGCAAACGCGCCGCTTTCGGCAATGGACATAATTCACCAACTGAGTAAACCGTGTAGAATACGTTCAAACAAATTTAAATGGTGATAGGAAAAGATGATGCTGAATGTGAAAGCGCGCGGCGAGATCGAGCCGCAGTATAAGTGGAATGCCGAAAGTGTCTTCGCTACCCGTGCTGACTGGAAGCAGGCTTACGAAAAAGTTTCGGCTGAACTCCCCGCCGCCCTGACGAAATTTCAGGGGCATCTCGGCGACAATGCTGCCGCCCTCGCCGACTGGTTCGACGTCCTCGACGGCATCTATCAGCGCGTCGGGCATCTGCTGTTCTATGGCCTGATGTCGCAGGCTGTCGAGACGACTGACCAGGAAGCCAACGCGATGGCCGGGCAATCGACCGGGCTGATGGGCAAGTTTCAGGCAGCGGCGTCGTTTGCGGAGCCGGAACTGCTGGCGCTCGGTCAGCCAACGCTGAACGACTGGATTAAGAGCGAGCCGCGCCTGAGCCATTACGCCCATTACGTCGATGATCTGTTTCGCCGTCAGCAGCACGTCCGCTCAGCCGAAGTTGAGGAGCTGCTCGGTCTGGCGCAGGATACCTTCTCGCAGGTCGAGAACACGGGCGAACAATTGACCAACGCCGAAATCGTCTTTCGTCCCGCGAAAAACAGCCAGGGCGAGGAGATCGCCATCAGCCAGGGCAATTTTGAGGCGCTGCGCCAGGAAGCCGACCGCGAGATTCGCCGGACGGCCTGGGAAAGCTACGCCGACGGCTATCTGGCTTTCAAGAACACGCTTGCCAGCAACTACACCGCTTCCGCCAAGCGTGACATTTTCCTCGCCCGCGCCCGCCGTTTCGATACGGCGCTGGAAGCCTCGCTGTTCGAGAACAACATCCCGCCGGAAGTGTTCTACAATCTGATCGACACCTACCGCAAGAATATCCCGACCTGGCATCGTTACTGGGAAATCCGGCGCAAGGCGCTCGGCGTCGAAAAGCTCTATCCCTATGACATCTGGGCACCGATTGCCAAGCAGGATCATCCGGTGCCGTATACGCAGGCTGTCGATTGGATCAGCGCGGGCATGAAGCCGCTCGGCGACGAGTATGTCAACACCCTGCGCAAAGGCTGCCTGGAACAGCGCTGGATTGACGTGTATCCCAATCAGGGCAAGCGGCAGGGCGCGTTCTCGTTCGGCTGGCGCGGAACCTATCCCTTCATCCTGACGAGCTACCACGACGAACTGGAGTCGATGAGCACGGTTGCGCATGAACTGGGTCACTCGATGCACTCGTACCTGACCTGGCAGAACCAGCCCTTCATCTACTCCGATTATTCGCTGTTCGTGGCAGAAGTGGCTTCAAATTTCAATCAGGCGATGGTACGAGGCTACCTGAAGGATGCACAGCCGGACACCGATTTTCAGATCGCGCTGATCGAAGAAGCGATGAACAACTTCCATCGCTACTTCTTCATCATGCCGACGCTGGCGCGTTTCGAACTGGAAATTCACACCCGGATTGAAAAGGAAGAGGGTGTGACTGCCGACGATATGATCGCGCTGATGGCGGATTTGTTCGCGGAAGGCTACGGCGACGCCATGAGCTACAACCGCGAGCAGAGCGGCATCACCTGGGCGCAGTTCGGGCATCTCTATTCGAATTACTACGTTTTCCAGTACGCGACCGGAATTTCGGCGGCGCACGCCCTCGCCGCGCCGATTCTCGCGGGAACGCCTGGCGCTGCTGACAACTATCTCAAATTCCTCAAGACGGGCAGCTCGCTTTACCCGCTCGACGCGCTCAAGCTGGCGGGTGTCGATATGACAACGCCTGCCGCCGTCGAAGCGACCTTCAAAGTCCTCGGCGAGATGGTGGATCGGCTGGAAAAGCTGGTCGGCTAGCGCGCACGGAGTTCAAATCAAAAACGCCCGACGGTTTAAGTCGGGCGTTTCATTTTAGAGCGCATTGCTGCTGGAATTAGGGAACGAGTGTCTCTGTTGCTTCGCTGATGGCGCTGCCCACCGTCGTGCAGCCGTAGAAGCTGATGATGTTCGGCTTGCCGTATTCGTCAAAACCGGTGTAGATGAAGTAAGGCGTGCCGTCTTCAGCAGCGTTGGCATACAGATTCACTTCGCCGTAGCTGCCCTGACCTGTGCCCAGCAGCACGGGCGGCCAACCATAGCCAATCGAACCGAGACCTTTTTCAACGTCGGCGCGCGACAGCCGCCACAATTCGACGCCGTTGACGTTCAGAAGGCGGAAATACTCAAAGGTAGCGGTGTCGTTGGTGGGATTATTGGCTGCATCCATGCAGTAGAGCGCGTCGCCGCCAAAATCTGCGACCTGATTGATGCGTTTATCCGAGTGAACCAGTGGATCGGCAGCTACAACGGTCAAGCCGATGACCAGAATAGCAAGCAGCCCCATTGCGATGATCAAACTACGACTAAGACGAGAGATTTGCCTGAACATATCGAACTCCTTGCATCTGCAACGTTACAATATTGCTTAACATCCCTCATTTAACCACAATTTTGATCAAAATTAACTCGTTCTCATCAACTAATCAGATTATCACACCTGAGATTACGGGAATGTAATCTTGCAGAGTACCCAGGTTGTTTTCTATGTTCGGTATTGACCGAACAAAAAGAACACAATATACTTGCAATCATGAGGGAGATGTCATGAACAACAACGTCAGTAAACAGCAGCAGTTTGTCGAAGAAGTCGGCCTGTATTTCGAGCGCATCGGGCTGACGCGCATGGAAGGCCGCGTGATTGGCTGGCTGCTGATTTGCGACCCGCCCTACCAGTCGATGAGCGATCTGGTCGAGGCGCTTGGCGCAAGCAAAAGCTCGATCAGTGTGTCGCTGCGAACGCTGACCACGCTCTATTTGATTGAACAGGTGAGCCTTCCCGGCAAGCGCCGCGATTACTACAAAGCCAGCCGTGATATGTGGAACCGCTCGTTCAGCGCGCGGATGCACCAGTTGACCGAACTGCGTGAACTGGCAGAACACGGGATCGAACTGCTCGCGGACGAACCGCCGGAACAGCGCCGCCGTCTCGAACTGATGCGCGACCACAATGCCTTTATGGAGCAGGAATTTCCGAAGCTGCTCGCCGAGTGGGAAAAAATCAAGCGGGACAAAGGCTACGACTCCCTGTAGCGAAAGGGCAACCCCATGAATATTCTGATCCTGACCATCGGGACGCGCGGTGACATTCAACCGTTTGTCGCGCTCGGCAAAGGACTCAAAGCCGTCGGGCATGAGGTGACTGTCTGTACGGCGCAGTCGTTCGAACCGTTCGTGCGCGAAAATGGGCTGGACTACGCCTTTATGAACGATGGCATCATCCAGATGATGGATACCAGCGCGGGGAAAGCCGCCGTCGAAAAAGGCAGCGCCTTCGGCTTAATCGCCAAGGTCAAGCCGATTCTGCGCCAGATGCTTGACGAGGCATGGCAGGCCGCACAGACGGCGGATCTGCTCATTTACCACCCCAAGACGCTGGCGGGCTATCACATCGCCGAAAAGCTCCAGCTTCCCGTGTTCATGAGTCTGCCGCTGCCCGCTTATACGCCGACCAGCGCCTTCACCAACCCGATTTTCGGGCGCAGTCTGCATCTGGGCGGGGTGGTCAACCGCCTGAGTTACGTCACCACCCGCGCCGCCAGCGCGCCTTATATCGACGTGATTAACGACTGGCGGCAGGCGCATGGCTTAGCGCCGCGTGGACGTTTCGCCAGCGAAATCGTTCTGCCCAATGGTCAACCGATGCCGACGCTCTACAGCTACAGCCCGCAGGTGATTCCCACCCCGCCCGACTGGCCCGCGACGACCGTCGCGACGGGTTACTGGTTCCTCGATCAACCGGGCGACTGGCAGCCCTCCGCTGAACTGGTCGATTTCCTGAACGCGGGAGAACCACCCGTTTACGTCGGCTTCGGCAGCATGACGGGAACCGATCCGCAGGCGAAAGCGCGCATCGTGCTGGCGGCACTCGAACAATCGGGGCAGCGCGGCCTGCTGGCAAGCGGCTGGGGCGGCCTGCAAGCCGATGCGCTGCCCGCAAACGTGATGATGATCGAGCAAGCGCCGCACGACTGGCTGTTTCCGCGTGTCAAAGCGGTGGTGCATCACGGCGGCGCAGGGACGACTGCCGCCGCTCTGCGTGCTGGCAAACCGATGATCATCTGCCCCTTCTTTGGCGACCAGCCGTTCTGGGGGCAGCGCGTTTACGATCTGGGCGTCGGGACAGCGCCGATTCCCCAGAAAAAGCTGACAGCGGACAACCTTGCCAGCGCATTGCGCCAGGTCGCCAGCAGCGACATGGCAGAGCGTGCTGCCGCCCTCGGCGCAAAAATTCGCGCCGAAGACGGCATCGCCCGCGCTGTGGAAATCATCGAGCGGACAGCCCTGCCTATTTCACTTTGAAATGCGGGTTCTCGATGATGCCCACCCGGTTGCCGAACGGATCGACCACCGAGGCGACTTTGATGCCGTCGCCCACGTCGGCAATCGGGTCGTGCGCGGTCGCCCCCAGTTCGAGCAGGCGCTGATGCGCCGCTTCAATATTTTCGACGCCCCAGTAAGCGCTCACGCCCGCGTCCGCTGATGGCGGCGCGCCACCGGGATCAAGCCCCAGTTCATAGCCGCCGACTTCGAAGCCGACGTAAAAAGGCTCGTCGAAATACGGCGCAATCCCCAGCGCTTCCTGATACCAGGCTTTGGTTTTATCCAGATCGCCAGGGTGATAAATCACAGTTCTTAAGCCGAGAAACATGGTTTTGCTCCTTTGATTCAACCTGTCCTGATCCTACAATTGATGTAGGATGGATTCGATCCTAGTTTCAGAAATAGGCCATGAAGGTATTTAAAAGTGTCATTTGCATAACATCTTGAGCTGTTTCTGCCTTTCTCCCCGCGTGCGTGGGAGAAAGGGTCGGAGATAGAGGGGGTAAAATACGCTCATGTATCACCCGACAACCCGCCTTTTGACGGTGCTGGAACTGCTGCAAACGCACGCCCAGATGAGCAGCAGCGAACTGGCGGCACGGCTGGAAGTCGATGCGCGCACCGTGCGACGCTACATTCTGATGCTGCAAGAACTGGGCATCCCGATTGAAGCGGAGATGGGACGGCACGGCGGCTATACCCTGCGCCCCGGTTTCAAGCTGCCGCCGCTCATGTTCAGCAACGACGAGGCGCTGGCGCTGATTTTAGGGCTGCTGGTCGCGCGCAATCTGGGACTCGCCGGGGCAAGCTGGCCGATTGAAGGCGCGCTGGCAAAACTTCAGCGCGTGCTGCCCGCCGCCCTGCATGAACAAACCGAGGCCATGCAAAGCGCGCTTGTCTTCAACCTCGAACCGCCTGACCAGCAGATTCCCACGTCGCTGCTGATCGCGCTCGGCGGTGCAGTTCACGCAGCGCGCTGCGTGACGATTGTTTATCAGTCGGATGGCACATCTACCCGCCGCATGGTTGATCCCTATGGCGTGGTCTTTCATGATGGCGTCTGGTATCTGGTCGGTTACTGCCACCTGCGCGGCGCAATTCGTATTTTTCGCCTCGACCGGATTGCCCTGCTGGAACTCGACTCCGCCAGCTTTACGCCGCCTGACGATTTCGACAGCCTTGGCTACCTGCTGCAATCGTTCGCGCTGATGCCGGATCAATGGGATGTGGAAGTGATCCTCAAGACGACGCTGGAGAGCGCCCGCCGCACGATTCCGGCGTCGCTGGGCGTGCTGGAGGCGCATCCCGACGGTGTGCGCCTGCGCACGTCGATTGCCAGCCTTGACTGGATGGCACGTTATCTCGTTGGTCTCGGCTTCAGGCTGATCGTCTGCCAGCCAGCGGAACTGCGCGCGGCCTTCGAGCGGCTGGCTGCCGAGATTGTGTCGTATGCTGCAACAACCTGACCAATTTTGCTACAATGAACGTTGTTTCTAAGACATATGTCTATGTTCGTCACCGCAGAAATCGGTGATAATTGTTAGGGTGTCTTTATGCCAATCGCGCTGCAAGACCTGTGCCTGCCCGAAGGAACCTGTTATGGCTGCGGATCGGCTAACCCGGATGGTTTGCAGATCAAAAGTTACTGGTCGGATGATGGGCAAACGGTAATCGCGCATTTCGACCCACAGCCGAAGTTCACGTCAGGCTTCAAAGGGACGCTCTATGGCGGCCTGATTGCTTCGCTGATCGACTGTCATTCCAACTGGACGGCGATGGCCTTCGGCTATAAAGCCGAGGGGCGCGAGGCGGGGACGCTGCCGATCATCGTTTCTGTGACCGGATCGCTGGGCGTGAAGTATCTGAAACCAACACCGCTCGATCAGACGCTCCATTTGCGAGCGTGGGTCGAAGGCGAAATTGGCCGCAAAACCCGCGTCCTGTGCGAACTCAGCAGCGCAGGCGTTGTTACAGCAACCGGGGATTCAGTCTTTGTCCGAGTCGATCCAGCGCAGTTTCTCTAGTCAGGCGTTAAAGATTCAAAGTTCAAAGTTCAAAGGAGAAATTCAACCGCAAGCGGTTTCCCTGTTCACTTTGAACTTGCTACTTTCTACTTGGAAAGGAACTTGAAAAATGCCAAAACTTAAAGTCAGCCTGGGGCAAATGCAGGTCGCGTTCGGTGACCCGCGCAAAAATATCAACACTGCCGAAGAAATGGTCGCGGAAGCGGCGCAGCGCGGTTCGCATCTGCTGGTGCTGCCTGAACTCTGGTCAACGGGCTACGCGCTCGACCAATCACGCGATCTTGCCAATCAGTTGAATGTCGGTGTTTTCGCGCAGTTGGCGACGATGGCGACCCAGCACAAAATCAGCCTGGTCGGCTCGATGCTGGAAAAACGCGGCCTCGAAGTCACCAACAGCGGTGTGTTTTTCGCCCCTAACGGGCGCTTGATGGGCGTCTATCGCAAAGTCCATTTGTTCCGCCTGATGGAAGAAGATCGCTGGCTGCAACCGGGCGCTGCACCGCTGCAAATGGACTTGCCCTGGGGTTCGACCGGCATGGCAATCTGCTACGACCTGCGCTTCCCCGAATTGTTCCGGCGCTATGCGGTGCAGGGCGCGAAAGTGATTGTCGTTCCCGCCGAATGGCCGATTGAGCGCATCGATCACTGGCGCACACTGCTGCAAGCTCGTGCCATCGAGAACCAGTGCTACATGGTTGCGACCAACTGCGCTGGCCCCAGCGGCGATAAAACCTTCGGCGGTCACTCGATGATTGTCGATCCCTGGGGCAAGATTGTGATCGAAGTGGGCGAATCGCCGACGCTGGTTACTGCTGAAATCGACATTGATTACGTGGATGTGATCCGCAACCGCATCCCCGTGTTTGAAGACCGCCGCCCGGACGTTTACGGGAGCATCTAAGACGCTGGCGTCGTCCATAACGCCGAAAAGGTCTGTATGGCGTCGATGGGAGACAGCGCGCGCGGATTGCTGCCGTCAGCGTTGATCAGATAGAAAAGCGAGCGCGCACCGATAGGGGCGAGATAAGCAGTGCGTTCACCATCGAGCAGCGTGGGAAAAACGGCCTGCTGACCGCTGCGGATGCGCTGCCTGACCGATCCGTCCAGCCCGACGATGACAATCGATGGGACGCCGCCGCTGACGGCCTGATAAGCAATCGACTGCCCATCGGGCGACCAGAGCGGCGCGCCCCAGTAGCTGCCATCTGCGACCTGCTGCGCATCCGTTAGCTGGCGCACGTCGCTGCCATCGCGCTGCATGACATACAGTTCACGAAACTGGCTGCGCAGCGATAAAAAGGCGATTTGCTGCCCATCGGGCGACCAGGCTGGACTGGCATCGTCATTGGGCGCAAGAGTCAGCTCTGTCAGGCCGCTGCCATCGGGCTTGACGGCGAAGATTTCGGCGTCGCCGCTGCGCCATGAGGTGAAGGCGATTTGTGTGCCATCGGGCGACCAGACCGGATAGCGGTCGGGCGTGAAGGAAGAGGCAAGCACACGCGGATTGCTGCCCTCAAGCAGCGGCTGATCGACGTGTACGACCGCGATGTCCGTGCCGGTCGATTTGGTCACCTCGTAGGCCAGCGCGCTGCCATCGGGCGACCAGACCGGACGATAATTCGACGAAACGGCCTGCGCGTCGAGCAGGCGCAGCCCACCACCGCCCCCAATCGTCAGCAGATAAAGCTGAAGCGTCCCGCTGCGATCTGAGATGAAGGCCATCCGTGTGCCGTCGGGCGACCACGCTTCCTGCGTGTCGGTGGCGGGATTGCGGGTCAGGTTCATCAACACGCTGCGGGTCAGGTCGATGACGAAAATGTCGGTTTTGGAGCCGTGCGCCGCCGCGAAGCTGAAGCGATCCCCAGCGGGTAAGGCTCTGCCGAGCAGCAGCGCGCCGGTTACGAGCACCATCAGCAGCGCCGCGAGGCGCAGCACGAAAACAACCAAATGCTTCAAGTGAACCGTGATCCCTCGCGTATTTGGACGGTCGGCTTTTAATCGGCCTGCGGACGCCAGAGCGGGAACAGGTTGTCCCCGTTGTTCTCGGTCAAATTCTGCGAAAAGCGCCCGACGCTGTCGCTCCGGTAAATATCCCAGTGACCTGCGAGATTCGCCGCGTAGAGGTGGGCGTTGTCTCCGGTAGGCCAGACCTGCTGCCCCAGCCAGCCGACCTGGGTTGTCCCATCGTAGCGCTGCGGCTGCACATTTTCGACGCTAAGGTCGAGCGTATAGAGGCCAATCTGCCCTTTGGCGAAAGGAATATCGCGGTCGGACATGAACATAAGGGTGGTCGTGCTTGTCCACATCGGGTAGAGATCATCGCCGGGAGCGTTGGTCAGGCGGCGCGGACTGCTGCCGTCGCTGTTCATGACGTAGATTTCCTGATTACCATCGCGATCCGACCCAAAGGCGATCTGGTCGCCATTGAGAGCTGGAAACCAATCGACCGCGCCGTTTTTACTCAGGTTATGCTCGCCTGCGGCATCCTGACTGTAGACTTCGAGGTTCAGATCGCGCAGGCTGACGAAGGCGGTGTGATCGCCGCTGTAGGTGTAGCCCCAGTTGAGCCTGCCGCTCGACAAGACCGAGAGGATCGTCGGCAGGTCGTTGGCGACGGGCTTCTGATCGCTGCCGTCGGCGTTCATCATATAGGGATTCAGCGCCCCGTCGCGATTGGAGAGAAATGTGATCGCGCCCCCGTCCGCTGAATACGAAGGGAAACCATCGTCGGCGCTGGTGTTGGTCAGGTTGATCAGGCTGCCGTCGCTGAGCGACATCTGGTAAATGTCCCAGTCGCCATCACGGTTCGACATAAACAAAATCTGGCGCTTCTCGACGAGCGGATTGTTCGCGCTGGAGACTGCGCCGAAGGTTGGGGTGATGGCTGTCGGTTCCTGCAGCCGTATCCAGACGCGCACCGCTATCAGCACAATCGCGATCAGGCTGACCAGCACGACAGCGAAAACGGCGGTTACATAACGACGCCTCATCAGCGATCCTTTGCGATAAACTTGTCTCATTATAGGCCGATCCTCATGCCCGCAATGTTTTCACTGTCGGCGCTGTCGCAAACATCGGATTTTGTGGAGGCAGACCTACGTGTCTGCTCTTAAAAAGGGCGCACACACGGGTGCGCCCCTACAAGTGCAGACAGATTGCAGCAAAGCGTTTCACGGTTTGCCGACTTATGATCTTCTCACCCGCGTCGGTGGCAGATGTCTAAACCGTAATATCCGCTACGAACATCTTGGTGCTAGATTGAGACGTGGGTTGGCCTGCGCCTATGGGCAGGCTGCCCATGATTTCGCCTATGAGGAGCATTGTCTCATGAAAAGACGTCTTTCCCTGCTGGTGCTGATTTTCGCGCTGCTGGCAGCCGCCATCGTTCCGGCCTCGGCCCAGAGCAGCGTCGATCCCACTTTGCTGAGCTTCGTCCAGTCAGCCTTGACCAACACGCTCGCCGTCAACAGCCTGAGCGTCAACGTCACCACCTCGACCGACAGCAGCGGCGCGGCGAACGGGAACGGGGGCGGCTTCGGCGGCTTTGGCGCTGAACGCAGTGCCAGCTATCAGCTTGCCTCGAACGCCAGTGATGACTGGAATGTTTCTGGCACAACCAGCACAACCACGACGGGCGGGCCTGCCGCGACTGCTGATGCCAACGGCACGCCGAGCGATAACACGACCACCGAAGAAATTCGGATTGTCGATGGCAAGACCTACATTCGCTACACGGCGATTCCGGCGCGGATGCAGCAGCAGAATCCGCCGACGGACTGGGTCGATGTGGCGACGCTGCCGCAGCCCGCGCAGGGGACGTTCGGCGGCAATTTCGCCGCCAGTGTACCGACCGCCGATCAGATTCTGGAGGCGCTCTCGCTGCCGGTCGATGCGACCAGTGTGACCGCCATCACGGAGCAGGCCGCCGACACGATTAATGGAGCGGCGATGCGCGTGTTCCAGATCACGCTCGATGTCGATGCACTGCTGAAAAGCAATACTGCCGCGTCGCTTTTCGGTGCAGGCGGCTTCGGGCGGGGTGGTTTTGGTGGCAATTTTGCGGGACGCGGTGGTCGCGGCGGTAATGGCGCTCAGGGAACTCCGCCTGCCAACGCGCCCGCTGGCGGGCCAGCCGCGACGGTCGAAGCGCCGTCTGCTGCCAACACGCAGGTGACGCTGACCGTGTGGATTGGCGCAGACAATTTCGTGTACCGGATTGTCAGCACGGTCACGCGCTCGAATATGGGGCAGAACGGGCAGGCCAGCATCACCCTCAACACGACCACGAATTACGCCGATTTCAACCAGCCGATGACGATCAGCGCGCCGACGGCGGGATCGTAACGGCGTTGGTTTCTCCGCAAAAGGGCGCACAGCCGTGCGCCCCTACAATCCCTCACATTGTCGGTCCTGTTTCCCTCCCCGAATCGGCGTGAATGTGCTACAATTAGCACATCAGTTCGATGATTCAGGCGAGGATAAGACATGATTACACTGGATAAGGGTCAGGCATATCTCGCGCTGCCGGAAATGAAGCAGGGCGTTGAGCAGGGGCCGGGTGTGCTGCTGCTTCATGCCTGGTGGGGTCTGACCGATTTCTTTAAGACGCTGGCGGATCGCCTTGCTGACGAAGGCTTCGTCGTGCTTGTGCCAGACCTTTATCACGGCGCAACCGCCAAAACGATTGAGGAAGCCGACCACCTGAGCCAGACGCTCGACCCTGAGACAGTCATCGCCCAAATTGACGCGGCGGTCGATTTTCTGACGGTGCATCCGGCGGTGAGCAGCGACGGGCTGGGGCTGATCGGTTTTTCGCTGGGCGCACACTGGGGCTTGTACATCGCCCATCACCAGCCGGAAGTGATTGCGGCGATGGTCGGTTTTTACGGCACGTATGGCGGCAACCTGAACGAGATGCAGGCGGCTTTTCAGGGACACTTCGCCGAAAACGACGATTTCGAGCCGCTGGAAGGCGTTGCTCAACTGGAAGAAGCGCTCACCGGGCAGGGACTGGAAGCTAATATTTTCATCTACAAGGGGACGGGACACTGGTTTTTTGAGGCGGATCGGCCTGCGTATCACGCTGAGAGCGCCGATCTCGCCTGGGCGCGCATGGTCGAATTTCTGCGCGAAAAGCTCTACACGCCCGCCTGATCGATGGGTGGGGCGAGGCGTGCCTCGCCCCTGCACGCTCCCCGCAGTCAGTAGGCCAGTTCGACCAGCCCGCGATAGGTTGCCGGGTCATTCAGGTGGGTGATGATGTAATCCGCGACGTCCGCCCGCGAGATTTGCGCTCCGTGTGTAAGCTGCTGATTGACAACCGACTGATAGTGTCCGGTGCGTGGTTTGTTGGTGAGCCGCGGCGGGCGCAGAATCGTCCAGTTCAGATTGCTGGCGGAGACTTCCTGTTCCATCAGTACGAGATCGCTGTACATATTCTTGAACAGCGTCCAGAGGAAGAGCTTCGCCGCGATCTTCTGCCACCAGATGCCCGGATCCAGCCCGCTGGCGGAGATGCAGAAGATCCGGCGCACATGGGCGGCCTGCATCGCCTGCATAATGTTGGCGTTCCCGGCTGAATAAACCGTCGTCGGGCCGCGATCCCGCACGCCGACGGCGGATACAACCACTTCCTTGCCCATGACCGCGCTGCGCACACTGATCGGGTCAAACACGTCACCCTGTATCACGTGCAGGCAGTTGTGCCGGAGGGTGATGGCCTCCGGTCGGCGCGCTACCGCCGTCACTTCATGCCCTGCTGCAAGCGCCTGTTCAACCACCAGCGCGCCGATTCCCCCTGTTGCCCCAAAGACGACCAGTTTCATGATTTTGCCTCACCATTGTTCACGATCACAGCCTTGCGCTGTGGTTATGCATAGAAGACAAGGCAGCCATCCGTTTTGTGACAATGGATGGAAAATCACTGGGGCGGCTGAGCGCGCCGAAGCGAAGTTTCGGGACACAAAGCGGATGAAGTGACTTTCATCGCTGCCTGTTAGGCCGAATTTCTCACCGAGCATTCTCTGTTCAAGCGCGGGCAATCGCGCTAAACTGGAACATCATGTCACTGAAAATCCGATTCAATTCACTCAAAAACGATGAAAGTTGACTTCAAACGCTGGTTTTGCGACCAACTTCTCGCGATAGACAGCGTGCGCTCGGCGAAGGTTCAGCGCGACCACATCGACATCCAGACCTGGAGCGGCGTGGTTATTTACGCGTACCTGCTCGACGAGCCGCCCAAAACGCGCTCGCTCAAGCGCATCGTGCAGGAGAACACCCGCATCGGCATCGGCACGCTGTTCGTCGTGGACTCTGAACTGGTGCCGGACGACGGCGCTCAGGTCGAGCCGGAGGAAGGGCTGCTGGCGCTGCACGCGCTGTTTAAAGATAAGCTCTACACCTATCGCATCGAAGCCGATGGCACGCCCAAAATCGGGCAGGTGCATTTCAAGGCGCGCGGCGCGCTGCGTGAGGTCTGGTACGGGCCGGACGTTACTATCGGTCACCTGCCGTCGTTTCGCATCTGGGTCAACAATCCCCAGTCGATCAAGGGTAACTGGATGATCGCCAATTTCGGCTCGGAGGCGTTCTGGAAGCAGGCGGATTACACGATTGGGCGCGATGCCTTTCGCGAACATTTGCAGCGACGGGCAGCGGATCGCTCCAAGTTTCGCTTCTGGGCGAAACCGGGCTGGAACAGCGCTACGGGCGGCGAGAATGGGGCTTCAGGCTACACACCCCCGCCGCCGCCCGAAAGCGAACTCGACCGCTCGTACAAGCAGCTTGGCCTCCCCAGCGGCGCATCCGACGACGAGGTGAAAGCAGCCTTTCGCCGCCTGGCGCGCGAATATCACCCGGACGTGAGCGACCTGCCTAAAGAAGAAGCTGAACTCCTGTTTAATCGGGTTTATGAGGCTTACGCCTTCATCAAATCTGCGAACGGCTGGTAGAGGGCGTGGGAGAAAACGGGCGAGGCGTGCCTCGCCCTACACTAAGAAAACATCCCCCGGAATTCCTGTGAGAAGATTAGTGATCGTCCTCGTCGAACGAGTCTTCGTCCTGCCAGCCGAACGGCTCCGGCGGTTCCGGTGGCCCGAAAGGTTCGAATGGGTCGAAGGCCTCGAATGAGGGGATCGGTGGGATCGGTGGCATGGGCGGGGCAGGCGGAACTCGCGGCGTGGGCGGACGCGACGGCGGGACGGTGGGACGAAAACGAATCGCCCGGTCAATCGTTTCCATGATGCGCGATGTTTCTTCCTGCCCGCCGCTGAAGCCATCCATGTTGAGCGTGACGTTGGGCGCGGTCTGAATTGAATAGCGATGCGGCCCGGTCAGCCCGACGACCCCGGCCTGCCCCTCGATGTAGGCGATCAGCTGGCTGGCGGCGAGGATCACCTGAGCGATGATCTGCTTCTCCGGTGTGCCGTCGTCGAACTGGATCGTCAGCGCCTCGACGTAGCGATCATTGGTGATGGCGTAGACGCTCTGCTGCAAGCCGTGAAAGCTGCGCACTGCCAGTTCGCTGGTACCCGCGAACATTTCCAGATGCACGCTTTTCTCGACTTCTTCCTGCAAGGCGCGCGCCGCCGGAATCAGGCGAATCAGGGCGCGCAGTTCTTCAACGTTGAGAGATTTCATGGATGGTTTAACCTTCTTTCCTCGAACAAGAATACTTTAAGCGACTTACTCTGCCGCAGGCTGTGTGGGTTGTGGCGCAGGAATTTCCTTCAGGTGGCGCACGGGCGAGAAAAAGACCCACAGAAACGACCCCAGGCCGAGTATCACCGACAGGTTGATGGTTGAGCGCAGGCCAATCGCGTCGCCCAGAAAGCCGCCGATCAGCGAACCGAGCGGGATCGTCCCCCAGACCAGAAAGCGCATACTGGCGTTCATCCGTCCCAGCAGCCGATCCGGCGTGATGGCCTGCCGTAAGCTGACCTGATTGACGTTGTAGAGGACGAAGCTGAAGCTGCCCACGAAAAAGATCAGTACCAGAATGACGGACGACAGCAGCGAGTTGTCGGTCACGAAAAAGACGGGCAGCGACGAAGCCATGCCAAGAAAAGCCGCCCCGATGATGCTGTTTCCCACGCCAACTCGTTTGGCGACCCGCGCGCTGAACAAAGCCGCCAGCAGCGCACCCGGCGCGCCTGCCGCGAAGATGACCCCCTGCACCGCCGGAGGCACATTCAGTTCGCGCGTCAGGTAGAGGATGAAGACGGCTTGCAACATGCTGCCGAAGAAGTTCGAGGTCGCGGTGCATCCGGCAATCGACCAGAGGAAGCGGTTGCCAAAGACGACGTTCAGCCCCTCACGAATCTCGCGCAGCATGTTCTGGGATGTGTCGGGCAAACGCTCCGGCGCGGATTCCGTGCTGCGGATCAGACGCAGCGAGATCGCCGACACCAGAAACGAGATCGCATCAAACAGGATGGCAATCGGCGCGCTTAGCGTTTGCACCAGCACGCCCGCCAGCCCCGGCCCTAAAATCGCGGATGCCGATCTGCTGACTTCCAGCTTGCTGTTGCCCTCGACCAGATGCTCCCGCCCGACCAGCGAGGGCAGAAAAGCCTGATACGATACGTCGAAAAAGACCGTCATTACGCCGATCAGGAAGATGGCGACATACAGATAAGGAATGGTGAGGAAGCCGCCCAGCGCCGCCAGCGGAATCGAGCCGAGCAGCAGGAAGCGCCCAAAATCGGCGACGATCATGATCGGGCGGCGGCGCATCCGGTCTACCCAGACCCCGGCGAACAAGCCCACCAGCATAAACGGCACGACTCCCAGCGCGTTGAGCACACCCATCTGCGATGAACTGGCGTTCAGCACCAGCACGGCGGTCAGCGGCAGCGCCAGATTGGTGATTTGCGACCCGAAGACAGAGACCGTCTGCCCGACCCACAATTTGAGAAATTCAGGGCTGCGGGTGAGGCTGGTTGGCGGTGCTGATACGACTGCATCCATTCAGATAATCCCGGAGCGGCTGCTCATTTTTGCGTCACGATCCTGATCATACGCGATTTGCAGTCGCCCTCACCCTTAATCCCTCTGCCTGAGGGAGAAGGACTTTAAAAAACGCGACGGATCGGGTTGTGCTTCTCAATGTAGGGGCGAGGCGTGCCTCGCCCCTACATTTCCTGTTACCCCCTCAGCAACTCCATAAGGGAGAAGGAGTCGGGGGATGAGGGCTAAAGCGCATAACGGCTTCCAGAGACTTACAGGCTCGGCACGTCGGCGGTGTAGCGAACCGCTTTGCTGGCGGAACGTGCCTTAAGCTTCTGCCCGCCAGAGATCATCAGGTCGCCGATCAGCGTCATAAAGCGGTCGCCCGCCTGATCGCGCTCGTCGTCCGCCTGCTGATAAAGCTCGTGAATACGGGCGGCGCGCAGCAGTTGACGTTTACGTTCTTCCATCAGGGCGTGTTCTTCATTCGGGTTAAGCATAATTCCCCTCTCCTTCTAACGCTCGTCGGGTTTCCGGTGAAAGCAGCCGAACGAGGGTGCGCTTGGCATAATAAAGTCGTGATTTGATCGTGCCGACGCTGACATTCATTACGTCGGCAATCTCCTCGTAACTCAGGCTGGCCTCGCTGTAGAGAATGAGCGCCTGCCGTTGCAGTTCCGGAAGCTGCTGCATGGCCTGCTGGACTTCAGCGTAGAGCATCGTCCAGTGGGTGGCTTCTTCCGGGTTGATGTCGTCCGAGGCGATCTGCGCTTCGCGCGTATCGCTCCCGAACCCGTCGTCAAGGGTGTCGTCCAGCGAGACCACCTCGAAACGCCCGTCGGCGCGGAGGCGGTCGTAACACCGGTTGCGAATCACCCGAAACAGAAACGGACGCAGCTTTTCGGGCGGTTCCATGCGCTCCAGATTCATGTAGAGCGCCAGAAACGAGTCCTGCACGATGTCTTCATCCACCTCACCGATGAGGCGGCGGGTGAAGGCGCGGGCAGGGGCTTCAAGAAGGAGTTGCAATGTGGAGAATGCCTCCTCATCACCAGACTGAGCCAACAGCAGCAGTTTGTGTTCATAATTGACTTCTGATGGCACTGTGTTGCTCCCCTCTATGAAGGGATTCGCACTTCTGTGATATTTGTTCAAAATTGCCTGATACAATGTTCAGACGATTCTATTCAACTTTACTTGAAAGGTTAAAAAATGTCGAATCTTCCTGATTTAGCAACCCTATGGGATTACGATCAGCCGGATCAAAGCGAACGCGACTTCAAGGCGCTGCTGCCGCTGGTGCAGAGCGATCCGGCGAACCTGAATTACGAACTGGAACTGCTGACGCAGATCGCGCGGGCGCAGGGTTTACAGCGCCATTTCGAGGAAGGCCACCGCACGCTCGACGAGGTTGAGCGGCGCATGACCCCCCGCACGACCGTCGAAGTGCGTTACCTGCTGGAACGCGGACGGATGTTCCGCTCTGGCGATGAAAAAGAGCAGGCGCGCCCCCTGTTTGAACGCGCCTGGGAACTCGGTCAGCAGATTGGCGAAACGGGCTACGCGGTCGATGCCGCGCACATGCTGGGCATCCTCGACGCGCCCGACCTCACCTGGAATCTGAAGGCGCTCGACCTGGCGGAAAGCAGCCCCGACCCTCGCGCCCAGCGCTGGCGGGCGTCGCTCTACAACAACATCGGCTGGTCGTATCACGATAACGGCGACTACGACAAAGCGCTGGAAATTTTCGCAAAGGCGCTGGCGCTGCGCGAAGAAGAAGGCAACAGCGAGACGATTCGGATCGCGCGCTGGGCGGTGGCGCGGACGCTGCGCTCGCTCAACCGGCTGGACGAAGCGCTGGCACTTCAGCGCCAGAACGCCGCGCAAATTCAGCGGGAAGGCGGCAGCGATGGCTACATCGAAGAAGAAATCGGCGAAATTCTGCTGGCGCAAGGTCAGTCCCAGGCGGCGAAAGCCCATTTCGCCCGCGCCTATGAACAGTTATCGCTGGATGACTGGCTGGTCGAGCGCGAACCGGCGCGGTTGGAACGGCTGAGTCAGTTGGGGAGTTGAGCAACCTCCCCCCGACCTCGCAAGCTCGGTCGTGCCCTCTCCACGAAGTGGAGAAGGCGGCTAAGCGAAGCGCAGCGGGTGAGGTGGATTTTAGTTTGTCACGAACTGCACATCGCGCATATTGTGGATGCAGCCTGAATCCGGCGGCAGCGTGGGGTTATCGAGAAAGGCCAGCATGATATTTTTAGGGCAGTCGCCGCCGTCGATGGCTCCGTGCGCCGTGCCGGGGAACTCGAAGAAGAAACTGTGGCTGAGGGTTTTGGCGGCGCTCTGGCTCCAGGCGACGGGCGTGGCGGGATCGTATTTGCCCGCCAGCACCAGTGCTGGGAGATCGCTGGTGACGGGCAGCGCCTCGATGGGCGAGGCGGGCGTCACGCTCCAGATGGCGCAGGTGTTGAAGGCCGACTTGACCGCCAGCACGAAGCGGTCGCGCAGTTCCGGGCGGGCTGCTTCGGCGTTCGCCAGCGCTTTGTCGTAGCTGGTGAAGGGGATTTCCTCGCTGCATACGACCGAGTTGTACATGCCCGCCGCGCCGCGCTGGTCGGCGCTCTGGGCGAGATAACTGTGCGAGAAAAGCTGACCCGCATCAAGCTGGCTGAGAAGCGAATAATCACCCTGCGTGACGCCGTAGATGACTTTGGGCAGATTGGGAAGATTGTGCGTCTGGTAGAGGGCGCGAAAGACAATCCCGACGAGATGATCGCCATCAAGCGCGACCGCGTCGCTGCCGGGCGTCGGATTGTAGAGGATCGGCTGGCTGTTGAGCTGGGCGACCGTCCGATAAAAAGCATTTTCGAGATCAGGGTATGCGCCATTGCAGGCGGGAACGGCGGCGCAGGCGTTGAACAGGGTGCTGAAGGCGTTGACTTCGTCGGTGGCGAATTCTTCCCAGTCGTTGACCTGCGGCGGATAGACCGAGTCGAGGATCACGCTGCGGATGCCTTCGGGATGGTCGCGCATGACCGCCAGCGCCAGCCGCGTCCCGTAGGAAATCCCTAGCAGATTCCAGGTGCGAACGCCAAGCGCGGCGTGCAAATCGGCGATGTCGGCGGCGGATTGGGCGCTGTTGTAGGCCGAGAGATCGATGCCCGCGCCGACCAGTTGCGCGCGGCAGGCTTCCACGTCGTCGTAGCTGTGCATCGGCGGGCAGTTGAGGACGGGCTGCGAAAAACCCGTGCCGCGCTGGTCAAGCAGGATGATGTCGCGCTTCTGGCGAATGGGATAATTGACCCAGGTATTGACTTCTCTGAGCGCGCCTTCGCCCGGCCCACCCGCCAGATAGAGCACCGGGTCGGGCTGAGCGGCGAGGCCGCTGCTGCTGTAAATGCGCGCGACCGCCAGATGAATCTGCCTGCCGTTGGGGTTGGCGTGATCTTCAGGGACGGTGAGCGTGCCGCATTCAATCGCCACGCCGCCGGGGATGGCAAACGGGCAGGCCGTCGGTTGATAACTGGGTGAATTTTGCCGCGCCATCACGGGCGCGCTGAGGGCGAGCAGAGCGATAAAAATCAGCGTCAGTTTACGCATAACATCCTCTTTAACCTGTGCGTTTGAGTCTAACCCAGCTTGATTTGAGCGATCCATAAGAGGATCGTCACCATCCCTACTCAACACTGAAAGCGTCGGCTATACTGCGATCAATGGAGAAAGAAAGGCTCATGCAGCAAACCGACGCGCTGATTCAGGTGGCTGAGGGCATTTATCAGGTGCAGCTTCCGCTGCCGTTCGCACTCAGGATCGTCAACTGCTACCTGCTCGATAACGGCGACCAGACCTGGACAATCCTCGACACAGGGCTGAACTACGCCGAGGATCAGGAAGTCTGGCAGTCGATTCTGGCTGCGCTCAGCCTCCAGCCGCAGCAGATCCGCCAGATCGTTTTGACCCATGCCCACCCCGATCATTTTGGGCTGGCGGGCTGGTTTCAGGAAATGAGCGGCGCACCCGTGCGCCTGTCGCAGCGCGAAGCCGACTCCGCCCGCGCGTTCTGGGGCGATGCCAATGATCGCTACCGGACGATGACGGCGCAGATGCGGCTCGCGGCTGTGCCGGACGATCTGTTCGAGCCGATCATGACGGGTCTCGGCTTCTTACTGGAAATGACCAAACCGCACCCGACGGAATTAGACTTTATTGCGCCGGGAGCCGCCGTTGCGATGGGCGGGCGAACGTTCCGCGCGATCCTCGCGCCGGGACACAGCGACGGGCAACTGATGTTCTACGACGCGGCGGATCGGCTGCTGCTCTCCGGCGACCACGTCCTGATGAAGATCACGCCCAACATCGGCCTGTGGCCGGAAAGCGAAGCGCACCCACTTCAGCGCTTTCTCGCGTCGCTCAACGAGGTGCAGGCGCTCGACGTGCGGCTGGCGCTGCCGGGGCATCGAGCGCTGATCACGGACTGGCGCGGCAGAATTGACGAGATTGTCGCGCATCACGAGGAACGGCTCGAACATACACTTGACGCGGTTGGGGACGGCGCGACGGCGTACCAGATCGCGGGGCAGTTGTTCGATTTTCAGCGCCTGAGCGTCCACGAGATGCGTTTCGCCCTGGTCGAAGCGCTGGCGCACCTCGACTATCTGATCGAGCGCGGCGCAGTCAGGCAGTCGAGCATCGAGAACGGCGTGTGGTGGTTTGAGCATCAGCATTGATAATTTGTAGGGGCGACCTGGCAGGTCGCCCCTACGGCGCAGTTGGATTGGCAATTTGAGTAAAGGAATTATCGGATGGCGAAACGTTTGCTTTTCATCATGGCGCTGGTGCTGCTGGTCAGCGTGAACGTTGGTTTCGCGCAGGAAGCAACGCCGGAGCCGACGCAGGAAGTTATCAGCCCGGAGCTTGCCGCGCAGATGGCGGGGCTGGAACAGATCACGCAGACGCTGCGCGGGCTGACCGCGAAAGAACCCGTCGAGCACCGCTTCCCGACGCGCCAGCAAACGATTGACTATCTGAAAGCCAGCTACGACCGCGAATTTCCGCCGGAGAAATTCGCGCAGTTGAAATCATTTTACGTTGCGCTTGGTCTGCTGCCTGCCGACATCGATCTGCAAAGCGTCTACCTCGGCCTGCTCGGCAGTCAGGTCGCGGGCTACTACGATCCCGACACCAAGACGATGAACGTCCTTGAACCAGACGAAGCCTCACAGGGGCAGCCGCTCTCGTTCACCGACCAGATCACCTACGTCCACGAGTTCACCCACGCGCTGCAAGATCAGTATTTCGACCTGAACACGCTGCTTTCCGCTCAGGTTGAAGATAATCCTGATCAGGCGCTGGCAGTCACGTCGCTGGTGGAAGGCGACGCCACCGCTTCGATGACGCTCTACATGCAAGCGGTCGAGGCGAAAAATCCGTTTGCGGTACTGGGGATGCTGATTGACGGTGTACAGGCGGGCAACCTGACGCTGCCTGCTGGCGTGCCGCCGATCCTGACCGACGAACTGCTGTTCCCCTACACCGAGGGGCTGGATTTCATTCTCGCGCTCAACAAAAGCGGCGGCTGGCCGACAATCAACGCCGCCTTCAAAAATCCGCCAACCACCAGCGAACAGATTTTGCACCCCGACAAATATCTGACGGGCGAAGGGGCGCAAACGGTCACGCTGCCCGACGAAAGCGCGGCGCTCGGTGACGGCTGGACGAATGAATGGGACTCGTCGGTGGGCGAATACTATCTGCGCCAGATGCTCGCCGTTCAGTTGAGCCAGAAGGACGCATCGGCAGCAGCGGCGGGCTGGGGCGGCGATCAATTACGCGTCTACACCAACGGCGACCAGATTGCCTCGATGCTCAAAATCACCTGGGATACGCTGGCGGACAAGGACGAGTTCGAGGGACTGTACGCCGACTATGCTGACAAGCGTTTCGCCACGACTGCCGACGCGAACGACTGCTGGCAGGGTGCGGAAAGCGCCGTTTGCCTGCTGGCGCTGGACAGCGGCACGGAAATCGCTGCCGCTCCGACGATTGCGCAGGCGCTGGCGCTGGCGGAGGCGTAAATGGATGCGTGATCCGTAGGGGCGACCTGGCAGGTCGCCCCTACAAAAATTGTTTTCTGACCCCGAATCAAGCGGATTTCTATCGCGATTCTTACGCCGGTCCATCTCATTTTAAATCGCACATCCGTGCTATAATAGAGGCGTCTGGCACGGAGCGAACCCCGGCGCTACACTTATGGGCAACCAAGGAGAAACCGGGTGACGATCAAACGGATTGGGGTGCTTGCGCATCCCATGCGGGCGCAGTCCGCGCCCGTTGCGGAGCGCATCGCCAGCACGCTGCAAAGGCTGGGGCTGGACGTGTGGCACTACAGCCACTGGGACGATGAAGACGTGCGGCGCGAGATCGCTGGGACGGATATGGTGGTCGCAATCGGTGGCGATGGCGCGATGCTGCGCGCGGGGCGGGTTTGCGCACCCTACGGCGTACCCGTTCTGGGCGTCAATATGGGGCATCTCGGTTTCCTGACCGAAATTCAGCGCCCGGAGGACTGGGAAGTGACGCTGGAGGCGCTTCAGGAAAACCGTTACTGGATCGAGGAGCGGATGATGATCGCCGTCACCGCATGGCAAGGCGATCAGGTCACGGGGCAGGCCGAGGCGCTCAACGACGTGGTCATCAGCCGGGGCGCGGTCACACGCCTGATTCATCTGGAAGCCTACATTGACCGCGACTGGACGACCAGCTACAACGCCGATGCGCTGATCATCGCCACTGCCACCGGATCGACGGCTTACGCGCTTGCCAGCGGCGGCCCGATTCTGCCGCCCGAACTGCGCAATATTCTGATGGTGCCGGTCGCACCGCATCTGAGTCTGGATCGCCCGATTATCCTGCCGGAAGGCGCGGTGATTGACGTGGTGGTAACGCCGGACAGCCAGTCGGAGATCGTCCTGTCGGCAGATGGCATCCCAATGTGCGACCTGTGTTCGGGCGATCACATCAGCGTGCAGGCCAGCCATCATGTCAGCCGCTTCATTCGCCTGCGCGAACGCAATTATTTCTACCGCTCGCTGCTGGATCGGCTGGAGCCGCGCACGCTCGAACCTTCATCGCGCGTGAAACGACAGCTATAGTATGATGGTTCACAGGCAGGTGAGTGAAGGACGCTGTGAACGATGCAGCTGCAAGAGAACCGAGCGGACGAGGCAGAGCCGGCCCCAACGAGACCCTTCGGCGGGGCGCTGGTGGTGATCGGTTTGCTGGCGCTGGGGCTGAGTGCGCTGATCAACTTCAGCATCTATCTAAGGCCGAAGTTTGTTCTCTACGCGAAGAACGAGCTGGCATTGCTGGCGGGGCTGGTGATCGCGGGTATCGCATGGGTTACCATGCGCATCCCGGCAAAATGGGCATTTTTGTGGCGCACCGCCGTCAGTGTGTTGATGAGTGGGGCGCTGGGAATCTTCATCGGGACGTTTGCTGGCCTTCAACTGCTGGTTCTCCCAAAGATGCCGGGGGCTGGCAGCGGTGGCAAACCCCTGTTTTCGACGATGGATTACGTAGCGATGATTTTCGCGCCGTTACGAAATAGTACGATGCAGGTGTATCTCCTTTTTCTCGCTCTGGGCACACTTGTCGGTGTGGTCGGAATCGAGAAGCTCTATCGCTGGTACAGAAGTTGGAATAGAAATAACGTATGAGCGCAGTCGAACCCCATTTTCACGAACCAGAAACGCAGGACGAAGTTTTATACTGTACCGTCCACCCCGACCGCGAGACGACGCTGCGCTGTAACAAGTGCGGGCGTCCCATGTGCGTGCAGTGCGCGGTACAAACGCCGGTTGGCTACCGCTGCCGCGAATGCGTGCGCGGGATTCAGGCGGGCTACTACAAGGCGACGCAAAACGACTACATCATTATTTTCGCGGCGTGTGCTGGCCTGACGCTGATCGCCGGGGCGATTATGTCTGCCATCAGCCTCGGCATCCTGTTCTCGCTGATTCTGGCGCTGCCTGCTGGCGGCGGCATCGGCGAACTGGCGCTGCGCATCACCAGCCGTCGGCGCGGGCGTCAATCCGCCAATATTGCTACGGCGGGCGCGGTGATCGGTGGTTTAGCGGGTGGTTTTATTCGCACCTTTTTGTATTATCAAAGCCTGATCACCCGTGTAGGTGCTGCGCGCGCTGAACAGTTGGGCGCGTCGCTCCTGAATCTGACGCTCACGGCGACCGTCAACGATATTGGCCTGCTGATTTTTGTCGGGCTGGTCGCGGTGGCGGTCTATGGGCGCTTCAAAATGCGTTCCTAGCGAGGCTCTATGCTCGAAGAAATACGCATCAGCAACTTTGCCATTATCGACCATCTCGAACTGGGTTTCGGGAAGGGTCTGAATGTGATCACCGGCGAGACCGGGGCGGGCAAGTCGATCATTGTCGATGCCGTCGAACTGCTGCTCGGCGGCAAGACCGATGCCGCGATGGTGCGCGCCGGGTCGGATCGGGCGGTGATTGAGGCGGGATTCGCCCTCAACCACAGCGCCGAGATTCTGATCACGCCGGTGCTGGAACGCGAGGGGCTGGTCGATGAAAACGGCAATGACGCGCTGACTCTCTCGCGCGAAATTCGTGCCAACGGACGTTCGTCGGCGCGCATCAACGGCGTGACGGTCAACCTCGACGTGCTGAGCGAAATCGGCGATCTGCTGGTGGACGTTCACGGGCAGAGCGCGCATCTGTCGCTGCTGAAACCTGCCGCGCACATCGACTTACTGGATCGCTATGCCGACCTGATGGATACGCGCGAAGCGCTGGCGACCGTCGTCCATCGCCTGGGCGACGTGCGCGCCGAAATCAAGCATCTGCTCGACGACGAAGCCGCGCTCAAGCGCCGCGCCGACCGTTTACGCAGCGAAATCGAGGACATTGAATCGGCGGAACTGCTCCCCGGCGAAGACGACGAACTGCGCGCCGAACGCAACCGCCTCGCCAACAGCGAACAGTTGGCGACCCTGACGACCGAAGCGGTCGAACTGCTTTATGGCGATGACTCGGCAGGCGCGCAGTTGTCGGCGCTCGACCAGATTATGCAGGTGGCAGGGCTGCTGAGCAAGCTGGCGAACATCGACGCCTCGCTGAAAGAAGATTACGACCTGAGCGAAGAAGTCAGCGCGCAGGTCGAAGAACTGGCAATCTCGCTGCGGCGCTACGCCGAAGCGGTCGAGTACAACCCGACGCGGTTGGACGAACTGGAAGAACGGCTCGAAGTGATCGGCGCGCTCAAACGGCGCTATGGCGCATCGCTGGCGCTGGTGCTGGAGCACGCCGAAAAAGCCCGTGCCGAACTGAACAGCATTGAGCACAGCGAGGAGCGGCTCGACGACCTGCGCAAGCAGGAAACCGCGATGCTCAAGCACATCGGCGAACTGGCGGAGCGCATGAGTCGGGCGCGTACCGCCGCCGCCAAGCAGCTCAGCGAAGGCATCGTCACCGAACTAGGCGATTTGCGCATGGCGAAGGCGCAGTTCGAAGTCAGCATCGAGCAGCGCGAGTCTCCCGAAGGCGCGTATGTCGGCAAGAAGCGGCTGGCCTTCAGCGACACGGGGATCGATCATGTCGAGTTCATGATGTCCGCCAACCCCGGCGAACCGCTGCGCCCGCTGGCGAAAGTCGCCTCCGGCGGTGAGGCGGCACGCATCATGCTGGCACTCAAGCGGGTGCTGACGCAGGCTGACCAGACGCCGACGCTGATTTTCGACGAAATCGATCAGGGCATCGGTGGGCGCGTGGGCAGCGTGGTCGGCGAAAAGCTGTGGGAACTGACGGGCGATCATCAGGTGGTGGTGGTGACGCATCTGGCGCAGTTGGCGGGCTACGCCGACCGTCACTATCGCGTGCTCAAGCTGGTCGATGAGGATGCAGGCCGCACCCACACCGAAATCAAGCCGCTGACCGAGGATTTCCAGCGCGTCGAAGAACTGGCGGCGATGCTCGGCACGACCAACGAGAGCGGCTTCCAGAGCGCGCGCGAACTGCTGGTCGCGGCGGCGGATTACAAGCGCGGCATTCGCAACCACGAGCCGCCGGGTCAGCCGACTTTGCTGTAGTTTTCAAATCTGGACGAAAACAATGGATATTGTCGGTGAAAATGAGTTGATCTATGTGCCGCGCAACGACGCCGTAGAAGCGCAGGTCTGCGACGATAAACTCATCGTCAAAACGCGCGATGGACGCGAAGTGCGCACCCCATTGTCGTGGTTTCCATTTCTTGTGAATGCAAGCGAAGAACAGCGCCAGAAAATTCGCGTACTTGGTACAGAAATCTTCTGGGACGATTTAGACGACGGCGTAAGCATGGAAGTGATTTTACTGGGGCGCGCAGGTACGTGATCGCGGCAGCGGATTACAAGCGCGGCATTCGCAACCACGAGCCGCTGGGTCAGCCGACGCTCTTATAAATCACGATGCCTGAAATGAACGTCCCTGCTATAAAGCTGCCGATTCGTTTGGCAGTTGCGGCGGATATACCCGCCTTAGTCACGCTCCTGCAAGAAGCTCAGGCGTGGATGGATCAACACAGCCTGCACCAGTGGGTTCCCGGCGCGCATGATCCGGCGCTGGTCGAGACAATGATTCAGCAGCATACGCTGTATGTCCTTGAGCGCGACGGTCAAATCGCTGCGACCTGCCAGCTTAGGGATTCACTCCCGGCACACTGGACACTCAACGCCGAACCCGTCGGCTATATTTCTACGCTGACGGTCGGGCGCGCATCCAGCGGACAGGGCATCGGCGCACATTTTCTGCGCTGGGCGGAACGCGAGGCTCGCGTCAATGGAAAAAGATGGGCTTGTCTCGATTGCTCCGCCAAAAATCCTCGCTTGTGCGCTTATTATGAGGCGCAGGGCTATACCCCCGTAGGCGAAGTCGAAACCTACCCCGATTACATTGAACGCATGGTTCAGAAGCGGCTCAGTACTGACTGAATTTGTGCCGCATTTGCGCTTGCAGCGATAATTCAATTCACCGATGTTGGTAAGTTATCATCGGATTGTGACGGTGAATTAAAGGTTGCAGCCATGTGCAGAACTCCGAGGGCTTTCGGGCGATTGAGCGGCACGCTTCTCCTGCTGCTGCTCTCGGTCAGGCTGGTGCTGGCACAGGGAACCGACTGTCCCGCCTTTGTGGATCGGGCGCTGGATGCGGTCGGTCAAAGCTGCGGCACGCTGGGGCGCAATCAGGTTTGCTACGGCAACAATTCCATCGACTCGCAATTTCATACCCCTGCGGTGGTGCATTTCGCGCGCCCCGGTGACCGCGCCAGCGTCCTCGACCTGGAACATCTGACGACTGCGCCGCTGCGCCCGCAGGATCGCATCTGGGGAATCGCGGTGCTGTCGCTTCAGGCGAATCTGCCGGAAAATCTGCCCGGTCAGAACGCGACCTTCATCGTTTTCGGCGATACCGATCTTCAGCCTGCTGAAGCGCCTGCCGGCTACGACGCGCCGATGCAGGCTTTCAGCCTGTCCACGCGGATTGGCGGGCTGAACTGCCAGGATGTGCCGGAAAGCGGGCTGCTGGTGCAGGCTCCTGAAAATACCACCGTCAACTTTATGATCAACGGCGTCGAGGTCAACGTCGGCAGTTCGGCGCTGCTGGAAAACGACGCCGATAATCTGACCGTCAGCACCATCGAAGGCTTCGTGCAGGTCACGTCCGGCGGCGCGACCGAAGTCGCAGGCGAAGGGCTGAATGTGCAGGTTCCGCATGGGCGGCGTCCGCAGCAGGCCGTCATCGAACGCTCGGCGCGGGTGCGCAATGCACCCTGGCGGCTGCTGCCGCGCCGCGTCGAGGCGTTCCCGCCGCCGCCCGCTGGACAAATCGTCGAACTTCAGGACTGTTTTTACCCACGCGCGCGCGGCGCGGCGCAAAATGCAGTCCGCGTCCGGGCAGGTGAACCGGTCGTGCTGCGCCTGAGCATCCCGCAGGACTCGCTGGAACGGGCGCGTATCATCCAGCAGCAGGCGCGTAATCGACTGCTGGTCAATGGCAGTCTGCTACCGGTTTACACGCGGATTGGCCCCTGGCGTGGTGAGTCAGGCGAATATGGCGACCACTTCGGTATCGAATTTTACTGGCTGATTGCTGCCCCTTCAGCGGGTGATTTGCGCATCGTGCTGCAAACGCAATCGCTGGACGGGAAGCCGATTTTCACGGGCATCGACGGGCCGGATCCCGACAATCTGCCGGATGTGATTCCGGCGCGGCAGTCGCATTTCTGCCTCGTGCAAGCGGGCGCATAGCAGGCTTATGCTTTTGCCCCCTCGGTGACTTCCTGCGCCACGCGGATCATGGCTGCGAGGGAGCGATCCACGTCGGCGTCGGTAGTCGCCCAGCTTGAGACGCTGATACGCATCGCGGCGCGTCCGTGCCAGACCGTGCCGCCATTCCAACTCGTCCCCTCGTGCTGAATCGCCGCTAAAACGGATCGCGTCGTCGTATCGTCACCGAACGAAACCAGTACCTGATTGGCGACGACCTCGTTGAGCACGTCGAAGCCTGCCGCGCTCAGCCCATCGGCGAAGGTTTCCGCCTGCTGACAGTTGCGTTCGAGCATCTCGGCGAGGCCAGATTTGCCGAGCGAGCGCAGCGCCGCCCAGATTTCGATGCCACGCGCCCGCCGTGACATTTCCGGCGTGAACTGCATGGCGTCGCGGTTCTCGCTCTCGATCAGATAGCTGGCGCTCGACGACATGGCGGCGCGCAGTTGCAGCGGGTCGCGGACAATGGCGAGGCCGCTGTCATACGGCACGTTGAGCCACTTGTGGCAGTCGGTTGACCACGAATCGGCGTCGGCGTAGCCCGCCAGCAGATGCGCCCGTTTCGGGTCGGCGGCGAGCCACAGCCCGAACGCGCCATCGACATGCACCCACGCGCCTGCCGCGTGCGCTTTTGGGATAATCGCTTCAGCCGGGTCGAACGCGCCTGTGTTGACGTTGCCCGCCTGAATACAGAGGATCGTCAGGTCGTCGAGCGGCGGCATCTGCGCCGGGTCGATGCGCCCCTGATCATCAACCGGGATGCGAATGATACGGTCGCGCCCCAGACCGAGCATACTCAGCGCTTTCAAGAGGCTGGCATGAACCTCATTGCCGACCACCACCTTGATCTCCGGCGCGCCGAACAAGCCCTGCGCCTCGACATCCCAGCCCTTGCGCGCAAGGATCGCGTGACGCGCCGCCGCCAACGCGGTGAAATTGCCCATCGTCGCGCCCGTGACGAAGCCGATTTCGGCGCTGGCGGGCAGCCCTAGCACATCCAAAATCCAATCACGCGCGACCGTTTCGATGACGGCTGCCACCGGGGAACCTACAAACATGCTGGCGTGCTGATCCCACGCGCCCGCCAGCATATTGGCTGCCAGCGCCGCCGGGAGCGTGCCGCCGATCACGAAGCCATAGTAGCGGCTGCCCGCCGTCGCGACCGTCGCGGGCGAACCGACTTCATCCAGCAGGCGAAGCACTTCCGCTGGATCGGTGGGGGCATCGGGCAGCGTGCCGCCGAGTTCCGTCAGCCGCGCAACCGCGTCGGCTGCGGGAAAGACGCTGCGTTCCGCCAGACCGTCCAGATAACGGATGGCTTTTTCGGTCGTCTCGCGAAGTAAATCAGGGTTCATAAGATACTCCTCAGTTTGCGCTTAGCACTTTAGTCGTCGCAGGGGAACCAAAAGTCGTCATTTGAACAACTTATAGTATACGATTGCCGCATTTTCACACTCAAGTGCCACGCAGACCTGTTCCAATTGATTCTGAAAGCGCTTTCCGGGGAGAGTGACCATGAGAAGTGCTGCTCAAATTACGGCTGAACACCGCATAGAGCCGGAAACCGTCGCCAACATGGAACTGGATTTCAGTTTCCTGCTGACGGCCTTCTATTCCGACCTCTATGCCCAAATCTCGCTGGCAGATTCGAAAGCCCAGTTGATTATGGGCGCGAACGCGGTGCTGCTGGCGGCGTTAGTGGTCGATATTGCCTCGGTTGGTCAACTGCTTCAGGGGGAGCACATGCTGGGGCGCGTCGGCGCGGTGCTGATCATCCTGACGGCAGTCATGCTGGCGACCTCAATCTATTTCGGCATCGTGGCGACGCTGCCGAAAATGGGACAGAGCAAGCACGACAACAACCTCTTCTTCTTCGGTCACATCACGCAGATGGCGCAGCAGGATTATCTGCGTGAGTTTTTGCAGCTTTCACCCATGCAGATCAAGGCGTCGTACATCGCCGAAATTCACGCCCGCGCCCGCATCGCCGAAAAGAAATTCCAGCAGGTGCGCTGGGGGCTGCTGATTCTGATTGCGGGCTTCTGCTGCTGGGTGAGCGCGCACATCGTCCTGACGTTCATTCAGTAACCGTTCTCCGTCTCTCACACAGGCAGTTTATCGGGGGTGAGACCCGTGAGCTGTTCACTGATGCGCCACAGCCGCGCTTGCTGCTCGGTGTCATGTGACGCCGGAGAACTTTCAACAGGTTGGAGGTTGAAAAAATATTGCCCTGTCACCTGCTCGACGGCGGGTGATGACGCGAGGAAAACCACCGTCTCCGCGCCTTTTTCGGGCGAGAGGAGAAAAGGTCTCATCAGCCGGATGATCACGCCGTAAATCCCCGCTTCTCTGCCAAAGTGGGTAGCGACGCCGCCCGGATGGACTGCATTGACCGTGACGGGCAGGCTGCCGAGCCTTCGAGCAAGTTCATAGGTAAACATGATATTGGCGAGCTTGCTTTGCGCATAGGCCGCGTTGCCGTTGAAACGCTGTATCCCCTGAATATCGTCAAAATTGATTCCCGCTGCACTCTCGTGGGCAGACGATGATACATTGACAATACGGGCGTGAGCGTCGGCAGTTCCAGCCGCAATCAGGTTATCCAGCAGCAGGTTCGTCAGCAGGAACGGCCCCAGATGATTGAGCGCCAGCGTCCATTCCATGCCTTCATCGGTCACACGGCGGGCGTTCAGAAGGATACCCACATTGTTGACGAGGACGTGACAGCGCGGAAAACGGCTCGTGAAAGTTTGAGCGAACTGACGGATTTGGGACTGACTGGCAAGATCGGCGCTCATGCCGATGATATTGGGGTTGTGAGCCGCTGTCCGAAGCTCGGCAGCGACGGCTTCGACGCGCGATGGTTCGCGGCTGACGATCACGACGGTCGCGCCGGAACGGGCTAAGGCAAGCGCTGTGGCTTTGCCAATGCCGCTGGTTGCGCCTGTAATCAGGCAGACCTTACCTTCCATTTATGCTCTCGGGATGACGCCAATTTGCTGCAAGAAATCCATGACATCGAATTCAGGCCAGGACTGCAAGATCATCCCATGCTCATTAAACGAGTAAAATTCGACCCCGGCAATGCTCATGGAAGCGCCGGTCGGCTGAATCGTCATGCCGTTGGCTTGCACGAGCGGACGATCAAAATTCCCGATCATGGTGATATGGGTCGCCACGACCGTGCCTTCAGCGACGGTTTCCAGAACTTGAATCTTTCGGTTGGGGACAGCGGTTGTGAAGGCGCGCACCCGGTCGCGCATGGCTTCGACACCCTCAATCGAACTGCCGCCGCTTTCAAAGCCGTGAAAGTGCGGATCATAGAACTGATCAAAGGTATCGACTGCGCCCGCATCGGCGGCGGTATAGGCCAGCCGAACTTTGGCAGCATGGAAAGCTTCGCGATTACTTTCCCCCGGCCACAATTGTGAAGGTGGCTGAATAGGCGGCAGGGTGACCGCGCCAGTCGGCGACGGAACCGCACCCATCTGCTGCATCCACGTCAGGTTATCCCAATACATCCACTCTTCCGTGATTTTGCCCGCCGCGTTAAAGTGGTGGAGTCCATTCAAGTGGATGCGAATCGGTTTATGGGTCGGCGCGATGCCGAAATACTCGTGTTCAAACGTGCCTTGCAGGACGAAGCGGCTGGCGACGCTGTTCTCCTGCGCAATCTGTATCAGGAACATCGGCACCAGGTTGGCAAAGGCGTTTCCAAAGATGGTGGCGAGGTGCTGACTTCCTGACAGATCGGCTTCCCCCACGAGCGCGGTTCCGACGAGGTGCGCCTGGAAATCAGGCGCATACAATTCCACCAGGTTTTCCGGGTAGCCATGTGTCAGCGCTATTTGTTCCTGGCGAACCAGCAATTTGAGCTGCTCAGGATCGTGTTCAGTCGTCATCATAAATGCCCTCATTTGATCAAAAAAATGCTCACTTTGAGTGGAGCGAAGCAGTTCCTTTCGTTGAACAGGGAATATCTGTAAAGTATAAGGTGTTTCAAGGGATTCAAGGATGAACAACTCGGAGCGCTGCCTGAACCGATCCCGTTGGAAAGGGGCGCACTCTACGCGCCCCTGCAAAGGTGCTCGCTATCTTCCCGCTGTTTCACCCGTGTCGCCACTGCTCGGCCTCATCGACAAACGTTTGCCATGCCTGCTTGGGCGTGCCATCGGCGCTGCGCAGGCCGAGCGAACACAGGTAGGCATGAAAATTCGGGTGCGTCAGGCCGTAATAGCTTTCGAGCGTGCTGCAAAAATTCTCGCTCATGTCGGTGAGCAGGAAGAAATCGAGGAAGGGAATCGCGTCGCCTGCGGATTCCCATGCCGTGAAGATGCTCGTCACGAACTGCGCCTGCGCGTCCTCTGAACTACCGAGCAGTTCTGCGCTGGGGTAGCCGACCTCCTGAAGCACGACGGGCAAACCGTTCGCCAGTTCGACCATCTTCGGGAAGTCGGTCAGCGGCGCATCCGGACTTTGCACGCTGAAATCGGCTTTGAGCGGGTAGTAGGTCAGGATGAAAACGTCGCTGTGCTGGTTGAGGGCGGTGACTTCATCGCTGTGCTGGAGCAGACCGCCATACGTCGCCGTCACGCCGACCTGAACCTGCGGCGCGACCTGATGAACGTGCGCAACCGCGCCATCGTAAAAGGTTTTGTAGGCCGCCCATTCCTGCGGGTGCGCGCTCAGATAGACATCGACCTCATTGCCAATCGAGAGATAGCGCGGCGGAGCGGCCAGCTTCGCCAGCAGTGCGTCGATGAAGGCGTTGAAGCGTGTCAGCATCTGCGGATCGTCAAACGGAACGTTCATCAGGTCAGACGGCGTTTCTTTGGCGGTCGTGTTGAGCACCTGAATCCCCAGAAAGGCGGTGTCGTGAAAATAGGACTGATAGCCGTTGATGCCTTCGGCAAAGTCGTCAATCTGGATGTCGCCGCCGCTGGATTCGAGCGCGCTCCACTTCTCGGTCGATTCGTTGCCTTTGACGCCCGTGCTGTGGGCAAGCTGCGCCGCATTGAGGTAATCCATGAGCTGCGGCGTCGGCTCCATCGGTGGGTTCTGCGCCATGCCCAGCACCTGACCGCCGCTCGTATCTTCGCTGGTTTGCGCCGTGACCGCCGTACTCAGCGTCAGCAGACCCAGCGCCACGATCCACAGCCCGATTTTCCATGTCATGATTTTTCCCCCTCGCGTGATGTGCCTGTACATCCTTGTGTACGCAGGGCGGACTTATTGGGTTGCGGCGCTTTTTTCGTTAAGATCGGCGCACCCTCGTTAATCTATATGTTTGGAAACCGAACCCAAATGGCTGCGAATCTCAATAGTTTTATCGACCGTCGGCATCAGTTCGACTGCGCGAAATGGACAATGTACCCGGAAGAAGTCATTCCGCTGTGGGTGGCGGATATGGATTTCCGTTCGCCGGAACCGGTGATGGAGGCGCTGCACAAACGTGTTGATCACGGCATTTTTGGTTATCAGATGCCCTCGCCGGACTTGATCGAGGTGCTGATCGAGCGCCTGCACACACGGCACAAGCTGGATGTCAGCAAGGATGACATTGTTTTTATGCCGGGGCTGGTTTATGGCCTGAATACCGTCGGGCGCACCGTTTGCGCGCCGGGGACGGGTGTTTTGATGAACACGCCCGTCTACCCGCCATTTTTGGGCGTGCCCAAGAATAACGATCTGCTGTTGCAGACTGCGCCGCTGGCCTCGTCGGTGACGGATGGCATCCTGCGCTACGAAATCGACTTCGACGCGCTCGAAGCAGCGGTCACGCCCGAAACCAAACTGTTTTTGCTCTGCAATCCGCATAATCCGGTCGGGCGCGTCTATTCGCGCACGGAACTCGAAGCGCTGGCTGAATTCTGCCTGCGCCACGACCTGATCATCTGCGCGGACGAAATCCACTGCGATCTGGTTTATGCGGGGTCGCAGCATATTTCGATTGCCTCGCTCTCGCCTGAAATCGCCGACCGCACCGTGACGCTGCTCGCGCCGAGCAAGACCTTCAACCTGCCCGGATTTGGCCTCGGCTTCGCCGTGATCCAGAACGAGGCGCTGCGCAAACAGGTCAATGAAACGATTCACAAAATCGGCACGGGCGTCAACGGACTGGCCTACACGGCTGCCGAAGCCGCCTACCGCGACGGACAGCCCTGGCTCGATGAAGTGCTGGCCTATTTGCAAGGGAACCGCGACGCGCTGGTCGAATTTGTGCGCGAGAAGCTGCCGGAAGTGTCGATCACGCAGCCGGAAGGAACCTATCTCGACTGGATCGACTGCCGCGCGCTCGATCTCCAGCCTGATCCCTACCAGTATTTCCTCGATAATGCCCATGTCGCTTTCAGCAACGGCGCAGGCTTCGAGGGGCCGGGCTTCATTCGCGTGAATTACGCCACCACCCGCGACACGCTCATGGAAGCCATGAACCGGGCGCTGCGCTCCCTGGATCGGTAAAGTCAGATGTGTTTTGTAGGGGCAGACCTATGTGTCTGCCCAATTTTTGAGGGCGCACACGCAGAGGCTTGTCCGAATAGTCTCTGCCGAGGGAGTTGACGGCTTATCCTGTATTAGGAATTGCACTTTACCCACTCGTCGCTGCACGAAACGGCCTGTTTCTCTCCCCTCCTTGAAGTCGGCTGAGGAGAGGACATCTTTGTAAAATGCCAAAAATCTTCCCGTGAACGGTTTTGTTTTTCTCCCCCTCCTTGAATTCGGGGAGGGGGTCGGGGGGTGGGGTCGAGCGAGAAATTTCCCCGAATGCACATCATC
>DAOUCB010000080.1:0-32184 GCA_034432495.1 Anaerolineae bacterium | reverse complement strand
GATCCAATTGACGCCGTGATCTTTAAGAATGGTAAGGCAATCTTTTTCGACGCCGTTGTCATAGAATTTGCCACCACTGTCTTCAATCTGCTTGAGCATGGATACATCCGCACCCATAATAAAGTCAGACTTCAGATTATTGATGGGGTTCACATGAATAGTGTTTGCTTCCGCTGTAGATAACATTGGTAAGGCCCTTGTAAAAGCAACCAACGGCGTCATCAACAAGATCATTGTTAAGCTACTCACCAGCAAAAAGGCTTTATTCCTACTTTTCATATTATGCCTCTTCCATTGATTCGTTTTTGACACTGAAGGCGCAATAAGTGTAATTTCCACCTAATATCATCCCTCGATACCATCCACTAAGTCAAACCTTCCCGCAATAAAGGAACTGAGCGAAAAGAGCAAGGTGCATCAACTTCCTGTTCCAATCCTCCTGACTGTTCCGACTCTCTATAGAGCAAATCTCTTTACAGATTTTAGCGATCACCATATAATCGTTTCATGTAATCGTTTCATCAAAACAAACTTCTCGAAATTAGCTTTATTTTGATTGAGGTTTTGGCTTAAATGCCCACTATTGCGGATGTAGCAAAGCTGGCGGGCGTCTCGACAGGAACGGTTTCGCGTGTGATCAATGGGGCTGAAAACGTCAACCCGGAGACGCGCACGAAGGTCAAGCAAGCCATTGCTGCGCTTGACTACGAACCGAATTTTCAGGCACGCAGCCTGCGCAGCAAACGCACAGACACGATTGCCCTTGCTCTTCCAGAACTCTCTAACTATTTCTGGACGACCGTCGCGCGCGGGGTGCAGGACGCTTCGCAGGCTGCCGGCTATCATGTGCTGATCTGCAACACCAATGGTCATCCCAGCGCTTATCTCCACTACCTTGAGCAGATGGTCAATCGCGTTGATGGTCTGATCCTGAGCCGACGCTCGGAGCGCGCGATTGCAGCCTCAGAGCAAGGCCAGTCCGCCAAGCCGATTGTGTTTGTAGGTCAGTCGCAAGCCGCCCACTGGAATGTCGATAACGTCTACAGCGACTCAATTTCCGGTGCGTTCGCGCTCACCCAACATTTGATTCAATTGGGGCATCGTAAAATTGCTATTATCACTGGACGCCAAAGCTCAGCCAGCGCCAGCGACCGCGCGGCGGGCTATTGCATGGCACTGGCCGATGCCACCCTTCCGCTCGATCCAAACCGACTCTGCTGGGGCGAATATGATCGCAAAACGGCGGAGCGTCTCACCGATGATTTGATGGAGCGCCTCCCCGATACCACAGGGATTGTGGCTGCCAACAACGAAATCGCCATTGGTGTCGTTCGGGCGCTCGAAAGACGGCGGCTCCCTGTCCCGGAGGCGGCTGCCGTTGTTTGCTTCGACGACTTTTACCCCGACTCACGCTTTGCGACTATGATGACTGTCGCCAGTCAATCGCCCTACGATCTTGGCCTGAACGCAGCTCAGCTTCTGCTGAATCGGCTAAACAGTCATGAACACCTTCGACCGCAGACGATTGTGCTGCCACTTCGCCTGATTGTGCGCCAATCGTCGGGTAGTGAGCCAAGCCAGGTCGATGCCGAAACCACTTATGACAATCTACAGGGGGAGTTGATTACGGCGCTCCCACGCGCAAAAGTCATCACACTCGCTTCTGAGGTAAGTTCGATCCTTCAGGTTGCGCTGCCACCTGCCACCGACGGACATCTGATTCAGACAAACAAAGCGCAGATTGTGTCGGTACAGCGAACGCTGCGCCGGGAAGCTGACACTTCGACAGCAATTCCGCACTTTGAGTATGCCATTAGCGGACGGGCGCTGTACCAATATGTGCTGGAACGCGACCCGGAAGCTGAGTTTTTCGGACAAACCACACTTATCGTGCCGGAAGACCAAGTCGAGTTTGCTCAACGGAGTGGCATTGCTGCCATCCCCTGTCGGTTTCCCTATCGTCCGATACTCGCGCATCTTGACGATGAGCAGATTTCGTTCGAGTTTCCGCTGCTGACCGACCAGATCGATTTCTTTGACCGTTACGTGCGGGCGACACGCGGCACAAACGTCGGCATCGCGGCAGATTTTCGCGGCATCGTCGCCGATTCGCTGGGTGTTCTCCAAAGCTTCGTTGATGCGGACGCAAAAATGCAGCGTCCGCTGCTGGAGCGTATCGCCGATGAACTGGTGGGCTATAACCGCAAAGTTGTGCAGTTGATTTGCGACCGTTTTGCGCCTGAACTGGCTTTCGTCGTCATTAGCGATAACCTAGCCGAGGCGAACGGATCGCGTCTGCCGCTCGATATTTTCCAGACGGTTTTTGCCTCGCGCATTCGCCAGCTGATTCACCCGGCTCAGGAACACGGCTTGTCAACCGTGCTCTATACACCAGGAATGATCGAACCACTGGTTCCGCTCATCGAAGAGATGGGGTTCACTGGCGTTTACGTCGCGCAGTCTGAGCGAAACGATTTTATGGCGCTCAAGGAGATGGCGAGTGGAAAGCTAAGTTTTATGGGAGGTATCCCGCACGCATTATTGACGAATGGCTTCAGGCCAGAGGATGTTAGCGAGCATATCGCGCACATGGCGCAAGGCGGAGGTTATACTGCCGGGTTAGCCGGCGAAGTCGATGACAACATTTCGGTAGAAAATTTCTTTTCTCTGGTAAACGTACTGGCCTCTCCAACAATCTAAGCCAGCATGTCACGAAACACCATCGGGAGCAGTACTCGCCCCGATCTACTTAAAAGTCATACGAATAGAGTGATAGGTAACCAAGACAATGGCTTCGACTCGTCAACCGAATACCCTAGAAAGCGTTGCTCTCCCCGTGAGAGAGGCAGCGAAGGCCAGGAGTAATTTCCGCCACCTGCTTCTCCAGATGCGTCGGCGCTGGCAGCTTTACGTGCTGTTGATCCTTCCACTGGCCTACATCATCATTTTCAGCTACGTCCCCATTCTGGGCGCGCAAATCGCTTTCCGCGATTATACGGTCAGCGGCGGCATCTGGAACAGCCAATGGGTGGGCTTGGAGAATTTTCAGCGCTTTTTCAACTCGTATCAGTTTACCCGGCTGATCGTCAACACAATAACGCTCGGCCTGTATCTGCTGGTGGTCGGCTTTCCGATTCCGATCATCCTCGCCTTAAGTCTGAATCAGGTACGGCTGCTGTGGTTCAAGAAAACCGTTCAACTGGCGACTTACGCGCCCCATTTCATTTCGACAGTTGTCATGGTCGGCCTGATTTTGCAGATGCTCAACCCACGCTTCGGCGTCCTGGCGCAAATTACCAATGCGCTCGGCCTCCCTCCCATTAGCGCAATGTCCAAACCTGACTTGTATCAATCGATTTTCGTCTGGTCGGACATCTGGCAGCACATGGGTTTCGCCGCGATCATCTATCTGGCGGCGCTGACCACGATTGATCCCTCTTTGCACGAAGCGGCTGTCGTGGATGGCGCGTCGAAACTGCGGCGTATCTGGCATATCGACATCCCCGGAATCATGCCCATTGCTACGATGCTGCTGATCCTAAATTTCGGCAATTTCATCAATATCGGTTTCGAAAAAGTGCTGCTGCTGCAAAACCCGATCAACACCAGCGTGTCGGAAATTCTCGACACCTACGTCTATAAGGTGGGACTGGCTTCGCCGACGCTCGATTTCTCCTATGCAACGGCTATCGGCCTGTTCAAAGGAGTTGTGGCGCTGCTGATGGTGGTCGTCGCCAATTACAGTGTCAAACGACTCGGCCAGGAAAGTTTGTGGTAACGCCACGTTCAAGCGAGGAGAAAGTATATGACTGCCCTTCGTCTACGATTAAGCCAGCGTTCGCCCCAAACTATACAGGAGTCGCGCGGGGACAAAATCTTTTCCCGGCTAAACTATATCTTCCTATCCATCATCCTGATCCTGATCCTGTATCCGCTGGTCTACACCGTGAGCGCGTCCTTTAGCGCGCCGACCGCGGTGATGGCGGGCAAGGTGACGCTCTTCCCAATCGATTTCACGCTGATCGGCTACCAGAAGATTTTCGAATATCCGACGCTGATCAAAGGAATGCTGAACTCGCTGTTTTATACAATCGTTGGTTCGAGCGTGAGTGTTGTGCTGACGATTTTGGCTGCCTATCCGCTTACGCGCAAAGACCTGCCCGGTCGGCGTTTCCTGACGATCCTGTTCTTCTTCCCCATGCTGTTCAGCGGCGGCCTGATTCCGTTCTATCTGGTCGTTCGCGACGTGGGAATGGTCAATACGCGCTGGGCGCTGATTTTCCCAACGGCGTTGAGCGTCTGGAATCTGATCATCACGATTTCGTTCCTGCGCGCCAGCATCCCCGACGAACTATATGAAGCAGCACAGATTGACGGGTGCAGCGATATTGGTTTCCTAATACGGATCGTGCTGCCGTTGGCAAAAGCGCTGATTGCCGTGCTGTTTCTGGTCTACGCGGTGGCACAGTGGAATCAATATTTCCTGTCGCTTGTCCTGCAAACCAATCCCGATCTCGCACCGCTCCAGATCGTCCTGCGAAACATTCTCATCCTGAACAAAATCGATCTGGGGATGCTGGCGGACGTGCGCAGCCTGGCTGAACAGCAAGCGCTTCAGGAGCAGCTCAAATTCTCTTCCATTGTAGTGGCATCGGTTCCGGTGCTGCTGCTTTACCCGTTCGTTCAGAAGTATTTCGTTCAAGGTCTCACTATTGGGGCGATCAAGGGTTAAAGGAGGGCGATGCCGCCAATCTGCAACGAATGAAGGTCTGTTTCCAATTAGATAGATTTGTTTTGGGAGAAAACAATGAATAAAAAGCTGTTCTATACGATTATCGTGGTGGGGATACTCCTGCTGGGTATCTCTGTCCAGGCGCAGGGTGATATTGCCACCCCTGCCGGAGAATTCCCGGTCGTGACGGAACCCGTCACGCTTAAGATTCTGCTGTCCAACGGTGAGCAGGTGTCGGATTTCAACGACAACGCCTTCACGAAGTGGATGGAAGAAAAAACCGGCATCGACCTCCAGATCGATGTGGTCAACAGTACCGACGCCCAAACCAAGCTGAATCTGGTGCTCGCCAGCGGCGACCTGCCGGACATTCTGATGGGCTTTCCAATGACCCCCAGTCTGCTGGCGCAGCAGGGTGCGGAAGGCACCTTCATTCCGCTGAACGACCTGATGGAGAAGTACGGCTTCGAGAGCAAGCGCATCTTCCAAGATGAGCGCCCACAGCTTCTGCCGCTCAACACATCACCAGACGGCAACATCTATGGCCTACCTGAAATCAACGAATGCTTCCACTGCTTCCTTTCGCAGAAGCTGTGGGTCTACAAACCTTGGCTTGATAAGTTGGGCATCGCCATCCCGACGACGACCGACGAATTCGAGACAATGCTGAAGGCATTCAAGGATGACGATCCGAACGGCAATGGCATCGCCGACGAAGTGCCGTTCTCTGGCAGCGTCGATGGACAGGGCGGCTGGCACAACAGCGTTGACCAGAACCTGATGAACGCCTTCATCTTCTATGACCGCATTCAACACGACCGTTTGCTGCTGATCGACGGCAAAGTCCAGGCAGCTTACGCTCAACCGGGTTATCAGGAAGGTCTGCGCTACCTCAACCGCCTGTATTCCGAAGGCTTGATCGACCCCAACGGGCTGATTCAGGATAATCAGGGTCTGCTGCAACTGGGCAGCCAGATGGAACCGCACCTGCTCGGCGCGGTCAGCGGCGGCTGGATGGGGACGTATACCATTCCGCAAACGCTGGCTCAGGGTGGCGAGATGGACAACTGGATCGCCATTCCGCCGCTCAAGGGGCCGGAAGGCGTGCAGACGGCAGCTTACGCGCCCTGGGGCTTCAGCGTCGGACGTTTTGTCATCACCAATAAAGCCGCGCACCCAGATGTGGCCTTCCGCCTGGCTGACCTGATGTACAGCTATGAAGCCACCATGCGCAACGTGTTCGGCGTCGAAGGCACGGACTGGATCAAGCCGCCGGAAGGCGAAAAGAGCATTGATGGCGGTCAGGCCGCCTATCGCACCCTCGCGAACTGGGGTGAAGGCCAGACCAACAGCGCCTGGCGTCAAACCGGTATGACCTACCGCACCAGCGAATTCCGCCTGAGCCAGTCGGCAGTCGATCAGTTCGTCGAAGTGCCGCTCTACGAAGCCTCGAACGCCATGCTGCCCTACGCGCCGCCGCTGTCTGACCTGATTCCGCCGCTGACCTTCCCGGATGATCAGGCACGCGAACTGACCGAGGTTCAGCTTGCGGTCAAGACTTACGTCGATGAAATGCTCATTCGCTTCATCACTGGAGATGCCAGCATCGACGACGAGTGGGACACATATCTGGCGACGCTCGATTCGCAGGGGCTGCCGCGTCTGCTCGAAATTTACCAGACCGCTTATGACAAACAGATGGGGATGAGTAGTTAATCCTCGGTTTTGACAGATGAGGGTGGGGGCTGGTCGTGCGCTGCGAACAATGACGCGACGAACAGCCCTCTCCAGAGCGTGACATTCGGCTAAATGTCACCTAGATATTGTACTCGGATTTCTTTTCCACTTTTGAGGCAGGTTGTCTGGTCGATAATCGCCTGCCCGCAGTGAAGTTCCTCCCCTACAGAAAGGTCGTATTTTGGTTCAGCAGGTATCCAGTCAAGGACTCGCTTCATTTCAGGACATCCGCTTCGGGATGTTCATTCACTGGGGGCTGTACTCCATTCTGGCGAAGCAGGAATGGGTCATGCACACGGATCGGATTCCGGTGTCGGAGTACGAGAAACTCGTGCCGCAGTTCAACCCGGTCAAATTCAATGCCGACGAGTGGGTCAGCATCGCCGCCGACGCCGGGCAGAAATACATGGTCATCACCAGCCGCCATCACGACGGGTTTAGCATGTACGATACGGCCTTGAGTGATTACAAGGTCACGAATACGCCCTTCAAGCGCGATCCGATCCGCGAACTGGCTGACGCCTGCGCACGGCGTGGCGATGTTAAACTGGGATTCTACAGTTCAGTACTCGACTGGCATCATCCAGCCTATCGCTTCCGTGAGGAGAGTGGATTGGCGTGGTCGGACTATCTCGATTTTCTGCATGGGCAGGTGCGCGAACTCTGCACCAATTTCGGCGAAATCGCTTGCATCTGGTTCGACGGCGACTGGCCGAACCATGATTTCAACGAGACCGATTCGTATTTTCTCCCCGGCGGCTCGTTCGAGTACGACAAACTTTACAACATGATCCACACGCTGCAACCGAACGCCGTCGTCCTCAACAACCGCCACGCGCAGCCGCTCCCCGGCGAAGATATTCAGGGCTTCGAGCAGGATTTGCCCGGCCTCAACACAGCAGGTTTCAATACGTCGACAGTCTACGACTTTCCGCTTGAAGTCTGTATGACGATCAACGATCACTGGGGATTCAGCGCTGACGATTCGAACACCAAGACGACGCCTCATCTGGTGCATCTGCTGGTGCGCAGTGCCAGCGTCGGCGGGAACTATCTGCTCAATGTTGGCCCGACCGCGCTGGGTGAAATTGTGCCGGTTCATGCGGCGCGCTTGCGCGGGGTCGGCGATTGGCTGAAGGTCAACGGTGAGTCGGTTTATGAAACGCGCGCAGGTGCGATTCCGCTGGGCGCGGGTGTGGTCAGCACACGCAAAGGCGATACGCATTACGTCCATGCCCTTGACTACACCAGCGATTGTGTCACCCTGACCGGCGTCCCCGACTCTGTCAAGAGCGCGCGGCTGCTGCGTGATGGCTCCGCTATCGAGCTTCAGCGACGCGACAATAAATGTCTGCTCTATGTTCCAGAAGCGCAGCGCGACCCTATAGATACCGTCATCGTGCTGTCTTAAGCCATCGAAATCTCTGATGCCAAAGCAAGCCTCAGAACACGACTACACGCGTATCAGGATGCTCGCTTTGGCATAGCCCCTTACCGAAAACCGTCGGCAACCGGGGCGCATAAAGGCTGGCGCAGTAGATTTCGTAAACTTCCTCATCGAATCCACAGCAGCCAGGGAGCCAATTGCCCGGATAGCAAAGCGACCGCTGGCATTGTACTCCAACCCTGGAGCAGGCTGCCTTGCGGGTACGGTGGCGCAGCGTACTCGAAAGGCGTGAGCCACCCATTTTCCAGCGCAATTTCCCACCAGCGCGACAGCACGTAGCGGGCATCGGGATCGTCACGCTGCAAGAGGATCGCCCCATAGACGCCATCCCAGTAAGGCCAGTCGCCGCCGTTGTGATAGTGATAGGGTTCGGCGGAAATACTGAACAGGTCGGCGAGTTCGTGGTAGAACGGGTAGCAGCACATCACGCCCCAGTCGCCGTAAACCTGTTCCTGATTGTTGCGGGTCTGAAGCAAGTGTTTTGCCGCGTCGAGCACCTGGATGGTTTGATCTTCATCAGCAATCCCATAAAGAAGGGTAAGCAGCGTATCGATGGAAAGGTTTGTCTCGGAAAAGCCTTCCCGCTGGTAATTGCGATAATAGCCGAGCGTCTCGTCCCAGAGGGACGCATTCATCGCCGCTTTCACACGTTCGGCCTGAGTCTTGTAGGACTTTGCCTGTTCGACTTCGCCACGCTTTTTAGCTAAGCGCGCCATACATTCCAGCGCCCCATAGAATAAGGCCAGATCGTAGGTGACCAAACTGTCGCGGTGGACATTATCCGCCCAGTCATTGGCGGCATGGGGTTTCTCAAATAACCCATCTCCATCCTGATCGCTTTCGGTCAGGTACTTTAGGCAGGCAGCAGCGTGCTGCCATAAAGTCAAACCGTTCACTTCGGCAGCCAGCACCGCCATATCCCCTGTAGACGCGACGTAATCATGCAGCAGTAGGACAAAAAACGAGGGAGAGTCGTAATGATCAGGCAGCCAACTGCATACCCCTGGCGTCTCTAATTCCGCAGCGGTGAACAACCCCGGATCCCAAACGCCGCTCGGACACGAACCATCAACGCGGATGCCTCGTGCAAGCCAGAGGAGATTGTCGCGTACCATTGGGGGTTGGGCGATGAGCGCCGCCTGTGCAGTCCAATAACTGTCCCGAAAATAAGCACGCGGCGGGTAAGCATAATCAATTCCTGCTAAAAATCCTCCTACACCACTGTCAAGTTTCTTGTAAGCGGACAGACCGGTGTTCAAGCCTGCGACAATCAGCGACTGGAGCAGTGGATCTTTGTCGGAGGCAAACGCAGACAACCGCCTTGTGTATTGTTCAGCCTCAGCGAGTGCCTCTCGCCAGGTGCGCAAAAATTCTTCGAAAACGGCATTGCTGCCTGCCGCAGTCACAATGCAAAACTCCGCCGATTCACCCGGCTCGACGGGCAGCGCGTATTGCACAGTTGTCTGCAACTTATCCATGTTCACCTGCCAGGGGGGAATTGTTGCCCCGAAGTTGGTTTCAACCTGCATATGAGCATGAATATGCCCGTTGGCTGTTGTTCCGGCGCTGACGTAATTTCGCTTGAATTGGAGCGATGTCACGATGTCCAGCGTCAGGAGGCGGGCTTCAATCCCAGTGTTGGTCACTTGCACCCGTTGGAACAGTGCCGGACTCGCCTCATTCATGAACGTCGTCAGAGTCACAGAGAGACCTAAATGTTGTCCCGTCAGTATCCATATCCGTCCAACAGCTTGAGCGCCATCAAAGCGCAGAATCTGAGAGTCGTCAACTTGCCACATGCGCTTGGTCGTTTTTCCCGTTCCTTCTGAACGAGTGCCTTTGAACTGTGCAGCAAGCCTCTGCGCCGTTTCATCGATTGTGGCCGCATTTGAGACGAGGCTTGTATCCATCACGGCATAGCGAACCGCTTCCATCATTGCCAGAGGAGCGCCTTTAGCAAGGGTCGCGCTCACGATGCGCCCTTGAGCGTCGGATCGAGCGTAGAGACGCGCATTTCCCATATCGTAAACAGTCTCGGGTGCAGGCTCCTGTATAAGGAGTGCGCCGCCGTTCTGCGGTAATACCTTCATTGAATTATTTCCTCTTTATCCAGGTTCTAAGCAGCCATCCTCGCGCGGGGATTATACCGAAGAACGGATCTTTCCATGCAGCGAGTAACACTGTATCAGAAGAATGTCCCAACGAACAGAATGCCCTATTTTGTGAGGTACTCATTGTCGTGATGGAGACAATAGGAGCCTGTATTTATCGGAGATATTGATGTTTCCCTACGCTAACACACGCTTTATCGATCTTTTGTATGCGGCAATGACAATTCAGGATAGACTTAAGGGCGTCGAGTGATTAACGCGCGTGCAAATGAAACTTTTTATAATTTTGCTACTACTCACCCTCACACACATTCCGCTGCCGTCGATCAACGTGCAAGCCGCAAGCGACGACCCAACTGCTGGTTACGCCATCATCCGACCAGGTGGTGGCTGCCCGACATGTGATACCTTAGCAGCCGCACGATAACCAGTTCACTCTTTATTTCTTCTCGACAGATTATGCATCTACATCGAAACCTGCTGAAGCCAAAGCGGTGATCCAATACTGTTTTGTCCCGCACACGGCGTAGATGCCACACTTGAGGCCTGATCCTGTGCGTCGAGCCAGCAATTGTTTTCGACAAGCAGATTGTCTGGCAAGCCAATCACAGGTGTTATGTCCGTCGTGGATGCGGGGGACGGCGTATCCGTACTGGGCGGTGTATTGGTGATTGTTGGCGTATTGGTGATCGTTGGCGTGTCCGTGCTAGTCGATGTTTGAGTCGATGTCGGCGTATCTGTGCTGGTCAGCGTGTTGGTCGGCGTCAGCGATGATGTTGGTCAAAGAAAATGCAAGCAGACCATAAGCGCCGCGACGATGACTTATCAAGATCACTGAGTGAACAGCATGAACTTTCACGTGGTTCGCAAATCAACCGTTCAATCCGCTCGTCATTACACTCGCGACTTTGTTTACAGCAGAACTTCAGCGTGCAGATCGGCGGATCGCCGTGCCGCCAGCACGAAATCAAGCGACTTCGCCCCTTCGCGCATCGGCGTGCGCGTTTCGCCACCACGACGAATCGCCTGAATAAGGTCGAGCGTCTGCGCCTGCCGAAAGTCACGCGTCGAATCCACGCGAATCACTGCCTGATCCGCCGTCTCGGTTGGCGTGAATGCTGCATTGTTCGCGCTGCTGAATTCTGCCGTGAGCCGCTGCGCGACAACACGATAGTCGTTGATCCACTTGCCGGGGATCGCGTTATTGGTCGCATAGATCACACCAAGTTCACCTTGCGAGAAGTTAACGACGGTCGCGCTTACATCTTCTACGGTGTAATCGGGGACATCCCTGTGAAACAGATTGCTCTGGCGGCTGTAGACACTCTGCGGGTCGCCCATCAGGTAGCGCATCAGGTCGAACATATGAATCACCTGCTCAACCACCTGCCCACCCGATTTATCGCGCATTCGCCACCACGAAGCGTGGAGCGCATTGCAGAAGTAGCGCGCCGTCATCAGCCCGATTGGCCCTGTTTCACCCACCGCTTGCATCGCCTTGAAGCGCTCAACCGCTTCACCGAAACGAAACATGAAGCCGACCTGCGTTTTGATCCCTGCACCCTCGGATGCCTCAACCATGCGCCAGGCGTCATCTGAAGTCAGCGCGATGGGCTTCTCGATCAGCAGGTGAACGCCATGTTCGGCGGCACGTTCGACTTCATCCGTGTGCCCGTAAGGTGGCAGACAGATGATCAGCAGATCAAGGTTGGCTTGATCGAGCATCGCATGATGGTCGGTGAAGGTGGCAGCATCCGGTGCATACTTTTCGGCGAAAGCTCGTGCTTTCCAGTCGTTGCGGTCGCTGAAAGCGGTGAGCGAAAGTTCTTCGGGCAAGGCGAGCGCGATTTGCGCGTGAATCTCCGCAAAGCCGCCGCAGCCGAGTATGCCAGTCCGTAAAGGTGTGGTCATGGTGTTTGTCCTATTGTGACGCTGCGTCTAGGCAAATTCGAGCACGGCATGGACGACCGTTTCGGGATGTTCGTCAAGCGCCGAGTAGAGCGTCGCAGCCTCGTTGAAAGGCTCGCGATGTGTGATCAGCGGGCGCAGGTCGAGCCAACCCTCCGCTTGCAGACGAACCGCCGTCTGCCACAGCCGCATTTTGTTCCAGCGGTTGCTGAATTCCGGCGCAACGCCTGAAATCTGCGAGCAGACGAGGTTGATGCGGTTGTGATGGAATTCGTCGCCCAGATACAGACCCTGCGCTTCGCCCTGAAAGAAGCCCATCGCCACCACCCGCGCTGAATAGGCCACTGCCCGAATCGCCTCGTGCAGCGCTCTGGTCGAACCCGAAACCTCGATGCAGACGTCCGCGCCCAGGCCGTTCGTCATCGCTTTGATCGTCTCGGCAGGGTTATCGCGCTGCGCGTTGAGCATCACGTCCGCGCCCAATGTCTTTGCCATCTCCAGCCGTGAATCGTAGAGATCGACCGCGATCACCTTCGCGCCGCTGCGCCGCGCCATCAGCGCGACGATCTGTCCCAGCGCCCCCATGCCAAAGATTGCCACTGTATCGCCCAGGCTGATCTGGGCATCGTGGACGCCGTTCAACGCAATCGCCCCCAGGTGCGAGAAAATCCCGAAAATTGGCTCCGCGCCCTCCGGCATCAGGCGCGGACGCACATAATCTAAATTGGCGACAAAGTGGGTGCGATGTCCCCACGTTCCGAACACACGCGCCCCAACTGAAATGTCAGTCACGTCGCCGCCGACTTCGGTGATTTCGCCGACTTCCTCATAGCCGAGGTTGGTCACTGGATAGCGAACCGACTGCTGTTCTCCTGCCATGAACAGCCGTGTGTCCCCATCCCAATGTTTGCTCAGGTAGGGGTTTGTCCCGCGATAAAAGGTCAGTTCCGTCCCCGCGCTGATGCCGGAATAGAGCGTGCGAATACGCACTTCATCCGGCTTGAGCGCTGCGTCAGGCACATCCTGATAAGCGCAAATGTGCGGCGCATCGAAAACGAGCAGGCGTCCCATCAGCAGTTCCTTTGTTCAGCTTTGATCGACACTAAGCCAAATTACTTCATACGGCGCGAGCGTCACATCGCCGCGCAAGTGCCGCCCGTTCAGTCGATTGATGCCTGACACAGGCAGCGTCACCGTCACCGAATCGCCGGAAACGTTGTGCAGCGCCAGCAGCCGCGCTTCGCCATCTGACGAGACCCGTTCGAGCGCAAAAACGCGCGCATCGAACGCCAGCACCTTTTGTGTCCCCAGCGGATGAAATGCACGCTCACGGCTGCGCACGTCCAGCAACTGACGGTAACGCTGGAACACCATTGCCTTCAGCGAGGCTGAATCATCCAGCGCTGCCAACAATTGATCCGCGTCGAGCTTCTCACGGTTGATGGTGCGATAGCGTCCGGTGATTTCGACGCCCGCCCGATCATTACGCAGCCCAAACAGGCTTGGCAGGTAGATGCCCGGCACACCGACGAAGGCCAGCATAATCGCCTGCGAGACGATGAAGCGGTCTACTGCTATCTGTGGATCGCGCTCGGTCACGTCGGGGTGCGTGATCGCGTCGAAATAGGTCACGTTGAGTTCATATGGGCTTTGCGTGCCATCGGGGTTGTTCTTTTGCGAAACGTAGCCACCGTGCGCCACCGTCCGTTCGACCAGCGACTCAATCTCGTCGTCGTCGAGGATGCCGACAACCGGACGCAAGCCGATCCCGTCGTGCGAGGCCGTAAAGTTGAAAAACGTCGTCCGCTCACTCGGTCGCTCGACCGTCGTCGCCCACTCGGTCAGCCGCCGTGTATCACCCGTATGCAGCGTGTGCAGAATCAGCGGTGGCAGCGGGAACTGATAGACTAACTGTGCTTCGTTTGTTCCATCGCCGAAATAGGACAGGTTCTCACGCTGCGGCACGTTCGTCTCGGTGATCAGGATTACGTCGGGCGCGACTTGATCGAGGACGCCGCGCAGCAGTTGGATGATCAGGTGCGTTTGCGGCAGGTGAATGCAGGTCGTGCCGATTTGCTTCCATAAGAAGGCAATCGCATCGAGCCGTATCAACTGCGCGCCCTGCTCGATGTAGAACAGCAGCATCTCGATGATGGCAATTAAAACGTCGGGGTTGGCAAAATTCAGATCGATCTGGTCGGCGCTGAAGGTCGTCCAGACGAAGGCATGTCCGTTCGATGTTTCGAACGACGTCAGCAGCGGCAGCGCGCGCGGGCGTGTCACCTGCGATAAATCCGCCGCCGGATCAACGGTAATAAAGTAATTGGTGTACGGCGCTTCGCCGCGCAAAAACGATTGGAACCAAGCGCTTTCAGCGGAAATATGGTTGAATACGCCGTCGAACATCACGCGAAAATCCCGGCAGAGGGCGCGCACGCCACCCCAGTCGCCCAGCGCTGGATCCACCTGCTGGTAATCGATCACCGAAAAGCCGTCATCCGACGAATAGGGATAAAACGGCAGAATGTGCAGGCCAGAGACGGGCAGCACCAGCCGCCCAATCGTGTCTCGCAGCGTCGCCAGCGGCGCTTCATCAGGTCGCTGAACGTGATCACCATAACTGATAATCAAAGCATCTCGTTCAGACAGGACAAAATCTCCGCTGCGTGACGGGAATGCCTCGACTATAGAGTCAAGACGCCGGGTAATTTCTGAGGCTTGCGCCTCACCATAGACGAGGCACAGCTTTTCGTAAACGTTGGCGCGTAGTTGGGCATCACGATTCACTACTCAAAAGCTCCCAGTTCCACGCAGGCGAGCACGGCATTCGTCCACACAAACCAGTGACGCGAATAGACCGATCCATCCCCGGCGTTATAGGCTTCCGGCAGCGCGCCGTCCACCTGCGCGGCGCGTCTCAATGCGGCGCGTGCGCGCTCCATACGGTCAGAATCCTTCAGCGCCCGCCCGATGATCAAGTCCTGAATGTCCCCCAGCGCCCAGGGCGCGGGCGAATGCACCGAGCCGAGATGCCCATCGTAGAAGCCGCCGCGATTGGCGTCCGAAAAAGCAAAATCGACGGTGCTGCGCCAGACCGGATCGGCGGCATCCGTAAAACCCCACGCGGGTGCCAGCGCTAGCGGAAGGTCGTTCGCATCGTGGTAAAAGTGAAAATGGCCTGCGCCATCGGCTGCATAAGCGTAAATATGCTCACCATTATAGCCGCTTATGAACGTTCGCTGGATCGTGTCGCGCAGTTCGGAGAGCCGTGCCGCCCAATGCCCCGCCAGACCAAGCGCGTCAAGGCGCTTGAGGGTGTACCAGAGCAAAATGTGACTCGACAAATGGTAGGGCAGCGGGATGGGATCGTCGGCGGGAGTTTCGTCCGTTGGGAACAACAGCACATCCTGCGCACGGCGGGCATCAAGCATCGCCAGCACCGACTCGACCTGCGGGGCAAAGCGCGCAGCGGTCGCGTTGTCATTCGTGGCGATCAGGTAATCCGCCAGTTCGAGCAGCGGATAAAGCTGCTGGTCAAGTTGGAACGCGCCGTCTTTGACGCGCCCGTTCGCCAGATAACAGCGCGCCCATTCGCCATTGGGTCGCTCGGTCATCTCAAACGTCCAGAGCAAATGACGGCGTACCTGTTCGGCCTGTCCAGCGCTGAGCAGCGCACGAGCGGCATAATACGCATCCCGATTCCACGAGAGCGGCAGCAGCATATGATCGGTCAGGAAACACATCCCCTCACCGACCGGAATGGCGTTGATCAGCGCGTAGACGATGCCACGACGCACCAGCGAATCATTGGGCAGCGACGCGGTGATTGCAAACCACTGAGTTTCCACATCCCGATAGCACGCCTGCTGCGCCAGCCAACGCGCATTGGCGATTGCATCGTCTATGGTCAGGCCAATCCCGTAGGCGAGACGCTCACCCGTCAGCGCGAAGTCAAGTTCAAGCGGCCTGTCATCGCTGCATTCGGCAAAACCGGAAACGTCCAGCCCGCTGATGACGACCGCCACCGAGAGTTCAGGGTTATGAACGACGAGCAGGTCGTCATGGGCATAAATCTTCAGGCGTAACGGGGGCATCGGCATCGGGCCGCCCTCGGTCAACTGGGTGTAAGCACAGCGCTGCAAGCATACTTTGCCGCTCCAGCGCGTGCCAGGTGGCACAGAAATCTGCTGCACCGCGCCAGCACCGTAGGCGAAAGTCGTTACGCTGACATTTCCCTCAGCGGTTTTCAATGTGATGTGGGGGACAGCCGACTCCAGTAATTCTTTGGAATGTTTGTTCACAGGCAAAGCCAGCCGAAGCCCGAAGCCGTCCTGTTCCGCGAGACTGCGCCGATAGGCGCGTACCGCCGCGGAACGGTAGCGCTCGCTTTCGGGGAAAGGATCGGCAGACGTCAGGGTGACGTAACCGTAGGTTGGATGATAGAAATTGAGCGCGATGATGCGACCGTGGGCATTGACGCTGCCCGTCACACCCTCGCTGCCGAAGTCCAACGGTTTCAACTGGCGACCTGCTCCAATGCGGGGGTAATCGCCCGTCCTGTATCGCGGTCAATCCAGCGGATTTTCTCCACCGGAAAATGCAGCCATACGTGTCCGCCCATCTGCGCCGGGAAGTCGGGATGCGTCGATACTTTGAGCGTACTGTCATCGATGAAGATCGTCAGCAGGTTCTGCGATCCCAACGGTTCGACGACTTCGACGCGAACAGGCAGCGCGCCCTCTGCGGGTGCAGCCATCACTCCGGTGTTCTCCGCGCGAATTCCAAGCAGGATTTCTTTGCCTTCATAGGAGAGCAGCGCCGCTTCCATGTAATCCGGCGGCGTAATCGAAAGCTGGCTCAGCTTCACGCTGATCTTGCCATCGTTTCGTTCAACCCGCGCAGGCAGAAAATTCATCGGTGGGTTGCCAATAAAACTGCCCACGAATTGATCGACTGGCACATCATAAATCCGCGTTGGCACATCAATCTGGATGATTTTACCGCTGCGCATGACGGCGATACGGTCGCCCATGCTCAACGCCTCGATCTGGTCATGAGTCACGTAGATTGTCGTCGCTTCCAGCCGCCGCAGCAGCGCCTTGAGTTCAGCCCGCATTTCAAGACGCAGCAACGCGTCAAGGTTGCTCAGCGGCTCGTCCATCAACAGGGCATCGGCGTTGAAGGCAATTGCTCGCGCGACGGCGATGCGCTGACGCTGCCCACCGCTCATTGTCCCTGGTCGGCGGTCGAGCATCGCCTCAATGTGCAGCAGCTTCGCCGCCGTCTCAACCTGCTCCTGAATGATGTTACGCTGCAGCTTGCGCATCTTCAAACCGAAGGCAATATTATCGAACACCGTCATGTGCGGGAAGATCGCATAATTCTGAAAAACCATTGAAATGTTGCGCTCTTTCGGCTGAAGATACGTTACATCCTTGCCACCGATTAAGATGCGTCCATCGTCAACCATGCCCAACCCGGCGATGGCGCGCAGCAGCGTGGTTTTACCACAACCGCTCGGCCCTAACAAGACGACAAATTCCTTGTCTTCGACGCGCAAACTGATGTCGTCAATTGCCACGAACTTGCCGAAACTTTTGATGGCGTGCTCAACAATGATTTCAGCCATAACAGCGCCTTTCAGCTTTTAGCGAGTCGCCAAAAGCACCCGCAGTTCTTTTCGAGTTCCGTTTCTACTTGTTCAATTGACCCCACAGATTGAACAGATAGCGACGAATGAAGAAGATGAAAATCAGCGACGGGAGCAGCATAAAGAACCCGCCTGCAAACTTGAACGGATCGCTCGATTTGTCGAGCGAGTACAGAATCTCGGCGGGCAGCGTCCGGTTGGTGATTGTCAGCAGAATTGCCGCAAAGACTTCATTCCACGAAAGCACGAAGGTCAACACGGCAGATGCGGCGATCCCCGGTACCGCCAGCGGCAGCACCACCCGCCAGAAAGCTTGCAGTCGCGTGCAGCCAAAAACCTGTGCCGCTTCTTCGAGTTCATAAGGCAGGCTCATGAACACACTGGCGACCACCAGAATCGTCGTTGGCAAAGTCAGCGCGGCGTGCATCATCGCCAGACTGTATACCTGATCGAACATACCCAGCCGGATGAAAACAACTGCCAGCGGCACCGCCAGCACGACAATCGGAAACGCGCGCACCGAAAGGATCGCCAGCCGAATCGTGTCACGTCCGCGAAAAGCGAAGCGCGCAATCGCGTACCCAGCGGGGACGGCAAATGCAGACGAGATGAGGACCGCCAGCACCGCGACGATCAGGCTGTTGAGCGTGGATTGCAGAATGCCTTCGCTGTTGACGAAGAATTGCAGGGTCTCGGTCGAAAACGGTGCGGGAAAGAACGGCTTGGGGAAAGCGCGCACGCCCGCTGGCGTACTCAAGGCCATCGTGAAAATCAGCCAGATCGGCAGTAAGATCCAGACCGCGATAGTCACCGCCACCGCGTAGACGCAGGCACGGCGCACCCTATGGTTGCGCTTGGCGCGACGGCGCGATGCTCGTGTTTGCGGCGAAATCGGTATTGCACTTGCATCAGGAGCAAAGGGCGCATCAGTCATGTTGTCTGCCCTGCTTCGTCCTGCGAACGCACGGCGCGCAGGTAGAAGAACGAAACACCTAGCGAGAGCAGCATGATGAACCCGGCATAGACAGCCGCCATATTCGGGTTGTTATAGCGCTGCGGATCGTACCAGCGGTAGGTTTCATAGGCGAGAACGGTCAGAATTTCACGTCCGGCAATCGCCACCACGACGGCAAACACCTGAAACGCCAGAATCGTGCGCAAGATCAGCGCGACCTGTAGGCTCGGCTTGAGCAGCGGCAGAATGATGTAGCGGATACGCTGCCACAGGTTCGCGCCAAAGACCTGTCCCGCTTCGACATAATCACGCGGGAGCGCCTGTAAACCGGAAACGACGATGATCATCACAATCGAGGTCGCGCGCCAGATTTCCGCCAGCACAATCGCCAGAATCATCCAACCTTCATTCCCTGCGCGAATGAAGATGAAGGGCGACTGCTCCAGTCCGACCCCCACCAAAAATGAGTTCAGAAACCCCCGTTGAGTGAAGATCGAGTACCAGACAATCCCTGACGCCAGATCAGAAATGCCAAGCGGAATGGCAAAAATATACAGAAACAGGCTGCTTCCGCGAATCTCCGCTTGCAGCACCAGCGCCATGATGATCGCAAGGATGAACTGAAGCGGAACAATCAGGACGATCAGCAGCAGAGTCGTGCCCAGCGCGCTCGTGAAGCGGTAGTCGTTCAGCATCCGCTGGACGTAATCGAACGTCCATTCCTGCGTCGATTGCCCGCTGACAACCCGCGCCGTCGTCGATTCTGTGCGTGATTCAATAAACACGTCTGTCTGCGCAGCCCAGCCCTGCACGGTTTCGCCAGCAGCATCCGCGCCTTCAATCTTGAACCAGTAAAACGGACGGGTACGTCCGTTGGCGAGGGTTTCTTCAAGGCGCTGGCGGTCAAGCACCGTAACGTCCGTTTGCATTTCCAGCGTGCCCGTGACAGCGGCGTCAGCGGCGGGTTGAACGCGCAGGTTGAGGAACTGGCCTTCGCGGCGAAAGGCAAGCTGAAGCGATTCAACCATCGGATAAGCAAAGAACAATACAAGGTAGAGGAGAGACGGCAGCAGCAGCAAATAAGGCAAATACTCGATTTTCTTCAAAGCATTTTCCCCTCAAATTCAGGAATGGGAAGCACCCAAATGCTTCCCATTCCCATCTTGCCAAAAGCTTTTATTGAACCTGGCAAACCCCTTCGCTTGCCGGGTCAGGTGCCCAGCACGCCGCGCCTGTCTCAGTCATGAGTGTTTGCAGCGTGTCGCCTTCTTCGTTCAGTACCGTCTGAATGTCCTCACCGTTGATCACAACACGGTTGAAGGCATTACGGAAAATCTCATTGATTTCGCCACCGCGCGACCCTAACCCGACGGGCAGCAGCGACGGAATTGCATCCGGCGCGTTAATGGTGTCATTGACGGCACCAAGTTCAATCGCCACGCTTTGCGGCAGGTCAGCCGTATCAACGCCAGCAACCACCGGGAAGAAACCGAGGTCGCGCAGAATTGCGCCCTGTGTCGAAGGCTGCATCATGTAGCGAATCAGGGCTTCGGATGCATCGGGGTTCGGGGCAGTAAAGGGAATCCCCAGACCGACGACGACTGGCATAAAGCCGCGTCCGGCGGGGCCAGCCGGTGCAGGGAAGGCGACGAAATCGTCCGGTTTCTCATCGAAGGCGGGTTTGAGGCGCGCGACGTGATCAAACGCGACCCACACTTCGCCCGAAAGCAGCGGCTCGTTCATGAAATCGTAGTTGATCGACTCCGGGTTGACGACAGGCCACAGGTCATCACGCAGGAACGCCATCATATCGGCGGCAGCCTTGCTGCGGAACTGCGTCACCATGCCGCCCGTGAACGATGGGAAGGCATAGCCTTCGAGGAAGCGGTGGAACAACCCCGCGACCGGGAAACCGAGCTTGGCTTGGCCGCTCGCGTCCATCATGTTCTTGCCCCACTGCGCCAGTTGTTCCCACGTCAGAGCGTTAATGTCTGCGCCTTCAGGCAGGTACTGGATCGCCTCTTTGCTGGCAGCCATGATATAGGTCGCCTGCATCCAGGGTATATAGTATTGATAGTCGGTCGTGCCCATTTTACCCAGTTCAACAAACCCGTCGTTGACGTCGGTGTCTTTTTCGATGCTGGTCAGCAGGTCAGAGAGGTCGAACATCAGGTCATCTTTGGCGTAAGCAGGAAACGAGCCGTGCAGGTCGCCAACCACGTCCACCGTGCCGCTGCCCGACTGGGATTCTGCGCGCAGCAGGTCAAGCAGCGGGCCAGCTTCGTAGCCCGTGAAATCGACCGTGCCACCGTCGAAACCCGCCAGAATAGCGCGTGCCTTTTCAGCTTCTTCAACGACATTAAACTGCGTCGAAGCGAACGTAAGCGGTGTGTCATCCTGAGCGCTCACGATCATGCCCATGCTCAACATGAGCACAACTACCAGAAATAGAGCTAATTTCTTCATCGCGTAATTTTCCTTTTTATTCGAATCGTCTTAACAAAACTGCTGATTCAAATTGAGGTCACATCCCTCCTTCTCGTCTAGGCCCGCTTGAGGCGCGAACCACTAAGTTGCTGGAAAGCAGCATCTGTGTTTGTTCCGGCGGCTCGCCAGTAACGATGCTGCTCAGCAGATCCGCCAAACGCCTGCCAATCTCGTAGATCGGTTGGTGGACGGTTGTCAGCGGGGGGCGGGCGTATTCGGCAACCGGAATGTCGTCAAAGCCCGTGATCGAGAGGTCAACTCCGACTTCCAGGCCGCGTTCCTGGGCGGCTTGCATCGCCCCCAATGCCATCAAGTCATTACAGGCGACAATAGCCGTGATTTCGGGATGCGCATCGAGCAGTGTATTGCTTTGTTGATAGCCACCCGTCCGCTGCAAATCCCCGTGAACAACATAATCCGCGCGATAGTCGAGGCCGGCTGCCGCTAACCCATCACGGTAACCCATCCGGCGGTACTCGGTGAAAGCGATCTCTGCTGGCGGCAGGATCAACCCGATTTGCCGGTGCCCAAGCTCGACCAGATGGCGCACAATAGTGGCGATCCCTTCCTGGCTGTCAACGTCGATGTACGGGAAGTCATTCAACTCGCCCGGCGCGCCGCGTCCGTTGACGACAAACGGATGCTTAAGTCGTTGCAGGTAGGCGATGCGCTCGTCCTGCTGCCGCGTCCGCGCCAGAATCACACCATCGACGCGATTGCCTTCGACGATCCGTCGGTAAGCTGCCATTTCCGGTTCGCCCGGAATGTGCGCACTGACCAGCACGTCATAGCCGACGCGCGATGCGCCGTCGCCAATGCCCAGCAGCAGTTGGCTGAAGAATTCGTTCGAGATGCTGTTGTCTGCCGAAGGAATGATTAAACCGAGCGTTTGCGTGCGCTGCATTCGAAGCTGCCGCGCCAGCAGGTTTGGCTTGTAATTGAGGATGTTCGCAATTTCGATAATCCGGCGGCGCGTCTCCTCGTTGACGTCAGTGTAACCCGCTAAGGCGCGCGAAACCGTCGTAATCGAATAGCCGGATTTTTTAGCAATATCTTTAAGGGTAACCTGCATCGTAAATATCTGTTTCTATGCAATAACTGGTAATTCAAATCGTTTCGGATATGATTTTAAAGTAATCCAAATCGTTTCGGATGTCAAGTAATCGCCATCAGGTGTGAGGTTGTCGTCGTCGTGATTGGGTATGTTTATACAGACAGAGAGTGTGGCTTTGCGATGGAGTCAGCGCTCGTCAGCAGCGTCTTGTGCATCAGCCTGGCGGGCGTATCGTTCCAGCGCCGCTTCCCAAAGCTGCTGGATTTCTTCGTTCGTGTCGCTGCCACCCGTATTCAGAGACGTCACGGCGTTGTCAGCGATCAGCCGCATCGTCTTGCGCGCGACTCCGCTGGCGTGCGTAGCGATGACCTGAAAAATCGCATTGCCGATCAGAACGTGACCGAGGTCGTTGAGATGACAGGCATCGGGATGCAGCAACCAGTCCGCGCCGCCCAGCACCGCCTGGGCGTCGACAAACAACACGCCCTGCGCCTCAGCTACCAGCCGAATCGCCTGGTTGTACAGCATCATCAGTTTGGCATCCCACTTCGTCCAAATCGGGTGCGTCGTGGGGTCATTCCCGCCTGTCCCGTAAATCTGGTGGTAGGTGCCTACCAGCACGACCAGCGCGCCTGTCTGCCTCTGAATATCCGCGACAATCGCTTCCAAATCGACGATGTAATCGCGCAGCGCCATGCCAGAGCGCAGGTCGTTCAGTCCCTGCGCGATGATCACCAGGTCAGGTTGCAGATCGATACAATGGCGCTGATAGCGTTCGATCAGGCTCGGCTTCGCCGACTGTGTGTAACCGGGGCTTCGGGGCGAAATGACACTCGCGGGCAGCGCCCGGTTAAAGACGGTCAGCGGCTCGTCCTGAAACTGGCGCAGCAGTCCCGCCACCACCTGATTCCAGGCATTCGCAGGTTCATATGCACACATGCCGTAGGCAATACTATCGCCCAGCACAACCATGCGCGTGAAAGGACGATCCGTAAATTGAGAAATGATTAAAACTCCAAAATAACGGTATCTCTACGCTAAACACATCTTAAAGCGCTGCCCTACCCCGGCGATGCCAAGGTGCAAAATGATTATTCTTGAAAGGATGACAGGATGCAAACTTCTCATTTGGAAATTTGGCTGCACAGGATTTCCGACCTGCTTGCGGGCAACCGCATCACCATTGACGGCTATCGCTACACGGCTCCATCGCTCGATACAGGCGATTTCGGGCGCAAGGATTACGCCAACCAGTTCATGTGGGACTCGTGTTTTCATGCCATCGCGTGGCGCTGGGTCGATCCGCTCATGGCGCAGGACGAGCTGCTTAGTCTGGTCTCGCGTCAGGTCAGGGATGGAGCCGATGCAGGCATGATCCCGCACTGCAATTACTGGCAGGGTGGCGGTGCATGGCTCTGGGGACAGGATGATCGCAGTTCGATTACGCAGCCGCCGCTGGTCGCCGTCGCCGCGCAGCTTATCTACGAGCGCAGTGAAGATCGAGATTTTCTTGCGACCATCTATCGCGCGGTGACTGCCTATCATGATTGGTTTGATCGCCGCCGCGATCCCGACGGTGACGGTCTGGTTTCACTGATTCACCCCTGGGAAGCGGGTGGTGACGCTCTGCCCCGCTGGGATCACGCCATGAAAATAGACTCCTTCAACCATGAAACCGGACGCAGCGCCCGCCACGATCTGGCCCGTGCGCTGGTCGAGTACAACATGGATGCCCTTGCCCTCGCCCAGGCGGGCTGGTTTCACGTCGAACCGATGGATTTTAACGCCATTCGTGCAGCCGACATGGAAGCGCTGGCGGAAATCGCTCAAATCCTGGACAAGCCCGACGACGCCGTTATGTGGCAGCGCCGAGTCGAAGCCGTCCGCCAGGCATTTCAGGCGAAGATGATCGTCGATGATCTCCCCTATGATCTCGAAGGTTTGGACGAACGCCCTATCGTACAGGACAGCGCCGGGCAATTCATGACCCTGTTTGGCGGTTTGCCGACACAGCAGCAGGCCGACAAATTGGTAAACAGGCTTCAAGAGCAGCGCTTCTGGACACAGTTTCCAGTGACGACCACGCCAACAGACGCAGAAAGTTTCGACCCGCTCACCTACTGGCGCGGAAACGTGTGGCCTTGCGTCAATTGGCTAATCTATCGGGGGTTGCGCCGCTACGGCTATGACGGTGTCGCCGACACCCTCGCCGAACGCAGTCTCGCTCTGCTGGAACAAACCGGATTCTGGGAATATTATCATCCGCTCACGGGTCAGGGATTGGGTGGGAGTACCTTTAGTTGGAGCGCCGTGATGGTGGATATGGCAGCGACTTCCGAGTTGGGAGCATAATCCTTGAAGCAAAGAAAAATCGCATCCGAAGGCAACCTGGCTGATAATTCCCTTAAATCACCCGGCTTGCGAACAGCGAAAACAAAATCAAAACCCGCCCAATTATTAACCTTTGACGGCCTGCCGCTTCCCTCAGATAACGTTTCTCTACCCTTCAGGTCGCTAGCACAACCTGCGGCGACACCGATCCCTTACCGAACTGCACCCTGGGTCAGCCCATTGTAAATATATTTCTGCAGGAGCAGGAAAATCACCAGGGTCGGAATAATCGTAATGACGACCCCTGCACAAACCACCTCCCAGTGGGCGTTGTATGGCCCGATAAACCTGAACAGGGACGTGGAAATCGTCCCCAGTCCCTTGCCCGGCATATACAGGAAAGGTGTGTAAAAGTCGTTGTAGATAGCGACGCCCTTGATAATCAGTACCGTCGCAACGGCGGGCGTGAGCAAGGGCAGAATGATTCTCCGGTAAACATCGAAGAATGACGCCCCGTCGATCAGGGCGGCCTCATCCAATTCTCGCGGGATGCCGTTCAGGAACTGCAAAAAGATGTAGACCGAAATCACATCGGTTCCCATGTTCAGAATGATGTTCGATCCCATTTTATTGAACAGACCCAGAAAGCTGATGATCTGGAACGTCGCCACTTGCGTCGAAACGCTTGGAATTAAGGCCGCTAATAAAAACAGGCTCGTGACGATAGCGTTGTATCTGAAATTGAACCGGCTCAATACATAGGCCGTCATCGATCCGATGAGAATGCTGCCTACGCAGGAAAACACCAGGATGATGGCAGTGTTGGAAAACCCTTGCAGCATCAGGCCGCCGGTAAAGGCATCGCTATAGTTCTGAAGATTGAGGAAGTTACCCGGCAATGTGAAAACAGGTGACTTATAGAATTCCTGGTCAGTTTTAAACGAGGCCAGAAAAATGACCAGCAGCGGCATGACCACAACCATACAGCCTACGACTAAGGAAGCGTATTTCAGGGTGGCGGTCAGAATTGCGTCTGGCTTGAGTCTCATAACTTCTGCGTTTCTTCTTTGTCATTAAGCAGTGTATTTTGAATCACGGTCACGATGACAATTAGCACGAGCAAAACGACTGCCATCGCCGACGCTAAGCCCACTTTGTTGAGTCGGAACGCCGTGTTGACAGTTTGAATAACGAACGTTGAACTCCCATTCATACCATTTGTCATCACATAGGGGATTTCAAACACGCTCAAAGCGCCTCTTACCGCCAAAATCGCGCTGAGCGTCAGAATCGGGCGGATACTGGGCAGAATGATGTACCAGAACTGCTGCCAGCGGCCTGCGCCATCCAGTTCACTCGATTCATAAATGTCAGCAGGTATGGATTGAATCGCGCCAACGAACAACACAAAGTTGAAGCCCATATAGCGCCAGACGGAAACTGCTGCCAGAGAGATGTTAATCAGCCGTTGATCGCCCAACCATAACGGCATTTCACCTGTTACGCCTGCGATCAGTCGGACGATAGTGTCGAGTCCGCCATCAGGTTGAAAAAAGTACAGGAACGTGAATGCGATAGCGACACCGTTAATCAGGCTCGGAAAGTACAACATCCCTTTAAAGAAATTCTTGAATTTCAGTTTAAAGCTGACGAGCGTGGCAAAATAGAGCGCCAGCGCGATTTGCACAATCGAACCCGCGAAATAATATAGGCTGACGCGCAGCACCGAGAAATATTCTGGCTTGGTGAAGATGTCAACGTAATTTTGTACCCCAATGAATCTATCGACGGGGCCAAAACCATCCCATTTCGTAAAGCTGTACAGAAACATATTAATGGCAGGCAGATAATTGAAGACCAATAACAGGGTCACCGGAACAAGCAGAAACAGGATTGACGTGAGAAGCTTTTGCCGTTTGTAGGTAAAAGACGAGGATGGATAAGCTGCACTTGCCAATTTTTACTCCCTCGGAAGGCAGGGAAGGTTTCCCCTCCCTGCCCAACACGCAAATTCTTTTCGGGCATTCCATCGTCAGGCTGATGCCAAACGACATCAACTCGATGCACTAAGGTGTTACACCGAGCGACTGTCGTGCCTCAGCCCAGGCAGTATTGGCAGCGTCCATAATTTCATCGAAAGACTGTGTCGTTTGACCGCGAGCTGCATCGACGATGGTCGATTGCCAGAGGCCGCTGCCATTGTTCCAGCCAACATCCGATTCTTTGTCGATAATGTTGACCAGACCTTCTTCGCCAGCCTTGGCGGCGGTATCGACGACGAGAACCACACCCGCATTCGCAAAAGCGTCGTAGGCGGGCGGAAGTTTCGCATCGAGCAGCGGCGGAATACCCCCCTGGTCAAATGCGAAGTTGGATTGATCCATGAACCAGGTCACGAAGGCTTTGGCAATTTCCTGATTCGGGCTGTTCTTGTTGACAGCCATCTTGTAATCGCCACCAGCCCCGGCGTACTGCTTGCCATCGACGCTGGTTGGGTAAGGCATGTAGCCAATGATCGAGGCATCTTTGCCCGCGTCTACGGCTGCCGCCTGCATCTGGACAATCGCCCAGGAACCGAGGTTCATGACGCCGATCTCGCCCATCGCGAGCATGACTTTGGATTGTTCCCAGTCTGTCGTGGTGGGGTCTTTTTCGGTGTAACCAGCCTGGACGGCATCGTACAGCATCTTATAAGACTGGTAGAGCGGCGTGCCTGCGGCAAAAGGAGCATCGGTATGCGGCAGCGTGATGTTCATGTAATCCGCGTCAGCGCTGAACGCCTCGATGCCCGTATTCCATGAAGTCAACGGCCAACCGGCATGGTAATTGGTATAGAGCGGAACCGCCTCAGTGTTGTCCTTGATCAGTTTCAGGTCAGCCTGAAACTCCTCCGGCGTCGTCGGCAACGCGGTAATACCAGCCGCTGTGAAAACGTCCTTGTTGTAAATCATGCCGTTGGCGTTTCCGGTGGTCGCAATACCGTACACCATACCGTCGTAAGCACCTTCATTGATGAACTGATATTTCTGGCCCAGCTCAGCGACAGTTCCCAGGGGAGTGAAGAAATTAGGGTATTTATCTGACGACAGGGACGGCGGGATATTCAGCACGTCACCGTAATCGGCGGTGTTCATGCGGGTCGCCACTTCACCAGCGTAATCCGTAATGGTTTCCCAGTTCACGGTCACGTCGGGATACAGCGCCTTGAATTCCTCGGAATACTTCGCCAGTGTCCCGTCTTTATCCAGGTCGGTGCGGTGTGAAAGCACAGTGATAGTACCGGACAACGTCTGCGCTGCTGCGACGGGAGCCAGCGCTAACAATACAAGCGCGAATGAAGCGATGACCAACAAAGATTTATGGAACCGTTGGTGTAACATAGGTTGCCTCTCTTTTTGAGTTACTGTCCTAAGTGTTGTTATATTTCTGTCTGGAGACCTGTCCTGCGCGGCCAGCGAGAAGAGGTTCTCCCCGCCTCCGGCATTCCTTTTTGTGCCGGAGGTCACTCTTTAATGCCATCCCCCTGCTCATGTTCGGTGGTTCACCACCCTGAACTTTACGAAGGGATGGATCGAACCGAGTGGCGTTCAATCAACTGTGTTGTGACCAATGTCTTAAGCGGCGTACGGCTGGGATCAATCGCTCGATCCAGCAGATGGCGCACCGCCATGACCCCCATCAAAACCTTATCGACATGCATCGTCGTCAAGGCTGGCGTTACCTCTTGCACCAGGTCGATGTTGTCAAACCCAATCAGCGACACATCATCCGGCACGCGAAGCCCTCGCTCTTGCAGCGCGTTCAACACACCGATAGCAACCTCGTCGTTACACGCAAAGATAGCCGTGATTTTCGGGGCACGGGCGAGCAAGCGGTGGGTTGCTTCGTAGGCGTCTGCACGCCACAAGGGACTATCTTCGATGAATGGTTCCAGACCGTGCTGCGCGAGCGTGGTCAGGTAGCCCTGGCGGCGTTCCAGAATGCTTGGATACGAGCCGGGTTGACTCCCTATCAGGCCGATATTGCGATGGCCGTTGGCAATCAAATGGCTGACCGCCTTGACCGCGCCGTTGATATTGTCAATCAGCACGCTGTCGAACTCATCCCCATCGGATGTATAGGCGTCTACAAGAACTACGTTTCGGCTGGCACGGGTGCTGATGTGAGCCAGCGTCTCCTCAAGAAACGCGCCCACCACGATCACCCCGTCCACGCGCTCGTCAACGAGCATTGCGGGCATTGCCAGAGCGCGGTTCTGCTCATCCACCTCGATATTCGCATACATCAGGCTGACATGGTGGCGCGCACATTCGTGCTCCGCTCCCGCGATGATGTAGGAATAGAACGGGTTGATCAGCCGAGCGTCGCCTTTCTGGCGCTTGGTCAGGAGACCGATGGTTTTTGTGTCAGTGGCGAGGGGTAGTTCTAGAGTGACTTTCGGGCGATAACCGACCTCGGTCGCGGCAGCCAAAATACGGCGACGCATATCCGGTGCAACACCGGGCTTGTTGTTCAGCGCCTGCGAAACGGTGCTCAAGGCCACGTCTGCATGATCGGCGACATCACGAAGGGTTGGTTTTTTGCCCATACTACACATCTATTCCAAAAAGATTCTTTTTCGCAGTCATCCCGAAATTCGTTTGTTCGTAAATTTTCGAAAATTATCGAACGTAACTGCGAACTAATTTGATGTTAGTTTTGATTTAGGGATTTGTCAAGCACGTCCAAACCGTCAGTTAGACAGGCCGTTTCCTTCTGGGTCATGGGGACAAAGCGGTGCGCGCTGTGAGCGTAAATTGGTAGTCGCTTTTCGACAGCTAATTCGCCCGATTTTGTCGTGTGTTGAGTTTATCTTCGCGAGCTGACGTCCTTCCAGTGCTATCGTGGCGGACAATCCCGAAGATCAAAAGGCCAAATCTTGTGGAGCCGACGGTGTAATCAGCCACAAAAGCAGCAGCATGACGACAGCAGATGTCAGACACCAGATACAGGTTGCACCAATGACAAAGGGTTCAAGAAACGTAAGATAGATCGAAAAAACGACACCGAACAGCACGACCGCGCGCGCCAGATCATCGGCACGCGCCCGAAATCGAGGGTCTCTGCTCAGCAACCAGATCGCGAGAATGACGACGTAAGCCGCAAGCCCCAGAACGCCCACTGGAACGCTGAGTACCCGTGCATAAGCACTTTGCTGGACGGTGTTACAGTCCCCGACCACACCGCACACCGCTTCCGTGAGGGTGAGTTCGACAAAGGTGAGATAACCCGCGACGCCAAAGCCGCCAACCGCCGTGAGTGGCACGAGCCAACGCGGCAGTGCTTGATTGAGCGGCGTGCGGAAGCTTGTTCCCAAGACGACCAGGAAGATAATGACCTCACTCACTGCCAATGTGAGAACGGTTGGATCATTTTTCGAGCCGATCAGCAGCGAAAGCGACATCCCGATGCCAAGCAGGGACGCGAAAATCAGCGCGATGTGCTGACGCTTTGACTGCACGACTTTGTTTTGAGGTGATTTCCCCCAAAATCGCCAAATAGCAGCCAAAACACTCAATGCAAGCAGAATCAGTATGAGAATTGCCAATCCATTTGCCACCGGGTCAGCGGCAAGATGTTGCGCCAATGCCTGTGATGAGGCAGCCTGGGCAGAGCCATTAGCCTGTGTCTCAACTGGCACCTTCTGAGCCAATGCCGCTTGGTATAGGGTTTCAATTCCGGGAATGGGGGGCAGCACAACCCCACCGGCAGCAAGGCCTGCTCGGATAACTCCCGGCGCAAGTGCTGGAATGTCATTCGAACCCAGCAGCACGTCCGATCCAATGATCAACATGGGTACGCCATTCGCCTGGATTCCGAGTGCAGTCACAGCATTCATCATCGTCTGACCACCTTGCTGCGTGGTCACATCGATAAACAGGACGCGCAGTTGATCGCCAAATTCATTCTGAATTGCCGGCCAATGATTGCTGATCACGTCACGGCAGTGTGGGCAGGTTGGTGAATAGAAGAAAACGCCGTAGACAACGGGTGATTGCGCATCAATGACCAACGGGATTAAAAATAAGAGCGCGGCAGCGAGAGATAGGATTATTTTGCGGATACGGCAGTACGAAATCATCTATAACCTCGCCTGGTGAAAATTCAAACTCTATGAATAGCCTTATCTGACTAACGAGAACTCGCCCGATACCCTGACTCCATCCAGGGTATCGAGCAATGAATAAAAAATAAGTTACGGAGTAACCAGCGGCAGGTCTGCCTTTTCCCATGCGCCAGTACCGCCTGCCAGCGCACGGACGTTCTCATAGCCGAGCAAGCGAAGGAATGTCATCGTCATCGAACTGCGATGAGTGGGATTGTCGTAAACGACGATAGGAGCCGCTAAATCGGTAGGCAACTGTGATTCCAGCGCGAAGAAATTACTGAGCGGCATGTGGATCGCGGTTTCGATGTGACCGGCAGCCCATTCGTTGTCCGTCCGAACATCGATCAGGAGCGGCGGATTACGAATAAGTTCCGAACTTAGATCAAGCGCACGCACAGTGTAATAACCCGCAGGAATTGCGGTAAGGTAGGCATTCACTTTGTCAAACACGGCAGGATCGACAAAGGGAGCCGCACTGACTACCTCGTTGATCGGTGTCTTGCTGACCGGGAGTTGTGCGGCTGTCCACGCGCCAAATCCCCCCAACAGACTACGGACATGGGTATAGCCAAGCAGATTCAACGCGGTCATGGCGATTGCGGAACGGTGACCACTGCCGCAGTAAACCAGAATGTTCTGGTCAAGGTTCGGTAACTCGTCGAGATGCTGTGTGAGTTCATTCAACGGAAGATTGACTGCACCTGCGATGAAGCCTTCGGCATACTCATCAGGCGTGCGCACATCCACAAGTAGAAGGTCAGAGCCGGGTTTCAGTTCAGCAGCAAGGTCAGATGCAGTCACTGCATTGAACGAGTCAGGCAAGGTACTAACGTAATCCGCCATGACAGTGTTCATATCAAGTGGCACAGCAGTCAGTGGTAGTCCCGCGCTTGTCCAGCTATTGAGTCCCCCGGCAAGATTACGGACATTCGTGTATCCGAGAAGATTGAGCATGACGGCCGCGATACCACCGCGATAACCAGACTGGCAGTACACCACAATCGGCGCTGATTTGTCGACAGGAAGGTCAGTCAGGTGATTGACGAAATCGTCAATCCACAGATGCTGTGCGCCGTCGATATAACCCTTTGCCCATTCCTCATCGCTGCGAACGTCGATCAGGATCGGGGCATTACGAGCCACATCTGCCATCAGATTGGATGCCGAAACCAGAGCGAAGCCATCCGGCAGGGTCGTCAGGTAAGAATCGACTGCGGTGAGCAAGGCAGGATCGATGTCAGGCGCTACGCCCACTTCTGGAGCAAAGGCGGTAGTTGTGGTCGGCATTTCTGCGGCGACCCAGCCGTCATTTCCTCCCTTAAGCACCTTGACATTTTCATATCCCAGAATTTCCAGCGATGTTGCAGCCAGCGTGGCACGGCCACCACTCTTACAGATCACTACAACACTCGCACTCTTATCGGGCAGTAAATTCAGGTTCTGCCCCAATGTGCGAAGTGGAACATTGAACGCCCCTTCGAGGTGTCCTGCCGCATATTCATCTGGTTCGCGTACATCAAGCAGCACAGGCTTTTGCACGCTGAGAAGTCCTGCCAGATCGTCGGCACTGATCAAGCCGTAGCCTCGCGGGAGGTTATTGCCAAACTCCACAACCCGCGTGCTG
>DAOUCB010000079.1:0-25356 GCA_034432495.1 Anaerolineae bacterium | reverse complement strand
TGCAGTTGGGTTTCTGGTACAGCGGCTACCTGACGTCGCAGGATGACGCCGCGCTTCAGGAGCGCATTGATAATGGGCGCATCAAGATGATCCCCGCGCCGATCTGGAAGACAAACCGCGTTAGCCCAACCTTTGCGGCAGTCGGTCAGTTCATGACCAGCGCCAGCCCGGCGCACGATGCTGCCTGGGTCGCCTATGAGTGGTATATGGGGCAGGACCCCGCCATAAAGCGAGCGAAGGGCGGCGCGATTTGCGGGTTGGTCTCGCTTCACGCACTCATCCCGCGCGAAGGGACGTTCCGCAGCCAGGTCTGGGATGTGCTGCAAGAAGAACTCAAGTACAACGACATCCGCCTGCGCTTTAACCCGTATTTGCAGGGCGGCGCGCCGGGGCCGATCACCGCGACCTACCTGGCGAACGAAGAACGCGCTCTGAACGGCGAAATCACGTTTGATGAACTGCTGCAAACGATTGAGGACGAAACCAACACGGCCATTCAGGAAGGAATCGACCGCGTCGGTTAAGTGACTGTAGTGCTGGCGTCGCAGCGTTGATTCTCTGCGACGCCAGTCCGCAAGCGACGGCATGAGGAGCAGGTTTTGGCGAACCGGGTTGACACCATACAGGAGACTGCTTACAGCGGCGTTCGGCGTAAAGCCTTGTCCCGGCGCACGCGCCGTTCGCTGGCGTTCTACGGGTTCATCGCCCCCTGGCTGATCGGTTTCATCCTGCTGACCGTCATTCCACTGGCGCTCGGTTTTCTGGCTTCGCTGACCAATTACGATGGACTGAACCTCGATCATTTGCGCTTCCTGGGGCTGCAAAACTATCTGCGCATCTTTCAAGACCGGGATGCGCTGTATTCGCTTGGACGAACTGTCATCTGGACGGCGATCACGGTGCCGACCTGGTTGATTTCGGCCTTTGCACTAGCGTTGCTGCTGGATCGCTCCTTTCGGCGGCGCGGACTGCTGCGAACGCTGTTTTACCTGCCGTCGATTATTCCACTGATCGGCGTTATCTGGATTTGGATCATCATTCTCGACACCGACAATGGGCTGATCAACGGGCTAATCAATCTGGTCTTCCCCGGTACGGCGATTCGCTGGCTCGGCGGTGATTTATCGATCCTGAGTATGACGATGGTCTTCGTCTGGGCGAGCGTCGGCGTCGGGATGATTATTTTTTTGGCGGGCTTACAAAATATTCCCGCAGAATTGAAAGAAGCGGCACAAATCGACGGCGCAAACGGCTGGCAAATCATCCGCCACATCACCCTCCCGCTGATGACGCCGATCATTTTCTTTCAGCTTATTCTGGCGATCATTCGCTCGTTTCAGCAGTTCTCGCTGCCGATTTTACTTTCCGGCGGGCAGCTTGGCTCGATGCCGCCCCGTTCCATGTATCTGTACATGATCCACGTCAACCGGCAGATTTTCGTCAACCAGCGTTTCGGTTATGGGATTGCCCTGCTCTTTTTCATGTTTCTGATTATTGTGCTGCTGACACTGGTGTTGTTCTGGAGCACGCGCTACTGGGTGTTTCAGGAAGCAGAACCGTCTCGCCCCGCTGCTGGAGGAAACTGAGTCTCGATGCAAAATTATTCGCGAAATCGGCGGGGAGATCGGCTCTGGTTCGCGCTGGCGATTATCGTCGCCGCGCTCTTGATTGCACCGATCCTCTGGCTGCTGCTCACGTCGGTCAAAGCCGATTCGGAATTTTTGCGCTACCCGATTGAACTGCTGCCGAGCAGCCCACGCTGGAATAATTACGTCGAAGCGGTCACACGAGTGCCATTTTTCCGTTACGCGCTGAATTCCCTCGTGATTACGCTGATCTACTCGATTTTGGCAGTCACCACAAGTGCGCTGGCAGGCTTTGCCTTCGCGCGCCTGGAAGCGCCGGGTCGCGGCCGTTTGTTCGGCATCGTGGTCGCGCTGCTGATGGTGCCGTACATTGTTTACATCATTCCGCAGTTCGTGATTTTCTCGCGCTTAGGCTTGCCCAATACCATTTTGCCCTGGGTGTTGTGGGGATTAGCAGCGAGTCCCTTTCATATTTTCCTGTTCCGCCAGTTTTTCCTGACTTTCCCCAAAGAACTGGAAGACGCCGCAGAAGTCGATGGATGCAGCATCCTGCGCATGTTCTGGCAAATCTTCCTGCCCAACGCGCGCGCAGTGCTGGCGGTCTCGTTCATCCTGAACTTTATTCAGGTCTGGGATGACTGGTTCACCCAATTGATCTTCCTGAGCGGCGATAACATCACCCTGGCCGTTGCGCTTTCGAAAGCCTACGTGGATGACAATGGCTACCCGCTGATCACGATTTCTGTTGCTGCGACCGTGCTCTACACCATTCCACTGGTCATCATTTTTATACTGGCACAAAAGCACATTATGGAAGGCTATATCACGACCGGAATTCGAGGGTAGCGATTTTGCCAGCCGATATTGTTTTTCAACCGGAAGTTGCGCGGGGTCTGCTCTGCGGCGTGGAGCAGCTTATACAGGCCATTCGTCCGACGATTGGCCCGCTGCCGGGGATAGTCGCGGTCACAGCGGCGGACAGCGCGTTAAAGCCGGAACTGCTCGATGACGCGGCGCTGATCGCGCGCCGTGTGATTCAACTGGGGGATGTAGACTCAGATGTGGGAGCGATGCTGCTGCGCCAGATGTTGTGGCAGCTTCACGAAGACGTGGGCGACGGCGCAGCCACCGCCGCTCTCCTGTTTCATGCGCTGCTGGCAGGCGGCATCCGCTACACGACCGCAGGTGGCGACCCGGTACAGCTTCGCGCGCATCTGGAAGCCGGGCTGAAACTCGTCTGGACGACTCTGGATGACCTGACCCGCCCGTTGGACGACTGTGGTCGGGCAGCGCATACCCTGTGTGACGACCCGGCTATCGCGGATGTGCTGGGAGAGATTTTCACAAAAGTAGGGGCTTATGCTCCGGTTGAAATACTGGACGGTTACAGCCGCGATGTGGAACGGGAATACGTTCCCGGCACGCTCTGGACGCTCAGCGGCGTGCTGGCAGCCTCGACCGGGGAGGCAGCCAGGAGATCAACATTAGACATGGATCATCCGCTGCTGCTGGCGACGGATTTTGATCTGGAAGCCCCCGCCGATCTGGAAGCGCCACTCCGCTTCGCAGTGCAGACCGGGGCGCACTCTCTGATTTTGATCGTTCGATCCGTTTCCGAAAAAGTGCAGGGGTTCATCGCCAGCGCCGGGAAATCAAACCGATTTCAACTGCTGTGTGTGAAAACGCCGGGGCAGGACACGACCACGCAAATGCAGGCACTGCAAGACATCAGCCTGCTGGCGGGCGGGCGTCCGCTGCTGCGCGCGGCGGGCGAAACCTTCGCTTCACTTCGCGCCGCTGATCTGGGAAGGGCGCGGCGCGCCTGGGCGACCAGCAGCACGTTTGGCATCGAAGACGGCGCGGGCGACCCGGATGCAATAGAGCGTTACACCGAGTCGCTCCAATCCCAAATTGAAGCGGAAACTGATTACGGCAAGCGGCAGGCATTGTACACGCGCCTGAGTCGATTTTTCGGCCTGACGGCGCTAGTGCGCATCGGCGGCGCGAGCACCATTGAACGGAAAGCTCGTCATGCTCAGGCCAGCCGTGCCTTGCGAACCCTGCGCGCTGCCAGCATCGAAGGCGTCGTTCCGGGCGGTGGGGTGGCGTTGCTGGTCTGTCGGGATGCTCTGATCCGAGCGGCGGCGATCAGCCGGGACGAAGCGCAGCAAGCTGCCTATCGCCTTTTGGCGCAAGCGCTTCAAGCCCCGTTTCGCGCCATTGTGCGCAACAGCGGTCTTGAACCTGGCGTTGCCCTGAGCGGACTCATACGCGATGGCCGGGTGGAAGGGCGCTGCGGCTATGACGTGCGTCAGCGGCAGGTCGTCGATGTCTGGCAAACCGGGCTGCTCGACTCCGCGCCGGTGGTACGAGCAGCCGTTAGAAGCGCTGTCAAAACGGCTGCCCTGTGCCTGACGCTGGATGTTATCGTCCATCACCCCCAGCCAGACCCAACCTTCACGCCTTAACAGTGAAGGGAATCGAGGTCTGATAAGCACGGTCGGAGTCCTCCCCACTGACCCAGCTCGCTGCATCAAGCGAGGCCGATGCAATCGTCGGGCTGGCGGAGTCCAAAGTCTCGATGGATAAGTGATCGGTGGTCAGCGTGACCAAGCGGCATTCCATTGGGTATTCGATCAACGACGCAGTGGTGCAGTGCAGAATGTCCGAACCGGGCATCAGATGATGCCAGTGTTGATGCCCGCAGAAAACAGCAATTCTTCCCGACAAAGCGGGCTGTAGGCGGCGAAGCACCGCTTCACCATCAATATAGCATCCGGCATACAATCCGGCGTGTGCCTCAGCGAAAGCCTGCTCCGGGAGCAGCGGGAAATGCGCGAAAATCGTCAGCAGCCTGGGAGGTGCAGCCAGAATCGCCTCCAGTTGGGGTTCCAGCAAATCCCAGTTCAAACGTGCTACATTCTTGTCCTCACGAGGCCACGACTCACGCAGAAATAACGAACCGATGCCTTCGCTTTCGGCGTAAAGCGGTGGCAGATGTTCGGCAAAGAACTGATCAAATGTACCAGCCGCCAGCGCCTTCCGGTCGTGATTGCCGGGCAGGACGAACCATTCGCTGCTTAGGGCATCGAGAATCGTTTTTACTGTCGCAAGCTCGGCGGGTTCACCGGACTCAGTCAGGTCGCCAGAGACTACAACCCGGTCAACGCCCAGGCGGTTGATTTGGGCGACGGCAGCGCGCGCTACTTCAGGCGCTTCTGTCCACATTTTGCGGTTGTGCCAGCGGCTCTCGCCCGTGTAACCGACATGCAGGTCAGTCATAATTGCAATACGCATCTGTTTTTCCTATTCGCTTCTTTAATCAGCGCACGACCGAGTCGAACAATGACCCATTTCAGTCAGTCTAGGAATCGACTGACTGATGAGATAATTGCAGTATATTTGCTGACTCTATCGAGATTCGTACACAGGAATATGATCTGTCTGTAAACAATCGGTTAAGTTGTAGAGAATTTCACGAGCTTTGCCCCTGAACAACAGAGGATTTGAAATTGATTCACAAGTCAGTAGAATTTATTGAGATTTTCGCACGCTACGCTCAACGAGGTGCCAGGTGAGTGAGCCACATCAGAATCGCCGTCCAGGCCCAGCAGGCACTTCCGCCGAAGGCGTGGTTGGGGTGGTTGCCCGTATCAAGGCCATGCGCGACAGCTTGTCCACCGTTGGAGAGCGTATTGCCGATTTTATCCTGAGCCATCCTCAGGACATTATCCACATGTCAGTAACCGAAGTCGCCGACGCTTTAGATGTCAGCGAAGGGAGTGTCGTGCGCTTGTGCCAGCAGTTGGGGCTAAAAGGTTTTCAAGACCTGAAGCTCGGACTCGCGCGCGATTTGGTCGATCCGGTGCAGTTCATTCATGAAGACTTGCGCGCAGAAGACGACATCAACACGGTCATAAACAAGATATTTCAAAGCGATATTCAAGCGCTGCTTGACACCCTCAAAGTATTGGATCGCAATGAGATGCAGCGGGCAGTGAGCTTTATTCTGGGGGCAGAGCGCGTCGAGTTCTACGGGATTGGCAGTGCCGCACCGGTTGCCATTGATGCCCATTATCGGATGCTGCGGATTGGCATCCGGTGTACTGTTGTCGTTGATTCGCATGTGCAGGCCGTAAGTGCATCGATGACAGGGCCGGAAGTTGCGATTGTGACCATCTCGCACTCGGGCAGCACGATGGAGACGCTCGCAGCGACGCGACTGGCGAAGGAAGCAGGCGCGAAGACGATTGTCATCACCAATTATGGCAAGTCGCCGATTCAAGCCTATGCGGATGTCGTGCTGCATACCGCTGCACGCGAAACCGAGTTTCGGACAGAGGCGATGACCAGCCGCATTGCCGAGTTATGCATTGTGGATGCGCTTTACGCCTGCGTTGCGCTGGCAACCTATCAGCGCTCTCTGGATAACATCAGCCGAACGTTTGATGTGCTGTCAACCAAGCGCTTCTAGAACACATATCAAGCCATGTGCTATCGTCACATTGACCGCGCTCCGTCTATGGCAACGACCATCTGGTCGGGCAATCGCTCCGTGAAGCCATGCAGTCAGGCGCAAAGTCTCCCGTGACGGAGCAGTTTTCCGCCCAATCGGCGCGTCGATCAGGTGGGCGGGCTGGTGCACAAACGCTCGAATGAGTTGCAGGCGTCGGGCTATTACATCTGGGCGGTGAAATAACCGCCGAAACTGCTTTTAAGTGTTCAGCAGCACGACTTTCACCGGAGCGCCAAGCCTTATTATCAGGGTAATTGCGCCATAGTTTCAAATTTCGATGATATACTCGTGATGCTGTTACTGGTAGGCTGCCAAACTGATCGTTTTCTCCAAAGTGACACTCGGATGCCGAACGTTTTCGAAGCCGTTGACCCACGTGGTTATCAAATAATTTGTACCGATGATGGTTGGCAGCATATTTTAGGTAATCGTCCCTGGATGAAGGGCTGGGAGGAAGTCATCAAGGCAGCCCTGGAAAACCCAACGATGGGTATTTATCAGGACGCCGATTTTAGTGACCGCCAGATTTACTATGTGCTCCGTTCAACGGGCGTTCGTTACCTAAAAGTCGTCGTGAAAATTACAGGGTCGGAAAAAGGCGAAGTCGTGACTGCCTTCCCGACTTATACCCCAAAAGCGGGAGAAAAACTAATATGGCCGACCTCGAAAACCTGAAATCCCTTACAGACCTCAAATGGGATTATCTGGCCGACAAGCAAAACATTGCCCGTCGCAACATGCGTTACGATGACTTGGCTGATATGTTTATGCTCCTGTTTGTGCCGCCGGAGCAGGAAACCGTTGTCTTTTATGTCGATGGGTATGTCGGTTTGTTGATTGACCCGGAAACGATGAATGTCGTTGGTTTGCAAATTGATGCTTTCAGGCGCAGTTTTTTGCCCAACCATGCCTCTGTACAGCATTGGCGTCTAAGTGAAACCGGCGTAGATGTTCAGGATTTCGGTGATGTCATTCTGACTTTTGACAGATTGAATACCAAAATAGCACAGGAAATTATCCTCGCGACTGAAGATGTTCTTGGCGAACCCGCCGCAGAGCTAGCCGCAGCGCTGGCCTAATGCGGTTTATTCAAATGCGACTCAGGACGCGTTTTTATAACGCCCTCCTATGCGTTAAAGTTTCGGCATGACCCAACAAAACACGTTTGAACTCACCATCGACGCAATTGCCAGCGGCGGCGCGGGCATGGGCTTTCGCCGCCGCCAGCCTGTCTTTGTCCCTTACACCATCCCCGGTGAGCGCCTGATCGCCCGCCCGGTCGAGCAGGCCGAGCGCCATATGATCGCCGAAGGGGTCAAGCTGCTCGACGCCTCAGCGGATCGCGTTTACCCGGTTTGCCCGCATTTCGGCCCCGGTCGCTGTGGGCGCTGCCAGTGGCAGCACATGAACTATGAAACCCAACTGCTGCTCAAACAGGATATTCTGGCGGATCAACTCTCTCGGCTCGGCGGCCTGTCCGACCGCGAGATCGAGAACGCGCTGCGTCCGGTCATCGCCAGCCCGGATCAGTGGGGCTACAACCTTCAGATGACCTTCAACGTCCAACGTGTCGGAGACACGCCCGATCACAGGCTGGCCTTTCCCTCGGCGGACGGCAAATCCTACTTCCCGATTGAGGTCTGCCACATCCTGCACCCCGATTTGCTCGATTTGTACGGGCAGCTCGATCTCGACCTGACCGACATCAAGCGGGTGAAGCTGCAACTGGGCAGCGACGGCGAGCGCATGATTGTGCTCTCGCTGGAAAAAGACGACGCGCCCGAACTCGAAACCGACCTGAACGCCAGCATCAATGTGCTGCTGCCCGATAACGAGCCGATGAACCTGATCGGCGACTCGCACAGCCGCTACGACATTAGCGGGCGAAACTTTCGTGTGACCGCTGGAAGCGCTTTTCGCGCTAACCTGTCGCAGATGCCCAATTTGATCACGACGGTCATGGGGCTGCTTGATTTGCAGGGCAGTGAAACGCTGCTCGATTTGTACGCGGGGGTCGGCGTATTCAGCGCTTTTGCCGCGCCCAATGCCGCGCTCGTGACGCTGGTCGAGAGCTATCCGCCTGCTGTCACTGACGCGGACGAAAATCTGGCGGATTTCGAGCATGTGGACGTGATCGAGGGGAGCGTCGAAGAAGTGCTGGAAACACTGGAAGACGCTTACGATGCCGCGATTGTCGATCCGCCGTCACGCGGACTGAGCAAAGACGTGATCGACGGGCTGGTCGGCACGCAGGCGAAGCGGATCGTCTACATCAGTGAAGACCCGGCCTCACTGGCGCGCGACGCCAAACGGCTGAGTCAGCAGGGCTATGCGCTGGCGGCAGCACAGCCGCTCGACTTCGCGCCGCAGACCTATTATCTGGAAACGGCAGCACTTTTTGTCAGAAAGTGATAATAAAGACGGGAATAGTTTTTAAAAGTGTTCTGCTTGACAGGAAATCGCGATTTGAACTAGACTCTATATAGCCTCGAAACACCCCAGTTTCCCCTGCAATTGCAAGGTCTGAAGTGTGCGGGCAACTCTCGCATCCGAAGGTTAGTGCATGGAGTTTCAGCAGCAATGGCACAACGTATCAATGGTGTGGTGAAATGGTTTAGCGCTGAAAAGGGCTATGGTTTCATTACGCCGGACAATGGTCCTGACGTTTTCGTCCACTATTCCGCCATTCAGTCATCCGGTTACCGCAAATTGGAAGCAGGAGAGAAAGTCGAGTTCGAGATCACAGAGGGGCCAAAAGGAAAACAGGCCAGCGCTGTGATGACCGTATAACTCTCATCACCTTTAAAAACTGCACATATTCCAGGAACCGCCGTTGAACCGGCGTTGCGCGCCCTCTGATGGGCGTCTATAGTTGAACTTTACGAGCCTATCGCATCAGATAGGCTCTCTTTTTGTTCAGGAGCCGGAAGATAATGGATTTACAGGCGATACGCGCGGCGGTCGAGGCGATTGCGCGGCAGGCGGGGGCGGCGATTATGCCGTTCTATGCTCAGCCCCATCAGGAAACGATGAAGTCGAACATTTACGACGTGGTGACGGAAGGTGACAAAGCCTCGGAAGCGGTGATCGTCCCCGCGCTGCGGGCGGCTTTTCCAGCTTACCGCATCGTCAGCGAAGAAGGCGGCGGCAGCGATACCGACGCGGCGGCGGAATTCGCCTGGTATGTCGATCCCATCGACGGAACGACCAATTTCGCCAGCAACTTGCCTTTCTTCGCCGTCAGCATCGCGCTGGCAGGGCGCGATCTCGCGCCGGTGGTGGGCGTGGTCTACAACCCGGTCTACGACGAGCTGTACAGCGCGGCGCGCGGCTTCGGCGCAGCGCTCAACGGTCGCCCAATTCACGTGACGAGAACAACGGAGCTGAGCCGCGCCGTCCTTTCAACGGGCTTCGCCTACGACCGTCACACGCTGGCGGACAACAACCTCGCGCACTGGGAAGCGATGCTGATGACGGCGCGCGATATGCGGCGCTTCGGCTCGGCGGCGCTCGATTTGGCGTTCGTGGCGGCGGGTCGGCTGGACGGCTACTGGGAGAAACCGCTGCATTCGTGGGATTGTCTGGCGGGGCTGCTGCTGGTCGAGGAAGCAGGCGGTCAGACCAGCGATTACAGCGGCGGTAAGGCAAATCTGTACAGCGGCGCGGAAGTTGTGGGGACGAACGGCCTGCTGCATGATCGCGTGCTGGAAGTGCTGAATCGGGGCTGAGCTATGGTAAGATCAATTCAGGTTTGACGAGGGATTGATTGATGGTCGCGAGCCAGAAGCAAAAATGGACAGTCGAGGAATATCTGGCAATGGAACGCGCCAGCGAAGAGAAACACGAGTTCCTCGACGGCGAAATCTATCTGATGTCGGGAGCAAGTGAAAACCATAACTTAATCGTGGGAGTTACGGTCGGTATTTTCTATAACCAACTCCGCAAACGTCCCTGCTCGTTCTATCCAAGCGACATGCGAGTCAAGGTCAAAGACACTGGACTGTATACCTACCCCGATATCACTATCGTTTGCGGAACACCCGAAATTGAGAGCATGGATCAAGATACTCTGCTCAACCCGACTGTGATCATTGAGGTACTGTCCCCCTCAACTGAAAGTTATGATCGCGGCAAAAAGTTTCAACATTATCGGGAACTCGATTCGCTGCAAGAATACATCCTGATCGCGCAGGATCAGGCGCGCATCGAGCGTTATCTGCGTCAGCCGAGCGGTGAATGGCTGTTGACAGATGCGGTTGGGCTGGAAGCTGTGATCGAACTGCCGTCGATTGAATGCACCCTTGCGTTGGCGGATGTGTATGAAAAGGTCAGCTTTGAGCCAGGCGAAGCAGCGCCGCCGACGTAGCCTCGACCATCTGCTCGAAGTCGAAGCGCTCCATACCAACGGCGCTGTTCGCTGCCAGCGAGTCGCGGACGCCGGGGCGAAAAGCTTGCGCCAGCGCCGAGGCCAGCGCTTCAACATCCACGTAAGGCACGAGCAGGCCGTTGACGCCGTGCTGAACCACCTCAGGATTGCCCCCCTTGTCGCTGGCGATGACGGGCGTACCGACGCGCAGACTCTCCAGTAGGGTATGCGACAAGCCCTCGTAGCCAGAGTAAAGCGCGACGTAATCGGCGGCCTTCATGGTGAGCGGCATCTGTTCACGGCTGACGCGCCCCAAAAATTGCACCCGATCCCCTAAATCAGCGGCCTGAACTTTGAGCGCATCCAGTGTCATGCCGTCCCCTGCGACCACCAGACGCACATCGGGGACGCGGTGCAGCGCCGTGATCAGGTGATCGACGCCCTTCCAGGGCAGAATGCGCCCGACGGTCAGGACGGTCGGCGCATCGGGCAGACCGAGGCGGGCACGTGCCTCTTGCTGGGTGAGTTGCGGCGCGACGGTATCAGGCGGAAGCGCGTTGTAAATCACCTGCACCCTAGCAGGATCGACGCCCCAGCCGACCACCATGCGTTTGAGATACTCACTGGGGACGATGATGCCGTCCATCGAACGGGCTTCGCGGGCGCGATTGGCGCGATCCAGCGTGACCCGCGCCCCGTAACTGCGCGTCTGATAAGCGTCGATGTCTTCGTTGGGCGCGACCCAGCCTTTGCGGACGGAACGCTCCCACGATTGATCGCCGACGATTTTGACGACCCGTTTGGCGTGATGGTCGCCGTAGAGCGGCAGGCCGAGCGTGTGCAGATAAACCAGATCCGCCCAACGCAGGAGCGGACGCGCCGCCTGGGCATAACGGAGCATTCGCAGCGGCAGCATCTGGCGCAGAATGCGCGTCACCGGATAGGGATAATGCAGATCGGGGTGCAGAGCATCGGTGTAGCTCAGGGCGCGAACGTCCCAGCCGCGCGCCAGCAGTTCGGGCAGCAGTTCGCGGAGATAGGTGGCGGGGCCGCCCGCTTCGGGATGGAAAATCCCGGAGGCGATAAACAGTTTCATCAGTTGCTTTCAGGCGAATTCGGGCGGTGGCTGGTCAGCCGTTCCGTGAAGCGCGTCTGGCGAATCATTTCGTAGGCTTCTTCAAGCGTCTCGACGTAGCCAAAGCTAAACGGCATCGACTCGTAAGCCAGGGTATAGAGATGAAACAACTCCCACCCAAGTTTGTTGCCCACAAACACCGCCGAGCGCAAGTTGGGTCGAAAGAGCGAGTCCATCTTCTGGACGAAATCGGCATAGCCCGGTGCGAAATAATACTGGCCCGTGTAATCACAAATCACATCGACCGCATGATCGACGCTGTCGAGCATGGCGCACATATGAGCATCCCCGGCGAAATAATCCTCCACAGTGACTTTGCCTTCGAGGGCAATCATGACGATGGTTTGCGCTTCATCGATCCACGTATGTTCAATCGGCATGATGTCGTCATTCTCGCTCAGGCTTGAAACGTTTCAAACAGTTTGCATTCGAATACAGCGTATCCTACTTTGAACACAAAGCAAAGGTTCAGGGCAATCCTGAAGTGTTTAGTTCTGATGGGGAAGGCGGAGGGAGCGTCAGCGGCACTCCCTCGCAGATGAGGCGGATTAGAACCTAGACGTTGGAGCGAATGTGAACGATGTCGCCGTTCTTGACGACGTAATCGCGGCCTTCAAGCCGGAATTTGCCGCTGGCCTTGAGCGCGGCTTCGCTGCCCCCGGCGATCAGGTCGTCGTAGGCCATGACTTCGGCACGAATGAAGCCGCGCTGCAAGTCGCTGTGGATCTCGCCTGCCGCTTCTGGGGCAGTCGCGCCAATCGACACGCTCCAGGCGCGCACCTCATCCTCGCCGACAGTGAAGAAGGACTGAATCGCCATCAGTTCATACGAGAGGCGGATCACTTTGGCGGCGCTCAGTTCAGTGATGCCGTATTCTTCCTGAAACATCGCCGCATCGTCTGGATCCAACTGGCTGAGTTCGGCCTCAATCTTGGCCTTGAGCGAAACGATCCGGCTGAGCTGATGCGGGTAGTCGAAATCGACATCGCCGGTGTTCTCGTCGGTGTTGACGACGATCAGCACCGGCTTGAGCGTTAAAAAGCCGTAGCCCTTGTAGGGCTTCATCTCGTCTTCGGTCAGGCCGAGGTCGCGCAGGGGCTTGTTCTCGTCCAACTGCGCTTTGAGGCGGATCAGCATTTCCTGTTCGTCGAGAATGATCTTATCGACGGTCTTGCCCTTGCGCTTGAGTTCCGCGTCGATCTTTTCGAGGCGCGCTTCGATCATGACGAGATCAGTCAGCAGAAATTCGCCGTCGAGGATTTCGACATCGCGCTTTGGGTCGATGGTTTCGTAAGGCAGCGGGACATTCTCGTCCTTGAAGGCGCGAACGACGTGCAGAAAGCCATCCAACTGCGCCAGTTGGTTGCGGAATTCGCCTTTCAGCCCGCCTTCGCCGATGCCTTTTTCGAGGCCGCCAATATCGACGTAGGTCACCTGCGTGTAGGTGGTTTTCTTGGGGTTGTACATCGCTTTGAGCTTGTCAACGCGCGCGTCTGGCACATTGACGACGGCGGTATGTACTTCAAACTGGCCGGTGCTGCTGCCCGCCCCGGTCGGAAGCGTGCTGCCTGTCAGCGCGTTGAAGATGGTTGTTTTGCCGCTCTGGGATAAACCGACAATGCCAAGTTTCATAGGGTCATTTCCAATGCGTAAACTTTATCGCTGCGAAGTATAGTGGAAAAAGCGGCAGGATCGTAGGGAAGTTTTTTACAGGTTCTTTAGTGTCGAGGCTCAGCAGGCGAAGCCCATCCGGTTGTATAGTCAAGGAAAATCGTATGGGGAACGGAATTCGTCATGACGATGAATACGGTCAACGCACATCTGATGCAGGCGCTCAATTTCACGGCGGACGATCTGGCGGCGAATCGCAGGGGGACGCTGACGCCCGCGCAGCAGGAAGATTTGCACAGTCTGGTCGCCGGAGGAACGCGGGTGATGCTGGTGATCGCCGCGCTTGTGATTCTGATTGTGATCGGCGTGTGCGTGTGGGTGGTACTGGGGAGTCAGGGAATCGTGCCCGCGCCGGAGATGTTTAACGGCGAAAATGCGCCGCTGATCCTCGGCGTGATGGGGATCGTGCTGATCTTTTATGTGATCATGATCGGGGTGAGCGCAGCGCGCACGCGGTCGATGGGGTCGAGTAACGCAAAGGTGAAGGCGCTGACCGGGAAGATCAAAATCAAGGCGCAGCACATGACGGGTTACAGCGCGGCTGGCGCGGTTGCCAGTATGGCGGGCGCGGCGACCACGTCGTACATTGTCCGCGTCGGCAAAGAGAAGATATACAGCACCGATGATCGCGTGACCGAGGCGTTTCAGGAAGGCATTCTCTACCGCGTCTATGTCGTCGGGCGCAAACCGGGCTACATCATCGTCTCGGCAGAAGCGATGCAGGTGAACGACTAGCCGAAGGTTTCAACGGCTCTGCTGCAATCATAGATGGCCTCGGATCGATTCATCGGCACAAACTGGGTTTTGTTTTTCCTCCCTTGAAATCGGCTGAGGAGAGGACACCTTTGTAAAATGCCAAAAATCTTCCCGTGAACGGTTTGTTTTTCCCCTCCTTGAATTCGGGGAGGGGTGGCGACCTGCTCTTGGTCGCCGGGGTGGGGTCAACGCGATAGTTGCGACACACAGGTTTCAACCCCGGCGGCATAAACTCGTTTCGTCCAACCATCCACAAAGCGCATCTCGCAAAAAAGGCGGGTCTACAATTCGCCCCTGACTCCGCGCTATAATGCGCGACTATGCGTCTAACTCTGTCTCGTAAACTCCTGCTGATCTGCTTCGGCGCGCTGATTTTTCGCCTCGCGCTGCTGCAATTTGTGAACTTCCCCGGTATCGCCGACCCGAATCACTATTACAACATGGGCGTGCGGCTGGTTGAAGGCGACGGCTTCACCATCAACTACATCTGGCAGTACAACGACAACTATGCCAGCATCGTCCACCCCGACGATTACTGGGTTCCGCTGACGGGCATTCTGGCGGCGCTGCCGATGAAGTTCTTCGGAATCGGTGTCCATCAGGCGCTGCTGCCCTTCATCCTGATCGGTTCGCTGCTGCCAGCGCTCGCCTACGCGGCGGCGCGCCAGTTCGGGAGCGCCGAGGATACCAGCCTGTTCGCGGCGGGAGCCGCTGCCTTCTTGCCGGAATTCGTCCTTAATTCGCTGCGCACCGATACCACCATGCCCAATGCGCTGCTGGTCTGCGCCAGTATTCTGCTGCTGACCTACGGCCTGAAGCGCGGTCGCTGGCTGGCCTTCGCGGGCAGCGGATTGCTGGCAGGGCTGGCCTATCTGACACGCAGCGAAAACAGTCTGCTGCTGCCGATGCTGCTGGTGACGCTCGTCGTCTATGCGCTGCTGCGGCAGAAAAGCCGCTGGCGCTACGCACTGCTGATCCCGCTGGTGATGGGGCTGGTGATACTGCCCTGGGTGCTGCGCACCTATGCCATCAACGGCACGTTCTCGACGCCGACGACCAGCAATATGTTTTTCCTGACCGACTACCGCGATCATTACCTCTATGATCGCCAGCTCAGCCTGCAAACCTATCTCGCCAGCGTGCCGCTCAGTACCATCATCGGCAAACGCCTGTTTGAAATGGCGGCGAGCATCAAGCTCATGATCACCACGCTTGATGTGTTCCTGCCCGTCACGGTCTTCGGTGGACTGCTCCTGCTGGTGCAGGCGCGTTTGCGTGAGCGCGACCGCTGGCTCACCCTCGCCCCTGCACTGATTCTGCTGGCGGGCTTCTTCGCCTTTTATACCCTGCTCGCGCCCTTCAAAAGTCAGGGCGGCAGCTTCAAAAAGGCCGATCTCTCGCTGATTCCGCTGCTGCTGCCGCTGGCGGCCTACGCGCTCGAACGCGCTGTGCCGAATACGCGCATTCGCATCGGCGCGATGGTGCTGGTGGTCGCTTTGCTGGGCGCAAGCGCCTTCGATCTGGTGCGGCTGGACGCGATTGCCAACAACACCTATCTCGATTACATGCACAAAATGCTGGCGGTCGAACGGACGCTGCCGGATACCAACGGTGACGGTCAGATTGTCATGATGGCGCAAGACCCCTACATCATCGGCTATCTCGGCATCGAAAGCGTCACCTTCCCCAACGAAGACCGCGATACCGTGCTGGAAGTCGCCAAACGCTATGGCGTTGATTATCTGCTGATGCCGCCGGATCGTCCTTCGCTCGACCCGCTGATGACGGGTGACGTCAGCGACCCGCGCTTTGTGCCCATCAAAGCCGTCACCGGAACCAACCTGATTTTCTACGGCATCAAGGACGACGCAGGTGGCTAAACCGCGCGCGCTCCTGCTGATTCTGGTGCTGGCGCTGGGGCTGCGGCTGGCCTTCGCGCTGACGCAGGATCCGAACGCGCCCTACCTCGACCGCCGCAACGATGCGGGCTGGTATCTCGGCAACGCCTATTCGCTGCTCACCGGGAACGACCCGCCCGATATGGTCAACGATGTCTCGAAGCTGGCTTCGCCGCCGCTTTACTTCATCGTCATCGGCCTGCCGCAGGTGCTTTTGTCGCCAGCAGGAGCGGTCATTTTCATTCGGGTGCTGCAAGCGCTGCTCTCGACCGCGACCTGTTATTTTGCCTATCGGCTGGCGCTTGTGCTGACCAGGCGCGAAAACGCGGGGCTGATCGTGGCGGCGCTGCTGGCGATCTCGCCCGTCTTCATCGTCGAATCGGCGCAAATCCTGACCGAGACGCTCTACATCTTCCTGATCGCGGGCGGCCTGTGGCTCTATCTGGAGTGGGTTTTACCCCACCCCCATCCCGACTTTAGAGAGACGAGCAAACAGACCGTTGATTTCCCCCCCTCGCCCCGCTTGCGTGGGAGAGGGGAAGCTGACCTATTGCGAACTTCTTTTGTTCGCACAGTCAGCCGGGGTGAGGGGTTACCCCTACTCCCGAATATCAATCCGCGACCGATTGCGTGGTTGCTGCTGGCGGCGCTGCTCTTCGGGCTGGCGGCGCTGACGCGGGCGGTGCTGCTCGGGTTCCCGTTTGTGCTGGTGATTCACCTGCTGCTGGTGCGAGGCCGCAGGGCATGGCGCTGCGCGGCGCTGTTTCTGCTGGCCTTCGCGCTGGTCGTTTCCACCTGGACGATCTACAGCCTGGCGCGCTGGAACCGCTTCGTCATCGCCGGGGAAGGGCTGCCCGCCTTTTTCTATATGGGCGCGACGGGCATCAGCGGCGCGGAGCAGGTCGATCAAAGCCTGCAACCGGTCAGCGGCGATTACGTCGAAGGCGCGCAGGCCGCCATCAGCAGCGACCCGCTCGGTTGGGTCAAGCACCGCGTCAGCGAATTGGTGAACGCCTATTTGCAACCGCACGGCACCACCTTCTACCCCGGCGCAAGCCTCAAGGATCAGGCGCTCAGGTGGCTGCACGAGGATCGCAGCCTGAGCGGCTTGATCGCGCTGACGCAGGGCGATTATTTCTGGCCGAAGCTGACGCTTTATGTGCTCCATTATCTCGCGCTGCTGGCGGGATTAGCGGGCATGTGGCTCTATCGACGGGCGCGGTCTGGCGCGCTGCCAATGATCGGCTTTATCATATATGTGACGCTGGTGCATCTGGCACTGCTGGCGCTGCCGCGCTATCTGTTCCCGAATGAAATTTTCTGGTGGATTTTCGCCGCTGCGGCGCTGGAGCGCCTGACTCGGCGTCGGCTGCAACCAACAACGGTTCGCTAATTGCACTGGAATGATCATGGGAGTCCGCACCGACTGGTATAACCAGGACAAGACGATCATCTGCTACCAGTTCACAGGCCGCTGGGACTGGGATGAATTCTACGTCGGTTGGGAATGGGTGCGGCAGGCGATGGCGTCGGTCGATCACAAGGTTGCGCTCATCGTCGATATGCAGGCGACCCGGCACATCCCCGTCAGTTCGATGGTGCATCTGCGCGCGGTTGTGCGTCGCGTCAACCCGAATTACGCCGGTGTAACCGTCCTGGTCGGCACGGACTCGGTTGGCCCTGCGGTCAGCGCGGTTCTCTACAAAATGAACCCGGCGCTTCGCGAAAAATATCAGGCGCTGTTCGCCGACACGCTCGAAGAAGCCGAGCAGATGCTCGCGGACTGGCGCAAGCAAGAGGAAAGTAAGGTGAAATCACATGACGACCATTCTGGGAATTGAATCTTCCTGCGATGAGACTGCCGCCGCGATTGTGGTCGATGGCAGCCAGATCGCTTCGAACGTAATCGCCTCGCAAATCGACCTGCACGCCAAATACGGCGGCGTCTATCCCGAAGTAGCGTCGCGCGCGCACGTCGAGGCGATTGGTTTTGTCGTCGAGGAAGCGCTGCGCGACGCCGGCGTGGTCGCGCAGGAACTCGATGCCATCGCCGTGACGCGTGGGCCGGGGCTGGTCGGGTCGCTGCTCGTGGGCATCAATTACGCCAAAGGGCTGGCGCTGGCAGCCGATAAGCCGCTGCTGGGGATAAACCACCTCGAAGGCCACGTCTATTCGCTCTGGCTGACCGATCCGGGACGCCCGATTGAATTTCCGGTGCTGGTCTTAATCGTCTCCGGCGGTCACACCGAACTGCTGCTCATGACCGGACACGGCGAATATCAGCGCCTCGGCGGCACGCTCGACGACGCGGCAGGCGAAGCCTTCGACAAGGTGGGACGAATGCTCGGCCTGGCCTTCCCCGGCGGGCCAAACATCGAACGGTCGGCGCTCAATGGTAACCCGACCGCCTTTGATTTCCCGCGCGCCAAGCTCGAAGGCAGCTACGATTTCAGTTTCTCCGGCTTGAAAACGGCGGTGCTGCGCGAGGCGACCGTTCCGGCGTCGGCGGCGGAGCGGCGCGGCGAACGGCGCGGCGACAAAAAGCCGCTGCTGCGCTCGAACCTTTCGGTCGGTGACGTCGCTGCCAGCTTCCAGAAAGCGCTGGTCGATGCGCTGGTCGAGAAAACGGCGCGCGCTGCCAAAGAATATAAGGTCACCGAGATTCTGCTGGCAGGCGGCGTCAGCGCCAATCAGGCGCTGCGCCGCGAAATGCGCGCCCGCACCGACCTCCCCGTGCGTTATCCCCCGCTCAAACTGTGTACGGATAACGCGGCGATGATCGCTGCGGCAGCCTATCCGCGCTTTCTGGGCGGTCTGCGCAGCGATTTGGACATGGATGTGAAACCGATGTGGCCGCTCACCAACGACGCCTATGCGGGCTGAGCGATCCTCGCGCTGAATAGAGCAGGGTGGACGCACCGCTGTGCGCCCACGCCCGCCCCACTGCTGCCCCGAAGTTCATTTATATAGAATAAATTTCGCATGAATAATACCCTTGAAAAAGCATAAATTCAGCATTTTCTAATCAAAATCCAGACAATTTCTTCCCTCAATGTGACCTTAGTCCATTTGCATTTTCACAATTTCCTCACGAAAATAAAGAGTGTAAATTGTGGGTGTCGTAAGGTTGCCAGTAGGAGATGGATTGAGATGGTTGCAGAGCATGAACAGTGGATTGCCCAGGCGGCTGAACTGGCGCGGCGCAAGAAGTTCGATGAAGCCCGCGAACTGGCGCTCCAGGTCGTTCGCGAGGACGGGCGTAATCCGCGCGCCTTGTGGATCGTCGCCAGCACGACGGCTTCGCTGACGGAACGGCGCAACGCCCTCAACGCGCTGCTGCGGGTTCAGCCTGATAATCTGCACGCGCGCCAGATGCTTGACGCGCTCAATCACGACAGCAAGTCCGTCGCCCCCAACACCAACGACAGCAGTAACAGCAGCAAATCCTCGACTGCCATCCGCTCCATTGCACCGACCTCCAACGCTTCCCAGCCCATGATGCTCTATACTGCCGTTATTCTCGCTGCCCTCGTGATCGTTGCAGCGGTGATCGTCGCCGTCAGAATCGCTTAGTCGCGCCTCGCATTCATCGATCCCTCACCAACAGTCCGAGCAGCTTGTGCTATGCTCGTCATGCTGTTTGAAACGCTGGGGAGATCGACGAATGGATGAAGGTACGCCCGACCGCCGCAAAGGGCTGGTCATGGGGATTTTCGGCGGGCTGCTTGGCACGGCGGCGCTGCTCTACTACAAACGCGTCTGGCTGCCAAGCTGTTCCCGGATGCACCCTATCCCGCCAGCGGCGATGTTCCCGCGCTTGCACGCGCTCCCTTCGGTCGGCTGTATCAACCGGGCGAGACGGCTTACGAAGCGACCGGGCATCTGGCTCAGGCGCTGCTGCACGGCGAGCGGCTGGATCAACCCGTCGAGCGCCAGCAGCTTGGCGAGGCGACTCACTGGGTCATCGGACTCCTGCTCGGTGTCGTCTACGGAGCAACCCGCACCAGCACGCTCCCGCGAGACTTTGCGGGTGGCTTCTTCTACGGCATTCGCCTCTGGCTGAGTGATGAACTTTTCCTGCCCTTGTTTGGCCTGCGCACCAGCCCCGCGTATTTCAGCCGCAGGCAGCATTTCGCGCTGCTGACCACCTACTGGGTCTACACTTTTGTCACCGCCAACGCGACTCGCCTGCTCTACCGCCTGTTTTCGCCTGAAGATCGCTAAAGATCGATCCGCGCCCGCAGCATTTCCGCCTATAATCGTAACAACAATCGAATAGCGGGCGGTGGGATAATGCAGAGTTACGGGGCGGCATTTGCGCGGGTCTACAACCTGCTGTGGGCAGACTTCGCCCGCAGCGTCGCGCCGCGCATCTTTGAGTTCTACAGCCGAAATGAAATCGATCCGGCGCAGCAGTCGCTCCTGGATGTATGCTGCGGGACGGGTCAACTGGCGCTCTATTTTCTGGAGCGTGGCTACCGCGTCACCGGGCTGGATTTGTCCGAAGCGATGCTCGACCATGCGCGCGAGAATGCCAGCATGTTCGTGCAGGCGGGCCAGGCGCACTTTGTTCAGGCAGACGCTTCAGCCTTCACGCTCGACGACCATTTCGGGCTGGTCGTCTCGACCTACGACGCGCTCAATCACCTCACCAGCCTCGACGCGCTGCAAAGCTGTTTCGCCAGCGTCTACGCCGTCACCCAGGCGGGCGGCCTCTTTATCTTCGACCTGAACACGCGCCTCGGCCTGAAACGCTGGAACGGCATCACCGTGCAGGAAAACGACGAGGCGCTGGTCGTCGTTCGCGGCATTTACGATGGCGGCGCGACAGCCTATACCCGCTCCAACGGTTTTGTGCGCGACGAGGACGGGCGTTACACGCGCTTTGAGGAAACCGTCTACAACACGGTCTTCGACCTGGAAGCTGTGCGCGCCGCGCTGCTCGACACTGGCTGGACAAATGTCTATTTCGCCCGCACCAGCGACCTGGCCGTGCCGCTCGATGCGCCGGAGGAAGAGGGGCGCGTCTTCGTCATTGCCTCTCGCTAGGCCAGCGGCTGGACGCATTATTCCACATCATGTTACACTACGCGCAGCAGGTGAACCCGGACGGAGAGAACGCCAGTCGCAGGAGAAAATGCGATGCTGCTCAAATACTTCTATGACCAGGCGCTGGCGCAGGCCTCGTACATGGTGGGCTGCCGGGAAACCGGTGAAGCGCTGGTCATCGACCCGGCGCGTGATATTTCTCCGTATCTGGCGGCGGCACAGGCCGAAAATCTGATCATCACGCAGGTGACGGAAACGCACATCCACGCCGATTTCGTCAGCGGCAGCCGCGAATTGGCGGCGCAGACGGGCGCGCGCTTGTATCTGAGTGCGTTGGGCGGCTACGGTTTCGCCAACCCGCAGACCGTCCTCCTGCGCGAACGCGCTCGCTGGATGCTCGGCAATGTGCGTGTCGAAGTCATCAGCACGCCGGGACACACGCCCGAACATCTGATGTTTCAGGTCACGGACACAAAGAACGCCAGTATTCCCTTAGGGTTGTTCACCGGAGACTGCCTCTTCGTCGGCGACGTGGGGCGGCCTGATTTGCTGGAAACGGCGCTCGGCATCAGCGGAGCCACCGAACAGGGCGCGCGCCAGCAGTTCGCCAACGTCGAACGCCTCAAAACCATGCCCGATTATCTGCAAATCTGGCCCGGTCATGGCGCGGGCAGCGCCTGCGGCAAAGCGCTGGGCGAACTGCCCTCGACCACGCTCGGCTACGAGAAACGGGTCAACCCGGCCTTTCAATTCAAGGATGAAGCGGCCTTCGTTGCCTGGCTGCTGGCGGATCAGCCGGAAACGCCGCCCTACTTCCGCCAGATGAAGCGCGTCAATCAGGCGGGCGCGGCGCTGCTGGCGTCACTCGATACGCCGCTGCCGATGGAAGGCTTCATTCTGGCGGAACTGCTCAAAAGCGGTTCGCTGGTCATCGACACGCGCACAGATGACGCCCATGTCCCTGGCGCACTGCACATCCTGCCCAGCGACCAGTTCAGTACCTACGCAGGCTGGTTCATCAATTATGACGCGCCGACCCATTTGATTGCGACGCCGGAAACGATTGAACTGCTGGCGCGCGAGCTGCGCGCCATCGGCGTTGACAATCTGCCCGGCTATTTCACGCCGGAGGAATTGGGCGACCTGGATGCGCATCTGGCGACGATTCGGCTGCGCGAAGCAGCGCAGGGCATCGAGCAGGGTGTGCTGCTGCTCGACGTGCGCGGCGCGCAGGAATTTGCGGAAGAACACATCTGCGGCGCGATCAACATCCCCTACGGGATGCTGGAACAGCGGCTGGACGAACTCCCGCCGCAGCGCCGGGTTCTTCTGTACTGTGCCAGCGGCGTGCGCGCGACGATTGCGGCCAGTGTGCTGCTGAAACACGGGCGCGGAAATTTCGCCAGCATCGAAGGCGGCCTCGACGCCTGGAAAGCGGCGGGTCTGCGGGTAGAACAGGGCTGAGGACTGAGAGCATTCCCGTCTAAAGTTTTATTACGCGATTTCCAGTCCCGCCAGAGGCTCAAAGCCCTCTGACGGGGGGAAGAAAGCCCCCTGAAGGAGGCTGAAAAGAGTCCCCTTCAGGGGACTTGGGTTTCGTAGCTGGGGGTTTTGAACCCCCAGTGAGCCAAAATCGACGTTATGCATGGTTTAATAGTGATGCTCGTGGTGCTGAGTAAACACAAGGTTGAGGAGTGCGATAAAGTAATAAATAAGCGCAGTTTTGACTAAAACGAACGAAGAATAACGTTTGATTTCCCCTTCATGAATGGAGTTTTCCCCATGCGCCGTGTTCAAATCACCGGAACTGATCTCAATGTCTCGCCGATTGCCCTGGGAACCGTCGAATTTGGCTCGGCCATCCCCGAAGCGCAGGCCTTTGCCCTGCTCGATGCCTTTGTCGAGCAAGGCGGGAATTTTATCGACAGCGCGCTCATCTACTCGGACTGGCAGCCTGGCCCCAAAGGCAGCGCCGAAAAAACGCTCGGACGTTGGCTGAAAACCCGCGCCAACCGCGATCAGATCGTCGTGGCGACCAAAGGCGCGCATCCTGAACTGAAAACCATGCACGTTGGGCGGCTCGCACCAGCCGACATTCAGGGCGACGCCGAAAAAAGCCTCGCCAGCCTGCAAAGCGACGTGATCGACCTCTACTGGCTGCACCGCGACGACGTGCAGCGCCCCGTCAGCGAAATTATCGACACCCTGCAAGGGCTGGTCGAGGCGGGCAAAATTCGCTATTACGGCTGCTCGAATTGGCGGATTGAGCGCATCGCCGCAGCGCAGGACTACGCAGCGCGGCGCGGCATCCTCGGTTTCGCCGCCAACCAGCCGATGTGGAGTCTCGCGCAGGCCGATTTCACGAAAGTCGGCGATCAAACCACCGTCGCGCTCGACGACGCCGGGCTTGCTTTTCATCGGCGCACGGGAATGCCGATGATCCCCTATACGTCACAGGCGCACGGGTTTTTCTCGAAAATGGCGGCGCACGGGGCGAAAGGCTTGTCGAAAGGCGATGCCGCCGTCTACGACAGCCCGACCAATCGGCGGCGGCTGGAACGGGCGTTAGCGCTCGCGCAGCAGCATGAGACGACGGTCGGCGTGATCGCGCTCAGCTATCTGTGTTCGCAGCCCTTCGTGACGGTGCCGATTGTTGGCTGCAAGCGGCTCGACCATCTGCATGAGAGTCTTCAGGCAGCAGACGTCCGCCTGACCCCGGACGAAGTGGCGGCGCTCGAAGCGCCCTGAGAAGTATTAAGCTTGAATTTAGTTTAAATTCAGGAAACCTTATTTATATTCATTATCCTAATTATCAGGAGCTAATTCTATAATAAATGTAAAGACGCAGGTCGAATAGACGCGCGTGCTTGCAGGATGTTTGGGTGATAGGATGTTCTTATGTTACCAACAGCTCAACCTTTAGTCCTTTCCGTCGATGATGAGCGCTACAATCTGACGCTGCTGGAACGCATCCTGCGCAACCAGTATCGTGTGATCAGCGTGACGAATGGTCAGGCAGCCCTCGACACGCTTAATCAAGCGCCCTTCGACCTGATTTTGCTCGACATCATGATGCCGGACATGGACGGTCTGACCACGCTCAAAGCGATCCGCAGCAAAGCCGAAACCGCCGAAATTCCCGTGATTCTGATTTCCGCTCTCTCCGAAGGCGCGGACGTCGCGCGCGGCCTCGAATCGGGCGCGAACGACTACATCACCAAACCGATTGACATGGATGTGACCCTGGCGCGCGTGCGCACGCAAATCGCCCTCAAGAAATTGCAGGACGAGCGCAAGCAGACCATTGTCGAACTCAAGGCCGTGCAGGAAATGAAGGATCGGCTGCTGCGCATGGCCTCGCACGACCTCAAGGGGCCGTTGATGAATGTGCGTATGGCGGCGACGCTCATGGAAATGTCCATCGACTGCGTTCCCGACGGTGTGAGCCTGCTGAGTTCGATTGACTCCTCGCTGGACGCGATGCAGAACGTGATTAAGGACTTTCTCGATACGGCGGCGCTGCAAACGGGCGTGCTCGATCTGCATCTGGGTGCGATCCCGCTGGAAGCGATGGTCAATGAGATCGTTGGCGAAAACAAAGTCAACGCCATGCGCAAAAATATCGCCGTCGAAGTCCATGACGTGAGCGGCACCCTCTATGGCGATTCGGCGCGTTTTCGCCAGTCGCTCGGCAATCTGGTCAGCAACGCCGTCAAGTACAGCCCGCGCGACACGACAGTATCCATCTGGGCGGAAGGTCACGACCACACCGTTGTAATTTTCGTCGCCGATCAGGGGCCGGGGATTCCCGCGCACGAACAGGACAAGCTGTTCACACAGTTTGGCAAGCTCAGCCCGCGACCAACGGGCGGCGAAAGCAGCACCGGCCTCGGCCTGTGGATCGTCAAGCACCTGATCTCGCTGCAAAACGGGAATGTCGGCTATGACAAACCCGACGAAGGCGGCTCGATCTTCTGGATTCAGATGCCCGCGAAAGAACCTGTAAGCGCCTGAATCCCGCCCCCGCGACTTCGGCCCAGGTTCGATAAGGCGTCTATGACGCTGTCCCGCGTCCATAGGCCGAGAGAATCAAACAGGGCGTTAGGTAGACAAAGTTTACCCATCGCCCTGCAAAATTCCGTTCCAGAAACGCGCTGGTAGCACCACACGATAACGTGGTTACAGTGTCTATTCCAAACCTCACCCCATGCAAACGAAGTTTGCCATCCCCTATCCATACAATGGCTGAGGAGAGGACACCTTTGTAAAATGCCAAAAATCTTCCCGTGAACGGTTTTGTTTTTCGCCCCCTCCTTGAATTCGGGGAGGGGGTCGGGGGGTGGGGTCGAGCGAGAAATTTCCCCGAATGCACATCATCG
>DAOUCB010000078.1:0-42087 GCA_034432495.1 Anaerolineae bacterium | reverse complement strand
TATTACACCCCTCTCCCCCGACCCCTCTCCCACGCAAGCGGGGCGAGGGGAGAAAAACGACGCTTTTCTTTGCGTTGCGCTCGAATATGGGGAGAGAAACTGAACGTAACATTGTTTTAAATAGTCATGCTCTGAGTCAAAAGCAAAAGGAAGTCATGCTTACAATACAATCTACAGATATACATTTTGAAGCATTATGCGACAGCAGTGAGTGAAGGGGCTATGGATCGTATCGTCATCATCGGCACGACTGGATCGGGCAAATCGACACTGGCGGAGCAGATCGCGCAGCGGATGGCGGTGCCCTGCGTCGAACTGGACTCGCTCCACTGGGAAGCGAACTGGCAGCAGGCTTCGACCGACGTTTTTCGCGAGCGTGTTGTGAAAGCGACAGCGCCGGAACGCTGGGTCGTCGGCGGGAATTACAGCAAGGCGCGCGATTTGATCTGGACGCGCGCCGATACGCTGATCTGGCTGGATTATACCTTCCCGCTGGTGATCTCGCGGCTGTTCTGGCGGACTGTCAGGCGAATCGTGACGCAGGAAGATTTATGGGGGACGGGCAACCGCGAGACCTGGCAGAAGCAGTTTCTCAGCCGCGATTCACTGTTCATCTGGGCGATCAAAACGCATGGCAAATACCGGCAAAGCATCCAGCAGATTTTGACGCAGCCCGAATACGCCCATTTACACCTGCTGCACTTTATCTCGCCACGAGAAACTTCACAGTGGCTCAAGGCACTATAGAGGCCAAACGGGCTTAAAATAGTCGTGATCGTTTGCAGCCAATGCCTTAGGGAAGACATGGACATCAAACAGCAGGGGCGACTGGGCAGCAAAAACCCGCAAAAGCGGCTGGCCTCTCTCAAAGATATGGTCAGCCAGTCCGACCCGCTCACTTCTGAAATTTTGCTGGCCTGTTTAGCCGATGAAGCCAGCATTATTCGTCTCTATGCCGCAACCCAACTGGTCGAGTTGTTCGACGGCAAGTATGTCCGACGGCTGCTTCCCCTGCTGGACGATGACGTCCTCGTCAGCCAGCAGATTGTCCAATCCCTGCGCGCCACTCAGCAGAATATCGCTGATGTCGTCCTTGAATTCGTCGATAGCAGTCACGCGCCGATTCGGGCAGGCTGCGCCAGCATCCTGGGCGTGTATCACTCCGAAGCGGTTGTCACTGCGCTGATCGGCCTGCTGGAAGACCCCGACGTTCGTCCGCGCCTGAACGCGGCGCAAAGTCTGGGTGAAATCGGTGCGCAGGCGGCAGTCGAGCCGCTGCTGCGCGCCAGCGATGATCGATCCGATCTGGTGGGACGGGCGGCGATTATGGCGCTGGGGGACATCAAAGACCCCGCCGTGCTCGATCTGCTGGTCGAGCGGCTGAGCCGGGAAGACAACCCGTTGATCAAACAGGCTATTCTCTACGCCGTAGGCGAGCTAGGGCATCCTGATGCGGCTCCCGCGCTGCTCAACCTGTTTCTTCAGCCGCAGGAAAGCGAGAAAATGCGCGACTCAGCCGCGCTGACGCTGACGTTTCTGGGCGAGGCAGGCAAAGATGCGCTGCATCGCGCACTGGTTGAGGGCGACGAGTTCGCGCAGAAAGCCGCGAAGACCTACCTGCATCTTTAAGTCAATGCTTGAACTCATGGGCGATGCGCTCAAAACAGTTGGCTTCACCCCCGCACAACGATCACACCTGGCGGCGCAAATAAGCCTTCGCGACCTGGCGCGCAAACGCATCGCCTGAAAGCAGCGCCGTTTGCAGTGCCTGTTTCCCCGGTTCACCCAGCAAAGTGAGCGCCAGCGCCGCCGAGTCGCGCATTTTTTCGCTCTCCTGCGGCCTGAGAAAAACGTCGAGCAGGGGCGGCGCTGCTGCCGGGTTTCTGAACGCTCCCAGCGCATCAATAAGCCCCTGTTTGAGCAGGCGATTGTCTTCCGCACACAGACGTTTGAGAAGCGGATCGAGCGCGCTGGGGTCTTTGATGTCGCCCAGCGCCATGATCGCCGTCCGTCCCACCAGATCGGATCGATCATCGATGGCACAGAGCAGGGCCGGGACTGCCATTGGGGAGCCAATTTCGCCTAAACTTTTGGCAGCATTCAGGCGCGGGCGAACGTCGGGGTCTTCCAGCAGACCGATCAGCGCCGTGACGACCGCTTCGGACGGAAACGCGCCGAGAATACTAGCGCAGCCTGCTCGAATCGAGGCATCTTCCCCGTTTGCATAAACCAGAAGCACAGGTACGATCTTCGGATCGAGCGTGCGCAGTTCCTTGATAATCTGCTGGCGGACGATGCCGCCTTCTGCGAGACGGAGAATAAGCCTGTCGAGAGACTGGGCTTCAGCAGGCGTGACAGCCCGCGCGGCCCGCGTCGCCGACGAGATCGCCGTTTCTTCATCTGCCAGCCAGTCCTCCGCTGCGCCCGCCTGTGCAACCGGCGCCTCATCCACCCATTTCGGCGCGACGGTCTGCACCTCTTTCATCCCGGCAAGTGTGACCGACTGCACCTGACGAGTCGCGGATGACGCAACGGTCTCCTCATCTGCCAACCAGTCGTCCGTCGCGTCGGTTGGGTGCGCCAGAACTTCATCCGCCAGTTGTGCGGCGAAGGTCTGAACGTCTTCTTCCCACGTCAGCGTGCCAGCGCGTGCCGCCAGCGTCGCTGGAGACACGACCGTCTCATCCTCCGCAAAATCATCTTCATCGACAGCGAACTGCGGAATCGGATCAGCCGCTGTAAATTCAGCAACCGGAACCTGATGCGGCGCATCTTCCACTAATGGAGGGGCGCTGGCGATTGCAACTGCGGGGGCGGTTTCGTGATCCGGCAGCAAATCTTCGGCGTTGCGAACGATGGGAAGCATGTAGCCTCCCACCCCAACCACGAGGCTGAGCACGCCCGCAAGCAGGAACATCAAGCCCATGCCCGCGCCCGCGCCCATCCCAACCAAACCGCCGAACAGGGGGGTGAGGCTGCCACCCGCCTGCATGGCTGGCTCAAAGATACGGTCGGCAAGCGGCCCCGCCAGCAGAATCGAAAGCGGCCCAGTGATCTGGGCGATCATGCGGCGGGCAGCAAAGACTCGCCCCTGAACATCGGGCGCGACTTTCGCCTGCCAGATGGCTTGATTCGAGCCGTTGAGCAGGGGCAGGAAAAAAGCACGGGCAAACGAAGCGAACGCCCAAATCAGGACGACCTGCCCCACGCCCATAAAGACATGCCCAAACAAACTCGCGCCGACGATGCCGAGCAGGACGCCCTGAATGCGTCGTTTGGGGCCGCCCCAAACGCTCAGGAGCAGGCCGCCGACAATGCCGCCGACCGCACCGAGCGACTGCACCGTCGCAAGGATGGCTTCGTTGTTGCCCGTGCGCGCCAGCAGCATCGGCGCGACCAGCGCATAGGCAAATCCGCCCGTCAGGTTGATGAAGGAGAAGATCAATTGCAAGGCAAGGAGACTCGGTCGCCGCACGATGTAGCGAAAGCCGTAGACACTCTCGCTGAGCAGATTACCTTTGGCCTCGGTCCCGGCAGCGCTGACTTCAGGCTGCGGCACGAAAATGATCAGGAGCGAGCCAACGGCGAAGAGGAAGGTCACGATGTCGATGATCATCACGCCGCTGATGCCGATGATTACCAGCAGCGCAGTCGCGAAAATGGGCGCGAAGACGTTCGAGGCCGAATCAGCGAGGCCGAGCAAGCCGCTGGCACGCGCGTATTGATCTTTGGGGAGCATCGTGCTGATGGCAGCAGAATAGGCAGGCCATTGAAAGACCGCAAAGACGCCAGAAACCGCCCCAGCGACGTAGAGATGCCAGATTTGCAGGTTGCCCGTCGAGTAGAGGATAAACACGGCAATCGTCGAGACGCCCGCGCCCAAATCGCTGAGCATCATCACCAGCTTGCGATTCCAGCGATCCACCAGTGCGCCCGCAACCGGACTAAAGAGGATGGCAGGGCCGAAACTGAAAAAGGAGACCAGTGCCAGCGCCGTCGCCGAACCGGTGATCTCATACGCCCAGATCGTCAGGGCGAAGGTGGTCATCGCCGAGCCGAGCATCGAGATCACCTGCCCGAACCAGACGATCAGAAAAGCGCGCATTCCTGTAGGTCTCGCCATTGCTGCGTTTACCTGAAAAACAAGTTTGCAAAGCGGATTAGAATCGTTTGAATTTGGATTATAACAAGTTGATAAATTTCTGGCAGCAGATTTAAAGAAGCGCTCGCAGTGGAGAATGCCTTGGCGCAGCGTTGTGAAATTTGAGCGGGAGTTCAGCGCGGCGGCAATGGTTTTCTAATGCCCTGCGTTCGCATTTCGCGCTACCCTGAAGCATAATAACAGCCGTCTACACCCCGGAGGCAGAGGGTATGCCGGACGAGACTCCGCGCGACGAAGATTCCGAATTCAAAGAATGGGCGAACAGCCGCGAACCCGAAGAACCCTCGGACGTTCCGGCTTCAGTCACCTTCATGGAGATGATGCGGCAGGCTGCGGCGAAAGCGTCGCCCCCCGGACAGACACAGAGCCAGGGGCAGGGGCGCGTCGAGCAGGCTGTCGATACGCTGCCGCCAGCAAAACAGACGGGCAGCGGTTCGGAACCGCCGCTCGCGCCGCCGCCCGTTCGCAGAGTGCGGCGCAAGGCCAAACGCACGCGCAGCGCCGTCAGCCTGATCGGCGGTCTGCTGCGTGCCTTCATCATCGTGATTGTGGCCTCCGGCCTGATGGCGACGATCTTCACCTGGTGGACGCCGAACGGCTTCATTTCGGACAGCGCGCGGCAGGGATTGAGTATCGCGATGGCAACCGACGCGGTCACTCAGGTGCCGACCGCTCTCCCAACGCCCAACTGGGCGCGCAAGATCGGGATTGTGGCGGGGCATCGCGGCAACGATTCGGGCGCGGTTTGCCCGGATGGTCTGACGGAAGCGTCGATCAACCTGAGCGTGGCGGAACTCGTCGTTCAGAATTTGCGCGGCGTGGGCTATACCGTCGATTTGCTCGACGAGTTCGATCCGCGCCTTCAGAATTATCAGGCGGCGACGCTGCTCTCGATTCACTCGAATACCTGCCAGAATTTCGGTGAAGCGGTCAACGGATTCATTGTCGCAGCAGCGGCGGCACGTATTACAGCGCGCGCGGAAGATACCAAACTGGTAGACTGCATCGCCGATCACTACGCGGCGCTGAGCCACATGACGCGGCGCATGGAAACGACTGTTGATATGACCGATTATCATACCTTTCGCGAGATTCACCCGCTCACGCCAGCAGCGATCATCGAGCTGGGCTTCATGCGCGGCGACCGGGAGATGCTCACGCAGCATCCCGATGTGCTGGCACGCGGAATCAGCGATGGAATCCTGTGCTTTCTGGAACCGGGAAATTCGTAAACGCAGTTACAGATTCGTTAGACCAAAGCCTTTCGATGCAATCACAGGTATTATGGATAAATCATGAACGAACTTGTCATGTATTCCCGATCTTCATCTTGTCCCTTTGTTTCGCTGGCGAAGCGGGTACTGGACGATTATCAAGTCCCCTACCGCGAAATCTACATCGACAAAGACAGCAGCGCCCGCCAGCGCGTCCTGGACTGGACAGGATTTCTTTCCGTGCCGACGCTCATCATCGCCCGCTCTGGGGAAGATTTACCCTATGAGCCACAAACCCCGCTCGTCGCAGGAGACAGCCCGCGTGGAATTGATCGCGGGACAATGATCACCGAACCCAATGCCGATGACTTCGCCCGGTGGTTACAAAAGCACGGACTTATCGACGAGATTGTCAGCATGTGAAAGGCTGAAGCTCACATGACGATCAACGAGAAAATGATCGACGTGGAAGGCTCCCCGGTTCATTATTTTGAAAGCGGCGAAGCAAACGGGCGAACCTTGCTGCTCCTCTCTGGCGGTATCGGCGATGCCTGGTCAAACTGGTCGGCTATCATCGAGCCGCTGGCAGAGGAATATCACATTTTCGCGCCCGATTTGCCCGGTTTCAGCGGGTCGGCGGCGCTGGCGGATATGAGCATCGACGGGCTGCTTCACTGGCTGCAAGCCACGCTCGATGCACTCGATCAAACGGACGTCGTGATCGTCGCGCACTCGATCAGCGCGATTCTGGCGCGTATGTTCGCAACTCGTTCGCCGGAATACGTTCCCGCGCTGATTCTTTCCAACGGCGGAACGTTTCCTACAGTTCCCGTGTTTATGCCATCCCTGATGAATCTGCCGCTGGTTGGCGGTCTGATTTTCAAAGTCTTCGGGCGAATCGCCTGCGGACGCAAATCGCTCGAACGCCTGATTTACACGCCCGACGCGCTGACAGATGATTTGATGCAAGCGTGGCACGGCAACGCGACCGGCTTTATGCACTTGATCCACGCAATGCTACGCTATCACTTCCCGAAACAGCAAACACCGCTCGTGCCCACTCTGCTGCTCTGGGGGGTCGATGACAGTATGATGACGATGGCGCACGCAGAACGTTTGACACGGGAAATCCCTGGCGCGGAGCTTGTGCCCATTACCGAATGCGGGCATCTGCCGTCGGTCGAAACAAGTGATGTCTTCGCCTTTCAGGTGAAGTCCTTCCTTGATCAACTCAGCCGACCAACACTCCCCACGCTGCATGGTGTCAGGATGCTGCAACCCATCGAGGGTTAGAACACTCGCTTGTTTGCAAACAAAAAGCCCGACCATGTGTCGGGCTTTTGCTTGATGTGTGACTCCCCAGGGACTCGAACCCTGAACCAATTGATTAAGAGTCAACTGCTCTACCATTGAGCTAGGGAGCCGTCTTTCGACGCGAGGCATTATACCAAAGCGCGAAAACAAGCGTCAAGGCTGGGAAAGCGTCGGCGCAGCAGATTAGATCGGATTCAGGAGCCTCAAGCCTCGGTTCCGCTCCGCAGCACCCCTCAAAGGAGTGTCTAATTCTGTGAGTGTTTTTGGAGGGGCGAACCTACGTGTTCGCCCTGGCTTTGGGCAGACACATAGGTCTGCCCCTACATATGCTCACTTTTTTCGACACTCCTCCCTCAAAATATCGATTCCAAAATCTGTGGTATACTTCACTATATCGAGATCGTTTTACAGAGACTATAGCTTGAAAGTCACTGATTTGGATCTCACGATGTCCCCTACTCAAATCGCTCGCCGGAACCCCCGCGATCTGTTCGGGGGTTTTGTTTTTCCTGTCAGACAGTCGCTGCCAGCAGGCGCACCACAAAATCAGGAATCCATTTTAGGGTTAAGAAAGAGGCCAATAATGAACCTGGAAACCGTCTCCTCCAAACATTTGAATGAACTTGAACGACTGCTGCGCGAAGTTCAGCTTGTCATGCGTAAAGCGGGTTTGCACAACGAACCCATCGCCAAGTCCTTCTACGAGCTGGAAGTTGAAGTTGGGCAGGTTCGACGCGCTCGTTTCGACGCCGCGAACCCGGAATATACGGGCTATTAAGCGGTAGGTTCCGTTTTGTTGTCTCAATCAGAAAGGAAAAGTGATGAACAGGCCATTATCCACGGTTGAATTGCGCAGACAACAGGTGATGAAGGCCGCGATTGCAGAGGGAATCTTCACGGATCATCAAAGTGACGGCGTTTGCCAGCAGCTCGTCAGCGAAGGCTGGCTGGAGCGTGCCGCGCCGATTGCCAAGCGGCCTCACCTCAACCGCGCAGCCGCTTATCTTCCCACCGAAAAAGCGATCAACGACTGGGTCGAATAGGGAAGTTTCGCCGTCCCTTCCCACTGATAGGCTTCAGGACGGCACACCTTAGCATCACGCCAGTGAACAGGAGAACATGCCATGACAGAAAGCACTCATATCGACTATCTTGAATGGCAGGCGCTGGTCGTGCTCTATCGCAACCGGGAACGCACCTCAAGCCCGGTCAAATATGTGGGCTTACAGGCCACCGTTACCCGGCTTATCAAACATCAGCCCCCGCTGGCGACCTGGGTCGGAAAATCTTCTGACAACCAGGTTCATATCACCCCTGAGGGCATTTCCCTTTACGAGACAGGTTCCTGAGGACACGCCCGCATAGTGCGCAGATTCGCTAGAATCAGGAAGCGAGAGTGCTGGTGAGGGTATCGCCATTGAGGTACTCAACCAATGTCAGTCCAGCCCGTTTGCGACAGGTCAGTTGACCGCCATACGGGGCGGTGAAACTACCGGACGTGGGTGAAACGTCCTGATAATCGCGCCCGACAGCCACCGTTACGTAGCCAAGATGCGGCTGGCGTTTATTGGTCGGATCAAACGCTACTGCGCTTAATCCATTCGAATCCGGCAGAAAAACGTCAACCCAGGCGTGCGATCCACCTTCACCGAGCAAGTGCCCCGAAACGTAGCGGGCGGGTAAGCCCGCCGTCCGGCAGACCGCCAGCATCACATGAGCATAGTCCTGACACAAACCCTGCCCCAGCGCCAACGCTTCGGCGGCGCTGGTCTTGACGGTCGTCACGCCACTTTTGTAACGCATGACGCTGTAAACCCAGTCGTTGATGCGCAGCGCCAGATCGTGCAGACTGGTTGCTTCGGACTGCAACTGACGCGTCACAGCGTAAATGTGACTGTCGGGCGTGGTCAATGGCGTGAATTCGAGGAAATGCTGCGCCTCGGCGGGCATCAACAGCGGTCTGTGAACGTCGTTCGCATCGTTCTCGACGATCATGCGCGCCTCGAACGAAACCAGTCGATCCGCTTCCAGAACTTCCAGTTCGAGCACGCGGTTGCCAAAGTTGTCAGCGATCTGGCGAATCGAGACGGGCAGCGGATTGATCGCAACCTGATGATCGAGCAGATGCTGTGCGCCGAAGTGGTCGGCAGGCACAATTACGAGCCGCTGCTTCAGGTTATAGATCGGGCCGGGATAGACGTATTCAAAGCGCTGATAGAAATGCGTGCGCGTTCGCCGGACATTCGCCCAGTCCACAGCGCGATAGTCAATAAATTCCACCTGCTGCGCCGCCGAAAACCGAGGATCAGCCATGAGCTTCGCTGCTTTCCATCGAGGGTGAAATAAGCCGCTGCTGATCATCGACCTGATCAGCCCAAACCTGAAACGTGGTCATCTGCGCATTGCCGTAGACGGTCGCTAAAGCCACGTCCACCGCATCGCGCCCGCGCCCAATCAAAACGCGCCCGGTGCGCGGGCGATTGTGGCGGGCGTCGAAAGTGCGCCACTCGCCTTCCATGTAGACTTCGAACCAGGCGTGAAAATCCATTGGTGCGGGGTCAGGCGGCACGTTGATGTCAGGCAGATAGCCGCAGACATAGCGCGCCGGAAAGTTCAAAGCACGGCAGAACGAAACCCCCAGGTGCGCGAAATCGCGGCAGACGCCGCGCCGTGCCTGATAAGCATCCCAACCCGTCGTACTGGCGGTGCTGCTGCCTGCGCCGTAGGTCACGTTGTTGTACAGCCAGTCACAGACCGCCTGCACCTGCGCCCATCCCCCGTCGATTTCCCCAAAAAGCTGCCATGCGTCGTTGATGAACAAATCCGATGGGCAGTGGCGGCTGGGAAGGGTATACATCAGCACGTCATCGGGCAAATCCTGGATGGGAGTCTTGGTCAGGTGCGGCAGAACAGGATCAGGCGTCGGCGGCACACTGGCAATTGCGTCATAGACGATTTCCAACCCGCCAGCGGGTGCGACCAGCCGCCAGATTTGATTGCCAAAACTGTCGATATAGGTTGGCACCTCAAGCTGCGGCGTGATGCTTTGCTGTTCGTCAACGATGTGGTGGTGATAGTCCTGTGGGGGGCGCAGTACAAGCATCATGGGCGTGGGGACAACGCTCTCGTACCCAATTCGACAGCCTACGCGGACACGCATCGGGATTACAACTCTCTCAAATCGGTTACAGAGGATTCTAGTGGCATAAACGGTCTCCTGCAACCAAAAAGATCGACAAGCAATCGAGCAAAAGATTGGCTGTATACGCACAATTCGATGAAAATCAAAAACCCGGCGTCGAATTCGACGCCGGGTTTGTTGTGACCAGTGTTAAAGGTCAGCCAGGAGAAGCGGGTTACTTAACGACCGTAACCGAGCTTGCCTGCTTGCCCTTCTTACCTTCAGTGATTTCGAACTCGACCTTGGCACCTTCTTCGAGCGTGCGGAAACCGCTAGCCTGAATTTCAGAATAGTGCACGAAAAGATCGGGGCCGCTCTCGGGTGTAATGAAGCCGTAGCCCTTTTCACCGTTGAACCACTTGACTGTACCCTGGACGCGAGTTGCCATTGTTATTCACTCCTGAATAGTTGGGTTTTGCCATAGCCTTCTGTACACACATCCCAGTTATTTCAGGAAGTACATGGTACTTTGCGGAGATTACAGAGGGAGTGAAGTAACACGTATCTGTTTTCTCTGTTGAGGTCTTATGGGTGCTTAACCACAGCACCATGTGGTTAAGACACAATTGTCTATGTTCCCACATTGCAAGAACAGTATAACATAAATTCTATTGGGAAGCTAGCACGAATTTGCAGTCCAATTCAGCGAAAACGTCGCCTGTTCCAAGCAGAAAAAAAGCCGCATCCAGCAAACCTGAACACGGCTCTTTTTGCTGACTCAGCGGCGCTTACTTGAACTGCGCCGACTTCTTCTCAATATCAGCGATCAGGTCGGCATAGGACTTGGAGAAGCCCTCGATACCCTCTTTTTCAAGCTGGGTGGTGACGGCCTGAATGTCGATGCCAGCCGCCTTGAGCTGCGCCATCAGGTCGCGCGCGGCATCCAGGTGGGTGTCCACCGTGCGGCTGACATTGCCGTGATCGCGGAAGGCGTCAATCGTGGCCTGCGGCATGGTGTTGACCGTATCTGGCCCGACCAGTTCCTCGACATACATCACGTCGCGGTACGATGGGTTTTTCGTGCTGGTACTGGCCCAGAGCGGTCGCTGGAAACGCGCACCCTTCGCCTGCAACTTCTGGAAGCGGTCACCTGCGAAAATCTCGCGGAAACGCGCGTAAGCAAGCTGCGCGTTGGCAATCGCAGCTTTGCCTTTGAGACCAGCGAGCGCTGTTTTCTTCGCGTCTGAGGTTTCAGCGGCAATTTTCTCGTCCAGCAGTTTATCAACCAGCGTATCAACGCGGCTGACGAAGAAGGAAGCGACTGAATCGAGCCGATTAATCGGCTGCCCCGCCGCCACACGGGCTTCCAACGCCTCGATATATTTCCACATGACGCGCTCATGATTTTCGAGCGAGAACAGCAGCGTTACGTTGATGTTGATGCCATCCTGAAGCAGCGTGCCGATAGCTTCTGCGCCTTCTACCGTCCCCGGAACCTTGATCATCACATTCGGGCGGTTGACAGCCTTCCACAGACGGCGCGCTTCAGTCACGGTGTCTTTGGGATTGCGTGCCAGACCGGGAGCGACTTCAAGCGAGACGAAACCATCCTTGCCGTCGAGCGCGTCGTACACCGGGCGGAAAACGTCGCAGGCAGTCTGAACATCCTTGACTGCTAAGGCTTCAAAGCGGTCAGCCGAGGTGGTATTCGGCCCGACCAGCCCTTTCAACTGCTCATCGTAGGCGTGCCCTGCCGCGATGGCCTTCTGGAAGATGGTGGGGTTCGAGGTCATCCCGCGCAGACCATCGTGTTCGATCAAATCCCGAAGTTCCGGGCCATTGACAAGTTCGCGGGTCAGATTATCGAGCCAGACACTCTGGCCTTCGTTCGTGAGTGCCACAAGCGGATTTTGCGCTTTATCACGTGCTTGCACCGCATTGGCAATATCTATCGCAACCATTACAGTCCTCCTGCTTATACCCTCAGCTACTAGTCTACCTCAAACGGTGGATTGTTGAGCAGTGCCAGCGGCTCGATTTTGGTGATTTTGACGGTTTGCCCAGAGCATTTCGAGTCTAGCAGGCTTGTCGTTCACCCCTGTGTCAGCGGATCAGGGATAGGTTATCTACAATCGAATGGTGCTGGTTTGTGAGAGTAAAAAGGTCTGTAGGGGCGACATGGCAACGAATGGTGCTCGTTTGTGAGTCTAAAAGGATTTTATTGGGTCTGTAGGGGCGACCTGGCAGGTCGCCCCTACGAATACCTTCCCTCGCATTTGGTACTAGCAGCACAGATTACAAAAGCCAGCCCGCAGTCCTTCAACCGACTGCGGGCTGTTATAGAGAGGGGTCTAACGGAAAGCGTTACCGGGCAAGTTCCAGGGCTGGCCCGGCAGCACGCACTGTCTCGGAAACGGTATCGGCAAAGTTGGCGAAGTTCTCAGCAAACATCCGCGCGAGCTTATGTGCCTGAGCTTCATAGGCGGCTTTGTCTGCCCAGGTGTTGATTGGGTTCAAAACATCCGCTGAAACGCCAGGGCAGGACACCGGCACATTCAGCCCGAAATAGGGTTCCGTTTCGGTTGGAACCTGGGCGAGGCTGCCATCGAGCACGGCGCTAATCAAAGCACGGGTGTCGCGGATGGGCATCCGCTGCCCGACACCGTAGGGGCCACCCGTCCAACCCGTATTGACCAGCCAGACATTGACCTCATGCTTCGCAATCTTGTCGCCGAGCAGATGGGCATAGACCACCGGTCGCAGCGCCAGGAAAGGCGCACCGAAGCAGGCGCTGAAGGTGGCCTGAGGTTCGGTGACACCTCTTTCAGTTCCGGCGAGGCGCGCCGTATAACCAGACAGGAAGTGATACATGGCCTGTTCAGGCGTCAGCTTGGCAATGGGAGGCAGTACGCCGAAAGCGTCTGCTGTGAGCATGATGACGTTGGTGGGATGACCGCCCATGCCGTCGATCTTGGCATTTGGGATATGCTTGACGGGATAGGCAGCACGCGTATTCTCGGTGAGCGAGTCGTCTTCGAGATTCAGATGCCCGGTGCGACTGTCGAAGCCGACATTTTCGAGAATCGTACCGAACATACGGGTCGTCTCAAAGATTTCAGGCTCTGCCTGTGCGGACAGATTAATGATTTTGGCGTAGCAGCCGCCCTCGAAATTGAAGACGCCGTTTTCGCTCCAGCCATGCTCATCATCGCCGATCAAGATACGTTTCGGGTCAGCCGAAAGCGTGGTCTTGCCTGTGCCAGACAGCCCAAAGAAAATGGCGACATCACCTTCCTTCGACATATTTGCCGAGCAGTGCATCGACAGAACCTGCTTCTGCGGCAGCAGATAATTCAGGATAGTGAAGGCGGATTTCTTGATTTCGCCCGCATACTGCGTTCCACCGATTAGTACAACGCGTTCAGCGAAGTTGATAGCAACAAACACCTCCGAACGCGTGCCATCCAGTTCAGGGATGGCATGGAAACCAGGAACCTGAATGATCGTGAATTCGGGTGCGAACTGCGCCATTTCTTCAGCTTTCGGCTGAATAAACATATTGCGCGAGAACAGGCTGTGCCAGGCCGTTTCGGTGATGACCCGAATCGGCAGGCGATAGGCCGGGTCTGCGCCGATGTAGCAGTCCTGAACGAAGATGTCCTTGCCCTGAACATAGGCCAACATGCGCTGACGCAGGCGGTCAAACGTGGCTTCCGACATCGGGTGGTTGACCTTGCCCCACCAGATCAGGTCTTCGCTGGAGGATTCCTGCACGATGAACTTATCATTCGGCGCACGACCGGTATAATGTCCGGTACGTACCACCAGCGGGCCAAGATGGGACAACCGCGCTTCACTGCGGCGGATAGCTTCTTCGTAGAGCAGCGGCGTCGGCAGATTCCAGTAAACGTTATGCAGGTTGTACAGCCCGTGCTTTTCGAGACTATAACGTTCCTTAGCTTCGTTCGAAGCGATCATGATTTAACGCTCTCTCCTTGATTGGTTTCACACTACGACTTCAATTGTGTATCTTTTCACATATCGAACGTAGTGACATTGCGCCTGTTCAAACCTGCCAAATGACACCTTTACGAATGACTGCTCGCCAGCGTCAGCACATAGTCAGTCAGGGTGGATAGCTGCTCACTGGTCAATGCCGGGTAGCCCCCCTGCGCCGGATGCGGAAATTCACTACGTGGGTCTGCCAACGGGCGACCTTCCGTCAAGAAGGCCAGTAGCGCCGTGCGATCCGCGAGTAAGGTGCTGTCGGCAAATCCTGGGCCAAACGAGCCGCTGCCTTTGCCATCAGCACCGTGACATCCGGCGCACGACCAGCTATAGGCGGTCTGGGCGCTAAAAAGCGGGGGCGTGACGGGAATTCGGGTTGGTAGAACAGTAGCAATGAGAGGTGCGGCGGTAGGCATGGCAGCGACCACATTCGGGACGGCCTGCACAGCGCTCGCGCTGCTGGACTGAGTGCGGATGTAAGCAATTACAGCACGCAATTGATCATCAGTCAGCGAGGGATTTCCACCACGCGGCGGCATGGCAACGCCGGTCGTGTTGAGTGGATCAGAGGTGTCACGCCCCTTGATAACGAACTGAAGCAATTCTTCATCGCTCAGGCCATGCACAAACTGACTTTCGATCAGGTTCTTGCCTAAGCCCGGAATTCCGCGTGCATCCGGCCCATGACAGGCAGAGCAAATCGATTGCAGTACCTCCTGACCTTCGGCGACCAGCGCCGGACTGTAGGCCACAGATTGCGCGACCTGCGCAGTGGCGGTCGGTAGCTGCGTTGTCGGTTCCAGCGCAATGACGGTCGCTGTGCCTGGCGACACAGTACTTTGCGGCGCAGAAGCGGGTCGCAGCAGCACGATGAGCAGCACGAAAAAACCCAAGAATACCAGGGCGGGAAAAAACGGCGGAATCTGCGACTCTGGCGGGCGATTGCTCATGAACTTGATCCTTGTGACGAAAAATACACGGTCATTATCCAGGTAAGCTGCATTACATCAGTAGTGAAGGTTGTCATGAAAAGGCGTGACATTCATTCCTTATAGTCAAAAGCGAGTTCAGTTACTATGCACAGAGAGCAACCAACGCATAGAAAACGAGGGGAACATGCAGCGTCGCGAGTTTTTGAAACTACTGGGTATCGGTGTGGGAACGGCGAGCGTCGCCGGATTAGCCAGCCCCAGCCGCGCCCAGGATATGACCGATATGCCGATGCCGACAACCGCGCCTGCGCCCGCCCAAACGATTGACTGGGTGGCGATGAACGAGCATCATAAAGCCGGGGTGACGACATTTCTGAATAACATCGGGCAAGACCCACACTATTGGCCGGAAGAACTTCAGCCTACGCTCGACAACGGCGTGAAGGTTTTCGAGGTTCACTGCCAGGAGGTCGATTGGGATACCGGCGGGGGCAACCCGGTCGCGGCGCTCACCTATAACGGTAGGGTTCCCGGCCCGACCTTTCGTGTGAATGAAGGCGATGCGCTGCGTATCAACGTCCACAACGACATGACGCAGCCAACGACCATCCACTGGCATGGGCTGCTCATCCCCAACAAGATGGACGGCGTTCCCTTCATCACACAAGATCCGATCATGCCAGGGGAAACCTTTAGCTACGAATTCACCACCCGTAACGCTGGCACGCATGAATATCACTCGCACATTAACGCGACTGAGCAAGTGCTGCGCGGCATGTTGGGCGCGTTCATCATCGACCCGAAGGACACCAGCCGCGAACCGGTCGTTCAGGGCGATTACGTGGTGATCCTGAACGACTCAACGCTCGGCTTCACGATCAACGGCAAAGGCTTCCCCTACACGCAGCCGATTGTCGCCAAACTGGGCGATAAGATTCGCGTCCGCTATCTGAATCAGGGGCTTATGGCCCATCCGATGCACCTGCACGGGATGCCGCAGCTCGTCTTCGCGAAAGACGGCTATAACCTGCCCACGCCTTACATGGCGGATACGGTACTGATTGCTCCCGGCGAGCGCTACGACGTGCTGATCGACTGCACGGAACCGGGCGCGTGGGCTTATCATTGCCATATCCTGAACCATGCCGAAGGGCAAATGGGCATGTTCGGGATGGTGATGGCGCTGGTCGTCAACGAATAACACGGGTTGGCAGCGCTCCAGCAGGAGTGCTGCCAATACACAACAGCACGACAGAATATCCGCTGGAAAGATAAACTTCTATACGATACGTCCGGATATTGATAGTTTTGTACTGGCGCAATGATGAATGTGAGTGATGTGATGACAGTTCGCCCCGCAACGAGCGCTTCAGAAGCGACGTTAGCGGAAGCCATCGCCAAAATGCGCGAGCTAGGCTGTCATCACCTCCCTGTCCTCAGCGCTGAAAAACATCTGATTGGCATCCTCAGCATCCACGACTGTGAACAGGCACTTGGCGAATCGCTCCAGAAATTAACCCCCATTGTGAACGCGGAACTGGCACATACCCTTTTGGTCTCATCCGTGATGACACCCGCGCCGGTCATCATCGAGCCAGACCTCCCGGCGCATGAAGCGGCGCGCCTGATGCTCGAACATTTCATCGGCTGCCTTCCCGTCATGCGAGAAGAGACGCTGATTGGCATCGTCACTCGCTCCGACCTGCTGATGGCGTTCATGGCGCTGAGCAAGCGCTCTCATAACCAGCCCTATCCCTGACCTTCAGCCCAAATCCTATCAGGAAGTCGTGACCAGCAGGCGCAGCCATGCAGCCTGAATGCCGCATCCTTCCAAAACGAAAAGCGCGTTCTGAAAGGTTCGGAGCGCGCTTGTGCCTGACTGGATGCTGACAGAGGCGGGGTAGATAATCCCGCCTCTCAAGTTGATATTAGGCTTTGCTCTTGGCTTCGCTGAGCGCTGCGTGCGCCGCCGCCAGTCGAGCGACAGGGACGCGGAAGGGCGAGCAGCTTACATAGTTGAGGCCAGTGCGATGGCAGAAAGCAATGCTGCTCGGCTCGCCACCGTGTTCACCGCAGATGCCGACTTCAAGATCGGGGCGTTCCTTGCGCCCGCGCTCGACCGCCAGCTTGATCAGGTAGCCGACGCCGTCTTCGTCCAGCACCTGGAAAGGATTGGTCGGCAGCAGACCGCGCTCGACGTAATCGAGCAGGAATTTACCTTCGGCATCGTCGCGGCTGATGCCGTAAGTCGTCTGCGTCAGGTCGTTAGTGCCGAACGAGAAGAATTGTGAGAACTGCGCCATCTTGTCGGCGATGATCGCCGCGCGCGGCAGTTCGATCATTGTACCGATCTTATATTCGATGGTGACTTCGGTGCGTGTCATCACTTCGCTGGCAATTTTCTCGATCAGCGCGCGCATAAATTTGACTTCGTTCTCGTGGGCAGTGACAGCGACCATGATCTCAGGGTAAACCTCGACGCCTTCCTTCTGAAGCTGGCAGGCCGCTTCGAAGATTGCCCGCACCTGCATTGCGGTCAGCGCCGGTCGCTCGATGCCGAGCCGGACACCGCGCAGCCCCAGCATCGGGTTGAATTCCTCCAACCCTTCGACGGCGTGCATCAGTTCTTCGACCCGTACAAGCTCGTTCGGACGATCACCCATCAAGCGCAGACCTGCCGCTCGCAGCGCCAACTGTTCGTGATCGGGCATGAATTCATGCAGCGGCGGGTCGAGCAGGCGAATAATCACTGGCTGTCCATCCATCGCCTTGAAAATGCCGTAGAAGTCGTCGTGCTGGAAGACGAGCAGCTTTTCCAGATTCTCGGTTTCTTCCTCGCTGCCCGGTTCTGACAAAATCATCGCCTGGACAATCGGCAGACGCTCTTCCTGGAAGAACATATGCTCCGTGCGGCAGAGACCCACACCCTGCGCCCCATAATCACGAGCGCGGCGAGCATCCACCGGATAATCGGCGTTGGCATAAACTCCCAGACGGCGGAACTTGTCCGCCCAGCTCAGCAGCGTGATCAGGTAGGTTTCGCGGTTGAAGTTCGGCTCAACTCGGTCGATTTCGCCGATAAAGACTTCGCCCGTTGAACCATCGACCGAGATCGTATCGCCTTCATGGATAACCAGATCGCCAACAGTGAGCAGTCGGTTGCGCACGTCGATCATCAACGCTTCCGCACCGCACACGCAGGGGACGCCGAACTGTCGCGCCACCACTGCCGCGTGGCTGGTCGCGCCGCCGCGACTGGTAAGGATGCCACTGGAAGCCAACATGCCATGCACGTCGTCGGGTTTGGTTTCCGGGCGAACCATGATCACTGCACGCTTGGCTTTGCCCCATTTCTCAGCGAGATCAGCGTCAAACGCGGCGATGCCGACGGCTGCGCCAGGGGAAGCATTCACCCCCGTCGCGATCATGCGACCGGCTTTGGTGGCAGCGGCCTTCGCCAGGTCGTCGAACTGCGGGTGCAGCAGTTGGATCACGTTCTGCGGCGTCACGCGCAGTACCGCTTCCTGCTCGCTGATTACGCCTTCCTGCGCCATCTCGACCGCAATGCGAACCGCCGCCCGCGCCGTGCGTTTGCCATCACGGGTTTGCAGCATCCACAGTTTGCCGCGCTCAATCGTGAACTCGACATCCTGCATATTGCGATAATGATGCTCCAGCTTATTCACAATCTCGGTAAACTGCGCGTAGATTTTCGGGTTCTCGCCTGCTAGCTGAGCAATCGGTTCCGGGGTGCGAATGCCCGCCACCACGTCTTCGCCCTGCGCGTTCATCAGGAAGTCGCCGAACAACTGCTTCTCTCCGGTCGCTGGATTGCGCGTGAAGGCCACGCCCGTACCCGATTGATCGCCCATATTGCCGAAGACCATCGTCTGCACGTTGACCGCCGTGCCGAGATCATGCGCGATGCCTGCGGCATTACGATAATCGACGGCGCGCTTGCCGTTCCAGGATTTGAAAACGGCTTCGACCGCCAGCCCAAGCTGACGATAGGGGTCTTGCGGGAAATCGTCGCCCGTTTCGCCGCGGAAAATGATCTTGAATTCGTTGGTGATTTCTTTCCAGTCAGCCGCGTTCAGTTCCACGTCCGACTTGACGCCGCGCGCCTTCTTGACGCTGGTCAGATAGTCTTCAAATGGTTCGTCGTCAATACCCATGACGACCGACCCAAACATCTGAACGAGCCGACGATACGCATCATAGACGAAGCGTTCATCGCCCGTCAGCTTGACCATGCTCTCGGCGATTCCATCATTCATGCCCAGGTTGAGAACCGTGTCCATCATCCCCGGCATCGAGAATTTCGCGCCAGAGCGCACCGACACCAGCAGCGGATTCTTGGTATCGTTAAACTTCTTACCGGCTTTCTGCTCGACTTCCTTGAGCGCTTCGAGCACCTGTTCCCACATTTCTTCGGGGAACTTGCCGCCGCCAGCCAGGTAAGCATTGCACGCCTCAGTGGTCACGGTCAGGCCAGGCGGCACCGGGACTTGAGCGCGGGTCATATCGAACAGACCTGCGCCTTTGCCGCCGAGCAGCGCGCGCACTTTGTCCCACGAACCGCCGACGGATTCCTCGACCGCCTCGACTTCGCTAAACAGATAGACCCACCGCTTTGAGACAGTGGTTTGAAGACTGCGTTTCTTGGGAGGTACAACTGCAACAGCCATGAGCTTTACTCCTCTATTCCTTTCAAATGTGCGGCAGGATTCGCCGCGCAACAGTTCCAAAATTTAGGCCACGCAAGATGCATTTTTAAAGAGACGCAGCGCTCAAACAATTGAGCGCTGCGTGATTTTACGGTGTCATCCCCACAGAATAATGCGTGAGGGCACGCATATATTGGGCGCGTTCAAACGCGCTGGGTTCGGTGCAGTGGATCTGGCTGAGTGCGCCGCGCATCTGCGCGACCGATTCGTATTCGTTGGCTTCCATCCAGGCGCGCAGTTCAGTCTCCACCGTGCTCAGATGATCGATGCCGTTCCTGAGCAGCGCCGAGGCCATCATGGTCACATTCGCGCCTGCCAAAATCAGCTTGACCGCATCTTCACCATGATGAATGCCGCTGGTCGCGGCGAAATCCACCGGAATACGCCCGTACAAAATCGCAATCCAGCGCAGCGGCAGACGCTGCGCCTCGGACGTGCTCAAAATCACATTCGGGCGCACTTCCAGCGCTGCCAGGTCAATATCCGGCTGGTAAAAACGGTTGAACAACACCAGACCGCGCGCGCCCATTGTGTTGAAGCGTTTCGCCATGTTTGCCATGTTGCTGAAGAAGGGGCTGAGCTTGACCGCAACCGGAATCCGCACCGCCGCGCAAACGGATGAAACAATCGCCAGGTCACTCTGCTCGACTTCCGAGCCGGGCATATCGATTTCGGTCGGGATGCTGTAGAGGTTCAGCTCCAGCGCATCCGCGCCTGCCTGCTCGATCTGTCGGGCGAACTTTGCCCAGCTCCCCGGCGTCGTCCCGTTCAGGCTGGCGACAATCGGTATATTGACCGCCGCTTTCGCCTGACGGATATGCTCCAGGTAGCCCTGCGAGTCTGTCCGAAATTCCTCCGGCTCCGGGAAATAGCTCAACGCTTCGGCGTGACTCTCAGTGTTCTGGGTCAGGTGATAATAGAGCGCCAGCCGCTCCTGGCGAAGCTGTTCCTCGAAGAGCGAGAACAGGACAACCGCCCCGGCTCCGGCGTCTTCCAGCCGCTTGATATTGTCAATCTTTTCCGAAAGCGGCGACGCCGAAGCAACCAGCGGCGAACGTAAGGATAGCCCTAGATAGGTCGTAGTCAGGTTCATCTCAATGCTCCTTACCGTTACTTGACGTGCGCGAGGCGAGATATTCGTAATAGGCCCAGCGCGTGTTGACGTCCTGCTGTGCTTCCTCGAACAGCAGCGCTGCGGCGTCCGGGTTGCTCATTTCGAGCATCCTGAAACGATTTTCCATGTGCAGATAGTCTTTGAGCGGAATCTTCGGCGCGCGTGAGTCGAGCGTCAGCGGATTGCCACCTTCGGTCGCGCGCGTCGGGTTGTAGCGATAAAGCGGCCACTGACCACTATCAACCGCAGCCTTGTGATCCTTAAGCGCCGTCCCCATGTTGATGCCGTGCGCGATGCAGTGGGAATAGGCGATAATCAGCGACGGGCCATCGTAGGCTTCAGCTTCGAGGAAGGCGCGCAGAGTTTGCTCATCCCTTGCGCCCATTGCCACGTGCGCGACGTAGACCGTGCCGTAACTCATGGCAATCAGTCCCAGGTCTTTCTTGGCAACCGGTTTTCCTCCGGCGGCAAATTTCGCGACCGCACCGCGTGGCGTCGATTTCGACATCTGCCCGCCCGTGTTGGAATAGACTTCGGTATCGAGCACCAGAATGTTGACGTTGCGCCCACTCGCCAGTACGTGATCGAGACCGCCGAAGCCAATGTCATAGGCCCAGCCATCGCCGCCGACGATCCAGACATCCCGTTTGACCAGCACGTCAGCCAGTCCTACGAGACTACGCGCTTCGGGCGTGTCTAAACGGGCGAGAATTTCCTTAAGGGCGGTGACACGTTCACGCTGCGCATAAATGCCCGCCTCGTCATGCTGATCCGCGCCAAGCAGGCCGTTCGCCAGTTCGCCGCCGATGTCTTCTGCCAGCAACTGCACAAGTTCGCGCGCCTGTTCCACCTGCTTGTCGAGCGCGACGCGCATCCCGTAACCGAACTCGGCGTTGTCTTCGAACAACGAGTTCGACCAGGCCGGGCCGCGTCCCTGCGCGTTGTGCGTGTAAGGCGTCGTTGGCAGGTTGCCGCCGTAAATCGACGAGCAGCCCGTCGCGTTGGCGATCAGCGTGCGGTCGCCGAACAACTGTGTAATCAGCTTGATGTAGGGTGTTTCGCCGCAGCCAGAGCACGCGCCAGAGAATTCAAACAGCGGCTGCTGTACCTGCTGCTGGCGAATACTGCTGACCTTGATCAGGCTGCGATCCGTTTCCGGCAGCTTGAGGAAGTAGTCCCAGTTGGCGCTTTCCTGTTCGCGAAGCGCGGGCTGTGGCTCAAGATTCAGCGCCTTCAGGTTGAGCGCTGATTTATTCTTGGCGGGGCAAACATCGACGCAGATGCCGCAGCCGGTGCAGTCTTCCGGCGACACCTGAATGGTGTACTGCATGTCTTTCCACTCGGTATCGCGGGCGGAGACAGCTTTGAAACTCGCTGGAGCATCAACCAGCGCTGCGCCGTCATAAGCTTTGATGCGGATCACCGCGTGCGGGCAGACCAGCGCGCATTTGCCGCACTGAATACAGATGTCGGGGTCCCAGACCGGGATTTCGTCGGCGAGGTTGCGCTTCTCATACCGGGAGGTACCGCTGGGGAACGTCCCGTCAATCGGCAGCGCGCTCACGGGCAGGCTGTCCCCTTGATGCGCAATCATCTTGCCCAGCACGCCGCGCACGAATTCCGGCGCAGTGTTGGGGACAGGCGTGAGCATGGGCACAGCACTCGTGACCTTCTGCGGTACGGCGACTTCGAACAGGTTGCTCAGCGTGTTATCGACCGCCGTCAGGTTCATGGCGACGACTTCTTCGCCCTTCTTGGCGTAGGTCTTTTCAATCGAGTGCTTAATCGCCTCAATCGCTTCGTCACGCGGCAGGACGCCCGATATGGCGAAGAAACAGACCTGCATAATCGTGTTGATTCGTCCGCCCATGCCGTTGTCCCGTGCCACTTTCGAGGCGTCGATGACAAAGAAACGCAGGCGTTTGGCGATCAACTGCTCCTGGACGCGCTGCGGCAGGTGATCCCATACCTCAACATGATCGTAGGTGCTGTTGAGCAGGAAAACGCCATCCGGAGCGGCTTCCTGAAGCACATCGAAACGTTCCAGGAAATTGGGTTGGTGACAGGCAACAAAGTTCGCTTTCGAAATCAAATAGGGAGCGTGAATCGGCTGCGGGCCGAAGCGCAAATGTGAAATCGTCATCGAGCCGGATTTCTTCGAGTCGTAGACGAAATAGCCTTGCGTGTAATTGGGCGTGTTTTCGCCGATGATCTTAATCGAATTCTTGTTCGCGCCAACCGTGCCGTCCGAACCCAGTCCGTAGAAGACCGCACGCACGATATTGTCTGGCTCAATCGAGAATTCGGGGTCGTACTCCAGACTGGTATGGCTCACATCGTCGTGGATACCGACCGTGAAGTGGTTTTTCGGCTGCTCCTGTGCCAGGTTGTCAAACACACCCTTGACCATCGCGGGCGTGAACTCTTTCGAGGACAGGCCGTAGCGTCCACCTATCACTTTCGGCGAGCCGCTCCATTCCTCGTAAAGTGCAGTCACACTGTCCAGATACAGGGGTTCGCCTGAACCGCCCGGTTCTTTCGTCCGGTCGAGGACGGCAATCCGCTCGGTCGTAATCGGCAGCGCTTCGATAAAGGCGCAAACGTCAAACGGGCGATACAGGCGCACTTTCAGCACGCCAACATGCTCGCCCTGCGCGTTCAGGGCATCGACCGTTTCCTGAACGGTTTCGCAGCCCGACCCCATCACAACAATCACACGAGTCGCTTCAGGATCGCCGTGATATTCGAAAAGGCGATACTGCCGCCCGGTCAACTGGGCAAATTTATCCATCGCCTGCTGCACGATCTGAGGTGCTGCTGTGTAATACGGATTGACCGTTTCGCGTGCCTGAAAGAACGTGTCCGGGTTATGCGCCGTGCCGCGAACAATCGGATGTTCTGGCGAAAGTGCGCGGCTACGATTCGCCATAATTAAGTCGTCATCGATCATCGCGCGCAGAACATCGTCGCTCAGCAGCTCAATTTTGGCGACTTCGTGCGACGTGCGGAAGCCATCAAAAAAATGCAGAAACGGCAGCCGTGACGCCAGGCTTGCCGCCTGCGCGATCAGCGCGAAGTCATGGGCTTCCTGAACCGACGCCGACGCCAGCAGCGCCCACCCCGTCGAGCGGGTTGCCATCACATCGCTGTGGTCGCCGAAGATCGAGAGCGCCTGCGTGGCGATACTGCGCGCCGCCACATGAAAGACGGCGGGCGTGAGTTCACCGGCGATCTTGTACATATTCGGGATCATCAGGAGCAAACCCTGAGAAGCGGTGAAAGTCGTCGTCAGCGACCCGGCTTGCAGCGAACCGTGTACCGCACCAGCGGCTCCGGCTTCGCTTTGCATCTCGACGACTTTCGGCACGGTTCCCCATAGATTTGGCTCATCCGCCGCCGCCCACCCGTCCGACCACTCCCCCATTGCCGAGGACGGGGTAATCGGATAAATCGCAATGACCTCGTTTAATTTGTAAGCAACACGTGCGACGGCTTCGTTACCGTCCATCGTGGCGTAGCAAGATTCAGTTGCCATTAAGTTCTCCTCACTCGCCAATTGCTTCCGGAGACGCGCGGCTCGGCTGCGCTTTCTCCTTCATTAAGCTGGCTCAGGCCACGACAATCAGCGACACGATCCGTACTTTCCATTCAATCATGCACTCACAGCCCCATTGGCATTAGTGACAGATGTAATCTCAAAGGGGTACTTTTCATCGTTTTTTATGCTTGGCTGCGCTTCAGGCCCTTGAACGAAGAAGGTTTTCAGACCTCAGAGTTGGCAAAGTCCATTGGGGCATCGTCGGAGGCACGGGATATAAGTCTGCATCAATTGAACAAGGCCGTCAGGCAGACAGGAACTGCGTCAGCGCAGCGCTCTCAATGCCAAGTTCATGCAGAGCTGTTGTCCTCGTAAACGTGATCTTCCACATGCGCGGCGATGATGGCCTCAATTTGTTCGATTATCGCGGGCAGGGATTGCCGAATTGGCACAGAAAATGTGGTTCCATAGTCAAATAACGCGCCGACGATTGAAATCAGCAGACCGTCAGGCTGCGCGCCGTAAAGCTCGTAAGCCATCCCCAACAGGGTGGCAGGGGTAACGTTGTGCGTGAACGCGCCGTTTGTGCTGAGGGGTGTAACTGTTTCGACGAAGACTTCCCCCGGCCTGCCCTCGGTTCGCGCATCGATGAACACGACCAGACAGGCGTGACTGACGGGTTCGACCAGTTCGGGGGTCAGTTGATAGACCGTCTGCACCTGCACGGCGCTGCATGTCACCCGCTCTTGGAGCGCCTGCGCGACCGCCTGCCCCAGCCCATCATCGCAGCGCAGGGGATTGCCGTAGCCAATCATGAGGATCATCGCTTGATTTCCGCGACGATCTCGCCTCCCGGCGCGCTAAGCTGAATATGCAACGGCATCTGCCCAATCGCGTGAGTCGAACAGCTTAAGCAGGGGTCGAAAGCACGAATCACCGCTTCAACTCGGTTGAGCATCCCCTCACTGAGCGCTGCCCCATGCACAAACTGTCGGGCAACTTCGAAGACGCTCCTGTCCATCGCGTAGTTGTTGTGTCCGGTAGCGATGATCAGGTTCGCGTGCGTGATCAGTCCGTTCTCGTCGATCTCATAGTCGTGAATGAGTGTGCCACGCGGCGCTTCGCTGACCCCGATCCCGCGATTCGAGTTGGGCTGTGCGTGAGCGCGTACCCGGTCGCTCAAAATGTCCGGGGTGCGCAGTAGTTGGTCAATCTTCTCGAAGGCGTAAAGAATTTCAATCAGACGCGCATAATGATAATGGAACGAGCTTTGCGGCTGATCCAGCGTGCGGAAAGCTTCGAGCGCTTCGTCTGCCAGCGGCGTGCCACACTTTTGCACCAGATGGAGGCGCGCAAGCGGCCCCACCCGATAAATCCCCTCTGGATAGCCGAGGGGTTTGTAGAAGGGCGACTTCAGATACGACCAGGCTTCGACCCGCTCCCCAATGTATGTTTCGTAGTCATGCGGATTCAGCGCATCGGCGACCAACTTCCCGTCGGCATCCACGATCCGCAGTGTGCCGTCATACATCTCAAGCTCGTCGCGCTCGTTGGTCAACCCCATAAACAGTGTGGGCACCGTCGCAAAGGCGCGAATTTCCTGTTCGTAATTCTGAATAATCGCTTGATACCAAGTCAGTGTTCGCAGCGCGATTTCAATACCTTCCAGCGCCATGACGCGCAGTTGTTCACACTTTTCGCTGCTGAGCGGCTCGCTGACACCGCCGGGAACCACCCAGGCCGGATGAATCCGTTTGCCGCCGAGCAGCTCAATCATTTGCTGCCCAATCTGGCGCAAACGAATGCCATCACGGGCAAGCTGCGGCTGTGCCTGAGCAATCCCAAACAGATTGCGCTGAGCCGGGTCAGCGTCCATACCCAGCAGCAAGTCCGGCGACGACAGGTAAAAAAAGCTCAGCGCGTGCGATTGCGCGATCTGCGCCAGGTTGAGAATCCGCCGCAGATTTTTCGCTGTCGGCGGAATATGTACCGCCAGCAGCCGGTCGCAGGCTTTCGCCGACGCGACCAGATGGCTGACCGGGCAAATGCCGCAAATCCGCGCCATGAGCGCGGGCATCTCCTGAAACGGTCGCCCCTCGCAGAACTTTTCAAAGCCCCGTAGCTGCGTGACGTGAAAATGGGCATCTTCAACTTCGCCCGCATCGTTCAGTTGAATCGTGATCTTGGCATGACCCTCGATGCGGGTCACAGGGTCAATCACTATTTTTTGCGTCATCGCATCACCGCTTTCAATTCGCCCAGGCAGGTTGAGACATCCACTGCTGCTCCGCGCGCTGCCGAATACCCAGCAGCATCCGGCGTTCCATCACAAAACCCATCGGCTCGACAAATAACGGCCCCATCCACAGCCGGTTGCCGAGTTCAGGGCTATAATCGTTGCGTCCCCGTGAGATGAGCCGGGTCGTTGTCGGGTCAAGTGCCTGCAAATACAACAGCCAGGTGGTGTGGATGTAACTGGGAACGTCAGCGCTGCGGTTGTCATTGTGGATAAGGAGGTAATGCCCTGTTTCAACAACAGCCACCTTCATACCGGGGGCTTTGGGATGGATTTTGATCTCGTCTCCCGGCTGCAACTGTTGGAATTCAGGCAGGATTTGGTCGGCATTGTGCAGGTTACAGCCTGCCAGATTTTCCAGCCCTTCGTAGCTGTATAGTCCCCCGCGCCCCACACCAATCTGAACCAGCCAGCCCCAGACTTCCGGCGCGGGCGCATCAATCGTGATGGCATGGGTGTACTGCCACTTTGGAGTTGACACGAGGTCGTCACCGGGCAGCGTGCGGCTTAATTCACTGTCCGTCGCTCCCCAGCGCGCGCGATAAGGCCGCAGAAACGGCGTCAGCAGGTGAAAAGCGATCAAGGCCGCGCCTTCACTGCTTTCCAGAATGGTATTGATCGGGCTGGTTTTCATGGGTCAGGCTCCAAAGCGCGTTTTACCATTTAAATCCGGCTGCCGCCCCGCCAGTAATTCACTAAGTGTGTAAAATATTGTGTTGGCGGACGGCGGGCAGCCGGGAACAAAAATATCAACTTTCACGACCGCATGGACAGGACGCACCAGCGGCAGCAGTCGCGGAACCTCGCTATCGGGAAGCTGCGCATTGACCAGCGCCGGATCGAGATAGGCGCGGCGCAGCACCGATTCCGCGCCGACCGAATTACGCAGCGACGGCACATTGCCTGTGACGGCGCAGTCGCCCAGCGCAATCAGCGTCTGCGTGTGCGCGCGAATATGCAGAATTTTTTCCAGATCACCTTCACTGCTAACCGAGCCTTCGACCAGCGTCATATCGACATGGTCGGGAAAGTCTTTTCGGTCAACCAGCGGGCTGTACACCAGCTCGATCTGTTCAGCCAGCGCCAGCAGCCGCTCATCAATGTCGAGAAACGACATATGGCAGCCGGAACAGCCGTCCAGCCAGACCGTCGCTAAACTTTTTCGCGTCATTTGCCGTTCTCCCGCGTTTGTGCCAGCGTCACCAGAAACCCTTTGTGTTTGGTCATCTCGCCGACCGCTTTCCCCTTGACGAACAGCGCCCCGGTCGGGCAAACCTGCACGCATTTGCCGCAGCTTGTACAGCTTACGGACTCGCCCCAGGGCTGATGCAGGTCGGTAATCACGCAGGCTTGCGCGCCGCGCCCCATCACATCCCAGGTATGCGCGCCTTCGACTTCGCCGCAGACCCGGACACAGCGCGTACACAGCACACAGCGGTTGTGATCGATGGCGAAACGCTCGTGCGAGGCATCAACACTGCGTTTGGGATTCAGATAGGGGAGACGGATGTGATCGACGCCCAGCGCGACCGCCAGATTTTGCAGTTCGCAGTGACTGTTCGCAACGCATACCGAGCAGATGTGATTGCCTTCGGCAAACAGCAGTTCAATCGTCATAAGGCGATATTTCTGCAAGCGCTCGGAATCAGTCAGGATTTCCATCCCTTCGGCGATCCGCGTCGTACAGGCAGGCAGCAGTTTGGAGACACCTTTGACTTCGACCAGACACAACCGGCACGCCCCCACGTTCGTCAAGCCGTCGATCTGGCAGAGTGTCGGCAGCGGGATATTGTGTTCGCGCACCACCGTCAGGATACTTTCGTCTTCGCGTCCGCTGACTTCCTGGTCATTGATCTTGAGAGTAAGAACGCGTGTCATGATCTGACCGCCTCTGTGTGCAGGGTGCAGACACCCGCCGGACAGCGTTTATCGACGATGTGCGCCAGATATTCATCACGGAAATAGCGCAGCGTGCTTAACACCGGGTTGGGCGCGGCCTGCCCCAATCCGCACAGGCTGGTATGCTTCACCATGTCGCACAGGTCTTCGAGCAGCGCCAGATCGTCCAATGTCCCCTCGCCATGCGTGATTTTGTCGAGCAGGCGATACATCTGCGTTGTGCCGACGCGACAGGGGATGCACTTGCCGCACGATTCGGTCATGCAGAATTCCATGAAATACTTGGCGACATCGACCATACACGAACTTTCGTCCATGACGATCATCCCGCCCGATCCCATGATCGAGCCAACCTGCGCCAGCGAAGCGTAATCGACCGCGATGTCGAGATACTGCTCCGGAATACAGCCGCCGGAGGGTCCGCCCGTCTGCACCGCTTTGAAGCGCTTACCGCCAGGGATGCCCCCGCCGATCTCAAAAACGATTTCGCGCAGAGTGATGCCCATCGGTACTTCGATCAGCCCGGTGTGGTTGACCTGCCCAGAGAGCGCGAAAACTTTCGTCCCTTTGCTGCGCTCGGTGCCAATACTGGCAAACCACTCGCTGCCCTCGCGCAGAATCGGCATGATGTTGGCGAAAGTCTCGACGTTGTTGATCAGCGTGGGAAAGCCCCACAAACCGGCTTCGGCGGGATAGGGAGGGCGCGGTCGCGGGGTGCCGCGTCGGCCTTCAATTGAGGCCATCAGCGCGGTTTCTTCGCCGCAGACGAACGCGCCCGCCCCCAGCCGTACATCGAGCTTCATGCTGAAAGGCGTGCCGCAGATATTCAGGCCAATGAATCCGTATTTTTCGGCCTGACGCAGCGCATGGCGCAGCCGTTTGACCGCCAGCGGATATTCGGCGCGAACATAAATGAAGCCCTCGTCCGCGCCGACCGCGTAAGCTGCAATCAGCATTCCTTCAATAATGCGATAGGGATAATCTTCCATCACGCTGCGATCCATAAACGCGCCGGGATCGCCTTCATCCCCATTGCAGACAATAAATTTGTGCCGTCCCACCGCTTTCGCGACCGTGCTCCACTTCAGCCCGGTCGAATAACCCGCGCCGCCGCGTCCACCTAAGCCGCTGCGCTGAATCGTGTCGATCACGTCGTTTGGCTGCATGTGCGTCAGGGCGTTCAGGAACGCTGCAAAGCCGCCGACAGCGATGTAGTCCTCAATTTCTTCAGGGTCGAGCATCCCGTTATGTTCCAGCACCACGCGCTTCTGGCGCGCGAAAAAGGGCGCGTCGGTCGCGCAGCGCAGTTGCTCGATAGGCTCAGTATTCAGGCTGTCCAGAATCACAGCCGCATCCTCCGGCTTGACCCCTTGATACAGGATGTGCTCTGGTTCGACCGTCACCATCGGCCCGGCGGCGCACAAGCCGCGACAGCCGCCGCCTGTGATCGCGCAGCGCTTGCTCAGGCCGCGCTGTTTCGCTTCGGCCTGTAAATATTCGAGAATGTGTTCACTTTGCGCCGCGTGACAGGCTGTTCCCGTACAGACGATGACGTGATTTTCGAACGCAGCCTGTTCTTGCTTATGTTTGGCGGCGATTTCGTGGAGTTCATCGAGATTCATGGGTGAGCCATTCCTTGACGCGCTCTACGGCAGCGCTCGGCGCGACCTGCCCGGCGACTTCTTCATCGAAAACGACCGTCGGCGCTAAGCCGCACGTCCCCAGACAGCGCGCTATCATCAGGGACACCTGTTTATCGGGGGTCGTTTCGCCCCGGTGAACGCCTGTCGCCTGCTCAAGCGCGCTCAGAATTTGCTGACCGCCTTTGATATAACAGGCGGTTCCCAGGCAGACGACACAGGTATGCGCCCCCTGTGGCTTGAGCGTGAACAGGTTATAAAAGGTGGCAACCCCGTAAACGCGGCTGAGCGGGACGTGCAGGCTTTGCGCGACGTAGCGCAGCGCGCTGTCGTCCAGATAGCCAAAAGCGGCCTGAACGCTGTGCAGCGTCTCAATCAGTGCGTCTGACGAAAAGCCCTGACGGCGCATGGTCGTCTGGACAATCCGCCAGCGTTTGTCTTCTGAGGGTGGCATGAGGGTGACCGAGGACACTTGCATAGAGAACAGCCTCCTGATCTTCGCAATCGCAGCGTAACCCGATCAAACCGGGATCAATGCTTCGGCGATCTTGTTTGCCCAGGCACGAATCATCTTCCAATCACGCGAGTCACCTGTACTCGCGCCCACAAACTTCACGGCGGCTTTTTCGAGGATATTTAGCCAGTCACGTTCCAGCTTGCCGTGAAACAGCGCAATGTCGCGCGGCTTGATCCGGTCAGCAAAGGGTTGCAGCACTTCGGGGAATACCCAGCCGTTCATCAGGGTTTTCGGGTCACCGTCGCCGATTGGGCCACTGGAAAACAGCCAGACAGAGCGCTGTTCCAGTTCTCGCTGCCTCTGCTTGAGAAAGTCAGCGGCGGCAGCCTGCCATTGCCCCATATAGATGGCACTGCCCAGCACCACGACCTGATACGGCGTGATGTCTTTGACATGATCAACCTGTTCAATGTCGACCTGGAGCTGAGGAGATTGCTGAAGCACACCACCAATGGCGAAGGCGATTTCAGCGGTTGAGTTATGCCTGCTGGCATAAGCTACAAGAACGCGCGTCATCGGAACCTCCTGTACTAAACGTTATTTTTCGATAAATGGTGCTGTTCTATATACAAAAAGATCAGCCGCACGATCCATAGATTCCTGCCTATACAATAAACATCAGGGACGCACTCCGTTAGTGACAACTGTCACAAACAAGTCGTGACATCCTGCAACTTCGACATCCCGGAATGCGGCGCGGGGAATTGGTTGGGGCGGCGGCAGAATAGGTTAAACTCACAGCGTCGAAATTTCATGAAGCAGGTTCACTTATTCTTTGAACAATATCTGGATAGCGAGGGCAGTCTCTTGAATAATCAATCCACTGCAACCGTCGAATGCTGGGATATTTTCGATCTGGCGCTGCACACGCAGGTTGAAGGCAATCCCTTTCTTGAGGTGCAGTTCTCAGCGCTGTTTACTCAGGGTGAGGACACCGTCGAAGCTGCCGGATTTTATGACGGTACCGATGTTTTTCGTCTGCATTTTATGCCCCAGCGCACAGGTGAGTGGCGCTATGAGACGCGCAGCAATCTTCCGTCGCTCAATGGAATGCAGGGTAGTTTCACCTGTATTGAGCCTTCCCAAGACAATCACGGGCCAGTGAAGGTTGCCGACACCTACCACTTCCAGTATGCCGATGGCACGCGTTACCTCCCGATTGGAACAACCTGTTACGCCTGGCTGCATCAGCCCGAAGCGCTTCAGCGCCAGACACTCGACAGCCTCAGCAGCAGTCCCTTCAACAAGCTGCGCATGTGCATCTTTCCTAAATACTATGAATACAACCGCGATGACCCCGCACTCTATCCGTTTGAACACGACGCACAGGGCGGTTGGGATTTCACCCGCTTCAACCCGCACTTCTTTCGCCACCTGGAACAACGCCTGCGCGACCTGCGCGACCTCGGCATCGAAGCCGACCTGATCCTCTTTCATCCGTACGACAATGGGCGCTGGGGCTTTGATCAGATGGGCGCAGAAGCCGATGACCGCTATTTGCGTTATGTGCTGGCGCGGCTGTCCGCCTATCGCAATGTCTGGTGGTCGCTGGCGAATGAATGGGATCTATGCAAAGGGAAAACAGTCGAGAACTGGGATCGCTTTTTCCAGATCGTGCAGCACAATGACCCTTATGGACATCTGCGCTCCATCCACAACTGTTACACACACTACGATCACACCCAGCCCTGGGTCACGCACGCCAGCGTTCAAACGCTGAACAATTACCCTGATCTTGAAAAAGTGGCAGACTGGTGTGCCGCCTATCAGAAGCCCGTCGTCGTGGACGAAACGGGCTATGAGGGCAATCTCCCGTTTCGCTGGGGCTTTCACACGCCGCAGGAAATGGTGCATCGTTTCTGGATGGGGACAGCGCTGGGCGGTTATGTCGGGCATGGCGAAACCTATCTGCACCCGCAGGATATTCTCTGGTGGTCGAAGGGCGGTGCCCTGCACGGGCAAAGCCCCGCCCGAATCGCATTCCTGCGCGCCATCCTCGAAGCCATGCCCCCTGGCGGATTGAACCCGGCAGAAATCACACGCGATCTTTATTGCGTCGGTCAGCCAGACCGCTGCTATCTCGCCTATGGTGGACGCGGTCAACCGGGCGAAGCGCGTCTAACCTTGCCGGAAGGCAAGCGCTACAGCGTCGACGTGATTGATGCCTGGGAAATGACCATCACGCGGCTGGAAGGCACCTTGACAGGCCAGTGTCGCGTTTCGCTGCCGAGCAAGCCGTATATCGCGCTGCGCCTACAGCAAATGGATTAGGCCGCGCCTGCCCGGAGCAGTCAACAGAGGGGTCATTTGTAGGGTCACACGACGGTGCAACCGCTGGTGACGCACGCATCTATGCACCTTGGCGCGCTTGTGCCTTTTCGTCACCAGATATTTCGCGAGTATAATCAGGTGAAATGCATAAATATTCCGGCCTGAAACATTTTTCGCAACCTTTTAGCGATCCATCGTGACGTTCAATGGAGTGAGTTTTTCCAGTCGTTGGAATGACTCCACTTCAGGCGAACGCTTCTGATCGGCAGGAGAAACAGCAAGTGGCGACAGTACATGAACTCCGACTGATGGCGAAAGTCGCCAAAATGTACTTCGAATGGAACTTAACGCAAGCAGAAATTGCCCGGCGTCTCAGTCTTTCGCAGGCGACCGTTTCCCGGCTCCTCAATCGCGCGCGCAGTGAAGATATTGTCCGCATCAGTATCCAAATCCCCATCGGGGTGAACGCTGATCTGGACGAGACGCTGATTCAGAAATTTCATCTGCGCGACGCGATTGTGGTCGATTGCATGGCTTCCGATGAGAGCCAGATCATGCGCGATATTGGCGCGGCAGCCGCCTTTTACGTCGAAACGACCATCAAAGACAAGGAAATCGTCGGCATTTCCTCGTGGAGTTCAACCCTGCTGGCGCTGGTCGATTCGATGCATCAGGTATCCGGCAAAACAGGTATCAAGGTCGTCCAAATTCTGGGGGGCGTTGGCAAGCCAACTGCCGAAGTCCACGCCACCCGCCTGACCGGGCGACTCGCGGGTCTCGTCAACGGCGAGGCAGTTTACCTGCCAGCGCCGGGAATTGTTGGCACGGAAGCAGCGCTCCAGGTGATGCTGGCAGAACCATATGTCCAGGAAGCGATGCATCTGTTTGATCAGGTGAGTCTGGCGCTGGTGGGCATCGGTGCTGTCGAGCCTTCCAACCTGCTGGATTTGAGCGGTAATGTGGTTCCGCTGGAAGAACAAAAACTTCTGCGCGGTCAGGGTGCGGTCGGTGATATACTGCTCCGTTACTTTGATGAAAATGGTTCTCCGGTCGATGGGACGATCAACAGGCGCGTAGTCTCCATGAGTCTTGAACAACTCAGCAAGATCGAGCGCAGCGTGGCAGTCGCAGGTGGCGCGCGCAAGTATGCGGCAATCCTCGCCGCGCTGCGTGGAAAGTACATCAATGTCCTGATCACCGACGTCGAAACCGCGCAGAAATTGGCACGCGAATAACCTCTCTGTCAGTCAAGCGCGAGACCGGCAGGCAGCCTGCTCCTGTAAATCCATCAGCGCCCTTCGCTTACAAAGGCATACCGACCATCGACCGAATAATCATTCACTGTCATTGACCAATACACCAACTGAGAGTATGATTCAGCTTGAATAGTATATCAGTTGTGAATATATATTCATGTCAAAACGACTATTTGTGAACCCATTGTGTAAGGAGTGACAATGCAGCGAGAAACCCTCAGGTTGAAATCGGTTGCCTATCGGCGCACTGTCCTTGAACTGATTAAGCGCAGTAACGCGGGACATACGGGCGGCAGTCTATCCTGCCTTGATATTCTCAATGTGCTCTACAACGATGTGATGAACGTCAGCCCGGAGAATTTCCGCGACCCTAATCGAGATCGCTACATTCAAAGCAAGGGGCATTCGGTCGAGGCCTTGTACGCGGTACTGGCGGATCGTGGTTTTTTCCCGCGATCCGATCTGGAAACGCTGAATCAGTTTGGGTCGCACTATATCGGGCATCCCACCCGCGACGTGAACGGCATCGAGCAGAACACAGGCGCGCTCGGTCACGGGCTGTCGTTGGCAGTGGGGACGGCGCTCGCGGCAAAGCTCGACGGTCGTTCCTATCGGGTCTTCACTTTGCTTGGCGATGGCGAACTGGCGGAAGGATCAAGCTGGGAAGCCTCGATGACAGCCGCCCATTACAAACTCGACAACCTTATTGTGATTATTGACCGCAATCGCCTGCAAATCACCGGAAGCACGGAAGACGTCAACGCGCTGGAACCGCTCCATGCCAAATTTGAGGCCTTCGGCTATGCCGTCTGTGAGTGCAACGGCAATGAGATCGCTGACCTCCAGCAGACGTTTTCCCGCCTGCCCTTCGCCCCCGGCAAACCCAGCCTGATCCTCGCCAACACCACCAAGGGGAAAGGCATCAGCTTTATGGAGAATACAGTGAAATGGCATCATCGCGTGCCAACCGATGAAGAATACGCCATCGCGCTGACAGAACTCGCGCAGGCAGAAGAGGAAATAAATGATGGAATTGGGTAAAGCGAACCTCGACGTTTTCGCCGATACCCTGCTTGACATGGCGCGCGTCAACCCAAATATTCTGGTGGTGACCAGCGATTCACGCGGTTCGGGCAAGCTAGGGCCATTTGGTGAAGCGCTCGCGCGACAACATATTGAAGTGGGCATTGCCGAACAGGATCTGATCGGCGTCGCAGCGGGGCTGGCCTCGACCGGCAAACAGGTATTCGCCGTTTCGCCCGCCTGCTTTCTGACCGCCCGTGCGCTCGAACAAATCAAAAATGACGTCGCCTATTCAGATAACCCGGTGCGCGTGGTCGGGATCAGCGCGGGCGTGAGCTATGGCGCGCTCGGCACGACGCATCACTCGCTGCACGACTTCGCGGCGCTGCGCGCGATCCACAATATTGATATTGTCGCCCCCGCCGACAACTTTGAAACACGCGCCGTCATTCAGGCAGCGATCACTTACCCTGCGCCGCTTTATCTGCGCTTTGGCAAGCGCCCGATGCTGAACCTGCACGCGCCCGATACGCGATTCGAGATCGGCAAAGCGATCACGCTGCGTGAGGGTGATGACGTGACCTTTGTCGCCATTGGCGAAGCGGTTGCGCCCGCCGTTCTGGCAGCGGATCAGCTTGCGGCGTCCCACATTTCGACGCGCGTGATCAGTATGCACACCCTGAAACCGTTCGATGAAGCTGCCCTGCTCAAAGCGGCAAGCCATACCCGCGTTCTGATCACCGTTGAAGAACACAGTATTTACGGTGGCTTAGGCGAACGCTGCGCCTCCCTGCTGCTACAGCATCGGCTCTTCCCGGATTTCCAAATCGTCGGCTTCCCGGACGAACATCTGGTGAATGGCAGTCAGGTTGAAATCTTCGCGCATTACGGCATCAGCGCCGACGGTCTGGCGGCAGCAGCGCGTCGGCTGCTTCAGCAAGAACCCAGCCCATGACTGCCGTGCTTGCGCTCGACCAGAGTACATCTGCAACCAAAGCCCTGCTGTTCGATCTGAACGGGCAGGTCATTGACCAGGAGGCGCTGCCCCACGAGCAGCATTATCCGCAGCCGGGCTGGGTCGAACACGACGCCGAGGAAATCTACCAGAATACACTGCTGGTCATCAAAACCCTGCTTGACCGCAATCCCGACCAGCGCGCCGCCCTCGCGGGGCTGAGCCTGACCAACCAGCGCGAAACCATCGTCGTGTTTGACCGTGCCAGCGGTCAGCCGCTGCGCCGCGCGATTGTCTGGCAGTGTCGGCGCGGTGAAGCGATCTGCCAGTGGCTAAGCGAAGCGGGCTTCGACGAGCGCGTCCATCGCCTGACCGGCCTTAAGATTGACACCTACTTTCCGGCCTCTAAAATCACCTGGCTGCTTGAGAATGAACCGGAAATCAAGCGCAAGCTCGGCTATGGGGAGGCGCTGCTCGGCACTATCGACACCTATCTGATTTACCGTCTCACCGAAGGCAGGGTCTTTGCGACCGACGCGACCAACGCCAGCCGCACCCTGCTCTACGACCTGCACAGCCGCAACTGGAGCGACGAGTTGTGTGCGCTTTTCGGCGTGCCGCGCCAGGCGCTGCCACAAGTGCGCGACTGTGATGCTCACTTTGGTGAAACAACGCTGTTCGGTGCGCCGCTGCCAATCTGCGGCGTCATGGGCGACTCGCAGGCCGCCCTGTTCGCCGAACATTGTTTTACACCGGGCAGCATCTAGGCGACTTTTGGCACAGGCACGTCGATTTTGGTCAACATTGGCGAGCAGCCAGCGCTCTCTGATAACGGTTTGGTCACGGCGGTCGCGTGGCAGTTGCAGGGAAAACCGACCTATGCCTTTGAGGGGATCATCAATTTCACGGGTGCGACTATCGCCTGGCTGCGTGACGGCCTGCGCCTGATCGACAACCCGGCGGAAACGGAAGCGCTGGCGCAAAGCATCCCGGATAACGGCGGTGTGTATCTGGTACCGGCCTTCGTTGGCCTGAGCGCCCCTTACTGGGCGTCGAATGCGCGCGCTGCCGTCATCGGCCTGACTCCAGCAGCTTCCCGTGAGCATGTTGTTCGCGCTGCGCTGGAAGCCATCGGCTATCAAATCCGCGACGTGATTGACCTGATCAGCCGTGCCGCACAGACCGACCTGCAAATCATTCATGCCGATGGTGGCATGGTCGGCAATCACTTTGTGATGCAGTTTGTCGCGGACGTTTGTGGCCTGACCGTGCAGGCAGCAAGAGTGCCGGAACTCTCGGCGCTGGGAGCCGTACAGGCCGGACTGCTGGGGTTGGGGCTTGTCCCCGATTTCGCAGGCTTGAGTGAACCCGAAACAATTTCGTATGCGCCCCTTGAAAACCAAGAAAAAATCGAAGCCTGGTATGCGGGCTGGCGCGCTGCGGTTCAGCGCGTTTTGTAAAGAGAGGATCATAAGATGGATTATTCAAAAATGACTCTGGGCGTGATCGTCGGCAACCGTGATTTCTTCCCCGATGCTCTGATCACCGAGGGGCGGCAGGATATTCTCGCCGTCCTGGCGGAACTGGGCATCGAAGCGGTCATCCTTGACGAAGATGCCACCAAACTGGGCGCGGTCGAAACCTGGCAGAACGCCAAGCGCTGCGCCGAACGCTTCAAACGTCATGCCGATACGATTGACGGCATCCTGGTCACGCTGCCCAACTTCGGTGACGAGAAAGGCGTCGCCGACGCCATCAAGCTCGCTGGGCTGAATGTTCCAGTGCTGGTGCAGGCGTATCCTGATGACCTCGATAAGCTCTTCGTTGAACGTCGCCGCGACTCGTTCTGCGGCAAGATTTCGGTCTGCAACAACCTCTATCAGTACGGCATCCCCTACAGCCTGACCAAACTCCACACCGTTCACCCGAATACCGACTCGTTTAAGGCGGATTTGCGCGAATTTATGGGCGTCTGTCGCGTGGTGAAATATCTGCGCAGCGCGCGCCTGGGAGCAATTGGCGCGCGTCCCAATGCCTTCAATACCACCCGCTACAGTGAAAAGCTGCTGCAAGCCTTCGGCATCAGCGTCAGCACGGTTGACCTCTCGGAGATTTTTGGGCGCGCCAACAAGCTGGCGGATGAGGATACGCGCGTGCATGAAAGTCTGGAGCGCATCGGCGCGTATATTCGCACCGACTATGTGCCGTCGGCTGCCGTCGTCAAACAGGCGAAACTCGCCGTCGTCATCGACGCCTGGATGCAGGAGTACGATGTGGTCGCCTCGGCGATCCAGTGCTGGACGTCGCTTCAGTCCAATTACGGCGTCAACGTCTGCACCATCATGAGCATGATGAGCGAAGCCATGATGCCCAGCGCCTGCGAAGTCGATGTCACCGGGGTTACGTCGATGTTCGCGCTTCAGTTAGCGAACCTGACGCCGAGCGCGCTGGTCGATTGGAACAACAATTACGGCGATGATCCGAATAAATGCGTGCTCTTTCACTGCGGCAACTGGGCGAAAAGCTTCCTCGGCAGCGAGGCACGTATGTACAACGCCCCGATTCTAGGGACGAGCGTCGGTGTCGAAAACACCTACGGCACAGTCGAGGGCAAAACACCCGCTGGCCCCTTCAGCTACGCCCGTGTGACGACCGACGACCGTCATGGCGTGATCAAAGCCTACGTCGGCGACGGCGCTTTTCTCGATGATCCGGTCGAGACCTTTGGCAGCCGCGCCGTCGTTCGTGTTCCCGAATTGCAAACACTGATGCGCCACATCTGTAAGAATGGCTTTGAGCACCACGCTGCCATGACCAACAGCTATACCGCTGCGGTGCTGAACGAGGCTTTCACGACTTATTTCGGCTGGGACACGTATCAGCACATCGGTTAAGGCGGCAGCGCTTCGGTAGGGACGCGACAGGGGGTTCTGTCCCTCATGCAACCGTTATTCCCGACCGGATTGTCTTCGCCTGACACGACCGTTGTTCCCTTCCGGCATGATCTCACCTGCCGCATCCGGATAGCGTATAAGATTCAATCGATTAGTCAAACAAAAAAGAGCGTCTCGCCGTTGCGAGACGCTCTTTATGATGTTGTCTGACGAGCTACGGTATATTATGAACTGGCGGTGGCTTCAGCGGTCGCTTCAGGTGTCATCGTGCCTTGAGGGAGGAGAGCGAAGACCCCGAATTGATCGGCATTGTCAGGTGTGACGAGAATGCAGGGAATGGACTGCTTTTCCTGGTCTGGAGCCACCCCTGTCTGAATATAGATGCTGGCCTGGTCAACGGCGGTGGTTGCCAGCAACGCAGCCGGTTGCAGCACGGTCGCCTTGATCGCACCCTGCTTGATCGACTGAATCACGTCTGGGCTGCCGTCGAAACCGACGACGATCACATCGCCCTTGCCCGCTGCCTGAAGTGCCGCTTCCGCGCCGAGCGCCATCGTGTCGTTGCCGCTGATCACGCCCTTGATGTCCGGGTGCGCTTGCAAAATGGTCTGCATCACATTGAAGGCTTCGGTCTGATCCCAGTTCGCCGTCTGCTGCGCGACCATCGTCATATCGGTGTATTGGTCGATGGTGTCGTGATAGCCCTGTGAGCGAATGTGAGCGTTGGTATCGGTGTCCTTGCCCGTCAGCTCGACATAATCGCCGCTCTCACCCATGAGATCGACAAATTCCTGTCCACCGAGGGTCGCACCCTGATAGTTATCCGAGACGATTTGCGCCAGCGCTACGCCGGTCGCGTTAATCTCACGGTCGATCAGGAAGGTCGGAATACCTGCGTCTTTGGCCTTCTGAACGGCGGCGACGGTAGCATCTGCGCCTGCGTTGTCCAAAATGATGGCTGCGGCTTTACGAGCGATAGCTGTGTCGAACTGCTGATCTTGCAGCGCAGGATCGTCGTTATGCTCCAGCACAAGCGTATCGTAGCCGAGTTCCTTCGCGTGCGCTTCGGCAGCGTCGGCTTCCGCCTTGAAGAAAGGATTGTCGTGAGCAGGTGTGATGATGACGATCAGCTCGCCCGCACCCATCGGGACTTCAGTGGCTTCCTGTGCGAAAACGGATGTGCTGACCGTAAGCGCCGTCAGCATCGCAAACCCTACAGCAATACGCTTTAATGTCTGTTTGTTCAAGATCTTCTCTCCTCATTTGACCGAACTATTTCCGCAAAAACCTATAACACGTTGTGCTCTGCACATCACCTCCTTATCACTGTGTCTGTTCCACGACCTGAGAAGTCGCCTGCTTCAATACAAGCTGACGTTGTAACCGCTGCTGAAACTGGTCAATCACGACGGCGGCGATGATGACAAAGCCCGTGATCGCCGTCTGGACGAAATCGGAGAGGCCGATCAGCACCATGCCGTTATTCAGCACGCCGATGACGAACGAACCCACAATCGTCCCAAAGATCGAGCCGCGCCCACCGCTCAGGGAAGTTCCCCCGAGGACAACCACCGCAATGGCATTGAGTTCGTAGCTCGTCCCGGTGGCGGGATGGGCGGCGACAAGCTGCGAGGTGATGATGAGACCGACGACCGCAGCACAGAAACCGGAAATCATGTAGACAATAATTTTGACGCGGTTGACGCGCACGCCCGAAAGCTCAGCGGCGCGCTCATTGCCGCCGACGGCGTAAACCTGCCGCCCAAAAGGTGTTTTCGTGGCGATAAATGTCGCAATCAGCGCGAACGCCAGCATGATCCAGATCGGATACGGCAGACCGAGCAAGGTTCCCGTCCCAATCAGCGGGAAACCGGTGTTACCGAGGGCCTCGTTGCCGACGAGATTGGGAAAAGTCGCGCCGTCCGAGCGAAGCAGCGCCGCGCCGCGCGCCAGATACAACATTCCGAGCGTCGCGATAAACGGCGTGACGTTGAATTTCGTCACGACGATCCCGTTGATCAGCCCGACGACCGCGCCCACCAGCAGCGAGAGCAGCACCACAATCGGAATATTGAAGAAAATCGAGACGCCGAAAATCGGCAGCACCAGACCTTCATTGATCAGTCCACCGGCGATCATCCCAGCCAGACCGACAATCGAGCCGACCGAGAGGTCAATCCCGCCCGTGAGAATCACGAAGGTCATGCCAACGCCCAGAATGGCATTGATGGCGACTTGCTTGACCATGATGACGATGTTGCCCGTCGTCAGGAAAGCGGGTGCGGTAAAGGAGAAAATAATGACCAGAATGAACAGCGCGATCAGTGTGCGCAGTTGCAGAAACAGCATACGCGGGTCACGCCGGACGTTGTTCCGGCGCGCCGTGCCTTGCGACGGTGAGACAGTCGCTTGCCTCATGGGACTACCCCTTCTTGCACCGTGACCGATGCGGCGGCTAATGCTTCCTGTGTAATTTCAGTGCCAACCAACTCTGCCGTGATCCGCCCTTTTGCCATCACCAGCACGCGATCCGCCATCGCCAGAATTTCCTTCAGCTCTGACGAGACGAACAGGACACCCAACCCGCTTAAGGCAAGCTGATTCATGATCTCAAAAATTTCGGCTTTCGCGGCGACGTCGATGCCGCGCGTTGGCTCATCCATCATCAGAACTTTTGGCGACGTTAAAAGGCTTTTACCAACAACGACCTTCTGCTGGTTGCCGCCGCTCAGGGATGTGACAGGGTTATCGGGGTTCGCGGTTTTGATGCGCAGATTGCCGATTTGCTGACCGATGCTGGCGCGCTCTTTCCGGTTCGAGAGGAAGAACGCGGAAAGATAGCTGCCTAAGCTGGCGAGGGTGATATTGTGGGCAACGGAAAGCTTCTGAATCAGCCCTTTTAACTGGCGATCTTCGGGAATGAGCGAGAGTCCCAGCCCGATGCGTGATTTGATGTCCTTGTGCTGCAAATCGCTGCCCGCCAGCCAGATACCGCCATTCGCCTCAGCGTTCAAACCGATCAGGCTTTCCAGCAGTTCCGTCCGCCCGGCTCCCATCAGGCCGTAAATGCCGAGAATTTCCCCGCCATACAGACTGAAGCTGACATGATCCACCACATAGCCGCCGCCCGCGCGCGGCAATGACAACGACTCGACGCGCAGCAGTTCTTCTTTCGCTGAATGCTCGTCCCGTGTGAACAGCGATTC
>DAOUCB010000077.1:0-7183 GCA_034432495.1 Anaerolineae bacterium | reverse complement strand
GCACGAGATAGGTGCCGATGTGTCCGCTGCCGCCAATGATGACTACTCGCATGGTATTCCCCTTTTAGAGCTTCTTTACAGCTTCGCCGCGCCAACACCGGTCGTGGTTCGATGGTCAGTGGTGTTATTTGCGAATATCATCGGGCGAAGCACGCTTCGCCCCTACCAATGCAAGCGCTGATTTTAGGGCAGAACAATTTTATCACTTACTTTGCAACCACTACCCCAACCCACCATAGCAAAGTTTACAGGCTGAGTACGTAGGCCGCCAAATCATCAATCTGCTCTGGCGTCAGCTTTTCAGCATAGCTGGGATACATGATGCCTGCCCCGAAGCCGGGAACGATAAAGGCGTTTGGCGACATGATCGACTGATGAACGTACTCATCCGCGCTCAGGCCAGCCACTCGTGACCCCGCGCGTTGGGACAGGCCAACCAGCGAGGGCGCGACCGTGTTGTTATTCGGGTCAAGCGAATGGCAGGTGGAGCAGGCCGGCGCACCGTTGGCTCCATTGCTGAACAGGGCTGCGCCCAACGCTTCCGGCGATTCAGTGGCTTCGGGAGTCGCGGATGAGTCTGAGTAGGTGACGCGGAAGACGGCTGCACTCGACCACTCGGCAATATAGAGCGCGCCGTCTGGCCCAATTGTCACGTCGATGGGGGTATATGGCACTTCCAGATCAGAGCGGAAGATGGCGAAGGGTTTCCAGGTTCCTGTAAAACTGCCATGCCCATCCGGCGTGAGTGAGATAAAGACGACCTGTCGCCCGGTATGGACACCTGCTGCGCTGGGATAATCTGCGCCAGTGCCAAACTGTGCCAGATACAGGCCGCGATATTCCGGCGGGAAGGTGTCTGAAGCCTGGTAGGTGATACCCGAACTCGCCGATGACGTGTACAAATCAACTACAGGTGGCGCAACTGACGAACCGGGCGGTGGGAAGCCAAATATATCTGGAAAGCCGTAATTTTTGCCCTGCTGGACATGATCGACTTCTTCAGGCGGCAGATAGGGTAAATCGGGGGCAATTGCGTCGGGGCTGTTGTCGGCGGTGAATAAGTCGCCCTGTGGGCTAAAGGTCAGATCATAGGGATTGCGGAAGCCTGTCGCAAACGTTTCGAGATCGCTGCCGTCCGGGTTCACGCGCATAATGGAGGCTTCATGTTCGACCCGAAGGGGACCATGGTCGGTGGTAGAACCGATGCCGACGTAGATTTTGCCGTCTGGCCCAAAGGCGATGCCGTTGTTCGAATGGAAGGTGTACAACTGATTTGGCAGACCGGTGACAATCGGCGTGATTTTGTCGAGCGTGCCATCGCCATCGCTGTCGGTCACCGTGCTGATGCGACCCCCATCGGAGACATAAAGGATGCCGTCATGGAAAGCCATGCCGACCGCGTGTTCAAGCTGATTGTTTGTGTCTGTGTAAACCGGAGTGATGGTTTCGGCAAAGCCGTCGCCATCTTCGTCGGTCAGTTTAGCGATGTCGCCTTCGACGGAAAGAGCGTAGAGCGCGCCATCAGGGCCGAAGAGGACGACCGTTGGCTGCTTGAAGGGCAGGCGAGCGTAATAGTGCGAGGTGAACCCCTGCGGGACATCGAACAAATTCAGGTCGATGGTCGGCAGGCTGAACGTCTGCGTGGCGGCGATTTTGGTGATCTCGGTGCCGCTGCCATCGGCTCCTTTGCGAACGACACTGACCGTCCACTGAAAATCACCCGGTTTCTGATAGAGCAGCCAGTCACGAAGATTGAACGAACTATCTTTTGTCCAGGTGATGCCGTTGGCGGGGTCGCCCTCGTGCCAGACGCGCAAATCGAAAAATTCGTCGTCGGCGAGCGGTCGTGTCCACTGCCATTTCAGGATGACGGCGGCAGCGTTATCAAACTGCTGAGCGGGGGTGGGTGTCAACAGGGTGGGTGGTTGGCGTTCCTGGGCGGCGGACTGAGCGCTGATGGTGGCTTCAACCGCGACCTGGATGGCAGCATCATTGCCCTGCGTGATTTGATAGGCGCGAGTACTGGAGAGAATGAGGAGGATAGCAACGTCGGCGATGACAATCCCGACAATCACTGCCAGACGAAAGAATGTTGACCTGCTCATAACGCTTAAACTCCGATTGTGCAACATAACACTAGAGGTTGTATGTGAATGAACCGCCTGATTTTAGCGCGCTTGCGCCATGTTCCCCAGCGCGTGAATTTCAAGTTTGTAACCTGTCGGGCAGGTGGGGGCAGGTTACAATCACGAGGCGTTGCGACAGATGATCAGCAGACAATAAGGGCGAGCTATGCGGCGGTGGAAACTGATCGGCGTTGGGATCGTGATCGTGGTCGTCGCTGGCATTGGCCTCACCCTTCAGGTCATCGGTAGACAAGCGCCAGCGGTTTCGGGTGTCGCGCTGTCGATGACCCCTTGCAGCGCGCCCTGCCTGCGTTTTCCGACGGTCAGCGGCGAAAATCTACCGGGTCAAACGTTCAATTTGCCCGCTGATTTCGCAGGTCAGTCGAATCTCGTGATTGTACCCTTCGACGAAAATCAGCAGGTGCAGGCGCAAACCTGGCTGCCCTATGCTCGCGAACTGGCGCAGGCACACCCAACATTCAGCTACTATAACGTCCCCGTATTTCCGAGTATGGCTGCACCACTGCGTGCGATTGTGCGTGGTGGCATGAGCGTTTCGATCAGCGATTCCTATTTGAGAGCGCTGACGATCACGGTGTTTCTGGATGACCGTGATGCGTTTTTAGCGGCGCTGAATATCCCCGATGCCGAGACGATGCAAGTGTTTCTGCTGAATGCGAGCGGTGACGTTGTCTGGCGGGGGACTGGAGCGTTCACTACGGCGCAGGGCGATTCGCTGCGCGCGCTGCTGCCAGATTGACGTCTGGAGGGAGCGTGTTCTGCATGTCGCCTAGCCTTTAATATATGCTGCCAGAAACCCTTAAACACGATTTAGTCAAGTCTTAACAATGCTCCGATAACCTTCCTCCATGAAATCCAATTAGGTTTGAAGGAGCGTTACATGAATTTCCGTAAGACTTTCGCAAGCTGCCTGGCGATTGCCGCCCTCACGTTAAGTATTTCCGCCGTCTCAGCGCAAGACGCAACGCCTGAAATGACCCCGGTTCCTGGCTCAGGTATGGTCACTGGCCCGATGGATGGCGAAGCGCAGGCTCTGACCGGCGCAGGCGCGACCTTCCCGCAGCCGCTCTACACCACCTGGTTTGCGGATTACGCGACGCTGACGGGTGTCCAGATCAACTATCAGGGCATTGGTTCCGGCGGCGGCATCAAGGGTATCACCGACCAGACCGTCGATTTTGGCGCGTCGGACGGCCCGATGACCGACGATCAACTGACAGCGGCGCAGGCTACCTGCGGTGCGGACATCCTGCACATCGCCATGACCCTCGGCGGCGAAGCGATCACCTACAACATCCCCGAACTGGTCGGTACCGATAACATCGTTCACTTCACGCCTGATACCCTCGCCGGGGTTTTCCTCGGTGACATCACCACCTGGAACGACGACAAGCTGGTTGCTGACAATCCGTTCCTGGCGGACATCGCCCAGCCGATTTCGGTGGTTCACCGTTCGGATGGTTCGGGTACAACGGCGATTTTCACCAGCTACCTGAGCGCTGTCAGCGACACCTGGAACACCAACGTCGGGCATGGTACTTCGGTCAAGTGGCCGACGGGCATTGGTCAAAAGGGTAATGCGGGTATCGCCGGAGCGATTGCCGGTGTGCCATACGCGATGGGCTACGTCGAACTGGCCTACGCTGAACAGAACAGCCTGCCGATTTCCTTCCTCCAGAACAAGGCCGGAAGCTTCCTTCAGCCCAACACCGAAACGGTCAGCGCGGCGGCAGCGGGTGTGACGCTCCCTGACGACCTGCGTATCTACATCACCAACGGTGACGGCGACAACACTTACCCGATTGCCGGTTTTACCTGGATTTTGGTCTGCCCGAACCAGACTGACGCGGCCAAGGCCACTGCCCTGACCCGTATGCTCTGGTGGGCGACGCACGACGGTCAGGCCTACAACTTCGATGGCTCGCTCGGTTACTCGCCGCTGCCTGAAGTTGCCATCAAGGCTGACGAAGCTCAGATCGAGAAGATCATGATCGACGGCAAGCCAGCTCTGCCCGCAGACATTATGGGCGGCATGTAAGTAAGCTGCTATCCCGCAAGGTAATTCATTCGCTCAGGTGTGGCGTGATACGACCGTGGTATCGCACCACACCTGCTGTCATAACTAGAGGAGTCATGAATGGCGACGACTTCGCCGCAGATCACAGGGGTTCAGCGGGGCGACCGGACGTTTCGGGGGATTGTGCTGATTGGCGCGTTCGCGATGATCGCACTTCTGGTGGGGATCATCATTCTGCTGTTCAACGACTCGCGTCCGGCAATCGAACAGTACGGGTTCAGCTTCCTGATCTCGTCCGACTGGGACCCGGTGTTTCAGAATTACGGTGCCGCCCCCTACATCTTCGGAACGGTGGTTACTTCGTTCCTGGCGCTTCTGCTGGCGACGCCCTTCGCGGTCGGCGCTGCGTTGTTTATTTCGGAATATACGCCCCGTACGCTTGGGAACGTTCTCTCCTTTGTGATTGAACTGCTGGTCGCCATCCCCAGCGTTGGCTTCGGCATCTGGGGCATTTTCGTCCTCGCGCCCTTCATGCGCTCGACCATCGATCCCTTCCTGCGCAACACGATTGGCCCCATTCCGGTGATCGGCGAACTGTTCAAGGGACAGACCATCGGTCAGGACTTGCTCACCGCGAGCGTGATTTTAGCCATCATGATCCTGCCGACCATCCTGTCGATCTCGCGCGAAATCATCGCGCAGGTGCCGCGCCTGCAAAAAGAAGGCATGTTGGCGCTTGGCGCAACCAAGTGGGAAATGCTGCAAAAAGCCGTACTGCCCTACGCCTGGGGCGGCATCATCGGCGCAGCCATGCTGGGGCTTGCCCGTGCGATTGGCGAAACGATGGCTGTGACGATGGTCATCGGCAACAGTTCAACCGAGATTTCCGCCTCGCTGTTCACCCCCGGCTATACGATTGCCAGCGCGATTGCCAACCAGTTCACCGAAGCCGACACGCCGATGTATTTCGCGGCCATTGTCGAGCTTGGGCTGGTACTGCTGCTGGTTTCGTCAGTGTTCAACATTCTGGCACGTGTGCTGGTGCGGCGGATGAGCCGTTTCGGCGGCGCGGGCGCGCAGTAAACGGGAGGAGCGATAATTATGGCGCAAGCAAGAGCGCTTAGCGGCATTGAAATTGGCAGTGCCGAACACAAGCAAATTTTAATCAACGCGGAAGAAATCCGCTTCCAACGCCGTAAGCTCACAGGGCGGCTGATTGTCGGCTTGCTCTGCACGCTGACCGCGATGTCGGTCGCGATCCTGTTCATCATCATCGGCTATACGGTGGTCAACGGCATTGGCGGCATCGACCTGGCCTTTTTCACCGAAATTCCGAAACCCCTGGGTACAGTGGGTGGCGGTATTGCGCAAGCCATCGTCGGCTCGTTTGAGATGCTGATCGTCGGCGCGCTGATTGCCGTGCCGCTCGGACTGCTCACCGCCATTTTCCTGGCCGAATATGGCAAAAACAGCAAGCTGGCGGGTTACGTTCGTTTTGCGGTGGAACTGCTGGCGTCGCTGCCGTCGATTGTGGTCGGTATCTTCGTCTGGGCGCTGATCGTCCGCACGATCACCGGCTTTTCCGGCTGGGCAGGTGCAATCGCCCTCGCCGTCATCATGATCCCGATCATCGCGCGCAGCGTCGAAGAAATCCTCCGTCTGGTTCCCGACTCGCTGCGTGAAGCGGCGCTGGCACTGGGTGTCCCCCGCTGGCGCGTGACCTTACAGGTGGTCATCCCATCGGTGCTGCCGGGTATTCTGACGGGCATCGTGCTGGCAATCGCCCGTGCCGCAGGCGAAACCGCGCCGCTGCTGCTCACCTCGCTCGGCAATCAGTTTTTCAATTTCGATTTGGGTCAGCCGATGGCGGCGATCCCGCTCCAGATTTACAACTACGCGGTTTCGCCTTACCCGGACTGGCACGAAAAATCGTGGGCAGCCATGCTGGTGCTGGTTTTTGTCGTTGCCATCTTTAGCGCCGCCGTCCGCTTTTCAATGAGGAAATTCCGTTATGCTCGCTAACCTAAACGTTGAGGTTCGCTCTGTGACCAAAACTGACCACGCGCACGAGTTAGAATCGAAAAATCTGAACATTTACTACGGGAAGTCACTGGCGGTCGAAAGCATGAACCACCGCTTTCGCACGAACTCGATCACCGCATTGATTGGCCCGTCTGGTTCCGGCAAATCGACCTATCTGCGTTCGCTCAACCGGATGCACGAAGCGGTCAAGGATGCTCGCGTCGAAGGTCAGGTGCTGCTGGACGGTATGGACATCTATGCGCCAGAAGCCGACCCGGTGCGCGTGCGCCGCAAAATCGGCATGGTCTTCCAGAAACCGAATCCGTTCCCGATGATGTCGATTTTCGACAACGTGATCGCGGGCTTCAAGCTGAGCTACGGCAAGCCCGTTGGCGCGGACTATCAGCAAATCGTCGAGTATTCCCTCAAGTCGGTTGCGCTCTGGGATGAAGTCAAGGATCGGTTGAACGTGTCGGGAGCCGCCCTCTCCGGCGGACAGCAGCAGCGTCTGTGCATCGCGCGGGCGATTGCCGTTCAGCCGGACGTGCTGCTGATGGACGAACCCTGTTCGGCGCTCGACCCGGTTTCGACGCTCAAGGTCGAGGAACTGATGCGCGAACTGCGCCTAAAATACACGATTGTGCTGGTCACGCACAATATGCAGCAGGCCGTGCGCGTTTCTGACACGACGATGGTGCTGCTGCCGGACGAGAAACGCGTTGGTCATCTGATCGAGGTTGGGCCGACGAGCGAGATTTTCAACAATCCGCAGGATGATCGGACGGCTGATTACGTCAGCGGACGCATCGGCTAATACAAGTACGAAACCTCACCCCGACCTGAAGGTCGTGCCCTCTCCATGAGGGTTGAGGACAGGACAGTTTTAACACAGCAAAGGTCTATCGGGGCGAAAGTATAAGTCAGGAGAAAAGGAGTAGGTTTTCGTCAGGGTACGTTGGTGGCGCAACCAGCGGAGACCGCGACGAAACAGGCTTTG
>DAOUCB010000076.1:0-56962 GCA_034432495.1 Anaerolineae bacterium | reverse complement strand
CTGTGCAGCGCCGCCGTGAACATCAGCTTGCTCGGCTTGCCAATAACCGTCGGCTCAACATCGGTTGCCGTCCGCAGCGCGGCGAGAATACTGCCCGCACCAGGCGCGAGTCCATCCGGCATGGGGAAGGTCGCGTCAGCGTTCGTACCGATGAAATCAGCGCCCTTACGAATCAGCCCTGCGGCGCGGCGGAGCTTATTGTACGTCAGGTTAAAATCAATACCGACGACGACGACAGCCGCCTCATCGCTGATGACGAAGCCTGCCCCACTGACCAGCGACTTGAGGCCATCACCGCCGATGACGTGAACGGCTGATCCCACTGGGTAGGTTGTTTGCAGGTAATCGACGGTCGCCGTCGCCGATGTGACGATTTGATGCTCGGTCACGCCGCTGACGCCCATGCCTGCCAGCTTGACGATGTAATCGGCAGGCGTTTTGCTGCTGTTGTTGCTCGCCAGCGCGAAAGGCAGGCCGCGCGCGCGCAGAAAATCAATAAACTGAGACATCCCCGGCAGCATTTCGTCGCCGCGCCAGAGAACACCGTCCATATCCATGATGACACCATTGATGCTGGAAAGATTCATATGAGATTAACCGCCTTGATTCCGAAGATAACTGTGCCGACAACGCCGAAAAAGAAGGTGATGATCTGGATGAGCGCCGGAAAAGTGACGTTCCGACCATAAATCGAAACTTTCGAGGATGAATCGCTTCTTCCCAGCGTGCCCGTGAGCGCAAACAGAGTGATCAGGCCAAAGAAAATGGAAAGTACATAAAACCCCCACGCGATTACTGCAATCTGCTTGGTGGAAGCGTCCACCGTGCCAATAAAATCCTTCGTAAAGGTCACCGTGATAGTGATAATACCCGTCGAGAGCGCCAAAAGCTGCGTGACGGTATCTTTGGCAAACTGGAAAGCCGTTTTCGTTTGATCATCCATGCGTATTTCCTAACAGAAAGGCCACAAGGGGCAGATCGAGTTGATGATTTCCCGCAGGAGCGAACGGGTCAGGATTGTCGATTCCTGCGTGTCGGCTTGCTCAACCATCGCGGCGAGCAGCTTGTCGAGATTTTCCTGGGCGCGATTGACCGAGCGCGTATCGCGTACAAGACTTTCGCGTTCGAGAACGACGGTTCCCTGTGCGATCAGATCGTTGAGTTCCTGGCGCGCATAGGGTCCAAAGCGATAGCCTGACTCATTGACCTGCGTTTTCACGGATGCCTGCAATTGGTTGGAAACCGAATTTTGCCCCTTTTGACGCGCCATAGTGTATCCTCAATGCTTCAACGACACCGAATTTCGCAGTTTGAACGACTTCGCTCCTAATTATGCAGTGAGAGATAAAACGATGCACGTCAACACCTTCTCGATTGTCGCTTACGATCCCGCCGAGGACTCGTTCGGCGTGGCAGTCGCTAGCAAATTTCTCGCCGTTGGCGCGGTGGTTCCCTGGGCAAAAGCCGGGATCGGCGCGGTCGCTACGCAAGCCTATTGCAAAATGAGCTTCGGCCCGGACGGTCTCGATTACATGGCACAGGGCAAAAGTGCGCCGGAAACGCTCGCGCTGCTATTGCACAACGACCCACTGATCGAGCAGCGGCAGGTTGGCCTGGTCGACAATCAGGGGCGCAGCGCCGCCCACACAGGCAAAGACTGTTTCAATTGGGCGGGTCACAAAACCTATGACGGCTTCACCTGTCAGGGCAATATCCTCGCAGGCGCATCTGTGATCGACGCGATGGCAGCGGCCTACCAATCGGCACAGGGAGAACTGGCGGATCGGCTGCTGGCGGCGCTGGTCGCGGGCGATGAGGCAGGCGGCGACCGTCGTGGCAAACAGGCGGCGGCACTGCTGGTCGTCAAGGCAAATGGCAGCTACGGCGGCGATACCGACCGCTATCTCGACCTGCGTTCCGACGACGACCCCAAACCGATTGCCAAACTGGCCGATCTCGTTCAGATGCACCACCTGTATTTCGGCAAGCCGAAGCCGGAAGATCGCCTACCCATTAACGAAACGCTGGCGCGAGAACTTCAGGCGATGCTGGGCAGCACGGGTTATCTCAATGCAGAACCGAATGGCAACTGGGACGTTGCTTCCAAGACAGCGTTTAATGCGCTGGTCGGCAGCGAGAATCTCGAAGAACGCTGGCGCAACGATGATCCCAACGTGATCGACCGCGTCGCGCTGGAATTTCTGCGCGGCAAGTTTGGATCCAAGTAGCGTGTGGCGTTTGATCGTTCCGCTGCTGGTCATCCTCGCAGGTGCGGCGGTGCAGTTTCACGGGCTGGCGCAGGACGTGCGCTTCTACCCCGACGAAGCGCTGTTCAGCACTTTCGCCCGCAATGCGGCGCTCAATGGCGATTGGCTGCTGCACGGCAGCCTCGACAAAACACCGCTCTCAATCTACGCCAGCGCACTGTCGATGAATTTCGTCGCTTCAAGCGTGCAGAACGGCGTCCTCGACTTCGCGCCGCGACTCGGTGAATTTGCCGCCCGCCTGCCCGGTGCGCTGGCGAGTGTCATGCTGACGGCGCTGGTCTATATGCTGGCGCAGCATCTCTACCGCCGCCGCGCGCTGGCAGCCTGGTCGGCGATTTTCGTGGCCTTCTCGCCCTACACAGCGGTCTATGGCGCAACTGCCTACACCGACCCGCTCATGCTAATGTTCGCGGCGCTTTCGCTGCTGCTGGCAGTACGCGGCAAATGGTTCTGGAGCGGCTTCGCAATGGTGCTGGCCTTCGCGAGCAAACAGCAGGCACTCTACCTGCTGCCGCTGGCATGGCTGCTCGGCTGGGCAGCGAATGGTCTCGCGATCCGCAAAATTGCGGCCTATTTCGCGCCGATCCTCGCAGGCGCGGCTATCCTCATCGGCTGGGACAGCCTGCGCGCGCAATCAACCAGCCTGTGGGAACTAGCGGCGGTCAACAATACCCCGGTTGGCCTGATTACAGGGGATCAGATCATGCCGCGCCTGACGCAGTGGCTCAATTACGGGCGCACGCTGGTGGGCACGCCGACGATTGTGCTGGCGGTCGCCCTGCTCTTCCGCATCGCGCTGGAAACCCGGCGCAAAATCGAGCGCGCAGCCGAAATCGACCTGCTCCTGCTGGTTTACATCGTCGGCTATCTGCTGATTAACTGGCTGATCGCCTTCAACATTTACCCGCGCTACCTGCTGCCAATCCTGATTCCGGCGGCACTCCTCGCGGCGCGGACGGTCATCTGGTTGTGGGCGTGGCTGCTGCCCCGCCTCAGCCAACAGGAAGGCGTTGTGCTGGCTGCCGCGCTGATTTTAACGCTCGCCTACGGCGCACGTTCCTCCAGCGAAACCCGCGCCACCCTCAGCGAAGATGGTCGCGATTACAGCGGCATCCTCGCGCTGGCAGACACACTCAACGCGCAGACGCTCGGCGCGGTCGTTTATGATCACTGGCTCGGTTGGGAATTGGGCTATTACATGGGGCAGTGGACAGACAAGCGCCGCGTCTACTATCCGACGCCTGACGCCCTCGTCAGCGACGCACTCAAACTGACCGATCCCGCGCCGCGCTACTTCGTCGCGCCCATCGGCGAACCGATTATGCCCTGGCTGGATGCGCTGCGCAGCGCCGGTTTTGCCGTCAGTCCTTTTTATGAGCAGCAGAGCTTCGTCGTCTACAAACTTATTCCGCCCTGGGGCGCTTGAGTTTCTGGATTTTCTTGCCCGCGTCTGCGTCAATCGTGCGCTGGTGCAGCGGCGTCTGCGTACGATCATTATCCTCGCGCGCTTCATCACGCTCCACCACCGGGTGATCTTTGCGCCACTGCTCGATGAAGGTCGTCAGCCAGTCGAGTTCGGCCTGCATCACAGCGATGCCATGCGTATACAACGCGCGTGTGCTTTCAGACGCCCTGGCTTCTTTCTGATGCCGCGCCCAAACCGTCTCCGCGACCTGTAAACGATGAGTCAGGTTCTCATGGTGCTGAATGAGCGAACGATAGACTTGCTGCGGTTTCAGTGCGCCCAGGTTCGCCAGGCCAATGGCGAAGCTCTCGCCCAGCGAACGTGACTGGCAGAGCAAATCCGAGACCGCCGTCTGCACAACGCCACGTCCCGCATCGGTGATCTGAAAAATGGTGTGCTCCGGCTCCGGGCTGTCTGCCCGCTGCGTGCGCGTCAGCAGTTCCTGCTGTTCCAGACGATAGAGAATATAGTAAAACGACTCGCGCCCCACGATCAGCCACTCGCGCAGGCCGCGCAGTTCGATCAGATGCTCAATTTCCTTGCCGTAGCGCGGCCCTTCCGCGAGCAGGCTCAACAGGGTGAGTTCAACGTCGCTCAGCATACTGCCAGACATAATGTCTCTCTAATAAAATCTATTCGCCTCAGTCATGGTGGCGACCCGTGCGTAGAATATCCTGCACAACTGTCAGCAGATTGTTGGCGATATACGGCTTGGTCAGGTAACGATCAGCCCCCGCTTCCAGCGCGACCCGAATTCGCTCCGGGTCGATCAGCGCTGACAGAATCAGCACGGGCAGTTCATCGTAAATCGATTTGGCGCGCATCTGGCGCAAAAATTCGACGCCGCTCACATCCGGCAGCATCATATCGAGAATGACCAGGTCAGGCAGTGGTTCGCTGCGCAGGACGTGCGCCGCCGTCGCAGCATTCTCCGCCATGATCGATTCGACGTTGATGCGCGCCAAAAGTACCCGCACCAATTGCAGCAGTTCAGGATCGTCATCGACGACGAGAATGCGTTTTTTGTTCGACGCCACGTAAGCTGGCCTTTCTTTTGGGCAACCATAGGAGCATTTTACCCAGATTAGCTTTATTTTACACGTCAATAATTCACTTGAGCGGGATTGAGGATTAAGATGGCATCATCTGGCTGTTAAACAACCATTTTTGCACAAGCGCAGCAGCGGCCTGCCCCCTTTCAGTCCGCGCTGATATTTAAGTCGTCACGGCGGAAGGCGAGGGGTTTGGCTTCGTTTGAATATTTTATCCGAACTTCGTTGGCGGTTTGCTCGACTTCGGTGTATCCTGAAGGGCGGTTTGTGCGAATCAGGAGGGTACGGCATTGAGGAAACAACTCATGAATTGGAGTCGTTTTGTGGTGCTGGCGGCGCTGGCTCTTTCGGGATGCTTCCGCCCCGCAGGCGATTCAATTGAGCCTACCTCGAATAACCCGACCAGCGAGCAGGTCGTTCAGCCTCTAGATCAGGCGACGCCGACGACGGGCATCCCGCCGGTAACGCTGCTTTCAGCCGATACGCCTGTCGCAACTTCGACTGAACCGTTGCCAGTCATCACCGAAATCACACTCGCGCCAGCAACCCAAACTTATACACCGACCGAACCGGGACAGGCCAGCGACGATACATCCGCCACGCCGACCCTGCAAATCATCACGCCCGGTTTCTCGATTAACCTGATCACTCCAGATACGCCCACACCGCTGCCGATGGAGACGCTCGAAGCGAACAGCGGCATCAACATGGGAGCCACCGAGGACTTAAGCGGCAGCGTCGATAATTCTGGTAATCCTGAAGAAACACTCGTCAGCGGCGCGGACTGCACCTATACTGTTGAATCGGGTGACAGTCTTTACCGGATTGCCGTTCTGAACGATGTGACCGTCGATGATATGAAGGCCGCCAATTCCGATCTGGTCGGCGACGCGCCGATTTTGCAACCCGGTCAAGTCGTGAAAATCCCCTTCTGTGTCCCCGGACAAGGCACAATGACGCCGCTTCCCAGCTCAGAAGCGGGCAGTGGGCCGACCGAAACACCCGCGCCAGCCGCCAGCCAGGAAATTTACACCGTCCGCTCTGGCGACACGCTTGGCGCAATTGCCACCCGCTTCGGCGTGACTGTCAACGCGATCATGCGCGCCAATAACCTCGACAACGCCAATCGCCTGAGCATTGGACAATCGCTGATTATTCCGGCGAAAGCACCGTAAAAACGCTTCGCAGCCATAGAATCCAAAAAGCGCGGCTCTGCGATTACAGAGCCGCGCTTTTTTGTTCCGAGTGCTGAAGCCGCTTCAACGTTGCAGCGTTCCTTTCGAGATTTCCAGATCGTCAAAAGTGATGTCAGCCGTTGCATCCGTTCCTTTGACGACCGCCACACTCAGCCCGGTGTAGCCTGTTTTGAAGTAGTCATCGTGGGTTTCAGCGACGAACTTGTCGTTGACGTAAAGTGCGAGATACGTGCCAATGCAGACCGCCCGAATTTTGTTGCTCGTCTTGTCCTGATGAATCGCGTCCGAGGGTGTGAACGGAATCAGCGCATGGATGTTATCGACCGCTCCGCGTCGAATCGTATACTGACCGTCGCCGCTGATCAGGAAGTAGTAACCATCGCCGTTATCAGTCGGCAGCGCGCGGCACATCACGCCATAGGCGTTATTGCGATAATCGGAAAGCTGTGTCGTCACAACGTCGATGACGGTGTCGGTTTGCATCGGCGGCTCAATCGCCCACATGAAGCCGCCATCCCACGCTTTGGCTTCGTAGGCTCCATTCTTGATTTCGAAATCGACATTCTGCTCCGGGTGAACGTATTCCTGCCATATCGATGATGGGCCAAAATCTACCCGCTGAAGCAAATCACCGACCACAACCTGCTGGCTGGGTTGGGCCGCACAACCCACCAGCGCCAGCACACACACCGACAATACCAGTAATCCTTTAACCATGACTTGCCTCTCGCTTCGTCGTGCCATGATAGGACGAAATGCCCTCGATTTCCACAATGAGAAATCGGCTATTCTTGGTTGCTGTCTGCGCGCTTCAGTGTATAATCCAGGTAGTTGCGTTGTTGAGCAGAACTAGAGCATAGATAACAACTATGATTGAAGTCATTATCGACAGCATTCGTGTCAGTTTGATGTCGCAGTACCGTATCGTAATTCTGAAGGACACGAATACCGACCGTTATCTTCCGATCTGGATTGGGCCGTGTGAAGCCGATGCGATTACGACGGAACTCCAGGAACTCCCGCCGCAGCGCCCGCTGACTCACGACCTTCTCAAGTCGATGATCCGTGAACTCGGTGGCAAAGTCATCAATATCCTGATCAACGACTTACGCCACGATGTGTACTATGCGCGCATCGTCATCGACCTGGGCGGCAAGCAAGTCGAAGTCGATTCGCGCCCCAGCGATGCGATCGCGCTGGCGGTTCGCACCAAAGTGCCGATTTTCGTCGCCGAAACCGTGATGGAACGTCATTCCATCGAACCGGAAGAAGATGTCGAGCGCGCGCTTGGTGACGGGCCAAAAGAAGAAGTCGATGAAGATCGCCTGAGCGCCTTCAAGGATTTCGTCAACACCCTCGATCTGGACGATCTCGACGACGAAGAAGAATAACAAACCACCTATCCCTCACAAATTGGATAGGCGCGTCATTAAATGAGAGCAAATCTCACCCACAGGGGTTGAACCCTGTCTCTACGGCGCTGCGGCTCGCACGCCGTTTTGTTTCTTACATACCGGAATTTCGATGTCGAACCAATCGTCAATTATGTCAGGGCAGCTTGCCCCTTATAGCCAGGAAGCCGAAGAAGCCGTCCTCGGCGCAGTCATGGTCAACCCGGAGGCTTTCCTTGGCGTCGCCTCTTTCCTGAAAACCGAGGATTTTTACATCCTGCGGCATAGCTACATCTGGGACGCGCTCATGCACATCAGCGAGCGCAACGACCAGATCGACTTCGTGACCATTGTCGACGAACTGCGGGCGATGAGTCACCTGGATGACGTGGGCGGCCCCGGTTACCTGCTCCATCTGGTCAACAGCACGCCGACATCGATTCATGCCGAAGTGTACGGGCATCTGGTCGAGCGCGCAGGCGTGCGCCGCCGTCTGCTGACGGCCGCCGACGAGATTAAAGCGCTGGCGATGGATGAGCAGCTTGCCATCGAAAAAGTCACCAGCGACGCCGAATCGCGCCTGTTCACCGTCACCGAACGCAACCTGCGCCGCGAACTGATCCCCATGCGCGACGCCATCAACAGCTATTTCGAACGCATGGAGCATCTCATCCAGCATCCCGATGAGCCGCTCGGCCTGCCGACGGGCTTCCGAGACCTGGACGAACTGCTCGGCGGTTTGCAGCGGAGCGACCTGCTGATCTTCGCAGGTCGGCCCGGTATGGGAAAAACCTCGTTCCTGCTTTCTGTCGCGCTCAACGCCGCCAAACTCGGTGCGCGCATCCTCGTGTTCACGATGGAAATGGGTCACGAACAATTGGTGCAGCGTTTCGTGTCGATGGAAACCGGCATCAACACCCAAAAACTGCGCACAGGTCAGCTTTTGCAGCAAGAATGGGAGCGTTTCGTCGCTGCCAGCGGACGGCTGGGCAACCTGAACATCTTCATCGACGACACGCCCGCGATGACGCCGATTCAGATGCGCACTAAATGCCGTCGCATCGCCCATGAATACGGCCTTGATCTTGTGATCGTGGACTATATGCAGTTGATGAGCGCGGGCAGCGGCTACGAAAACAACCGCGTTCAGGAAATCAGCTACATTAGCCGAAGCCTGAAGGAACTGGCACGCGAACTCAATGTGCCGCTGTTTTCCGCCGCGCAGTTGTCCCGCGCCGTTGAGCAGCGGCAGGACAAGCGCCCGCAGCTTTCGGACTTACGAGAGTCGGGTTCCATCGAGCAGGATGCGGATATTGTGATCTTCCTCTACCGCGATGTCGTCTACAACGAAGCGACTGAATTTCCCGCTCGCGCTGATCTGCTGGTTTCGAAGCACCGTAACGGCCCCACCGGGACGATCTCGCTCCATTTCGAGAAATCGCTGACCAAATTCAGCGATGCGCGCACCCAAACCATCGACCTGAGCGCGCTATGAACGACTCCTTCGAAGGCTTTGCACCGGGCAAACAGCCCATGCTGACCATCCCTGCGGCCTTCATCAGTGAACTACTGCCCCGCATTGACGATCTGGCGGAGATGAAGGTCACGCTCTATTTCATGTGGGCGATTCAGCAGCGCGATGGGCGTTTTCGTTATCTGCGCCGCCGCGATTTCCTCAACGATGCCAACTTTATGGCAGGGCTGGCGGGGCTGGATTTCGAACCCGGCGCGACGCTGGACGCCGCGCTCGCTCGTGCATGTGAGCGTGGAACTCTGCTCTGCGCCGAAATTACGCTCGCAGATGAGCCGGAGTCGTTATACTTTATCAACACCGAACTGGGACGCGATGCACTGGAACAGGTCAGGCGCGGCGGCTGGCTGCCCAGCCTCAGCGACGAACCGATTGAGATTCTGCCGGATCGCCCCAATATCTACCGTTTGTACGAAGACAATATCGGGCCACTGACGCCGATGATCGCCGATACGCTCAAGGATGCCGAGCGCGAATTCCCGATGGCCTGGATTGAAGAAGCGATCCGCATCGCGGTCGAGAGCAATGCCCGGAGCTGGCGCTTTATCCAGGCCGTGCTGGATCGCTGGCAGAAGGAAGGCAAAAAAGATGCGCCCACTGAAAGACCTGCTGAACAACAGGATGGACGACGGTACATTACCGGGAAATATGCCGACTTCATCGAACACTGAGCCATTCGCGGCGGAAAGCGACCTCTGTTCTCTCTGCGGTCGCCAGTCGATCTGCGGCGGGCTGGGCTACGTGCGCTATGATCTGCCCGTCGAGCATCCGCAGTTTGGGCAGTTGTTCCGCTGCCCGAACAGCCCCGCCGATTCTCAGCGCGTCAAACGCCTGCGCACCCTCGGTAATCTCGATGCCTTCGCCGATAAAACGTTCGATACCTTCCATGACGATCTCAAGATGCTGACGCCTACCCAGGACCAATCACTCAAGGACGCGCTCAAGACCGCCCGGAAATTCGCTGAACATCCGGAAGGCTGGCTGCTGCTCGAAGGGACGTATGGCTGCGGCAAAACGCATCTGGCGGCGGCGGTTGGCAATGAGCGCCTGCGCTATGAAGAATCGGTCTTGTTCATCACCACGCCTGATTTGCTCGATCATCTGCGTAGTACCTATGGAGCCGATTCAGAATCCGGCTACGACGAAATGTTCGACCGACTGCGCAATGCTCCACTCATGATTCTGGACGACCTCGGCGTCGAAAACCCGAGCGCATGGGCGCAGGAAAAGCTGTTCCAACTGCTCAATCACCGTTACAGTCACATGCTGCCGACGGTCATCACCACCAACGCCGACCTCGACATGCTCGACCCGCGTATTCGCAGCCGTTTGATGGATTCGAACATCATTCATCGCATTCGCATCAGCGCGCCTGATTACCGCACCCCAGTGCAGGATCAGCGCGACGAGCTTTCCAGCCTGCCGCTCTATTCCGGCATGACCTTCGCCACGCTCGACCTGCACACCGGCCTAACGCCCGATGATCGGCAAAATCTGGAGCGCGCCGCCGCAGCCGCCCGCAGCTACGCCGAAAATCCAAGTGGCTGGCTGATTTTCCTCGGCACATATGGCAGCGGTAAAACGCACCTCGCAGCCGCCATCGCAAATGTCCAGCAGGAACGCGGCAAGCAGGTTGTTTTCGTCACCGCGCCCGACCTGCTCGACTATTTGCGTGTTACCTTCAGTCCCAGTTCAGGCAGCAGTTTCGACCGACGCTTTCAGATGGTACGCAGCACGCCCCTGCTCGTGCTCGATGATTTGAGCACCGAAAGCGCGACCGCCTGGGCCAAAGAGAAGTTGTTTCAGCTTCTCAATCACCGCTACGTCGCCTCTCTGCCCACCGTCATCACATCATCTTCAACCGTTGAGAAAATTGATGAGCGTATCCGTACTCGGCTGATGGATCGAAGAATTTGCACGACATTTGGCCTCACAGCGCCTTCCTATTCAAGCCGGATTAGCCGCAAATAACATCGTGAGACACGTCCTGAATGCCTTAACCGTTACACCGTATGAGCGTCGCCATCGACAGGCGGTGCGCGATTTGCTCTTTCGTGCCTACCGTGTCCACACGCATCTTGACTGGCAGGAGAGTGATCAATGGCTGGATGAGGGTGAGTCCTATCCGGCGCGGCTTGTCTGGCAGGGGTCACGTCTGCAAGGCATCATCGCGACCTCCGCGCCACTCAACCAGACCTGCTGGCTGCGCATCCTTGCCATCAACGATCAGGCCGACGCCCAGCAGATTTTCAGCCTGCTCTGGAACGCCCTCGTGCCAGAACTGCGCGCACAAGGCGTCCACACGGTCGCCCTGCTGATGATTCGCAACTGGCTATCGACCTACGTGACGCCCTTTGGATTCCGTTTCACCGAAGAAATCATCACCTTTCGCCGTCCGCAGTTGCCCATCCCCGCTGACGCACCGCCGAGCGGTCTCGCCATCCGCCAGGCTCAGCCCGACGACCTGTCCAACATCCTTGATGTGGATAACCGTGCCTTCGTCGCACCCTGGCAAATGGAACGCGAAGAACTTCGCCAGGCCGAACGCATCTCGGCCTCCTGCACCGTCGCCGAACTGGGCGGCAGGATGGTCGGCTACGAATTGAGCACCCTCTATTTCGATGGAGCGCATCTGGCGCGGCTGGCCGTCGTACCGGAAGCGCAGGGGATCGGCGTTGCACGTGCCTTGCTCAGCGATCTGCTCAATCGTTTCGCGCGGCGCGGTGTCTATTCGATGACTGTCAACACCCAGTCGAGCAATATGCGCTCGCAGCACCTCTATACTGGCTTCGGCTTCGAACGCACCGGCTACGATCTCCCCGTTTGGATGGCAGAACTCTAGCTCAGCCCCATCAGCGCATCGCGATAGCCTGCGGCTTCGTCATTGGTCAGGTTGGCACTCAATTGCAGCATGACATTTTCCTTGACATAGGTGTAAACCACATCGCGGCGGGTCTCGGCGTTTGCGCGAAGCGTCTCGATGTAATGCTGCCAGGCCGCCAGTTGATCAGGCGTGCTGAAGACGATAACCTGTCCCCCGGCGGGTGCAATGCGTGGAATCTCGAACAGGTAGCGGTCGCTGAAGCCGTTCGGAGCGCCGCGCCCGGTGACGACCATATTTTTCTCAGGATTCTGAATCTGTAACCCGGCGCGCCCAAAAGCATTGAAGACATCCTCAGCGCTGTAGCGCACAAACGGCACTGCTGTCGGTTGTGGCGGATTGAGGACGCCGCAGCCGCTTGCACCGAAGACCGCGAGGATTGCCAAGACCACGAGAGGGAGGTATTGTTGTCGCATTTCGAGACTCCGTTGCAGGCGATTTACTTAGGATTATACACATGACGGTCATTTATCATGACGACGACGGCGATCTGAGCGTCCTCGCCGGAAAGCACGTCGGCGTCATTGGCTATGGCAATATGGGCCGCCCGGTTGCCCTCAACCTGCGTGACAGCGGGATTCACGTTCTGGTCAGCGAGCCGCGTCCCGAAAAGCAGGAGCAGGCCGTCCTGGAAGGCTTTCACCTCACCGACATTGAGGAAGCCGTTCAGGCTTCCGACGTGATTATGCCGCTCTTTCGCGACGAAGCGATGCCCAAAATCTATCTGGAACGTATCTCACCGTATCTACGCCGGGGGCAGGCGCTCGTCTTCAGCAGCGCCTATAACCTGACCTACGGCTTCATCGAAGCCCCGCCCTTCGTTGATGTCGGCCTCGTCTCAGCGCGCACGCTCGGCGCAGCGGTACGCGAACGCTTCGTCAGCGGCGAAGGCTTCGCCAGCTTCGTCGCTGTTGCCCAGGATGCCAGTCGTCAGGCCTGGGGCATCACCCTGGGGCTGGCGAAAGCTATCGGCGCGCTGAAGGGCGGCGCGGTCGAAATCCGTTTCGAGCAGGAAACCGAGCTTGATCTGTTTTTGCAGCAGGCTATCCTGCCGATCTTCCACTGCGCGGTCATCACCGCCGCCCAGCTTTTGATGGAATATGGCTACCCACCCGAAGCCGTATTTACCGAACTCTACCTCTCTGGCGAAACTTCAGATTATCTTAAGCAAGCCGCCAACGACGGCCTGATGAATGCGCTCGATTTGCAGGGACTCCCGGCGCAGTATGGCGTCCTCAGCCGCTACGACCGCTTCAACAACCCTCAGTTCCAGCGCCTGATGGAAATCACACTCGAAGAGATTCGCAGCGGCAAATTCGCGCAGGAGTGGTCAAAGGAATTCGGTGCCGATTATCCGCGCCTGCGCCAGTTGTTAAAGACGCGCAAAAATATGGAGATGTGGGAACTGGAGCAGCAAACGCTCGACATGCTCCACCCACAGAACGACCTGACCGATGCAACCGATTTAGATATGTTCAAAAGACCTTAGAGGGATTCGACCATGACCCAGATGGCTATCGGCGCAGGAACCACGTTTCCGGCTCGTCTAGAGGCTGTGCGCGATGCCAGCGGCTTCGACCAGCCCGTCCTCGACGCATTCGCCCAGTTTATCCGCACCGCCCCGGACGAAGACCTCTTTCGCACTAATCCCTATCGCTATGCCGCGCAAACCGGCATCCCGCAGCAGCAGGCGATTGATCTGTTCCTGTACGCTACGCACGCGGGTATCCTCGAATTCAACTGGGGCGTACTCTGCCCCAACTGCTACGCCTTCGTCACCTCGCCCGGCGGCCTGCGCGCAATTAAAACCCAGTCCCACTGTGATATTTGCAGCATCGATTTCGAAGTTGTGATTGACGATAATGTCGAAGTCGCCTTCATGGTCGCGCCGTCGGTGCGCCACATTCGCTTCCACGACCTCAACACGGTCGATTTGCAGCGTGACTGGATCAGCATTTTCTACTCGCCCAGCCGCTTTGTCGATCCGTTCATTCGTGAGCAGTTACAGGTGCTGATGATGGCCTCGTGCCTGCTCCAGAACGAGCAGCACACCCATCTTGACCTGATGGATTTGAAGCCGGGCGCGCGTTATCTCGTGCTCACGCCGCGCCAGCACGCCGTCGGCAACCTCTATGCCGTCGAGGGTGAACGACACATTCGCTGCGAATTCGATATTTTCGACGGGCGATTCGTCCCCGATAATGTCGCCCTTGCTCCCGGTAATGTGTCGCTTCAGTTCCACAATCGCACCGGCAGCGCGATTACCATTGGCGTCATCCTCGACCCCAAAACGTTCCAGCCAGACGTAAAACCCGAAGATGCCGAGCGCATCATGAAATTTTTCTCAACGCCGCCCAAGTTCCTGACCGGGAAGCAGGTTGCCACCTCGCAGGTCTTCCGCGAATTGTTCCGCGCCGAAAGCATACCATCCGATCTCGGTGTCGCCTTCAAGAGTGTGGCTTTCCTGTTCAGCGATCTCAAAGGCTCGACCTCGCTCTACAATCGGGTCGGCGATATTCGTGCCTACCAGATCGTGCGCGAGCATTTTGCCCTGCTGCGTGACATCATCGCTGAATTTGGCGGCGCAATTGTCAAAACGATGGGCGATGCTGTCATGGCGAGCTTTGCCGAACCGCTGGCAGCGCTTGAAGCCGCGATTGTCATCAGCCGCGAAATTCCCAATGTCGGGGATGGGGATGAACCATTGATTTTGCGCATCGGCGTCCACAGTGGGCCGTGTATCGCCGTCGAATCAAATGATCGGCTCGATTATTTCGGCCAGACGGTCAACATCGCCGCGCGTGTCGAAAACGTGGCAGGAGCAGGCGAAATTGTCATCACTGAACCCGTCTACAGCGCTCCCGGCGCAGCAGACGTCATTCAGGCCATCGAAATCAAGGTGCGCGAAGACAAAGCGATCCTGCGCGGTCTCGACGACGAAGTGAAATTTTATCGGCTGTCCTCTTCGTTCTCCTCGTCTGCCTCTGCTTCAGCTTCTTCCGCTTGAAGAAAATATTGGAAATAGTCGTACTCGCGCTGCATCAGATCCCAAAAGGATGGATAACGGTCAGCGCCGGGAACCCAGTTTGCGTAATAGAAGGCTTCCCATTCGCCATCTTCATTCACCACACGCGGATTCAGCAGATATGTCGCCGATCCCGCGATCTCCGTTGCGCTGATTACGAGCGCATCAGGCATATAGAGTTCATAATCGTCAGGAGTGAATACTCGCGGCCTGTCCCTCCAGGGTAGGTGCGGATCAAGCATGATGTCAATCTGTTCCTGATGATTCACGCGAAACCACTCAACCTCGCTGGTGTCAAAGATGCGATGCACCAACTCTGAAGGCTGGCGAAAGCCATTCGAGACCTGCAAGAACTGTCGATAGGACGGCGGCAGTCGCACGCCGCCGAGCCGGGTTTCAAGCGCCTCGATTTCGGCTTCCGCTGCGCCGGGATAGCCGAACCAGCGTGCGGTGATCACCTCCGTTGGGATGTCCTGCTGCGGCTGCATATATTCGAAGAATTCTTCCATGTCGAGGTGGTCAAACAGTTCGCGATTCCAGCGTTCCAGCCACGTTTTCCAGTCGTAAGTCGGCATCGGACAAACTCCTACTCGCCGTCCTCGTCATTATCGTCTTTTTTGCCCTTCTGCTTTTGCAGCAGCGGCTGTTCAAGGCTGCTTTTCGCCGCTTCAGCGACGGCCTGCCCTAATGCCTGATGTTCCTTACAGGCGAAAGCCAATTGTTCTTCGCCCGCGCTGAAGCGCACCAGCCCATCGGCCTTCGGCTTGTCAATCCGGCGCATCGCCGCCACCTGCGTCACCTGTGTCAGCGCGATTGTCCTGAGCACCTGTGTCTCGCGCAGGATGACCATTTGCATCGGCATGACATACAGCGCAACTGGGTCTTGCAGCGTCCATGCGCCGTAAATATCTTCTTCAGCAGGCTGCACCCGCATCGGCCCATAATGCACATACGGGCGGTGGCGGCGGTAAGCGGTGATCAGTTCCAGCGTGGCGAATTCCTTAAACATCCTCACCCACTCCGCCATTGCACCGCGCGACATCTTCAGCTTGATCAGGTGCCACTGGTCTTCCGTCTGGTAATGCAGCCAGATTTCGTTGCGTCCATTGTGATATTTTTGTGGACGACCAAACCAGTGCAGCGCGCTATGCGCAAAGCTGTGCGTCTCGTCCATCCCGCGCTTACGGGGATAAATCTCCAACCCGTCCGCCGTCAGCGCCACAACCGCGTGCCGCCAGCCCTGATCCGTCCCACCCACTGTCTGGATGCTGCAATCCGCCGCATAGCTCCCCAGCACCAGCAGCGCGCCTTCGGTCTTGAGGCGCTGATAAACGGCACCCGCCACCCGCATCAGCGCCAGTTGATACGCTATCCACCCGCCGATCCCGCTGATAATGGCGGCGAAGATCAGAATCTCTGGCATGATGTCAGCGTTCCTTCAGAAAGTCTGCCAGTGCCTGCCAGTAATGAATATCCCAGAAGCCGCTTGCCGCTCCGGAGGTGGATGGCAGCACGAATACGGTCGTGAACACGGCGAGTTTTTCGCTTTGCTTGCCGTAGGGAACAGCGGTCGCGTAGAAGGAGTGCGCCGCCTTCTTGCCATTGAAGGCGAAAACGGTTGGCGCAAATTTTTCGATCTTCAAACGCAGACTTTCGGCATCAAAATGCGCCTGCTTCAGTCCTTTGTCCGCGCCGGAATAGGTCTTGGCAACGTCGGTCAGGCCGATGCCATACTGCGGGAGCAGCCGAAACTCTCCTGGCTCAAGCAGCCTCGGCGTCAAGCCAATCTGAAACAGCGTTTTCCAGAATTTGTTGCCTCGCCCCGCGTAGTACGCCCCCACCTGTGCTGAGCGCGCACCTGCCGCCGTGCCGCAAAAGACAACTTTCAACCTGTCCGCCAGCACATCCGGCAGTATATGCGCGTCAGCCATCCGCTACTCCGCCGGGGTGTCTTTATTCCCATCCTGCTCGTTGAAAAAGCGCATCACGCGGAACGTTTCCGCGAACTCGACGCCGACCTGCTTGCCCGCTTCCGCATCGAACTTACTGACGAATTCTGCCGCTTCTTCGCCAATCTGTGAACGGTGGTGCAGCAGCGCCTCGATCTTTTTATTGTGAAAGTCCGTAATATCAACGGCGACGTTCGGCTTATCGCTGAACTGCAAATACAGTTCGTTTACATGGTGCGGTTCGAGTCCCTCATCGAGCAGTTCGCGAAAAATCGGGCGCGATTCAGCGCTGGGGAACACCGCATACAGCGCCGCTTCTGCTCCGGCGCGGTGGTCAGGATGATTGATATAAGCATTGCTGCCATCTTCGCTGCTGGCAAACGTCATCGTTGGATCCATCAGGACAACGCGATCCGGGCGAACCTGTCGAATCAGACGGGTCAGGTCGCGGCGGAGTTCCAACGTTGGCTCAAGCACGCCGTCGGCATAATCGAGAAAGCGCACGTCTGTCACGCCGACGACCTTTGCCGCCGCGAGTTGTTCCTCTTTGCGTCGTGCCGCCAGCGCCTTGTAATCGACATCCTTGTCGTTGCTGCCTGCTGCACCATCGGTGATCATGCAATACGTCACCTGTGCGCCCGCATCCGTCCAGAACGCAACCGTGCCAGCCATGCCAAATTCGATGTCGTCGGGATGCGCGACAATTACGAGAATGCGCAGAGATTTCGTGAGTTTTGGTTCCATCTCCATGAGGGGTCTTCCTTATACGTTCTGGTAAACATTCCGTGTTCTTCTGACGCGTCTTACGCGCTGTTCCTTCCGCTCCGCTTGCGCGAATTGAGAGGAGGCGCTTAAAAGTGCTCGTCGGTACTCTTATTTAACCGCTTCGCAGGACTGCACGCCAATCGAACCAGAGTTTTATGTCGTTTAAGCACCCATTCGTGAGGTTTTAATGTTATTATTAATATTTAGAGTTAAGGTCGGCGCAATGAATGTTGGAGTGGAGCAGGAGCCATGCCGGATAATAAAAATTCTGGAAACCGTTTCAGCAACAAGGAAGACCGTCAGGCCGAGCACATCAAGGAAAGCGAAGAGGAGCGCGGACATTCCAGCGAAGACGCCGAACGCATCGCCTACGCAACGGTCAACAAGCAAAAGCGTGAGAAGAAAGAGAAGAAATAACCTCGCAGCCGAATGAACTCTCATGCCCGACGCTCTCATGCATCGGGCATTTTTACTGCGGCAGCGCCACTTCCGGGAAGCGGCGTATCTGCTCGAAGAACAAATCACGATAGTTGAGAGCGTCGGCGTCTGTTTCGCCCTCGAAGCGCAAGCTCAGAACTGGCTCGGTATTGCTGGCGCGCAGCAGCCCCCAGCCATGTTCGAAGCGCACCCTCACCCCATCGATGCTCATGACTTCGCCTTCGCCTTCAAGCGCTTCCCTGACCGCCGTGATCACCGTTTCTTTGAGTGCATCGGGGCAATAGGGTCGATATTCCGGCGTACTGTAGAGCATCGGGATTTTGGTATTCAGCGCCGAAAGTGGCATCTGCGCCGAGGCGACCACTTGCAGCAGTCGTCCTGCCGCGAAATAGGCATCGTCGAAGCCATAGTAATCTTCGGCAAGGAAGATATGCCCGCTCATCTCGCCGCCAATCAGCGCACCGACTTCCGCCATCTTCGCCTTGACCAGAGAATGCCCGCTCGACCACATCATCGGATAGCCGCCCGCTTTGCCAATTTCGTCAAACAAGACCTGGCTACTCAAGACATCGGCGACCACTTTTGCGCCAGGATGTCGCCGCAGCATATCGAGCGCCAGCAGCGTCAGGACGCGATCCGCCGTGATGATTGTCCCCTGCTCATCGACCACCCCCATGCGATCAGCATCGCCATCGAAAGCGATGCCTACATCCGCCCCCAATGCACGCACTTTCTGCGCCAGCGCCTGCATGTTGTGTTCATCCTGCGGGTCTGGCTGGTGATTGGGGTAGCTGCCGTCCAGTTCGCAGAACAGCTCGCTCACGCGATGCCCCCACGCTTTCAGCAGGCGTGGGCCGAATGCCCCGCCTGTCCCGTTGCCGCCATCGACCACCACATGCAGCGAACGCGCCATGCGCAGACGCGGCACCACATCGACGATGTAATCGACCAGCGGCTGTTCCTTGACGCGAATCGTCTCGTAGCCGCCGTTGAAATCCTCCGTCTCAATCAACTGGCGCAGCGCCTGTATGCCATCGCCGAAAATGTTGCGCGCGCCGACGCACAGCTTGAAGCCGTTCTGCTCAGGCGCGAGATGGCTGCCGGTCACCATCAGCCCACCGACATGCCCTTCGCGTACCGCGTGCCAGTAGACGAAGGGCGTCGAAGCCAGCCGAATGTCGATCACAGAACAGCCGCTCGACTGCAAACCCGCGATCACAGCCTGAGTTAATGCCGGAGATGAACGACGGTTATCCCGCCCAACGATCACCGTTTGCAACCCCTCGACGCGATCAAGATACGTCCCGAACGCCTTACCAATCAGACGGGCAGCCTCGGTCGTCAAAGGCGCATCTGCGCCTTCAGCAGCCCCGCGAATATCGTACTTTTTAAACAGCGATGCACTGATTTCTGCCATATCCCCCCTTTTTTCAGAACTCATGACTAAAAGATGACAACTGAGGAGAATTCAATTAAAAGTTAAAAGTCGAAAGTTTTTGCTCAGTCCTCAGTCCTCGAACCTCAGTCCTTTTTTTCGACGACTACGATTTCCTGCTTGACGTAAATCCGTGTTCTCTCGCCAACATCATCGTGAACATGCGTCCCTGGCCCTACCTGCGCCCCTGCGCCGATTTTGACACCCGGCATCGTCATCACATCCACTGAAAGAAAGGCTTCCTGTCCGACAATCGCGCCGAATTTGTCGCGTCCACTGTCAATTTTCTGGCCTTTGACGCTGCTAGGTACAGTCCCATGATCAATGCGCAGATTCGCCGTCGTGCAGCCCGCCGAAAAATTGACGTGCGGCGCAAACACCGAGTCCAGCACCCGACAGGCGTGCATATCACAGTTGTCGCTGACGTAGCTGCGCGCCACCTCGGTGGTGAAGCCGACATTGCAGTGATTCAGGATCATCGACTGGCGCACCAGTGCGTTATTGCCAATGATTGTGTGTGCGCCGATGTACGCCGGGCCAACCACCGCCGCGCCGGGGAAAATGCGCACGCCTTCACCGATATAGACATTGCCGATCAGGGTCGCGGTGGGGGCGATACTCGCGCTTTCGGCGACGACCTGTCCCTGAATACGCGAGAGAAAATACTCCATCACGTCGAGCACATGCCAGGGATATTTGAGCGCCTTCCAGGGGCCGTGATAAGGCACGACGCGATAGACGCGGCTTTTCATAAGCTTATCCATCGCCCGCTCATAGTGATCGTCACTGACGATGTCCTTCGCATATTCTGCGCGAATCGCATCCAGGAATTCGTCAGCATTGCTGTGAATGTGCGCGACGATGTTGACCAGGTTGCTCGGACGATGATCCGCCCCCGGCTTCTCGATAATCCCGGCGATTCGACCTTCCGGCGTGACGATCAAATAACCGCCGGGGAAATAGTCGTCTCGCTCGTATCCGGCGATATAGGTCGCCGTCGGGTCAGCATGATAGGCGTTGAGCATGTCCTCGTATAGTTGGTCATCGACCACATCATGAAGCTGCACGACAAACATCGCCGTACCGGGTCGGCTTGGCAGCGCAGGGGCCGCTTGCAGCAGCGCATCACCCATGCCTTTGGCTTCCGGCTGCAAGACCACGCGAATCGACATCGCCGAGATCTCCGCCGCCAGCGCCCTGACATCCTCAGCATTGCCGGGGTTGGCAATAACGATGGCTTCCTGAATGCCAAGCGATTGAAAGCGGCGCAGTTGACTGCTCAGAAGCGGCTCGGTTCCAAAACGCAGCAGCAGCTTTTCGCGCAGCGGCCACATGCGCGAGGATGATCCACCTGCTAGCACCACCAGAATTGGCATTTGAGCCATAAAATCCGTACCTTCTGTTGATATTCGTAACTGCGATTTATTCTAACGCATCGGAGGCAGGCATATCAAAACGTCGCTGTCTGGCTCCATTGGACTCAGTTGGCGCTATTGAGCAGCGTGCTGCAACGTTACGCTGAGACCATGATAGAATGATGGCACATCAGGAGATTATCAATGAACAATAACGGACATAACGGCAACGGCGAAACCGGAACAGTCGCCCTCAAACGCGGGTTGGCGCAAATGCTCAAGGGCGGCGTGATCATGGACGTGGTCACGCCCGAACAGGCCAAAATCGCCGAGGACGCAGGCGCGGTCTCGGTCATGGCGCTGGAACGCATCCCGGCAGACATTCGCGCAGACGGCGGCGTCGCCCGTATGAGCGACCCTGATCTGATCGACGGCATCATCAACGCTGTCACGATTCCGGTGATGGCGAAAGTGCGCATCGGTCATTTCGTCGAGGCGCAGATTCTCGAATCGATTGGCATCGACTATATCGACGAGAGCGAAGTCCTCACCCCCGCCGACGAAGAAAACCACATCAACAAGCACAATTTCAAAGTACCCTTCGTCTGCGGCTGCCGCAACCTCGGTGAAGCCCTGCGCCGTATCAATGAAGGCGCTGCCATGATCCGCACCAAAGGTGAAGCCGGAACGGGTGATGTGGTCGAGGCTGTGCGCCACGCCCGCGCCGTCCACAGTGAAATCCGCAAGCTAACGTCAATGGACGAGAACGAACTTTTCACCTATGCCAAAAATATTCAAGCGCCGTATGAACTGGTCGTCGAGACTGCCAAGCTTGGTCGCCTGCCGGTCGTCAATTTCGCGGCGGGCGGCGTCGCGACCCCGGCAGATGCAGCGCTCATGATGCAGTTGGGGGTCGATGGCGTTTTCGTTGGCTCTGGTATTTTCAAGAGCGGCGACCCCACCAAGCGCGCCAAAGCGATTGTCGAGGCGGTCACCCACTTCAACGACCCGGAAGTGCTGGCGAAGGTCAGCCGGGGACTCGGTGAAGCAATGGTCGGCATCAGCGCCGCCCATATGCCCGAAGGCGACAGGATCGCCACACGCGGCTGGTAAAAATTTCTCCCCGTAATCCAACACGGACCCTGGCTTTGATGACTGGGTCCGTGTTTTTGATTTTCAGCCTATCGCAATCGGCGCCCCTTAGTTTAAATCGCCTCATGTAATAACGCGCTCACACCTTTACATCAATCTAACTGTGTCTTAACACGTGCTCACTAGATTCATACGGATAGATGGTTGCCTTGTTAGATTATTGCTAGCGAATCTCAGGATACGCGTGATGCCGATGCTGGAAATTGAAGATTTACAGGTCGTTTATCCCAATGGAACGCAAGCGCTCAAGTCAGTCAGCTTACACATCGAAGCCCGTGAAGTCGTCGCCATCATTGGGCGCTCCGGTGCGGGCAAATCGACCTTACTGCGCTGCATTAATGGGCTGCAAAAAGCCAGCTCCGGCAAAATCACACTCGACGGCGAAGAAGTAACCACCCTGTCGGAAAACCAGCTTCGCAGCCTGCGCCGTAAAGTGGGCTTTATCTGGCAGGAATACAACCTCATCGAACGTCTGCCCGTCATGACCAATGTTCTGACCGGACGATTGGGCTACAGCAGCGCGGTTGCCAGTTGGCTGGGCTACTTCAGCCGCGAAGATCGCGCCATTGCCATCCGCAATCTTGAACGAGTCAATATGCTGGCGCGCGCCCGCAACCGCGCCGACCAACTTTCCGGCGGTGAAAAACAGCGCGTCTCAATTGCCCGTGCCATGAGCCAGCAGCCCAAGATTCTGCTCGCTGACGAGCCTGTCGCCAGCCTTGACCCCGAACTCGCGCAGCAGGTGATGGGCTACCTGGCCAAAATCGCCCGCGAAGAAGGCGTCCCAACACTGATTAACATCCATCATGTCGATCTGGCGAAGCTGTTCTGCGACCGGCTGATTGGTATCGCCCAGGGAGTCGTCGTATTTGACGACCTGCCCGAAGCGCTCACTCAGGAAGCGCTCGACCGCATTTATCGTTTCGATAAAGCGCAGGCTTCACTCGCAGAACAGCCGTCCACCGCTTTGAACTGGCAGTCGGCTTTGCCCAACGAAGCCGCAGCGGGAGTCTAAATCATGGCTGTCCACGATCAACCGTTATCCACACAGCCTGTATCTCCGGAAGCCCTGCGCGAAAAACTTCTGCGGCCTTTTCCAAGCATCACCCCGCGCGGAATCCTGCTCATTCTGGCTATCCTCCTGATTCTGGCATGGAGTTGGCAAGCTTCGCGTCCCAGCGAAATCAACCGCGTCAGCGGCGTCATGGATGCTGTGAACGGCATGGTCGGGCTGTTGAAGCTCATGGTTCCGCCGCAGTTTGAACTGGCAAGCGGCACCAAATTCACCGTCGATTTGTTCGGTCAGTCCCTCGAACTGGGCTGGCCTGTCGTCGTCAGCGCGGTTGTCGTCACCATCCAGATGGCAATCATTGGCACGCTTGGCGCGGTACTCATGTCGCTGCCGATTAGCCTACTGGCTGCGCGCAACACCTCTCCCCATCCCATCATTTACCAGGCAGTGCGCTTCCTCTTGAACTTCTTGCGCTCTATACCCGAACTGGTGGTCGCGCTGCTGTTCGTCGCTGCCGTAGGTCTAGGGCCGTTCCCAGGCGTGCTGGCGCTGGCATTTGGCTCGGTCGGTTCGCTCAGCCGTGTCTATGCCGAAGCCATCGAGCAAATCGATCCCCAGCAGGTCATGGCCCTGCGTGCCAGCGGCGCAGGCGGTATCCAAACCTTTATCTACGCCGTCGTCCCGCAGGCACTGCCGTTGCTCATTTCCTATTCCCTGGTCTATCTGGAGCATAACGTCCGCACCGCCACCATTCTCGGCTATGTGGGCGCAGGCGGTATCGGTTATCTGCTCTTTGCCTATATGGGCTTCAGCGCCTATCCGAAGGTGTTCGGCACGGTGATTGTGCTGGTGATTGCCGTCACCATCGTTGACCGTTTCAGTAGTTCTCTGCGTAAGCGCGTGATTTAGCGCGGCGCAGTTATGCAGTTATTCGGCTATCCCTGTTCAGTCTTTTGAGGAGATAAATCGCACATGAAAAAGTTGTTGCTCACGCTTGCTTTACTCGCCTGCCTGTCTCTGCTTGGCATCAGCCTGGTTTCAGCGCAGGATGCCACCCCTGAAGCCATGATGGATCACACCGGTTGGCCGGAGACTTTCATCATCGGCGTCTACCCCGGTGACAATATCCAGACAGCGCTCGCCTCGAATCAGCCGCTCGCCGATTACCTGACCGATACGCTGGGTGTTCGCACCGTCATCATCACTGGCACCAGCTATAACGCCGTCATCGAAGCGATGCGCGCAGGTCGCGCCGACGCCTTCGAAGTTGGCCCATTCTCCTATCTCATCGCTGCGAACCAGGCCAACGCTGAGGCGCTCGTCGTCAGCAACTTCGGCAAGAGCGACTCGATTGAAACTGACATCCTCCCTGGCTACTACAGCATGATCTTCACGCGCAAGGGTTCGGGCATCAAGACCATCGACGACCTGAAGGGCAAGACCTTCTCCTTCACCGACCCAGCGTCCACCAGCGGCTACGAAATCCCTGCCACCGAAATCATGAACGCCGAAGGCTTCACCAGCAAGGATCAGCTAGACAGCTTCTTCGGTCAGGTAATTTTCGCGGGCAGCCATCCGGCCTCAGTGCTCGCTGTCGCGGGCGGCAAAACCGATGCTGGCGCGACCTTCGACGACAATCTGCTCAGCCAGGCTCAGGCGGGCACGCCGGTCTGTGGCGTCAAGGGCGATGAAGAAGTCGGCACAGAAATCTTCCACCACCCGATGACTCAGGAACAAATCGACAGCATTTACGATGCCTGCCCGGATGGAAGTCTGGCGGTCATTCACCAGTCGCACATCATTCCGCAGACGCCCTTTGCCGTCAACAAAAATCTGCCCCAGTCGTTCAAGGATGCTGTCAAGGCCGCCCTGCTCGACCTGGTGAATCACCCGGATGTCGTTGACGCGCTCCAGCGCTATTACATCGACGTGACGAAGGTCGATACCAGCCTCAAGTCCGTCGATGCGTACTACGACGGCCTGCGTGACGTCGCCACCAAACTTGGCCTGGATCTTGCGCTGCCGGGCTGATTGATATAGAACGTCTGACACAAGGGACGCAACTTGGGGGCGTCCCTTGTGTTTTGATTTAGTTACCCCTTGAGCAATGGACTCGAAATGCCAACGTTTACGCAATCCCGCTCTCTCACCATCCTCACGCACGCACCAGCCGCGCCCGTCAAAGAGCTTGCCGAAGCCATCATCCCGCGGCTGGGCGACATTCTTGTCCTCCAGAATCGCACCGGACTGGTCATGCTCCCCGCCTCCGACAGTGCCGAAGGCACAACCTTTCACCTCGGCGAAATTCTCACTACCGAAGCCCATGTCCGTATTGGCAGCGGCGTCGAAGGCTACGGCATGGTGATCGGGCGCGATCTGGAACAAGCAATGGCGATAGCGCTCCTCGATGCCGCCCTCACTGACGGCATCGGCGTCGCTGAAATCCATCCGTTTATCGCGGAACAGGCTGAAATTCAACGTCAGGCCGACGAACACCTGCTCCGTCAGGTACAGGCCACCCGCATAGAAATGGAGACCTTCTGATGCAGACGCCGTTCTACACCGCCGAAGAAGCGCGCACACGGGAAACCTTTCTGGCGCTCATGTGGTCGATCAGCCATCCCGGTCGCGCCTACAGTCTGCCCGTTGCCGGGTATGCTGCGCTGTCCGCCATCGGCGAAACCCTGCTCGACCTCGAAACCAGTTACTACACGCCCGATTTCGAGCTAGCGAGCGAGTTTGCGCGCCTCAGTGCGCGTTCGCTCCCGCCGGAACGCGCGCAGTATCATTTCTACCCCGAACTCACGCATCGTCACCTCGCGACGCTCGCGCAAGCCAGCGCCGGAACAATGCTCAACCCGGATCGCTCCGCGACCATCATCATCGGCTGCGAACTTGGTAGTGGACAGACCTTTCGTCTCAGTGGCCCCGGCATCGCTTATCACACTGATATCAAGCTGGATCTGATTCCCGACGCCTTCTGGGACTTGCGCGCTCAACTCGTCCGCTTTCCACTCGGCTGGGATGTCTTCTTTGTCAGCGGCGGCGAGCGTAGCGCCGCTCAGGTCGTTGGGCTTCCACGCAGTGCCAAGCTGGAAAAGGTCTAGGTATGTATATTGCGACCAAAGGCGGCGAGGCCGCTATCCAGCAGGCCGAACTGCTCTATCATCAGTTGAACGGCACAGTCACGCGCGAACTGGTTCAGCAAATCCAGAAGACCATGCCCTATCTGCTGGATCGCGTCATGGGTGAAGCCTCGCTCTATGCGCCTGAACTCGCGGCGCTGGCGATTGCGCAAACAGGCGGTGATTTGTACGAGGCGGTACTCGTCCTGCGCGCCTATCGCTCGACCCAACCACGCCTCGCCTACGCCAAACCAATCAGCCCCGATTCGATGCTGACGGTGCGCCGGATCTCAGCGGCCTTCAAAGACATCCCCGGCGGGCAGGTCTTGGGACCAACCCTCGACTACAGCCACCGTATTCTGCGCCTCGATATTCTCGACGGAGCTACGGAAATTCCCGAAGCCGAAAGCGAAGAACTTCCCGAAACGCCAGCCGAGCCGACCTATCCGCTGCTGGCGGACTGGCAGCGTCAGAATGGACTGCTCAATCCGCTGCCTGAATCCAGGCCAATTGACGCGGCAGACATCCCGGATGTCACCCGCGACCCGATCATGGTTCCGGCTCCACGCGCCCATCGGTTGCAGGCACTGGCTCGCGCTGATACGGGCGGTGTGCTTGCGCTCGGCTATTCGAGTATGCGTGGCTATGGGCTAATTCACCCTACCGTCAATGAACTGCGCCTTGCCCACGCCGAAGTTATGGTCAAGCATCCTGTTACCGGAGCCGAATTCAGCGCCGGACGCGTGCGCGTCAGCCAAGCCGAAGTCGTCTCGAAAGATGCCAGCGGCTTCCAGATTGGCTTTGCCGCGACGCTCGGCTGGAACGAAGTCAAATTAATTGCTGCTTCCACCCTTGATATGGAAATGAATAATGCCAATTCACACCCGGCTTTAAGCGAAGATTTCGTTTTGTACCACACTGAACCCGTCGAATCATCCGGCTTCTGCATCCACTTCAAGCTGCCGCATTATGTCACCTTTGCCAGCAGCATGGACGCCGTGCGCGCGGTGCAGGCGCTCTATGGCGGCGCAAAATCCACTGCAACCGAAGCCGAAGCCGAGGAATCGTCATGAGCCTAAAAGATTTAACATCCGAGCAAAGCGGCTACAGCTACGGCTATCTCGACGCCTTTGCCAAGCGTGAACTGCGTCGCCGCATCCTCAAGGCGATTGCTGTCCCTGGTTGTCAGGTTCCCTACGCCAGCCGCGAACTGCCGATTGCGCGGGGTTGGGGGACAGGTGGTTTGCAGGTGACACTCAGCCTCGTCGGGCCAGAGAGCGTCGTCAAGGTGATTGATCAGGGTGCGGACGACAGCGTGAACGCCGCCAATCTGCGCCGCTTCGTCACACGCATGTCCGGCGCAGACACGACCACCGACACGCGCAAAGCGACCCTGATCCAGAGCCGCCATCGCATCCCTGAAGAACGGCTGCGCGAACGACAGGCGCTCATTCTGCAAGTGCCCGACCCTGAACCGCTCCGCTTGGTCGAAGCCAACATGGCGAAAACCCGCGAGATGCACGCCGACAGCGATTACGGGCAGATGTGGCTGACACTCTACGAACAGTTGGTGCGCTATAAGCAATACGTTCAGGGCGCGAGCTACCCGGTGCTGGTCAACGGGCGCTACGTCATGAGTCCCAGCCCAATCCCGCGCTGGGATAACCCATCGCTGCATCAGGCGCAGCATTTGACGCTGCTCTCGGCGGGTCGCGAAAAACGGCTCTATGCCGTCCCGCCTTACACCAACGTTTACCCGCTCGAATTCGATGATGTGCCGTTTCAGGTGGAAGACCAGGACGGGCGAATCTGCATTCGCACCGGAGCGCAGAACAAATTCATGAACGAACTGCCGCAGGCTGACGGCTCGTCACAGTTCGAGCTTTCCGACACGGGCTACGCCGACAAGCTGGTTGATCACGAGAAACCCGGCGCGACCTATTACGACGATCAAGGGAACTTTTACCATGATGGCTACCTCAAGCGGAGCTAGCTCCGCCAACCCCGTGTCGATCTCACTTGATCCGCCGCGCCTTGTGCGCCAGCAGCCGCTCGTCAAAGTCGAGGGGCTGGTCAGGCACTATGGACGCATTCGCGCCGTCGATCAGGTCGATCTGGAAGTCTATCCCGGCGAAGTTCTCGGCATCGTCGGTGAATCCGGCTCCGGCAAATCGACCGTGCTGCGGATGCTCAATTTGCAGGATGCCGCCGACGCCGGAACTTATCGCCTGAATATCCCGCAGGTGCGCCACGAGAACCTGTTCGCGCTGGATCGCTTCCAGAAACGCGAGATTCGCACCTTGCACATCGGTGTCGTCTACCAGCACCCACACCTCGGCCTGCGCATGAACTACACCAGCAGCGGCAACGTCGCTGAGCGCCTGTTGATCACCGGAGAGCGTAATTACGCCACCCTGCGCGCCGCCGCCCGTGAATCGCTGGCGGCTTCCGAATTTCCGGCGGATCGCATGGACGACCCGCCAGCCGTACTTTCCGGTGGAATGCAGCAGCGCGTTCAACTGGCGAAAGCGATTGCCCTCAAGCCTGCGCTGCTTTTGCTGGACGAACCAACAACAGGTCTCGATGTGTCGATTCAAGCAACCGTTCTGGATACGCTCAAGCATTTGCAGCGTGAAACCAACATCACGACCATCCTTGTTTCGCACGATCTCGGCGTCATCCGCACGCTGGCTGATCGCGTCATCGTCATGCAGCACGGGCGCGTCATCGAAACCGGCCTGACCGACCAGATTCTCGAAGACCCACAGGCGGTGTATACGCAGCAGTTGGTCTACGCGAAGCTCTAGCAGCAAGTTTGCATCATCGTAGGGGCGACCTGGCAGGTCGCCCCTACACACAGCAAAACACGTTTTTGAAGGGACGATAATGCCCATTCTTGAAGTCAGCGGCTACACCAAAAGCTTCCACATTCACCATCTCAACCGGGAAATTCCGGTCTTTGATGCGCTGGATTTCCGCTTGAGTGAAGGTGAATTCCTGCTCGTCACTGGGCCAAACGGCATCGGCAAATCGACACTGCTGCGCTGCCTCTACCGCAGCTACCGCCCCACTTCCGGTCACGCGCTCTACCATTCCCGCTACGGCACGGTCGATCTTGCTCGTGCGGCGGATGTAGACATGGTGGTGCTGCGACGGGAAGAAATCGGCTTTGTGACCCAGTTTCTGCGCCCGCGCCCGCGCGTCAGCGCGCTGGAACTGGTGGCGGAAACTGTCGCTGACACAGGCAGCAAAAGCGCTATAGCACAGGCGGAAGCCATGCTGACCGAATTCGGCCTCAAGCCGGAACTTTGGCAGGCGTACCCGGCGACGTTTTCCGGCGGAGAGCAGCAGAAAGTCAACCTCGCCCGCGCCCTCATTCGTCCGCGCCGCCTGCTCCTGCTCGACGAACCGACCGCCTCGCTTGACGCCAACACCCGCGAATCGCTGGCACGACGGTTGGCGGAATTGAAGTCAGCCGGTGTCGCGATGATTGGCGTGTTTCACCACCCCGAAGATGTCGCTCATTTAATTGATGATGAAATTCGCCTGAGCGTTTCGCAGTTAAGTCTGAACGGAGATTATTCCAATGTGGCTGAGTGACCTGCACATCGTTCTGCCCGACCGCGTGCTGGAACAGGGATCGATCTGCATTGAAGACGGCCTGATCACCGAAATCATCGAAGGCAGCGCTCCCGGCAGCATCTCCAGTCTGCGCGGCCTGATTGCCATCCCCGGCATCATCGATCTGCACGGCGACATGCTCGAACGTGACATTGAACCGCGCCCCGGCGCACGCTTCCCGAATGAACTCGGTCTGCTCGAACTCGACAAGCGGCTGGCGGCGTCCGGTATCACGACCGCCTATGCCGCGATCTCGTTCGCCTGGAAAAAGGATGACATTCGTTCGCAGGAGAACGCCACTGCACTGATCCACGTGATCAACGACAAACGCGACGATCTGCTGGTCGATTTCAAAGTCCACGCCCGCTTTGAAGTCACCAATCCGCTGACTGCACCTGTTTTGTCCGAAATGCTGCAAGCCAAGAAAGTCGATCTGGTCTCGATCATGGATCACACGCCCGGTCAGGGGCAGTACGGAGACGTTGACCGCTACATCAACTTCGTGCAAACGTGGATCGGCGTCGATCTGGACGTATTCGAGCCGGGACTGCAAGGACGACTGGTCGAGCAGATCAAAAAAAGCATCAACGAACAGGCCCAAAGAACCCGTGACTGGGACATCGTGCGCGACGTCGCGCGGCTTGCGCGGGAGTACCGCATTCCGCTGGCTTCGCACGACGATGACACGATCCAGAAAGTGATGGATCAGGCTAAACTGGGTGTGACGATCAGCGAATTCCCGATCAATCTGGAGGCCGCCCGCGAAGCCCATCGACACGGTATGGCAATTATCATGGGCGCGCCGAATGCCTATCGACGGCAATCGACGGGCAACAATCTGAGCGCACTCGACGCGATCAAAGCGGGGTTGGTCGATATTCTGGCGACGGATTATTATCCTCCGGCGATGCTGCACGCTGCCTTCCAAATCGCCGACGAAGGAATTCTGCCGCTGCACGAAAGCATTAAGCTAATCAGCCAGAACCCCGCCGACGCCATGCACCTCGACGACCGGGGACGCCTCGAAGTTGGACGGAGCGCCGATCTGGTGTTGGTCGAGCCGGGTGTCCACCATCGCGTGCGAGCAACGCTGCGGCAGGGCACGCCGATCTACTGGGACGCCCACATGGCGAAACTCACAAACAATGCGCCGCTGCGCAAGGAATCGTATGAAACACTTTGACGTTTACCCAGAGTCGCTGCGAGAGCGGCACGGAAAAACCTTAAGCGAAGCGCCCACTATACACGATGACTGCATGATCGTAGACAGCGATCTGGGTGCATGGACAGAAATCGGGCGCGGCACGATGATCATCGAGTCAAGCGTTGGCGATTACAGCTATACGGCTGGCGATAACGACATGATTTATACCGAAATTGGGAAGTTCTGCTCGATTGCTTCGCACGTCCGCATCAACCCCGGCAACCATCCGATGCAGCGCGTCACGCAGCATCACATGACCTATCGGCGCAAGGAATTTGGCTTCGCGGACAGCGACGATACTGAATTTTTCGAGTGGCGACGTTCGCACCGCTGCGTGATCGGCAATGATGTCTGGATCGGTCACAGCGCGACGATTATGCCGGGGGTTTGTGTGGGTACAGGCGCAGTGATCGGTTCGGGCGCGGTCGTGACCAAAGACGTAGAGCCGTATCAGATTGTTGTCGGCGTGCCTGCGCGCCCGATCCGCAAGCGCTTTTCCGACGAGATCATCACGCAACTGCTGGACATCGCGTGGTGGGACTGGGATCGGGCGACACTCGAAGCCCGTTTTGAAGATTTCTACGATATGGATGCGTTCATCGCTAAATATGGACACCTATAGCCTGAAGATTCACTTTTTGGGGACGGGCAGCGCCTCACCCAACAAAGATCGGAACAATTCGAGCCTGCTACTGGAATTCGCCGAGCGTTCTGTGCTGGTCGATGCCAGCGGCTATCCCGGTCAGGCGATCCCTCGCGCAGGTGTCGGCTTTGCTCAGTTGCAGGATGTGATCCTGACGCACGCCCACGTCGATCACATTTACGCGCTGCCGTCGCTGCTGTCGAGCGTCGCATCGTATGATCTCAGCGGTGAAGTGAAGATACTGCGCCTGCACGGGCTGGCGGAAACGCTTGACGTAGCGCGCCGCCTGCTCGACATTTTCATCGCGCCGTCTAAGTCAATGGGTGCACTCCAGATTGAGTATCACGAATTGGTACCCGCGCCGTTGGCAGACCTTGACATTGACCTAGACGGCTGGTGTGTTCGCGCCTTTCGCGTCAATCATGGCGGGATTCCCGCTCTTGGCCTGACGTTGCAATCCGACGATGGGCGGCAAATCGTCTACAGTGGGGATGCCGTCGCCGACGAAGCGCTGTATGCACAGGTCACGCCGGAAACGACCTGCCTGATTCACGACTGCGCGTCGGGTCTGGCAATGACAGCACGAACTTCAGGACATGCAGGCGCGGCTGAGTTAAACTTACTCCTGTGCGCACGCCAACCCCATGTGACCTATATCACCCACCTTTCGGCGCGACAGGATGCCGTACTGCCGCAAATGCTCGCGACTCTGGCGGAAGGGTATTCCGGTGAGGTCACTGCGGCCTATGATGATCTGGTGCTGTCATTTTGAACTCACATGAACTTAAAGGCTTCATCTTCGACCTGGATGGCGTGGTCGTCAACACGGTCGATTTACACTATCACGCCTGGAAATGCGTCTTCGACGAAATCGGCGTCCCGTTTGATCAACGAGCGATGGATCGCTTTCGCGGCGTACATCAGCGTCAGATATTGCTGTCGCTGGCAGCGGGGTTGAGCGAAGCCGAGATCAGCCTGTATCTGGCGCAAAAAGGCAGTGTTTATCAACGGGTGCTGCTCGAAGCTGCGTCGGAAATCCTCAACACGCCGGTTGTGAATCTCATGCAATCCGCGAAGACACAGGGTCTGAAAGTCGGCCTCGCCTCGTCGAGCATCAATGCGCGCCTAGTGTTAAGCGTCGTTCATCTACTCGATCAGTTCGATGCCATTGCCGACGGCACAACGGTCTGCCGCTCCAAACCTGCGCCGGATATTTTCGTGTGGGTAGCGGGAGCACTCGGCATCAACCCGGCGCAGGTGATTGTCGTCGAAGATGGGGTCGCTGGAATCGAAGCAGCCCGCAGCGCAGGCATGTTTACGGTCGGCATCGACGTCGCTGACCCTGCTGCGCCGCATCTCAATCTCGCCATGAATACGCTGAATTTCGAGACGATTCTCGCTCAATTTCACGCGCTGGCCTAAGCCTTCCCGCTTCAGAGCTGGGTCAGGAATTCATGCACCAGCTTTTGAAAGTGATGGACGCCGTTTTCGCGCTTGACGCTGAAGCGCCCCGTATCATAGGCGCGTGAGCGTAAACCCTGCTGCACTGCCACACAGATTTCGATATCTTCCTGCTGGATTTCGTCGCTGAAGGCAATTGTCTGCTGCATACTTTCCCAGCCTTCGCCCGTCCCCGGTTCCTCGAAATACCACTCGAAGATCGTCAGCGTTTTGTCGTGGGAAAGCGGCAGAATGATGTTGATGCTCATGTTGTCCGGGTAAATATTGAGCATGACATTGGGGAAAATCCAGTAATAGAGCGCCTCGGCTTCTGCTTCAGTGCGCACGTAACGGCGATCACGACCCTGCACATCGCCTGATTTGGCGGGGCGAATCGGCGCGTACTGCGACGAATAGTAGCGGAAGGTATCGACACGGTACTGCTCGTAGTCGAGTTCGCGGTAGAGGCCAGGGTGGGCAATCGGAACGTGGTAGCCTTCCAGATAGTTATCGACATAGACTTTCCAGTTGCAGTCGATGATGTAATCGCGGCGCTCGAATGCACGCATGGCGGCGATGTTGAAGCCTTTGCGCGCGATTTCAGAGTCGATGTCGCCGTAGATGTCCTGCATCGGCACGGCCTTCGGGTCGAGGTTGACGAAGATGAACGGCCCCCAGGCTTCGACCTTGATAGCGGTCAGGCAGACATCTTCTTTGCGCCAGTTCTGCACCCCATCGAATTCTGGCGCGTTGAGCAGCCTGCCGTTGAGGTCATACGTCCAGCCGTGATACTTGCATTGCAGGCTTTTGCGGTTGCCTTTGCCGCTAGCAACTGGCCCAGCGCGATGCGTGCAGACGTTATAGAAGGCGCGCAACTGATCATCAAGTCCCCGTGTCACGACAATACGTTCCCCCGTAACATCTGCCGTGAAATAATCGCCGGGGCGCATGACCTGATCCAATCGTCCGACAGGCTGCCAGGTTTTCCAGAAGATCTTTGGCTTTTCGAGTTCCAGCATCTGCGGATCGGTGTACCAGCGCGACGGCATGGTTGCTGCCTGTGCGAGATCATCGCTGGGCTGGTAATCGGAGAGGTCGAGGCGAATCGAGGTATCGTTGGTCAACATACAAACAAGTCCCTGGCTGCAAATGAACGCACATGCGACCATTGTAACGAGTTCCGCACACCAGAGATAATCTCCGGCGCAATTGATCGTGTTTGTCCCGCTCAGGTGGCGGGAGTAAAATCCACCACTAGAGACTGTTGAGCAAACACGTACCCGAAAGAGACTGATCTTGGCAACCATTCACTTCGCCACCGCGCCCGTAAGCTGGGGCATCATGGAAGAAACCGACAGCACGCACTGGCCGACCTGGCAGCAGGTGCTTGACGAAATCGCCGCGCTCGACTTTAACGGTACGGAACTTGGCCCGTATGGCTTCTACCCGACCGACGCTGCCCAGCTCCGCGACGAACTGGCACAGCGCAGCCTGACGCTAACGTCGGCCTTCGTGCCAATTGGCCTGTTTCAGGAAAGCCGTCAGGAAGGCGACCTCAAAATCGCGCGCGACACCGCCAGCCTGCTCAAAGCGCTCAACTGCCCATACATCGTGCTGGCGGACGCCATGCGTCCGGCAGGCGCGCCCGATCCTACCGCCGAGGACTGGCGCAAAGCGGCACAGTTGATGGAAGCGGTGGCTCGTGAGTTTCGCGACGAGATGGGACTGGATACGGTCTTCCATCTCGAAGCGGGCAGTCGGCTCGAAACCCCTGCGGACATGGATACTTTGGCGACCCTGACTGATCCCGACCTGATTGGCATTTGCCTTGATACCGGACATCACGCCTACAGCGGCGGCGACCCGCGCGCGGCGATTGCCAAATACGGCAAACGCATCCGCTATTTTCACCTGAAAGACCTGAATGAGACCATCGCACAGCGTGTCAAGACCGAAGGCATGGACTTTTACACTGCCGTCAAGCAGGGCATCTTCCCGGCGATTGGCACGGGCAGCGTCGATATTGCCGGCGTGATTGATGACATCAAGGCACTGGGCTACGAGGGCTGGATCGTCGTCGAGCAGGATTCGCTGGGGACACACGACTACGCCGGACGCACGCCGCTGGAGGCCGTTGGCATCAGCCGCAGCTATCTGCGTGATACCTTAGGGATCTAGCACACCTTCGATCCGAGCCAATAAGCAACAGGCTGTTGACGATTTGATGCCGATATTGCGAAGATTTACGCTCCTTCTACTGCTGCTCGTCATGCTGATTCCGGCAGGTGTTGGACTCGAATCGCAAGGCGTGTCCGACCGTTTGCTGAGGGTGGTGATCAAACCGCTCGAACCGTTTGTGATGGGCAGCGGCAGCACGCTGCAAGGCTTCAGCATCGACCTGTGGCATGAAATTGCAGATCGGCTCGGCCTGAAATATCAGTTTATCGAAGTGAGCACCGTCGGCGACCAACTGGCAGCGGTCGAGAATGGCACCGCCGACATCGCCGTCACTGGCATCAGCATCACGGCGGAGCGCGAGGGGCGGGTCGATTTCTCGTACCCCTATTTCAACGCCGGGCTGCAAATCATGACGCGAACCCAGGCCGATATATCGTTCACCCAGATCATCGGCAACCTGTTATCGCCGGGAATTCTGCAAATCGTCGCGCTGTTTGCGTTGGTGATTGTCACGGGCGGGCATCTGATCTGGATGATTGAGCGGCGAACCAATCCCAACTTTCCTCGCACTTACTTTCGCGGCGTGGTGGAAGGGATGTGGTGGTCAAGCGTGATGGTCGTCACCGCCAACATGGCGGACGACACACCGCGCAGCGCGCTCTCACGCCTGGTCAGCCTGATCTGGCTGCTCATGGGCGTACTGCTGATCGCCAACTTTACCGCGACTGTCACCGCCAGCGTGACCGTCAGCCATCTCGAAAATTTTATCAACGGCGTCAACGACCTGAGCGGACGGCAGATTTTGACCGTAACCGGAAGTACCGCCGACGAATATCTCCAGCGCATCGGCATCCATGCCCAGACAACCGATACGATTCAGGATGCCTATCCGCTGCTGGAAGCGGGCAAGGTCGATGCACTGGTTTACGATGCGCCGGTGTTGCGCTACTATGAAGCGCGCGGTGGCAGCGGAAAAGTTAAAGTTGTCGGGCAAATCTTCAATCCGGAAGATTACGGAATCGCACTGCCGAACGGCAGCCCACTCCGAGAAAATATCAACCGAACAATCCTCATGCTCAAGGAGGATGGAACCTACCAGCACATTTACCAGTTCTGGTTCGGCAATGATTCCTGACGGAGATTTTTACAGGTTGATTCAAGTTTCAGCCCGAAAGCGGTCGGCCTCACAACAGAAATTGTTTACAATAGAAGGCTAAAAGCAGCCCTCAAGCAAAGGATGCCGTCTATGAACGGAAACAGGCGTTGGTTCCTTGCACTCATCACTGCGCTGGTGCTGGGATGCCTGACTCTCCCCATCAGCGCACAGGGAACGACCAGCGGAACGATTGTGATGGGTCAGCCGCTGCCGAGCCAGCTCGACGCCGGTACGACCGCCACTTATGATTACACGGTCGCGCAGCTTAGCCAGATCACCTTACAGGCACTCGGCGCAAGCGCGCAGCCGACGCTCACGATTTTGCGAGACGGCGCGGTTGTAGCGTCGCAGCCAAACAGCGAAAAAGCGCTCACCATCAACCTGACAACCACGCTCGACGCCGGATCGTACACGGTCGAAGTGGGCACGCTCGATAACGCCGCAGGATTGGTGGTGGTGGTGCTGCAAAGCGAAATCGCTGTCAGCAGCACGCCGCTTGTCCCGGCGAATATCATCAGCAGCGTCGTCAGCAACAGCGCGCCGACGGCGCTCTACAGCTTCAGTGCTATCGATACACTCGACACCTACCTTTACATCGAAAGCGGTGCCGAGAACAACGGCGTCAGCGTACAGGTTCTTAACAAGACGTCAGGCAAGCTCAGCGCGCAAATCGAAGCTTCTATGCTGGGGGCGCGCCTACATATTCCAGCGGGTCAGGACAGCTATCAGGTCGAAATTCAGCAAAGCGCGACAGGAAGCACGGAGCCGTTCACAATCTGCTTCGCGCCCGTCAGCGTTGGCGGCTGCGAAACGGGCAGCGCCCAATCACAGGCAGCGCCGACGGCTGTTCCACCAGCGGCAACGGAGGAAATCTTCGCCGTCCCCACTGTCGCTTCCGGCTACTGCATCCTGACCGGATCCGCAAAAAGCGCAGTCAACATTCGCCAGTCCGCCACGACCAACTCGATTATCGTCGCCACGCTGCCAGACGGAGCCAGCGCCAACGTGATCGGCATATCGCCGGACAAGCAGTTCTACAACGTCCTCTATGCGGGTACCAACGGCTGGATCGCGGTCTCGGTCGCAAGCACCAGCGGCGACTGCGCGAACATTCTCATCATCAACCCGCCGCCGCCCGTCCTGCCCGCCGCCGCACCCACTGCCGTGCCGCAGGCAGCGCCGACCAGCGCTGGCCCGTGCCGTCTTTCGGTGGTCGCACCGACCTATATCTACACAAAAACCAATCCCATCCCCGATTATCTGTTCGATCAGGCACAGCCGGGAGCACAGATTTCGCCGCTCGGCAGGCTGGCGGATAATTCGTGGTGGCAAGTGCTGGAGTATGGCTATCCGCAGTGGCTCCAGACAAGCACTTTCGGCAACAGCGTGCAGGTCAGCGGTGATTGCAGCGCGCTCCCCATCGTCACGCCGTAAGCAGAACTTCTCGTAGGGGCGCAGCGCGCTGCGCCCCACACAAGTTAAGAGCGGAAGCGAGATTTGCCGACCGGATCGCAGCGATTTACGACTGCGGTTGCCTGCGCCGCGACCGCTGTTCACGTCCGCCGCGATGCGACGGTGTCTGAGGGCGCTCCCGTCCGGTTCAAATCCGCTCTTCCCATCCGGTTCAAATCCTCTGTTCTCAACCGCTGCCCACCGCTGTTGCCGACCGGATTTTCTCGCCTGACAGCATGGTGTTTTCTTGAGGTTTGCTCTTCGTGACAGCACGACCTTCACGCCTGGTGACCTGCGCTCATCCCGACTAATAGATAACCGATATAGACACTGCCTGATTTTGGTGGCTTAGAAACAGGGCGCAGCGTGCTGCGCCCCTCCAAGAACCAGGGCAGACAGACGAAGGCTTATCCGAAAACTACGTGCTTGACCCCACCCCTGGCGAACCAAAGCAGGTTCACCTTCCCGGTTGACCAAGAAAAGGTCATCCCGACTTCAAGGAGGGGAGAAAAACAGGCCGTTTCAATGCGGAGGCGGGTTGGGTAAGGCACAAATTTCAATTACGAGAAGCTTTTTATGCCTCAATGGCGACTATTCGGACAAGCCTACACGGGTCTGCCCCTACAGATTAAGCCGTATCTATTTAGGTCATCGACAAGTACAGCCACCTGGCAACAGCGCAATAGACATAGAACACATATTCTAACGAAAACTCTAGTATAAGGCCGAAATCGGTTTTGCCAAGTGACATTTGTTTTACAAATGTACACTTTTTTCAGGATGCTCAACGATGGAAGCGGCGCAGGTATTTCGATGCGGTTCAGAGCGGCACTTTCATTCGTTCGGTGGTGAACAAGTGCTGAAGGCTGTGCGGCGGAACAGGGAAAAGCCTCAGTCGATGTCTCTATGGGGCGCACAACGATGTGCGCCCCTGCCACAAGTTACGAGACGTTGTACTGAGCATCAAGGAAAGATGCGATCCACGCCAGCGGCGCATTCCAGTTGATGGCAACCTCGTTGGTCGAATAGGATTGCAGATCGTCGATGTAGCGCTTCGAAATCGCTCGCCCCTCGATCTCCGGCACCTGCGCGGCAGGATCGGCGGGGTGGGCATTGGGGCCGCCGACCAGCGCACCGGGCGGAACCAGCGGATAGCCGAGCGTCGGCTGATCCGCCCAGAAGCGGTGATGCGGGTGCTGCACAGCATTCGTCCCATAGCCGGAAACAAAGCTGAAATTCAGCCCGTTGCGCCCCAGCACGTAATCCATCGTTTCAACGACGGCGTTCATGTAACGGGCATCGTTGGTGAGGCGATAGGCGTAAGTCATGACCATCGCGTTGTTGAGCAGATTGGAGTTCGATCCCCACGAGTAACCGCTCGGCGGCATGGCGACACGATAGCCTTCGTTTTCCGTCACCCTGACATAGTTATCCGCGATTCGGATAAGCAGATCGCTGACGGTTTGCTGCTCGTCTGCTGAGAGCCGATCCGGCGCGAGCGCCAGCGTCATCGTCCCCAGCACGCCGACGTCGCCCCAGTAAATCGCCGATTCCTGACCAGGGCTGAAGGTTCCCTTGAAATAGGGTGATTTGATGAGGTCGTCGTGATAGTCCGGCTCGCCAGTCGTCACGTAAAGCTCGGCGGCTGCCCAGAAAAATTCATCCTGAACGTGCGCGTCGTCGTAGTTGCCGCCGCCGTTGCCGGGGATGTTGCCGTAGGTGAAGATCGGATTGTCGTTGGCGGCCTTCCAGGCACGCTGCGCCGCCGTGAGGCAGCGATCCGAGAAGGCGGGATCGAGCGTTTTCCAGATACGCGCACACTGCGCCGCCGCTGCCGCCAGATTGAGCGTCGCAGCGGTGCTGGGCGGCATCAGGAAGCGGTCGCTGACTTCGGCGGGCGGTTTGGCGGGCAACCCATCCCAGGTTGTGGCGTGGAGCTTATGAAAGGCCATCCCCGCCTGCGGCTGACCTTCGGGAACCTGCATCTCCAGCAGAAAATTCATCTCCCAGCGCGCTTCATCGAGCACGTCAGGAAAGCCATTGGCATTCTCCGGGATCGTTAAAGCGCCATCGGAAAACGCCTGCGGGTTGAACTCGTAGCTGTTCATCAGCGTCCAGGTCGCGATGCCGCCGTTGACGACGTACTTGCCGAAGTCACCCGCGTCGTACCAGCCGCCGCTGGCATCGACGGTGTAATCACAGCCGGGCCAGGTCGCGCCTTCAGCGTCGGTTCCCTTGAAACAGGTCACATGGCTGTCGCTGGTGTGTCCGGCAGGGCGCGCCCAGTCGCCCGCGTACTGCGGATCAAGGTCGATGCCGCTGCGATTCAGGTAGAAGTAGCGCAGCGAATCTTTGGCAAGCTGGCTGTAAATATCACTGCCGATTTTGAAGGGGACGCTGCTGGCATTCCCTACTTTGAGCGTATAGGTTCCCGGTCGGTTGAACGACGAGAAGTCGATCAGGTTGACGACATCACCTGAAGCTGTATCGTGGACGCCCGGCAGCGTTTTCCCGCTGGCGACGGACTCGCCCGTCGCGCTATCGAGCAATGTCCAGTCGAAAACCTGATCCGATACGCTTTCGGTAGGATAGACTGCGATCTTTTCGCCATTGGGGTAGTAGCCCGTCTGGTTGACGCTGACGAAGCCCTGTTCGCTCGGCGTTTCGGTCGGCGCTTCCGTCGGCGCGGTCGTTGGTACGGCAGCAAGCGCAAGCGGCGTCGGAATATCAGTTCGCCCAACCTCATAGAAAATCGCGCGCCCGAACAGGCTGGGATTCTGCCATGAATTGTCACTTGTATCCGCTTTTGACCAGATGAGCTTCACGTCGCGATCTCCTCCTTTGGCGCTGCCGTTGGCCTGCGCCTGAAAGCCGATTTCGCGCCCGTGTACAGGCGCGAACGGCAGTGGCAGCGCAGCTTCAAAACCCCAGCCATCTACCGTCTTGAAGACAATCCCGCTCACGTGCGCCTGCGTGCCGTTGGTTCCGGTGATGGTGAGTGCGTGCAGGTCAGTTTTGCCGATGTCACCGGGGTTGATGTTGATTTGATAGATGCCGCTGCCGTAGCTGGTGGCGTCTAGCGCGTCACTCAGGTTGACGTAAAATTCAAGCGAATCCTCATTCCAGAAATTCGTGTCATGCTTGCCTGTGACGATGTTGGCATCAATGGAAGTCATCGACACATAAAGCGTATCCATGCTGGCGGCGACGGCAAAGCTGAACGAGCCATTGTTTGCCGGATCATCCGAGAGCATCGTCCCGGTCGTGACCGTCTGGCGCGGCACGTTCGCCCAGTCTGCGAGGTCGCCGTCAAGCGATATGCTCACCGGAAAGGGGACGTAAACCGTTTCCCCGGCGACTTCGGGCGGCGCGAACGCCTGATCCTGCGCCTGAGCACCCGCACTCAGCGCCAGCAAAAGCACTCCCCCACATAATCCCCAAAACCATTTCATGTGCGCGACTCCAAAAAACTATTCTCAAAGAATGGGAGCGTTCCCATTGATGACTATAGCTTATTTCGAAGCCGCGCGCACGCAGCACCTAGATGTGCTTGAGCTTATCGGGGTTGCCAATCGCGCGGATCGTCGTAATGCCTTCAGCGCCCAGTTCGATCATCAGCACGAGAAAGGGCTTGCCCTCCACCCGAATGACGAGCGCCGCTTCGCCGTTGACCTGCTCAATGGCGGAGGCGTAATGTTCGGGCAGGTAGCGCTGCGTGCCCTGGACGAAACGCGCAATCGCATCGCTGCCGAAGATCGGACGGGTCGCGGCACCGGGACGCCCCGCACCATCTGCCCAGAGCACCGCGTCCTGCGCCAGCATCGAGGTCAGCGCATCGACCTGCCCGCCCTGAACCGCTTGCAAGAAACGTTCGAGCATCTGGCGGTGCTGCTCCGGCGAACTGCTAAAACGCGGACGATGATCGGCGAGATGCTTTTTAGCGCGGCTGTAGAGCTGGCGACAGTCGGCTTCCTCGCGTTCGAGAATCTGCGCGATTTCGGCATAGCTGTAGTCGAAGACCTCGCGCAGCAGGAACACGGCACGCTCTGGCGGCGTCAATTCTTCGAGGAGCACGAGAAAGGCCATCGAAATGGTCTCGTGCTTATCCGCTTCCACACCGGGAATCAGCGGCGAGGAGGAATCAAGTACCGGCTCTGGCAGCCAGGGGCCCAAATATTCTTCACGGCGCGCGCGTGCCGAGTTGATTTGATTCAGGCACAGCCGCGTCGTGATCGTCGTCAGGTAGGCCTTCGGCGACTCGACGTCCTGCGCCTTTTGATAACGCAGATAGGTCTCCTGAACGATGTCTTCGGCTTCCATCGCGCTGCCGAGCATCTGGTAGGCTATCGAAAACAGGAGCGGGCGGTAGGTTTCAAATTCGTCCATATCGATCCATTTTACCTTGCATCGTCATCGCAATTGCTTAGGGATGCGGCTGAGCTTTACATTCATGAGAAGAGACAAGATTGCAGTGGCGTTTGTGACAACGTAGACAAAGCGTCAGGTTGGCAGCGGCGCATCCGTCCGGTAAACACGACATAACGACGTAGAATAGTCTCAGGATCATTTGCCGGAAATGCGGAATCGATGTCACAAAAAGCTGCCCCAACGCACCGCCCTATTCGAACTGTCGCCGAGCAGCCGCGCGTCGCGCTGAGGCCGCCTGCACCGCGTCCAGCGCGTCGTGCTGCCCCGCAGCGACGCGCCAAACGCAAACAGCCGGATTTGCTGCTGATCGCGATGATCGCCGCGCCACTGCTGCTGGTCGCCGTCGCGGGTCTGATTCTCGTGATCGGCGCGGCCTTCGTTCTCGGCGGCAGCACGACGCTTCCCGGCGTCAGTGCGGCAGGCGTCAAGCTGAGTGGATTAACCGCGTCCGCAGCGGCGTCGAAATTGCAAAGCGGCTGGACACTGACGCTGAGCGACGGCACACGCAGTTTTCCGGTTGATCCGGCCTCGCTGGGGATTACGCTCGATGCGCAGGCGACCGCGCAGCAGGCGGTGACCTATGGTCGCGGGCATGGCGACTTGCTGCGTGCTATCGCTGGCAATGTCGATTTGCCGCCCGTGATTCAGATTGACCTCGACGCCACCCAGCAGGGCTTAGCCGCGCTGCGTGACCAGATTGAGCAAGCGCCTGTCAACGCCGGAATTATGCTCGTCAATGGAGTGGTTGAGCCGCGTGCCGCCGTCGCTGGAAAAGCGCTCGATCTGGACGCGACACTCGCGCCGCTGCGCCAGAACGCGGCAGCAGCGCTCGCTGACGGCGTTCTCGAACTCGTCACGACGCCGATTCAGCCGCAAATCACCGACTCGACGGCGCTGGTGCAGGCAGCGGGCGCACTATTGGTCAATCCCCTGCAAATTCAGCTTTATGACCCGGTCAGCAACCAGAGCGTCAACTGGAGTGTGCCGCCGGAAACGTGGAGTACCTGGCTGGTCGCCAACGGCAGTCGCATCGCCTTCGATCCAGCGCCGCTGCAAACCTATCTCGGCCAACAGCAAAGCCAGCTTCCAGCCGGTGACTATCTCGATTCCGACGAGTCAGTTACAGCGATGCAGACTTCAATCGCGCAGGGCAGCACCAATTCGCGTCTGCGCATCTATCACCATGACAGCCAGCACATTGTCCAATCGGGTGAAACGCTGATTGGCATCGCCTGGAATCTGGGGATTCCCTACCCCTGGATTCAGCAGGCCAACCCCGGCGTCGATGCGTTGAGCGTCGGTCAGTCGATCACGATTCCGTCGCAGGACAAGCTGCTGCCGCTGCCGATCATCTGGGACAAGCGGATTGTCGTCAGCATCAGCCAACAGCGCGTCCGCGTCTATGAGAACAATGCGCTCAAGTGGGACTGGATCGCCAGCACGGGCATTGATTCCAGCCCGACCTGGACAGGTGTTTACCAGATTTTGCTGCACGACCCCAATGCCTACGCGGGCAACTGGAACCTGTGGATGCCGAATTTTCTCGGCGTTTACCACCCGATCCCCGGTGCGGATTTCATCAACGGCTTTCACGGTTTCCCGACACGCGGCAGCAGCCAGCTTCTGTGGACGAACAGCCTCGGCACGCGCGTGACCTATGGCTGCATCCTGCTGAGCAACGAGAACGCACAGGCACTCTACAACTGGGCACAGGAAGGTGTCGTCGTCGAGATCGACGCCTGACTGAGCCGAATAAAGTGGATACGATTTGCACAATCTGCCGCCCGAAAACTGGGGGTTGAGTTGTCCTTTTTGGCACTTGACCGCTCTCCTACTCTGCGCGAAGATAACCCTATCGTGTAGGAGGCAGTCCAGTTCTATGAAGATCGGCGTTTTAGCGCTGCAAGGCGCGTTTATCGAACACGAAAAGATGCTCAAATCGCTGGGTGTGAATGCCAGCGAAGTGCGAATGCCGGAGCAGCTTGACGGGCTGGATGGCCTGATTATTCCCGGCGGCGAAAGCACCACCATCGGCAAACTGGCGACGGAATTCGGCCTGATTGAACCACTGCGGAGTTTCGCCCAAACGCACCCCACCTGGGGCACCTGCGCAGGGATGATCTTCCTCGCGCGCGACATCGGCATCGACCGCCAGCCGATCCTCGGCCTGATGAACATCAAGGTCAATCGCAATGCTTTTGGGCGGCAGATCGACAGCTTCGAAGCCGACCTGGACATCAAGCCGCTGGGCGATCCGCCCTTCCATGCCTTTTTCATTCGCGCGCCGATTGTCACTGAAGCGGGCGCGGGCGTGGACGTGCTGGCGCAGCTTGGCGACGGACGGATTGTCGCGGTGCAGCAAAAGCATCTGCTGGCGACCGCTTTTCACCCCGAATTGACGGGCGATTCCCGGCTGCATCAGTACTTTGTCAAGTTGATTGATCAGGGCGCGTAAATCTCGTGAAATTTGCCATTTGCAAACCCAGACTTCATGATACAATACGCGCGCTTTAAGCTATACTGGCTTGAGTAGCCGTTTACAATCTGGCGGGTTAGAGAAGATGATGAACGACAATCCCTTTTTGACTGGGGTATATTTCACCAATAACAACAACGTGGTGGAGGACGAGCTAGAGGATATGGACGATTACGAAGAAGTAGACGAAGAGTACGAATACGAAGATTCGGATGACGACTTCGAAGACCTCGATGATTTGGAAGACGACTTCGAAGACCTCGACGACGAAGATGACGATTACGAAGACCTCGACGACGATTTTGACGACGAGGACGATGACTACGAAGACGAGGATGACGACGACTATTGATGCGCGTCTTGTCTAAGTGGTTGTGGGTCGCCATCTCAATCCTAATCCTGTCAGCGGGGGTCGTGACTGCTCAAACATCCCCGCTTGACCCGATTGGCACGCTGCAAGCAGGCGATTTCCGTGCGCTGGCAATCACGGTGGACGGGGATCGCCTGCTGGTAGCGGACGCGCAGAATATGCAGGTGCGCGTCTACGATTTTAGTGACCCTGCCAATCCCGTGCCGCTCACTTCAAGCGACGTGATTGGGACGCCTGTGCTGCTGGCTGGCGGCGAAGATTTTGGTCTCGTGGCGCTGGTCACAGACGGCGAAACCGATACCGTCCAAACCATCGCGCCGCCGATCCCCGGACTCAACGCCCAGTACACTCCCGGCGGTTATATCGACATCGACAAGAATCCGATTGCGCTGGCGCTCTCGCCAGACAGCCATTGGGGCCTCGCCATCAGTGAGCATGGTTATACGCTGATGCAGATTAACAATCCCGCCGACGTCAACGCCTATGAAGTTGGTGAAGTGCTGGAAGGCGCGGTCTTTTCGAATACCACTGCTTATCTGCTGCGCGGTCAGAATCTCGAAGCCAGTTCGCTAGACAAGCTCGAAGCCATGCACGCCGATGAGACGCTCAAACTCGGCGGAACTCCCACACTGGTCACGCTCAACGCGGATGCGTCCGCTGGTGTTGTCGTCGTTGACGATAATCAACTGGTCTTCTTTAGCACAACGAAGCTCGCGAAAACAGGCGATTTCACCGTCGAAGGCGGCGCTATCACCAGCGTTCACTATTTGACGAAGGGCAATAGCAGCTATCTGTTGGTGACGCAGAAAGATTCTAATACCGTCACCGTCCTGGATGTTGCTGACCCCGCCAACGTCGAACCACTCCCCGGTACGCAGCCGCTCAGTAAACCGATTCGTGCGCTGGTGGTCTTCAAATCCTTCGTCATCGCCACTGATGGCGTCACTATCAGCATTTTCTCCGCATAAAGCGACAACCGCCGTCCAGTGACCGCTGATAAAATACGCTGAATACGCCAGTTGCCGCCTGTAATTTCTGTCTGTTTTCCTGGTTTATGAAACACCCGTGAATAAGCGCTTTTAGGGCTTTACACTCCTTCAAAAGCGAGGTACATTAGGTTTGTCAGGTCTTTTTGCGCCTGGATTTTGGTCATTCGATCAAGTGAAGGAACTAATGAACGCAGGTAGTAATTCCAGCGAACAGCCGCCCTCATTATCTGGCGGCGATAACGCACGCCTGTGTTGACCCCCTCCTAAAACGTTGTACCGGGGGTTGAGCGCGGCACGTTATTGCCGACCCTGCTTCGCCAGGGCAATCTCCGGGTAGTGAACCCTGTTCCAAGACCACCAATTTCATACGTCACGCCGCTGAATCTGATGCGGCTCGGTCTCTTTGGAGGGGTAATATGTACAACGATCTTCTGCTCAATCGACTCACCGCGCCTGCGGAAAGCGAAGATGAGCAAATCCAGGAACTGATCGACGAACTCGAAGAACTGGACAGCTTGCTAAGCCCGGAAGCCCAGGAACTGATTCGCGATCTGCGTCCATATATCGTCACCGATGACGTGTATGAGGACATCGACGAGCAGGCTTCGTTTGGTGACCGCGTTGCCGACAAGATGTCGTCTTTCGCGGGAAGCTGGCCCTTCATCATCATGTTTGTGATTATCATGGTGGTCTGGATTGGCGCGAACGCTTATCTTGGCACACGTGCCTTTGACCCATATCCATTCATTCTGCTCAACCTCACGCTCAGTACCCTGGCGGCGCTGCAAGCACCCGTTATCCTGATGGCGCAGAACCGCCAGTCGATTAAAGATCGAGCGGTTGCTCAGAATGACTTTCAGGTCAACCTCAAAAGCGAAGTCGAAATCGCCGACCTGCACCGCAAAGTCGACGTTCTGACCGACACCATTACCATCCAGAACAAGATGGTCAATGCGCTGGTCGAAGCACGCCGCAAAGAACTCAACGCAACAGTGCGCATGATGGAACACAAACGCGGCGATTTGCAGAACGGCAACGGAAATAGTCAGGCACGCTGAATAAGCCTGCGCCTGGACAAACGCCGAACTATTTCAAGCGGAGAGCAGAGGGCAAACAAGTTTGCCCTGCCCTCTGCCTGAACGCGCCGCCTATCCGGGCGGTCTGAAGCGACTCATCCACGTCTCCCAGCCACTCTCCTAAAAGGGAGTCCATCCTTATGCGCACACCACGCCTGTTCCAGGTCGGACAGATCTGGCAGAATACGTTTACTCGTGGCGATCTGTTCCTGCTTGGCAGCATCGCCGTCATCATCTACTTCGGGGCGCGGCTGGCGTTCGCCGCGCCTGCGGTCGTCACTGGCCCCACGATTTCGCTCGCGCCAGCGGCGCTGCCCTGGTACGCCATCCTTTCGATTCTGCGCATGGGCGCGGCCTACGGCCTGTCGCTGGTCTTCGCGCTCGTTTACGGATGGCTGGCTGCGCACAGCCCACGTGCGCAGCGCATTCTGCTGCCGCTGCTCGATATTTTGCAGAGTATTCCGATTCTCTCATTTCTGCCCGTTGTACTGCTCAGCCTGACGGCTGTTCTGCCGCAGGGTATCGCCATTGAACTCAGCTCGATCATTCTGATCTTCACCAGCCAGGTCTGGAACCTGATTTTCGCCTGGTATCAGGCGCTGATCACCATTCCCAAAGAACTCAACGAAGCCAGCGCAACCTATCGCTTTAATAGCTGGATGCGCTTTAAGACACTGGCGCTGCCGTTTGCCGCGAATAACCTGATCTGGAACAGCATCATGAGTTGGGCAGGCGGCTGGTTTTTTCTGATGGCGGCGGAGATTTTCACGGTCGGCAGCCGCGACTTTCGCCTGCCGGGGTTGGGGGCATACTTGCAGGCCGCTGCCAATCAGGGGGATATTCGGGCGATTGCGCTGGGAATTGCGACACTGGTGCTGGTCATCATCCTGTTCGATCAACTGCTCTGGCGTCCGCTGCTGGCCTGGGCGGATCGCTTCAAGGTCGAGATGGTCAGCAGCGACGACGCGCCAACCTCCTGGTTTTACGATTTACTCGTCAGTTCACATTTGATGACTCTGTTTAGTGAGCGCGTGCGCCTGCCTCTGACCGAGCGACTAGACAATTTAGCGCTGCAAAGTTTTCCGCTGCGACCGGCTGTCATCGCCAAACGAGGTCGCAACTGGATCGGGTTCATTGTCGGTGTGCTGGCGGCGGCGCTGCTCGCCTACGGCCTGTACCGCGCCACTGGCCTGCTGGCGACCTTGACTCTCGCTAACTGGCTCGATATTGGCGGGGGGCTGCTGGCGACGCTCTTTCACGTCGCCGCTGCTCTCGTCATCACCTTCCTTTGGACGATCCCTGTCGGTGTGCTGATCGGCACGAACAAGCGCTCGGCGAAAGTCTTGCAGCCGATTGTCCAGATTCTCGCCTCTGTTCCGGCGACCGCCATCTTCCCGGTGATCGTACTGGCGCTGGTGCGACTCTCCGGTGGCATGACGCTAGCGGCGATTGTCCTGATGCTGATGGGGACGCAGTGGTACGTCCTGTTCAACGTGATTGCCGGGACGAACGCGATCCCGCAGGACATCAAATACACGACAACGCTGCTTCAGTTGAAAGGCTGGCAGCGCTGGCGTACGCTGATTTTGCCGTCGCTGTTCCCCTACCTGATCACGGGCGCGATCACGGCGAGCGGTGGCGCGTGGAACGCCAGCATCGTCGCGGAATACGTCGTCTTTGACGGCAAAGTCCTGCAAACCAGCGGCATCGGGGCAGTCATCGCCCGCGCAACAGCGGAAGGCAATTTTGCGCTGCTGCTGGGCGGCACACTGACGATGATCATCACCGTCGTCTGCATCAACCGCTTCCTCTGGCGGCGGCTTTATCGTTTGGCGGAAGAAAAGTACCGAATGGAGTAAGCACGATGACGACTCAGACGCAAACACAGGTGCTCGTCCAGCTTGAACACGTCACGCAAGCCTATGGTAAGCAGAAATTTGTCGCCGTCCACGACGTGAATCTCACCCTGACTGAAGGTGAGTTCGTCGTGCTGCTGGGGCCATCCGGCTGCGGCAAAAGCACGCTGCTGCGCATCATTACCGGCCTTCAGCACCCCAGTGACGGTCGCGTGCTCTACCGAAATCAGCCCGTTATTGGCGTCAATCCGCACGCGGCGATTGTCTTTCAAACGTTCGCCCTGTTCCCCTGGCTGACAGTGCAGGAAAACGTCGAAATTGCGCTGAAGGCGCGCGGCGTTCCGGAAGCAGAACGCAGCCAGCGCGCCCTGCCGCTGCTCGATAAAGTTGGACTGGATGGTTTCGAGACGGCTTACCCGCGTGAATTGTCGGGCGGGATGCGCCAGAAAGTCGGCTTTGCGCGGGCGATGGCAGTCGAGCCAGAACTGCTGTGCCTGGATGAGCCGTTTTCGGCGCTCGACGTGTTGAGCGCCGAAAGCCTGCGCGGCGAACTGCTTGAACTGTGGCAGCACGGCGACATCCCGACCAAGCTGATTCTGATGGTGACGCACAACATCGAGGAAGCGATTCTGCTGGCTGACCGGATTGTGCTGATGGACAAGGGGCCGGGGCGCGTCGTCGGCGATTTCCAGGTGCCGCTGCCGCGCCCGCGTATGCGCAAAGACCCGGCCTTTATCGACGTAGTGGACAAGGTTTACTCGATTTTGGCTGGACAGACGCAGCCGGAGCATATTGAACTCGGTACGGCTCCGGGTGAACCGGGCGTGACGCGCCACCTGCCGCACGTCAATATCAACGAACTGACGGGCTTGCTGGAACACCTTGACGAGATTCCCGGCGACAAAACTGACATTTATAAGCTCGCCAGTGAGCTTGGCCTCGACTCGGATCATTTGCTGCAACTGACCGACTTCGCGGAACTGCTGAGCTTCGCGAACGTGGCACAGGGGGATATTTCGCTGACGGCGCTCGGTCAGACCTTTGCTGAGGCGGGAATTCTGGCGCGTAAAGGGATTCTGGCGACACGAATCAAGCGGCTGCCGCTGTTTAAGTGGCTGCTGACGCTGCTGAGCGCATCCAACCAGAAACGGCTGGAATGGAGCGTGATTCTGACGGCGCTTTCCCTCGAATTTCCGCCTGAGGAGGCGGCGCAGCAGCTCGAAAATGCGATCAACCTGGGGCGCTACGCGGAACTATTCGCCTATGACGACGACGAAGAAATTCTGTACCTGGAGCAGGAGCAAGAAGCGACACCTGCCCCGTAAAAAGACCAACCGGAAGGGAGAAGCTTCCCTCGCTCGCTTCCGGTTGATACCCCGTTGTTCCCTTCCGGTGTGATCCGGTCGCTCAGTGAGCGACGGCTGTCGCTTCCGGTGTTGACACTTGCTTTCGGGGGATAACATGAGCAACATGAATTCCCGTTGATGCACTGATCAGCATACCATGAAAACCGGCGCTGACAAGGTACATTTGTTCTACAAATGTACACTTTTTTGCGAAGGGCTGGCTTAACTTAAAAGTAGTAGACGACCATCCAAATTTGGATGGATGGGTACAGCGTGCTGTGCCCTTACTGATGTTCGAACTCGTTGTCGAATTCAATGGTGAAGGCGACGAGAGCGTGTGAGAGCAGCGCCGATAAGGGGACGTGACTCGAATTCTCCGCGATGCACCTCGATTTGTGATGTAAAAGCAACCTCACCCCCAACCCCTCTCCGTGCAACCAAACGCGGGTTGCCTGGGAGAGGGGAGAAAAGCAAGGACGCGCCGTTGCATAAGCGCGGATTGGATATGAAAACGGGCGAGGCATGCCTCGCCCCTACAGGATCGTTCTGTGGAGAAAAACGGGCGACCTAAACTCTCACCTCAAAGGCTGGAACTGTTTCAGGGAAAATCTTGCCGGGGTTGAGGATGCCGTTCGGGTCGAGCAAGTGCTTGATGCCGCGCATCACGTCGAGGGCGTCGCCGTGTTCGTGCTGCATGAACATGGCCTTGCCCATGCCGACGCCATGCTCGCCGGTCGCTGTGCCGCCGAGATCAATCGCGCGGTTGACGATCATCTTGTCAAGCTCAAGGGCGCGGTGGAATTCGGTTTCGTTGGCATAGGGGAACTCGACGTGAATATTGCCATCGCCCGCGTGACCGATCAGATAGGCAGTCGTGTTGTGTTCCTGCTTCAACTGCTCGACATAGCCGATCAGTTCGGGATAGGCGCTGATGGGGACGGCAACGTCCATGATGAAGAATTTGTAGCCGGGATGCGAACGCACCATAATCTCGTAGGAAGCATGGCGGGCGTGCCAGAGCTTGCGGCGCTCGGCGGTGTCGGTGGTGGCGTGGAAGCTGACCGCCCCCATTTCCTCGCAAATCTCGCGCACCGACTCCAAGCCTGCTTCGAGGGTGCTTTCGAGCGGCGCGTGGAACTCCATGAAGATAGTCGGCGCGTCAGGCAGATCGACGCCTTCGGTGTCGCGGAGCATTTTGGTGTGGGTAGCGTCGATAAATTCGAGCGCCGCCGGATCGAGGCCGCTGCCGCGCACGGCGACGACGGTTTCGACGGCGGCTTCGACCGAGGGGAAACCCGCGACGACGGCGCTCATGTAAGCCGGAACAGGGATAAGTTTGACGGTAGCTTCGGTGATGATGCCGAGCGTGCCTTCGCTGCCGACGAACAGGTGAAGCAGATCGTAGCCGCTCGACTGCTTGATGGAGCGTGAGCCGACCTCGATGATACGCCCGTCGGCGAGGACGACTTCCATGCGCAGAACGTTATCCTTGCTCGCGCCATACTTGACGGTGCGAATACCGGCGGCGTTGTTTGCCAGCATCCCGCCGACGGTGGCATTCGCGCCCGGATCGGGGGCGAAGAACAAGCCCAGACGGGCGAGTTCGGCGTTGAGGTCTTTGTGACCAATCCCAGGCTGGACGGTGACCTGAAAATCGTCGGCGTGAACGGCGACGACCTTGTTCATGCGCTCGAAGGACATCAAAATGCCGCCATAGACCGGAATCGAGTTGCCTTCCAAGCCCGTGCCAACGCCCCAGGCGGTTACGGGGATGTGATGCTGGTTCGCAAGCTTCATCACATCAGAGACGCCGCCGGATGTCGCGGGGAAGACGACTACTTCGGCGGAATGGGCAGCATGATGCGATTGATCACGGGCGTGCAGATCGATGTCCGCCTGGGCGGTACTGACCGCCCCATCGCCGAGGATGGCGCGGAGTTGGGTAATCAGATCAGGGGTAAGCGGGTTAAATTGCATGATTTAAAATCCTTTTGAGTTAAAAGTTAAAAGTAGAAAAAGTTAAAAGTGCGGTTTTGAAATGCTTTTAACTTTCAACTGTTCTTACTTTTAACTTTGATTCCTATGTTTATCCGAACAGGCCGCGCTTCTTAAGCGGCAACCCATGTGAAAGGGTCGTCAGGCCGCCGCCGCTGGGATCGTAGATGGGGCGCAGGTCTTCGAGCAGCGGCTTCAAATCGCGGAAGCCCGTCTGACGGTTGAGAATTTCCAGATAGCCACCATAACGCCGGAACAACATCTGTGCCTCGTCAAGCGTGATGTCTTCGTCCCATGTCCAGCGCTCCGGCGTGTAGAAATAGTAGATCGGGTAGACGGCAGCGGTCGCCACCGAAACGCCGCGATTGTTGTAGTCCCACAGGTTGACGCCAACATGCGAAGCTGCTTCCGCCATGATGACCAGCGCGGAATTCGAGAGAATCTGGCGATAGAGGCTGCCGCCATCCTTGCCTTCCACAGCTTTAAAAATGTGCCCGCGCGGGCTGATGCCTTCATCGACCATGCGCTTGAAGACGAGCACACCCTCGTTGAAGACATCTTCACGCTCGACCATGATGCCCAAGGCCAGGACAAGCGCCGCCATCCACAGGTTTTCGACCTGCGTATCATTGTAGGGGCTGGTGCTCAGCGTCATGACACGATCCGTGAAGAGGTTGAGCCAGTTTTCCTGCCGTTCCGCTTCCCAGGTGGGATGATCGCGCATCATTTCGAAGGTCTGCGCCAGCATAATCGTCTGCCCAATGCTGTCGATGTAGGTGGTGTCATCGGTCAGCGGCTCATCGATCCAGCGTTCAAGGGCGGCGATGGCGCGATCACCGGCCTCTTCATCCTCCTGAAAGCGGTAACGGAAGGCATTCCACTGGGCGGCATCCGCGCCGTGCTGTTCCCGATCCCGCAGATAGAGAAAGGCCGAATGGTACGGCTCCGTATCCTGCTCACGGCGCGCCTGAGCGATATGCTCGTCGGTAAAATACAATCCACAGTGCTGAGGTTTAAACATACTCTGTTTCTGATCTTAATCCCGATGCGGTGTTAGTATAGCAAATCGGGCTATAATCAACACAGGCCATTCACTATCGACAGAGACACGGCATGAACGATCCGAAATCGCCCCCCGAAACCGACCCAGCGCGCGACACGAAGCGCTCGCCGGTGCGCCCCAGCCTGCCGCCGCAGCCGCCTTCGGAGCGACCGCCGCAGCCCAGCCCAGCGCCACAGCCCGCAATGCGCGTGCCGCAGCCCAGCGCCACGATGCCTGAATCGCCGACCAACCCGAACACAGCGCTGAATACGCTGCGGAGCAAAATGGAGTTCGTTTCAGACGAATTCGCGCAGGGCAAGATCAACCGGGCGCAGTTCAATGCTGTCTACAAGCGCTACAGTGAACAGCGCACGATCATCGAGCGGTTGATCGCACGCAATCCGAACAGCGAAGCCTGGAAACAGGTGATCGGCGTCAAAGGGCAGACGGGCTTTCTGCGAAACCACTTCGAAGCGCAGCCGCTGTACTTTGTCGCTTATCGTCATCATCATTTCGAACCGATCATGGCAGGCGGCAAACAAAAACCGAACGACGAGCTGATCAAGCCGGTGCTGACGCTGGTGTGGTCGATGCCAACCCGCCCCAAGAATGGACTGGGGCGCAAACCGATTGGCGATATGCAATGGCTGATCCTGGCGTGCGGCGACCACACAGCGACTGTCGTCATGTTTTCGCTGGAACCGTCCGTTGCGCAGGCGCGGCTGGTACGCGACCTGCACGCAGACTTCGAACGGGCGAATCAAGCTGCGCTCGCGCGGGGCTGGATTGTGCGGGAGCGGATGGTGTTTCCGCAGCGGGCGCTGGTCGAAAACGGTCTGTAGACCTAGCCGGCTCTAATCCCTAAAAACGACGCAAAATTACACCTCGCCCACACAAACGGGACGAGGTATGCAGCAACAATATCGCAAATCCTGTGAGGCGAAGACCTCAGGCGGGTTTGGGGTGGGCTTTCATGCGGGCGATGCTGGTCACGCAGACTGTCCCCGAAATGGCGAAGGCCAGCACACCTTTGTTGTTGATGGCGAGCGGGCCGACTGCCGCGCTGGTCAAGGCTGACGAGGCGAGAAGCTGGGACTTCTTGGCTTCCGTGAGCAGATCGACCGCGTAACGCTGGTGAGTCGGCAGCAAGTCGCCATCATAAATGCGGACAACGTTATCGTCGAGGTCACTGGCGACGAACCGATGTCCGTCGGGCGAGCAATTGATTGCCCCCAGCCGGTAATGCACGTCCATACGCTTGCGGATACGGCCACCCGAGTCCATGAGCACAATGGTGCGACCATCCGTGATAAAAAGAGTCGTCCCGTCCTGCGAAAGCACGAGCGTCGGGCGAAATTCCTCGTCAATCTTCAATCCGGTTTCGAAAACGCCGACACGAATATGCTGTTGATAAATATGCAGCTTCGCGGCTGAATCGAGTGCCGCCAACAGCCCCAGCGAACGATCCAGCCCAACGGCGATAAAAACCGTTTTCGGATCGACTTCGAGGCGGGATTCTTTACCGTTGATTTCAAGAAAGAGATCGGAGGCGCTCGACTGGTACAGGCGCATCTGTCCGTCAGCCGTCAGCGCGACAGCGGCCTGCGGCGCGCGCACGAGAGGCAGATAAACGCCATTGGGCGCGGTCAGCGATTTGACGAACGCCTGCCACGCCTCACTGCGTCGATCCTCCGTTTTGACGTCAGCGATGGTGCGGTCGCCCTGCTGTGAGCCATTTTTCAGATCGAGGAAGGTGACGCGGTTGGCCTGCGTCCAGGCCGCCAGCACTGTCGGCTTGCCGGAGAGGATGTCGAGCCGTCGAATTGTTCGATCACTGAGATGAATACGCCAGGCCATAGTCGTCTTGGGATATATTGGGATATTTTTGGGATAAAGTCCCAGCCCTAGCATACACCCTTTTCGGTCAGTGCCCGTGAACGTTAACTGAAGTCATGCACAACTTTAACGGAAAAGCGGTCAGCAATCAGCTTTCAGCGATTAGCGATTAACAAGGGCGCACAGCCATGCGCCCCTACGTTGATCTTTTATCGTTACGACGGCACTTCGACGCGGATGCGCCCGTGCGGGACTTGCAAAGTGTAGTGCATGACAATCGACGCGGTTTCGATATTACGCGCTTCGAGCACGTCGCCGACGAGATAATTATAGACGTTGGGATCGTATTCGGGCTTGATGCCGCTGCCGCCGAGATCCATTTCCAGACGCGCGCCAACCGCCGCCGGAATAAAGAGCGCCAGATTGCCGCTGCCGACGGTGATTGTGCCGAGTGATGTATTTTCAGGCGAGAGCAGCGGACGGTATTCGGGGAGCGTGATGACCGCATCGCCACGAACAGACGTCACATTGAGGCGTTCGAGGGCGGTTGCACCCATATTGAGGACGACGCTGCCATCCTGCCCGACGAATTCGACATCGAGCGGCACGTTGGGCGGGAGTTCGAGGTGGAGCGTGCCGCGCCCCATCGTCTCCAGCATGGGGAAATCGCCGGAGGTGCGGATTTCATGGATCGTCAGCGTAGCGGAACTATCCGAGGCTTCGGCATAGCTGACATCCATGTGGTTATCACTGCTGCCGACGAATTCGCCATCGACGGAACTGGTCAGCGTGCCGAGCAAATCCACATCAGTAGAAAGCGTCTGAATACGCACACGCAGCAAGGTCAAGCCTGCGCCGAGCGGCTGGTTGATGGCCTGATGGGTATCGGCGCGCTGCTGCGTCGCGCGGGTGGTGTAAGCCTGTGAGACGATAACCACAGCGATAATGGCGCTGACGAGGAGCGCGATCACCTGCCCGAAGGGAACCCGTTCGCGCAGGAGGAAAGACAGGCCGACCAGCAGCAGAAGCGCAGGCCAGGCGCGGGTGATCAGATCAAAGATGCCATCGGGAACTGCGCCGAGCGCACGCGCTAACAGTACCAGCGCCACCGCCAGCACGACCAAGCCCCAGAGTAGGTTTGTTCGACGACGTACCATCTATGCCCTCAACTGGCGCAGAAAAAAGACCGCACTCAAAACGACGAGAATGGCGGGCCAGAACAGGTTGACGCCGGACGCGGTGGTCAACTGCCCCAATTCGCGCCCCGCCCAGGCTGCCAGCATGAGCACGATCAACACCAGCGCGAAGATGGTTGGGAAACCGCGCCGCCGCTGGGTCGGCGACTCAGCGGGAACGATCCACCAGAGCAGCAGGTAGAGCGGCGCGAAAGCACCCAGACTCAGCAGCGTCAGCAGCACGAAAATCAGCCGGATCAACCAGGCGTTGACGTGCAAGGCCGCCGCCAAACCACCGCAGACGCCTCCCAGCACTCGGTCGCTAAAACTTCGATACATACGCTTCTCGACTTTGGTGCAGCAGGTTCAACAAAATAAAACTATACCGCTTGCGGGGGATTTTGAGCAAGCGCGAGATTACGAGGATGTCAGAATGAGGGACTATCACCTTCCCCCTCTCCCCCAACCCCTCTCGCGCGAACAAGTTCGCATTACGCAAGCGGGGCGAGGGGAGGACACGTTTTACACGATGATGTGCATTCGGGGAAATTTCTCGCTCGACCCCACCCCCCGACCCCCTCCCCGAATTCAAGGAGGGGGCGAAAAACAAAACCGTTCACGGGAAGATTTTTGGCATTTT
>DAOUCB010000075.1:0-7915 GCA_034432495.1 Anaerolineae bacterium | reverse complement strand
TTTTCCAGTGGCGGTCTGGCTGGTGTTTTCGGTCTGGCGCGAACGATTTGTCCCGGAACCGCGCCAGCGATTGATCGCGGTCTTTGTCGTAACAGCACTCGCTGCAAACGCCCTGGCAATTCCCTTGATCGAGCAGGTTTTACAGCCTGAAAAGTGGCTGCCGCTTGGTGGCGCGGTAAACCGTATCATTGGCTACACATTTACGGTTGGGATTGTTCAGGAAACGACGAAATATGCAGTTGTCCGCTTTCTCACATGGCCTGAACAGTTTCGGACACGGCTTGACGGCGTCGCCTACTGTGCTGCCAGTGCGCTCGGTTACGCTCTCGTTCTCAATGGACGTTTCCTGCTCAATGCGCCAGGCGCTACACCTGACGTGGTTGCCACACAGGTTTTTAATAACGTTGCCGTGAATCTAGCCGCGAGTCTGATCGTCAGTTACGGACTGGCAGAAGTCCGTTTCGGCGCACCGACTCCGTTTCTGATGACGATCACAGTTGCTTTTGCTGCCCTGCTGAATGGCATTGTCATTCCGCTGCGCACGGGTTTGACAAATGCGGCCTTTGTACTGAACAGTGGCACGACAGAGTCGCAATCTCTGCTCAGTTTGCTGACGGCGGCCTTTTCGCTGCGCAGCAGCACGCCAAAACCGATTCTGGGGTTTGGCTTTTCGGTCGTGATACTGGTTGCCTTCGCGGTTGTAGTGGCGTTCCTGTTTACGAATGCCGAGCGTCAGGCTCGCGAAGCGGTCGCGAGCCGCGAGGTTTAGCATGACGCTGATTGAAGTCAACGAACGGCGTGATGAAATCACGCAGCGGCAGCGTTGGAGCCATTATTTTGTGTTTATCTACGCGCTGGTTGCCGTCTTCATCGGCTTCAATCTGCGCAGTGCCACACTGGACGCAACCACGCCCTATGTCAACAACCAGGTAGGTATCCGGGCGCAATATCCGCAGCACTGGTTGATCGATACAAGCGGCGATTATGTCTTCCGGGTGCGCGATCTTTCGCAGCCCGGTTTTAAGACAACACTCCAGGTGGCGGTTCAGCCCGTGACCATCAACACCAGCGCGCGTAATCTGCTGGACACCCTGACTTTGAATCGCTCACAAACCTTGTCTGGCTACAAAGTTCAATCGCAGCAGAATAATTACAAACTTCCAAACGGGCAGGACGCGACCTCGATGAGCTATGTGTATGTCGTGGGTGATGACAACCCGTTTCTCCAAACGATTCCGTCGGTTGTGGAAGGTCTGGACATTCTGACCATCCGACGCGGTCAGGCAATTATCATCACGTTTCTCTCCAATGCACCGACCTTCGATGATAACCTGCCGATTTTTGAAAGGTTTCTCGATGATCTTGAATTCTAGACAGCATACGAAAACCAGAAGGCTGGAATTTCTCGGCCTGCTGATTTGCACTGTGCTGATGGCAATTTCGACTCATCCGACTTTGGCGCAAGATCAAAGCTTCGATCTGGAACGTCTTCAGCAAGCGACTGTCTTCATCATGCAAGTGACCAGTGGAACCCAGCCGACCATTACCTGTGTTGGCTCCGGGACACTGGTCAGCCGCGATGGATTGATTCTGACCAACGCGCATAACACCGTTCAGAACCGAAACTGCCCCGGCGATACCCTGATCATTGCCCTCAGTGTTCGCCTGGATGAGCCGCCCGTGCCAATTTATCGCGCTGAAATTGCCCAGGCGGACTCCGGGCTTGACCTGGCGCTGCTTCGTATCTCACGCCAGAACGACGGGCGCGTGATCGACCCAACAACGCTGAATCTCCCTTTTGTCGAATTAGGGGACTCGGCGGGACTGAGCCTGGATGATACGGTTACGACCGTAGGTTATCCCGATCTCGGCAACAGCGCGGTCGGTGTTGAACGCGGTACGGTCAGCGGTTTTACTGCCGAGCCAAGCGGCGGCGATAAATCGTGGATAAAGACCAGTGCCGCGATTCCCGGTACGATGACGGGCGGCGGTGTCTATAACGCACAGGGAAAGCTGATCGGTGTTCCGACGACCTCTCCAGTTATTGGCCTTTCGCCGGATGCAAAATGTGTCACCCTGCAAGACACAAACGGTGATGGCGAGATGAACAGCAGCGACGTGTGCGTGCCTGTCGGGGGCTTCATTAATTCCCTGCGCCCATCCAGTTTTGTGCGCCCCCTGGTACGCGCTGCATCACTCAATCTGAATCTCGATAATCTGAGTCAGGCCGTCAACCAAACCGTCACGACCGGAACGCCGAAGTTCAGCCGGTTATTTTTCTCTCCATCCGTCAATCAGGCGGGAATGCCGAGCAATGTCGCACGCAACCTGCCCACTGGAACCAACAGCGTGTACCTGTTTTTCAATTACGAGAATATGACTCCTGAAACGGTTTACGAACTGCGGGTGACAACCAACGGTATTCCTAACCCGGCCTTCAGTCTGTCACCCGTGCGCTGGAGCGGTGGGCGCAGCGGCATCTGGTATGTGGGCAGCACAGGCCAGCCCTGGCCGAACGGCCTGTATGACTTCACCCTGTTCATCGACGGAGTTGCCGCCGACAGCGCGCGCCTGCTAATCGGAGAATCGCCGCAGACGGTGCCAAGCTTCAGCGACATTATTTTCGGCATCCAGGATATTCAGGGCAATGTGCTGGGCAATGGCTTTGTTTTACCGACGGGAAGCATCGCGACGGCTAAGTTCGTTTATCGCAACATGCCTGCGGATACGGAGTGGACGGCGCTTTGGTACTACGCAGGCAGTGTCGTCAGCCGCGATACACTGACCTGGACGGATGGTGAGAGCGGCGCAAAAACGACCAGTGTTCAGGATCCTAATGGTCTCCTGCCCGGTCCTTATCGGCTTGAGCTGTATATTGGGGATCGGCTAGCGGCAACCTCTGATTTTACGCTGGCGGGGGCACAGCAAGGTGCATATGCCCAAATCTTCAGCAATACGCGTTTTACGACTGCTGCCAGCGATGACGCAGCGCAGCAGGCAGCGCCCATCACTAGTTTTTCCACAGGCACAGGCTCTATCTATGGGCTGTTCGACTGGGAACAAATTGCACAGGGGACGCTGTGGACAATGCGCTGGTCGGTGGACGACGAGGTGTTTTATGAGCAAACGCAACCCTGGAATGGTTCGGAAAGTGGCAAGAATTTCCTCATTCGACTGACCACGCCAGGTGGCGTGCCAGACGGAACCTATAAAATGGAATTATTGATCGGCAAACTGTCATTTGCGACGACGACGGCACGTGTTGGCATTGGTCAGCTTCCGATTGACCGTTTCGCCCAGGCAACCGGTGTTCAACTGCGAGGCCAGGTGCTCGACGGAGAGACACATGCGGGCATTCCCGGGGTCACAGTGGTGCTGATTAGCGACCAGTTTTCTGTGTCTGACTTCACTGATCAGTGGAGTCAGGATCAAATCTATGCGATGGCAGTTACCGATAGCGGTGGCAATTTTCAGATTGCGCGTCTGTTACAGCCGGATACTCCCTACAGTGTATTCGTGGTCGCTGATGGCTACCTGCCAATCTCAGCAGATGGTGTGTCTATAAAGGCGGGCACAGATTCGGTGACTGTCCCCATCTATTTGACTCATGGCTAAGCCCACCAGTACAGTCCATTGGAAAATGGTAATCAGTGAATCCAGGTGTGAACGGCGTCAAAGAAAATCAATGTAAACGGACAGGGAATGACTGAAAAGCAGCGACTTGATATTTTGCTGGTCGAGAAGGACCTTGCGCCAAGCCGCGAAAAAGCGCGTGCCTTGATTATGGCAGGTGAAGTGCTGGTGAGCGGTCAGCAGATTGATAAGCCGGGCACGCGCATCGATATTGCGGCGGAGATCACGGTAAAGGCGAAACCGCGCTTCGTCAGCCGAGGTGGAGACAAACTCGCTGGAGCGCTGGAAGCCTTCCCTATCAATGTCACCGGGCGGATTTGCGCGGATGTCGGCGCGAGTACGGGCGGTTTCACGGACTGCCTGTTACAAAATGGCGCGGCAAAAGTCTACGCGCTGGACGTAGGCTACGGACAAATCGCCTATACGCTGCGGCAGGATTCGCGTGTGGTCGTGATGGAACGCACCAACGTCCGCTATGTCGAAAGCCTGCCAGAGCACGTCAGTTTAGTCGTGATGGATGCGTCGTTCATTTCACTGCGCTTGCTGCTGCCGGTGGTTCAGCAATGGCTAACGCCAGAGGCTGATATTATCCCGCTCATCAAGCCGCAGTTCGAAGCGGGACAGCATGACGTGGGAAAAGGCGGCGTCGTCCGCGATACGCTGGTTCACGCGCGCGTGCTGGACGAGGTGCTGACGTTTTCGGCAACCCAGGGTTTTGCCGTCCGGGGGTTGATTCGTTCACCGCTTAAAGGGCCAGCAGGGAATGTGGAGTTTCTCGCCTGGCTCGCCTGGGGTAGCAGTGAGGTTGGGAAACCGATTGACGAGTTAATTCAGGCGGTCATTTAAGGACAGAGTTGCGAGTCGCATCGTGAATTTATGGATAGGTTCTCAAGGATGCGTCTGCTATACTTTATCCCGTAAATCAAAGGTATTCCTACATGGAACGCGGACACATTCGCAATTTTTGTATTATCGCTCATATCGATCACGGCAAAAGTACGCTGGCTGACCGGATGCTTCAGTTTACCCATACGGTCGCTGATCGAGACATGCAAGAGCAGTTGCTTGACAGTATGGATTTGGAGCGTGAGCGCGGCGTCACGATCAAGGCATCCGCTGTACGCATGAATTACACCGCGCTCGACGGTAGTAACTACGAAATTAACCTGATTGACACGCCTGGGCATGTGGACTTTACCTATGAAGTCAGCCGAGCGCTGCAAGCCTGCGAGGGCGTTATTCTGGTTGTCGATTCGAGTCAGGGTATCGAAGCGCAGACGCTGGCGAACGTCTATCTGGCGCTTGAACAAGACCTGGAAATTATCCCGGTAATCAACAAAATCGACCTGCCCGCGGCTCGTCCTGATGAAGTCGCACAGGAAGTGGAAAATCTGCTCGGTGTCCCTGCCGAAGATATTCTGCGCATTTCGGCGAAACAGGGGATTGGGATTCAGGATGTGCTAGAAGCGGTCGTCAAACGGGTTCCGCCGCCGAAAGGCAACCCAAGTGCGCCGCTGCGCGCTTTAGTCTTTGACTCGCACTATGATGCTTATAAAGGCGTCGTCGCTTACGTCCGCATTGTCGATGGGGAAATCTCGAAAGCGACAATGCTCAAGCTGATGGCGACCGATGCGCGCTTCGAACCGGTCGAAATTGGTATTTTCAGCCCGCGTATGAACCCTGTCGAATCCCTAAGCATGGGCGAGGTCGGCTACGTGGCGACTGGCTTTAAGTCTGTTCGCGAGTGCCGCGTCGGCGACACGATCACGCTGGCGGTTGGCAGCGCTGAAGAACGGCTTCCCGGGTATAAACAGGTGAAGCCGATGGTGTTCGCGGGGATTTATCCGGTCGATAACGATGACTACGGCGAACTGCGTGACGCGCTCGAAAAGCTTCAGCTCAACGATGCGTCGCTTGTTTATGAACCGGAGACGTCGCAGGCACTCAACTTCGGCTTTCGCGTCGGTTTCCTTGGCTTGTTTCACATGGATATTGTGCAGGAGCGTTTGGAGCGCGAATACGAACTCGACATCCTCGCAACCGCGCCCAGCGTCGAGTATCAGATTGTCCTGCGCTCCGGCGAAACCATTGAAATCGACAGCCCTGCCCAAATGCCCGATCCGGGCATCATCGAGGAAATCCGCGAACCCTGGATGAAAATCCAGATTTACTCGCCAGAGGAATTCATTGGCGCGCTGATGGATTTGGTGACGAAAAAGCATGGCGAGTACGTCACGATGGAATACGTGGATAAGACGCGCGTCTCACTTCAGTATCGGCTGCCGCTGGGCGAGCTGATTATCGACTTCTACGACCGCCTCAAGAGTATCACCAAAGGTTATGCCAGCCTCGACTACCAATTCGATGTCTATCAGGCGGGCGATCTGGTCAAGCTCGACATTCTGGTGGCGGGTGAACCTGTTGATGCGCTGGCGCTGATTGTCCACAAGGATGATTCTTACTACAAAGGACAGAAACTCGTCAGCAAGCTGAAAGATCTGATCCCTCGCCAGTTGTTCGTCGTCCCGATTCAAGCGTCGATTGGCAAGAAGATCATTTCGCGCGCCGACGTCAAAGCACTGCGCAAGGACGTGCTGGCAAAATGCTACGGCGGCGACATCACACGTAAGAAGAAGCTGCTTGAAAAGCAGAAAAAAGGCAAGCGCCGTATGAAAATGGTCGGTTCTGTCGAAGTGCCGCAGGAAGCGTTCATGGCGCTGCTCAGTTTGGGTGACGACGATTAGCGCAGCAATAGCTCCAGGCTATCCATGTTTTGTGGGGATCCGTTAGCGGATCCCCTTTGATTCTATGTGCTGATGGAGTGCAAAACAGCTTGCGCGTGGTGTGCTGATAACTGCTCATCCGCCGCTAATTCGCGCACAACATCATCGAGGCGCAGCAGTGGGACAATTGTGAAATCCGATTCGTGAGGGCGAATTTCGAGGAGTGTTACCGCCGTCTGAACTTCCAGCCCCACCCGACGCGCGGCATTGACCCATGCTGATGGAAACGGGTTCCAGCCAATCGAATTCGTGAGCAGAAGCGTCGAATGACCGATGTCATACGCTCCGATTAAGTCAAAGACGGGGGCTTCCCCTGCCCCGCGACTGTAGACCAGCGGAATTCCCGTTTGCAGGCTGACCGCAGTACCCAACGGAATCGCATCAGGCGTACAGAGCAAACGAGTCACTTGCAGCGTAGAAATCGCGGCCTGCGCTTCACGCGCGGCCTGTGCGAGAATGTCGGGATAAGAAGCCAGCATTTCAAGATAAAGCGAGAAAGGCAGCGCCGTATCGCCGTGCTGAAACCAACCAAATTGAATAAATCCCGTATCCAGTAAGCGTTGTGCCAGCGGATTCATGGCTGCAATGCCGCCCGTATCTGCTCGGCAAAATCATCGCCGTTCGCTTTCAACATGAGATCCAATTCAACTAAATGCATCCCTGCCTGTTCAAGCGATTCCATCAGCCCGTCGCGCATGACCAGCGCCCCAATGCCTGCGCGTTCGTACGCTTCGACATGGGCTTCGTTCATCAGCGTCACTGCATCGACGTTAAATCCCGATTCACCAGCCGCCTCGATATAGTCGGTCCCAACGAAAGCGCCCCCCAAAATGCTGATTGAGAAACCATCGGCGCGCACATAGGCGATTGTCCGCTCTAGTGCCACCGCGCCCGCCGCCCCAATCGCGAGATAGGCTGACAAACTAAATCCATAGCCACAGACCAGATCGCGCGTTGCATCGACAATGGCCTTGCCGTAGGGCAGAAACGGATCGTCGTAACGCTGGATAGGTAGAGGCAGCCACTTCAGATGTGGCATGAACCACAGCACGCGATTCGTCGCTCGCAAGGTCTGCGCTTTGTGCAGTTTGTCCTGAAATTTACTGGGTTTCAACACGCTCTCGCAGCATACGCCACGCCGACGACATTGCCCAGGTTCCCGTCCATTCTTTGGCGGTGTCTGTCCCGCCGCCGAAGCCGTAGCTGCGCGAACGCATATTACCAGCGACGCAAACGGCAAGCGCGCTGCCATCGTTGCTGTCTGCGTGGTCATCCAACGCATCTGCGTAGCTAATCACAATCAATGCCACGCTGACACCGTACTGTTTGCAGAAATTTTCAGCAGCCAGTTCGGCAAGCTGGCGCAGCGTTTGACTCGCTTCGACGGTGAGCGCCTCTGCCAGTGCTTCGGGGCTTGAGAAGGTCACAACCTGTTTCAGAATATCTGCCGGAGCGTTTTTGAGACGATCACTAATCACCGGATCGATGCCAATTTCACC
>DAOUCB010000074.1:0-35898 GCA_034432495.1 Anaerolineae bacterium | reverse complement strand
TCGTGTGATCGAGTATGTTGTGGACATCAACCCGCGCAAACAGGGTATGTACGTCGCGGGAGCAGGGCAGAAGATTGTCCCGGTTGATTTCCTGCGGCAGTATCAGCCAGAAGTTGTGCTGATCATGAATGAGATTTATGCCGAGGAAATCGGCGCTACACTACGCGAGCAGGGCATCGCTGCACAGGTATTGATTGTTTAATCCGCCTGAGTCGCTGTGGTGAAATGAGAGGGGACGCCAACGCTTATGAAAATCGCCTTTATCAATCAACCCTGGGATCGCAGCCTACCCAGTCAGGAACCAAGTCCAACCTCAATCAGCATTGTCACTGCCGAGTTGGCTTCGCGCCTTGCCCACGACAACGACATCACCGTCTATTGTCCAACCAATAAATCGACGCTGCACAAAGTGGTTGAAAAGGACGGTGAGATCGAATATCGGGGCATCCCTTATACGCAAATCGCCCAGCGGCTGACGCTGCCCATACAAAAAGTCTATGATCGTTCCAATCAGAATCCGAAACGCCCCTTCTACAGCACGCGCTTTTATTATTACGCCTACGCCTGGCAGGTCGCCCATGATTTGCGTAAGCAGAATTTCGACATTATCCACATTCACAACTTCGTCCAGTTTGTGCCAACGATTCGCGCACTCAACCCCAAATCGAAAATTGTCATCCACATGGGCGGAGACTGGGTTTCCCATCTCGACCGAAGCCTGATTGAATCTGTGCTTCAGCAGGTCGATTTGGTCGTTGGGTGCAGTGATCACATCACACAAAGCGCTGCTAAACGCTTTCCGGCCTTTGCTGATCGTTGCGTTACGGTCATGAACGGGGTCAATTTGGATCGCTTTCAGGATGTACGTATCACAACTCGCAGTGTGCGCAATGATCCTATGAGGCTTTTGTTCGTCGGCAGAATCTCCCCGGAAAAGGGTATTCACGTTCTGCTGGAAGCCTTCAAGTTGGTTTATACCCAGTTCCCGCGCATTCATCTGGACATTGTGGGTTCAGTCGGCTCGGCTCCCGCAGACTTTATCGTCACCATCAGCGACGACGAGAAAGTCCAGCAGTTGATGGAATATTACGACCCTAGCGGAAAACAGGATATTTACTACGACCAGCTTCAGGCCATGATCCCCCCGGAATTAAAAAGCCAGATCGATTTTCGCGGTTCGATTCCCTATGCGCAGGTTCACGAGTGCTATCAAAATGCCGATCTGCTCATCAATGCCTCGCTCTCCGAAGCCTTTTGTATGCCGATAGCCGAAGCGATGGCGACCGGAACGCCTGTGATTGCGGCAAATGTTGGGGGTATTCCTGGCATGGTCATCGACGGCGAAACCGGAGTGTTAGTTGAACCGGGCAATGCACGCGCCCTTGCCGACGCTATTATGGACTTACTGGGCGACGACGACCGCCGCGCTGCGTTGAGCCGGGCTGCTCACGAACACATCACGCGCTCCTTTTCCTGGGACAGCTCAGCGGAAGTGCTGCGCAAACACTACGAGCGCCTGATGCAATCGCGCGAACAGGTTCAGGTTAGGGATACTCGTGCAGAGCTTTTATCTTAAGCGGCTTGATCGCAATACCCGCGCCTATGGTCAAGCTCAGCTAAGACGGAGCGCGGTCGTTTTCTCGCCCCATTTCGATGATGAGACACTGGGTTGCGGCGGGACGATCATCAGGAAAAGGCAGGCCGGCGCGAACGTAAAGATCGTCTTCCTGGCCGATGGTAGTAAATCACATCAGGGGCTGATCCCGGTTGATGAGCTTAAAGCGATGCGCGAAAGCGAAGCGGTGCAGGCTGCGCAAACGATGGGCTTGCGCAGCGAGGATGTGATCTGTCTGCGCTTTGAGGAGTCCGTGCTTGTCCAGCAGGTCGATGCCGCCGTCGTGCGCGTTACCGAACTGCTGCATCAGATTCAGCCGGAAGAAATTTTCATGCCTTATGTCGGCGAGCCGCTGCTATGGTCAGAAGACCATCGCGCGACCACGCGCATTGTTACCCTGGCGCTCAAGGCTTACAGCGGCGCTGTGATCGTCTACGAATACCCCATCTGGTTCTGGTACAGTATTCCCTGGGTCAGCTTGGGGCGCAACCGCAAGCGTGACCAGTTGAGCATCCTGCGCAACAGCATAGATTCTCGCTTTGGCCTGCGCTTCCTGAGCGATTTCAACTGGTCGAGTGACATCAGTGATGTGCTTGCGCAAAAGCGGAGCGCTCTAGAGCAGCATCGTTCACAGATGTTTCGGTTGATCCCGGATGTTGGCTGGCCGACGCTGGGCGATGTGTCTGGGGGTGAGTTTCTCGATTGTTTTTTTCACAATCGTGAGATTTTTCGCTCGGTAAGGCAGCCAACATGATCAGCGAACATAAGCGCAGCATCGACAACGCTGCGCTCCTCATGGCGGATAGTTTTTCCGAGAGCCGCCGTCCTGGAACGGTCATTGGCAGCCTCAGCGATAACGGAATTCTGCGCCAGGGTGTCGATGTTGAAGGTGTGATCAGTATTGACCACCAGGCGCTGCGCATCGAACCCTTACTGAATATGGGCTGGGCGCGCGCAGGTATTCATTATGGCCCCTATCGGCGCACTAATGGTCTGACCTTTGCCGTTTTTATGCTCAACGGCCATAACTCTTCCCAGAATGAACTGCTCGGCGACTCCATGAAACGGCGTGTGCTGCGCTGGGCGCTCGGAGGGGTCAGCAGTCGCGAAAGCAAGGCAAGCATCCTGAAACGGCTGACGGGTTTTCCCCTCGGCGTCCATAAACGACGCTTGTCGCGGCGTTTGCGCATCTGGCACTCCCTGAGCAAGCTCGATCTGGCCGAGTCACGTCTGGATGAAAATCTGGCAATCGGCTGGTTCAGTGATGTACGGACGTTGCCGCAGGGCAATACCCTCGTCATGCACGCGCTGGGGCCGGAAAACGGCGAATTATGGGCAGGCGTTGGCTCGACAATGTTGCCAACTGCTCACAGCCTGCAAAATCTTCAGTTGCTCTATGTGATTGCTCTGCGTGAACAGGGCGCGGCGTATTACGCTGCTTCGCATCAAGGCGCGTTCGGATTGAGCGCGTATCCGCAACTGCGTCCGCTCGCCATCGATCCTTTTCAGAATGATGAAATGGTCTATGCTGGAATATACCAGAGTGTGCTGGGGCAGATTGGTTTCCGCGTAGACAGCCGCGTTTATGGCGCGCGTGTTGCCGAACTGCCTGAGATTTCGGCCTGGTACGGAACTGCCCATGCCGCTGACAGCCTAACGGGTTTAACTGCCCTGCAAGACTCCGATGCAGAAATCGGCGGGCGCTGGCACGTCGTTTACGGCGGCTTCACCCGTACCCATAATGGAGCGGTCGGTCTCTATCAAGAGAATATGGCGCTGTTGCATCCGGTCTCATCATCCGGTCTCGTCAACGCACTCATCGCGTTTGGTGATCCGGCAGGCTCGAACGGAAGCGTCAAATTAATCTGGCGCGCAAGCGATGCGACAAATTACTGGGCATTCTCCCTCGGTTCTTCGGGCTGTTCCCTCATCCTGTGTGAAGACGGCAAGTCCAGCGAAGTAGCGACCGCTGCACCGCTAGCGCCAGACGCGGGCGTCGCGCATTCGCTTCAAATTCTCGACGACGGAAAAACCTTTTCGCTGTCTTTGGATGGCGCACTTGTGTTTGACCGACGCTTTGAAGATGTTCGTTTTGCATCGGCGACAGGCGTCGGCCTGTGGTTAAGCGGCGGGGAAGTCGCTGTGCGTCAGTTTGAGGCGCATCCTCGCTTCGTACCGATCCCCGACATGCTCGATCTGGGTCAACCCTGGAACCCTCAGGGGAAACGGACAGTGATCACTGAGCAATTCGAAGGAAGTGCACGTCCACTGAACGGAAAATCGACAACCAGCGGTGGCGGCCTTTGGACACGAACGTTCGGGCAGGGCACGATCAATTTGATCGGAAATGGCACTGCGAAAGTGTGCGCCAGTGCCTCCGAACCAAATCCGGGACGGACGGCGTATACGGTTGACTGGGAGGATGGCGGTTTCGCTGATCTGGAAATTGAGATTACGCCGCCGGGGACAGATCGCGAACAGGGCGAGAAAGCGCGCTGCGGCCTGATCTTCTGGCAGGACGAGCAGAATTACATTCTCGTCTGCACCTATCTGGATGATGTGAATCTCGGCACCTCGGTGTCGTCGTTCTTTCACCTGAACGGTTTTGAAGAAATCTACGATGCTGTCTGGACGTTGATTCCCCGCCATATCACCTGGGGACAGCCTTATCGTCTTCAGGTTGTTTTCGATGGCATTCAATATCTGGCCTATGTGAATGATGAACCTGTTCTGTATCGAGCACTCACAGACGTTTACCCGGCTTTTCAGCAACTCACCATTCGCCGTGTCGGACTTGTGGCGAACTGGGAATGGGGCGATGATACCGGCAGCAGCTTGAGAAACTTTATCGCGAAGGCACAATAATGGTTGAGCAGCTTGCACATTGGCTTGTCCCCGCGCCTATCCTCGACTGGATGCGCGGGAATCGAACGCTTCGGGCACTCCTGCGCCCCGGGACGACGGACAGCCTGGTGACTATACAGGGCGGAATCGGGGCAGGACTCCAATTTCACACGCACCGTGCGAGTGGAGAATATGCGTCTGGCACGAATGAACTTCCACTTCAAAACGCGCTGGCACAGGCTCTGAAACCGGGAGATGTGTTCTACGATATTGGGGCGAACATTGGCTTCTTCACCGTAATCGGTGCGCGTCTGGTTGGCGAACATGGGCAGGTGTTTACCTTCGAGCCTGTTCCAGAGAATGCACTGGCTGCGCGCCAGAACGCCGAACGTAACCACTTTGACCAGGTGACGGTGATTCAAAAAGCCGTGTCGACCAAATCGGGCGAGGGGCAGCTCCTCTTGACTCGACATCCTGGAGGGGCGAGCCTAAACACTAAAACCCCAACACCTGATGCGACTGGCTTGACTACCGTGACATTGGTTTGTATCGACGACTTCATTTTTCAAGAGGGGAATCCTCCGCCCGCTGTTGTCAAGATTGATGTCGAAGGCGCGGAACTGGAGGTTCTGCAAGGCATGACCCAGACTCTTACCACAGTTCGACCGCTTGTCTTCTACGAAATCGATGACCAAGCGCCTGAGCAGCTTGCGCAAAAAGCGGAACACTGTGCCAGTTTCCTGCGGGGCCTTGACTATGCGGTCAGCCGCCTTCCAGACTCGTATGCCAATGTCGGTTGGAACATTGGTCATTTTTCCGCAGTTCCTCACTGACAGCAATATTATTGAGAAGCGGAGCAGATAAATTGCACGGGGAGTTTGTGCAATTTATCTGTAAAAGCTATTTTAACCAGTATCAATTTCGTAAAAAAACCTCAATTTGCCGTTCGTGGCGTTAGGTATATCCTTGAATCCCCCATATAATAGACTTATTGGTGATGATGCTAAAGTAGGCTCTAAATACAGGGGTTGACATTTCCCCCCTCAATTATCCTATAAACACCAATCAGACATTACATCCAATATGAGAACTAAGAATGTGTTATGCCCGGAAACGGTACACGGAACCTGACACAGAGCAGGGTCAACACCGACGTTGCTGATGTTATATACCCGGCCTTTCTTAAAGCCAGGACTAATACGCCACGTCGGATTTCCCTGAAAAACGTAGCGCTTGGCATCACTCTGTTTTTTGATCTTGCCGGGTCGGTTTCGCTTGGACGTGAGAGTTCTGCTGTCGCGGACATGCCTCACATCGATTTGGAACCCTACAATGCCTATCAACTGGGGGTATCGCGGCGACACGCTATTCTAAAATTGGAAGATGGTCGTGTCTGCCTGATTGATAACAACAGTGTGAACGGTATTTGGCTCAATCGCGAATTGCTTCGCCCAAACGTCAGCTATCCACTCCTGCACGGCGATAACATTCGGCTCGGTGGAATGACCCTCCAGATTGGATTCCCATCTGACCCCTTCGTCGTCTTATCGCGACGAGATATGGTCGAGGGCGTTCGCTAGATATCGAGACCCAATAACTTATGACTGATCTGAACGCGGTTGAAACACCTCAGCCCTATGTCCGTTCATTTTATCGAATCCTCTACTTTGCGCCTCCAGCGCATGATCGCGTCATCGACCTACCAGCAGACGAATTCCAGATTGACATCTCGGAGAATGCGACGGCTCCCTTCGATGCGTTGGGCAATCAGCCCTATGATTTGGTGGTGCTGGATGATGAACTCTTTGGCGATACCAGCTATATGATCATCCTGGAGCTAAAGCGCTGGGATCTCTCGCTTCCGGTCATCGTCCTCACGAATCAAGAGGAAGTCATTTATCAGACCAATCTGATGGAAGCCGGAGCCGATGACATTCTGGTTAAAAGCAATTCTCAGGGTTATCTGGAGCAGCGACTCAAACTCTGTTTAAAACGAAACGAGCAGGATCGCAAATTTATCCAGGCGAATCGCAAGCTCTACGAAATCATGCTGCTCACGCGCCAATTACATTCCTATACTGACCCACAAGCGCTGATCGAGACCATGATCAAGTTGGTCTGCAATACCTTTAATCTCTATGGTGTTGCGGTCGCCATTCCCGAAGATGGGATTATGCGTGTCTATAGCGGTCATGGCAGCGATCAAGAACAGACCGTCATCATGCAATCGCTCCGTGATCCAAAACCGAACGAGCCGCTTGCTCGCAGTATCGAGTCCGGGATCATTGAACTGTTCGATGATATTTCTCGTGCTCCTTACTACATCGCCTTGCCCAATTTGCAGGATGCCCAATCGTCTTTGATCATCCCTTTGCGCTATCAAGCCGACACTTTAGGTTCGATTGCGATCTTTGGCAATCTGAATAATCCGCTTAGCCCAGATGTCTTGCGCACTTACGAAATCCTGGCAACTCAGTTTGCAGTGGCACTGCAAAATGCTTACTTCAGCCGGGCACAGCATGATGATATTCGCACGAGTCACATGCTGCTCAAGGGCTGGCAGAATATCTTTAGCGTCGAAACTGCCGAAGGCATCGCCAAAACCCTGTGCGATCTCGTTGGGGAACTTCCTAGCGTCGATGAAGCGCTGGTTTGGATCTCTGAGTCAGATCGCACATCACTGGAAGTTTTTAGCACGGGAAAGTACGAAAACGTAGCAGAGATTCTGATTGATCTGCTCAACCAGAGTGAGCTTTTGGATTCGATCCTGAAAGCCAACCACGAGTCGCGCATGATCTTCAAATTCGGGTTAAGCCCTAACGACCCGCTCCAGCCGTTGTTTCGTGCGCTCCATTCTCGCCAATTGATTTTCACCCCCATTGAAGACTCGGCTCGTTTCATCGGGGGAGTGTTAATCAGCGGTTCCAGCGATCGGCGCTTTGATCTTGAAGATGCCAACCGCGTGAAGAATCTTTCGTTGGTCGCCGGGCAAGCTCTCGAACGCATTATGCTTATTGAAGCTATGATGGATAAGAGCGGACGACTCGAAGCCATTCTACGCAGTGTGACGGAAGGCATCTTCTTTGTCGATGACGGCGGGCGCGTCGCCTTCTGCAATCCACAGGTGACTGAACTCACCAATGTTAACCCATCCGAGATTATCGGGAAGCAGCCGGAAGTTCTTCTCAATCTGCTCGCTGATCAGGCAAAAAATTCTGATAAGGCGGCGGTGGATCTCTCCGAAGCGGTACGCAGTTTGCAAAAGCCCCCGGGTCCAGAACACACCTATCCTATCGTGGAACTGACGCTTCGCGATAGCGGGCATCCGGTCGATATAGAATTTATCGCCATCGACGATTATCACGCTTCGAGAAAAAGTTGGGTTGGCCTCGTCCATCTGAACGCGCGCGCCGGCACGAAATGGGAAACGCCGTCAGAAGCTATCGATCTGCTCGTGCGCACGCTGCATCAGTCGAATATGGATTTGCAGCAGATGATTATGCGGCGCGGTACCAGCCAGAGCCGCAATATTCTAGACGCGAAATCGATTTTGGGAGAAATCCAGAAGAGCATTGTCAATTCTGATGTGCTTTTGGAGCAGTATTCCCGGTTCAATAATTTTGCTCTGACTGAGCCAGAGCGGAACTACGAGACCGTTGATCTTGGTGAACTGCTCCACGAGATCGTTCGTGTAGATTTCGAAGAAATGCAAGCCAGGATCATCAACGAGGCGACCGCCGGTCGCTTCTGTGTCGAGGCCAATAAGCAGCTTGTCGAGCAGGGGTTGTCACGGTTGTTGGAGTCAGTTATCAAACGAACACCAGGCGATGAGTCAATTCCGGTGCGTCTGAAAGACTCAGGTGACGAAATCTTTGTTCGAATCGAGTCGTCCGGCGTGTGCGACATGTCCGATTCTGAACTCACTCTATCACAATTGGTTGAAAGTGACACTCCTGGTGATAACGGTTCGGATATTTACGTTTACCATGCTTTGCTTCAATTCTATCGTTGCCGAATCTGGGTTGAAAACCTACCAAACAAAGGGTGCTCTCTATTCATTTCCTTCCCAAAGATGCAACTGTCCCATGCTCACGTGCTGCCGCTGATGGACATCACGTCCGCTGAAACCGTGGTTCCAGCCCGTGCCCCACGACGTACCCCTGAAGCCGTCATGGTCATTCAAGGGCGGTCAACCATCGCCAAAAAACTCACGCAGGAACTTGAACGTGAGGGTTTCGGTCTGTTCAACTACCGGTCTGCGGAAGAAGCGCTGCGCGACATCAATCTTACGCATCTTGACTTGATCGTATTGGACGGGGATTTACTCGACGAGAACAGCGCAGACGTCTGTCGGAAAATCCACAATCGTTCCGAAGTGCCTATTGTGATCGTAGCGGAGAAAGCCGCTAACCTGGAGCGTATCGAAGCTCTCAAAGCAGGTGCTGAGGACTACATTACCGAGCCGATTAGTAAAGATGAACTGCTTGCAAAAATCAACGTCTTGTTCAAGCGCGAGCACCTACGGGATCGAACCGAAAAACCGCTCGAACTTGGCGGCCTGCGAATTGATTTTGCCCGCCGCGCCGTCTTTGTCAATCACAAACCCGTGATTCTAACTCGTATTGAGTACGACTTGCTGCGGACACTGGTAGTGAATATGGGTCAGGTGCTCACCCATCAGCAGTTGCTGGAAAAGGTCTGGGGGCCAGAACACCGCTCAGAAACGCAATATCTGTGGGTGCATCTCTCGCGCTTACGCAAAAAGCTGGAGCCGACCGCCTATATCCATAATCAGCAAGGCATTGGCTACTTCTTTCAGAAACCCTGAGCGGGTGGATCTATCCAGACAAATCCCTCGTTCGCGTATTGGTGGGCGCGAATGCTGTCAGAGATGATTGAGGTGTTGCTGTCGCTGTTCTGGTGGCTGTCGACTTCGTGCTCGGCGTCGGACTCTTCGTTGGGGTATGGGTCAGTTGAATCGTACTCGTTTTTGTCGGCGTTGCCCCATCGGACACTGCTTCCGGCGTGACTATTGCTGTGCCTGAAGCTGCTTCTTGCGTGATTATTGCTGCGCCTGAAGCTGCTTCTTGCGTGACCTTTTCGTCGGGTGAGGCTGTCATTGTTGGTGTAATAGTCTGGGTGACGACGCCAATTGGCGGTGGAGTCAAGTTCACTGAGGCGTTGGTTCCTAAACGGTCAAATGAAGTCAAAAGAAATACCCCTGCGAGAATGAGCAGAACCAGAACCGCGAAGCCGGAAAGTATTCGCGGTAACCTGCCGTGTTCATAAGCTGATGCGTTGCGCCGTTCACCTTTCGAATTGAGGTGAAGATATCCCTTTGAGCGCCTAAAAGAATAGGAGATAAGGGTGTAGCTGACGATGCAGATCGCGATTGCAGCCACAATAAAAATGGCCTCAAGCAATCTGCCGTGACGCTGCCCGTACACGATTCCCACCGCGCCAGCAAGCAAAGCCGCGCCGCCCCCGAGTAAAACGTAGAGTCGTTTTGGTTTGCGTTCTGGCTTTCTTTCTGCCCGCGCCCATCTCTCAAGCAGGCGGTGCTCTGTCCCGAATAAGCTGGCCGAGTCTAGCTCCTGGTTCCAGCGTTCTATCCAGGGAAACAGATAGCCATCAAAATCGCGTTCTGACCGAAAAGGCTCAGAAATAATTCCCACTGGAATCCCTGGGACTCGCCAGAAGCCTTCAAAGGCAGGAATATTTTGCCGCAGAACGATCTCCCAGCGCTCGCGCCACCAGTTCTGGAATTTCTCACTGAAAATCATCTCAAAATGGTTGGTTCCCAAAAGCATGGGGATTACAAACGGAGGCCCGGAATGCTCGAGAAAAGGCCCCTCAAAGTCTTGAAATGGCGTTACGCGAAAGGAGAGGAATAAGACCCAGAGCAGCGGTGGTTGCTGTGTAACAATCGAATCGAACAACTCTTTAAGCGCAGGTGTATCATCTTCCCATGAAATCTGATCTATTTTTATCCCATAGGTTTCTGAAACGTGCTGTAGATAGCTGTCGTCTAGGAGGAGCCTTTTATCTTCATGTATCAGTAACAATCGTGGCATCACCTGCCTCTTACCAAGTGTAAAAACTAAACATCAACCAAAAATCCTCAACACCCAAATTATAAGCGCTTGAGCATCTTCCCCACATGGTGAATTTCTCTCCTTTGTTTCAGGTGACAACAGGCTCTCGCCTGCTAACATCATCCGTAGCCTAAAAACGAATCCAATGATTGCAAGGAGTACAACATTACAATCACCCGATATATACGTATGATTTCTTCCATTCGATTTAGTTTTCTGACAGTAGATAATGGTATTGTTTCCATAGGCTGTTCATAATAGGCGACTTTACCTGCAAGATGCAAGTTTCGACTAAATTGACATCAATTTAAATTTAGGATTTTATCTGTTGAGGCTCAAATAGATTGAAAGCATTAGCCTAAATGCACGTTTTGAAAAGCAAACATTACAATGACTTAAGAGTGTACTATTCAAAATGTCTGATTGCTCGTAAAGACTGTCAGCTTTATTTTTCCCAAATAGGCAGCGGAGTCTACAATGGATGAGATTAGGGTATGCCCTAATTGCAGAGCCGCGAATATGATCGACGCAACTTTATGCAAGCGTTGTGGTATGACATTTGTCCCCTTATTGACGGCCCATGTAACCCCGAACGTCCCAGGTTATATGCTCCAACCCATTGCACCAGATCATAGTCATTTCGTTTCACAGTTACAGTACAACGGCCTCTTGCTGGTGATCGCTGGCAAAGATCAGCCCATTTTCCTCACGAAGAGCAACGTGCTTATCCTGGGACGAGAAGTGCGAGCTGAAAGCACCGCCTGCGTTGATTTAACGCCTCATAATGCATTCCATTTGGGCGTTTCTCGACAGCATGCCTCCATTGAGCTTTCACGAGGACGTTATTTCATTCGCGATCTTGAAAGCACCAATGGAACCTGGGTGAACGATGTGAAACTGATTCCGCATCAAGCCTATGGACTCAACAGCGGTGATTTGATCCGCCTGGGCCAACTTGGGTTCTATATGTATTTCAAGACTGAATACACGAAGGTCATCGGCTGTGTGATCACTGATGCGACGACTCCCGCCATTGAACTGACGCCCGAATATCTCATGAACCGCATCGGCCCCTACCTGATGATGCTTTCCGAGATTAACAGCGTGGTCGATATGATCCTGGAACGCACTCAGTTTATTTTTGCCATTCGCTCCGCTTATGTCGATGCCAATACCAATGAACTGCGGCTTGATTTCAGGATGAGCGATGATCTGGCGCAGTTTTTGGATGAGCAGGTCTCCACGTGGAAAAAGCAACATGATCATGAAATCAGAAGAATCTGGGAATTAGATCAGAGTCTCGATTGGTTGAGCAGCACCTGGACAGAGGAACCGGGAGTCTCCGAGTATTCAGATCTTAAAAACGAGTTGCGCGTTCCCTTAACAGAACTAGTTTACCAGTTCCTCGACGCACTCGATCTCCACCTGAGTGAACCGATCAAAGAACTCCATCTGAAGCATCTTCTGCCCATCTTTTATCGGCTTGTGTCTAGCCCGCTTTGTCTGGTGCTGCAGCCCGCTTCTGAGAGGCAAACGTAGCGGCGTGACTTTGTTTGCGACTGGAGAGCTAGTGCGAACAGTGCTAACTGCGAAGCGTCAGTTGGGGCAACTCCTTAACCTGAACCGAGCACGCATCGAATTGGCGTCTTTCGGAATGTCTCAATGAATTCTGAAAAAGCCTCGCTTGAAGGCCAAATCGTTCGCAGCTATGAACTGCGTACGGCGATTGGGTTCGGCGGCTTTGGGATCGTTTATCAGGCTTATCAGCGTGTCCTCGATCGCGATGTGGCTATCAAAGTTATCCGCCCTCAATTTGCCGATCAACCAGATTTCATCCGTCATTTTGAGGGTGAAGCACAAATCATCGCTCATCTGGAACACCCCTATATTGTTCCCCTCTATGATTTCTGGCGCGAACCGGGCGGCGCTTATTTAGTGATGCGTTGGCTGCGTGGCAGCAGCCTGCGCGATATGCTTCAGAAGTCTGGCGCGCTTACTCCGGCCCATGTTGTTCGATTGCTTGACCAGATCGCGGAAGCTTTAGCAGTGGCGCATCATAAGGGCGTTGTACACCAGGATATCAAACCCGAAAATATCCTGCTCGATGAATATGGTAATGCCTATCTGACCGACTTTGGCATCGCCAAGGGGCCTTATAGCGCTGCCAGCCCGAATCCGAAATCTGAGGGTTTCGGTACGGCAGCCTACGCTGCTCCCGAACAAATTTCCAGCAGGCCGGTGACAGCGCAGACCGACATCTACAGCCTCGGCATGATGATTTACGAACTCCTAATGGGTGTGCCGCCATTCATGTCTGCCAGCGTGTCGACCATGATCTACAAGCAGCTCCATGAGCCAGTGCCGCTGTTGGAGTGCGCGAATGTCTCTGAAGAAGTGAGCCGAATTATCTGGCGTGCCACCGCTAAGAAACCTGAGGAACGGTATCAAGATGTGCTCAGTTTCGCCGAGGAGTTTCGTCGTGCTGTGAAGCCGGAACAGCCCAGCAGCACGATCTCGACTCGCAATAGTACGAAAGCTGGTATCAATCTAGGTGCCTTACTGGTGACGCGGCTGCTGTTCGCTCCTGATTCGGTCAACCCGTACAAGGGTCTGCAAGCTTTTTCCGAAGCTGATGCTGCCGACTTTTTTGGGCGGGAGGATCTGATTGATTCGCTGATCACACGGCTCCGCGTTTCGGAATCGGGCTTTCTGGCGTTGGTCGGGCCAAGCGGCAGCGGCAAGTCAAGCATCGTCCAGGCAGGTATTTTGCCTCGCTTGAGGCGTGGCGAAATTCCTGGATCGGAACGCTGGTTTGCTACCCAGATGAATCCCACTGCGGCACCTTTTCAGGAGCTTGAGGCCGCCATTACCCGGATTTCTGGCAAGCCAATTCCAGAGCTGCGAGCGCAGCTTCGTCAAGTGAACGGCGGATTGGCGCAAATTCTGGAACGAGTTTTGCCCGACAACGCCATGAAATTTGTGCTGGTGATTGACCAGTTCGAGGAGCTTTTCACGCTGGTTGAAAACGAAACGGAACGGAAGTTATTCTTAGCTTGTCTGGTTCAAGCACTGGAGGAGTCCCGCGACCGTTTGCGACTAATCATCACTTTGCGTGCCGATTTCTATGATCGCCCCTTACTCTATGCAAGCATTGGCGGACTCCTGCGCGACAACACTGAGGTTGTGCTTCCGCTGTCCATCGACGGATTGCAACAGGCGATTGTCAGACCCGCCGAGCGGTCGGGTGTTTATCTGGAACCGGGATTGCTTTCGATGATTGTAGAAGATGTTCACCGACAACCAAGCGCACTTCCTTTGTTGCAACACGCCATGACCGAACTCTACAATCAACGGAAAGACAGTTTGCTAACCCAAGACGCCTATCGCGCCAGCGGCGGGGTCGTCGGTGCATTGGCACGCCGCGCAGAGGAGATTTATGAGCAGTTGGATGGCAAAAGCCAGATCATCGCCCGACAAATCTTCCTGCATCTGGTGGCTCCAGGTGAGGGCGCTACCCATACCTCGCGGCGCATTCTGCGCACCGAGTTAGTCTTCAACGAAGCTGAAAATCCGCTTGTCACATCTGTGCTAGATGCCTTCGGCAAGCACCGCCTGTTGACGTTTGATCATGATCAGGCATCACGTACTCCGACTGTTCAGATCGCCCATGAAGCTATCCTTCAAGCCTGGGATCGGCTGCAAAGCTGGCTGATTATCAATCGTGCTGATCTGCGTCAGCGCCAGAACTTAGCGGTGGCAACGGATGAGTGGCTCAAGGAGCGGTGCGACCCAAGTTTTCTGGCGACCGGGTCCCGTTTGTCTCAGTTTGAAGCGCTGCTGGAAAAAAGCACCATCATTCTCAACGAAGCTGAAAAACGCTACATCAAGGCCAGTATGGCGCTGCGCCGACGCGCCCTCAATCGCCTCCGCTTGCTGGCTGCTGTTCTGGCGGTCTTTTCCGTCATTGCGCTGATGCTGGCGTTCTACGCATTGACTCAGCGCGCGGAAGCGATCATCGAACGGGATCGCGCCGATACAGAAGCGCAAATCTCGCGGTCGCGCGAACTGGCGGTCACAGCACTCACCAATCAAGGCGGAACCGATCTCTCGCTCTTGCTCAGTCTGGAAGCCCTCGATGCCAGCGATACTTTTGAAGCGCGTAACAGCCTGCTGACGACGCTGCAATCCAGACCGCATCTTGTCTCCTACCTGCATGGTCATACCGACGGAGTGCGGGCGGTCGTCTTCAGCCCCGATGGTCATCTGTTGGCGTCTGGCGGACGTGACGACCAGATTCTGCTTTGGGATGCTGCTTCAGGTCAGCTAAGCGGACATGCCCTATCCGGTCAAACTGGCTGGATCAATGCACTCGCCTTTAGCCCGGATGGAAAGCTGTTGGCTTCGGCGAGTGAAGATCATACAATCTTCCTCTGGGATGTGGCGACAGGCGAAGCCGTTGGTCAACCTTTAACCGGGCATAAAGACGCCGTTCGGAGTGTCGCTTTTAGCCCGGATGGAAAGCTGTTGGCCTCGGCGAGTGCCGACAATACCATCCGTCTCTGGGATGTGGCGACAGGCGAAGCCGTCGGACAACCCTTGACAGGGCATAGCGATGCCGTCTGGAGCGTCGCCTTCAGCCCGGATGGGAAACAACTCGTCTCCGGTAGCGCCGATCAGACCGTGCGCTTATGGGACGTTGCGTCTGGACAGCCCATTGGTGACCCGCTGGTCGGTCACCGTAACTGGGTGCTCAGCGTTGCCTTTAGTCCGGATGGCAAAACGCTGGCATCCGGCGCTGCCGATAACACTATCCGCCTCTGGGATGCCAACAGCCGTACTTCTGTCGGGACGCCGCTGCTAGGGCATCAGGGCTGGGTACGCAGCATTGCCTTCAGCCCGGATGGGAAACAACTCGTCTCCGGTAGTGCCGATCAGACCGTGCGCTTATGGGATCTGCATAACTTGTCGCAGGTGTTTCAGTTGGATGTTTATGAAGGGCATAGCGATGCCGTCTGGAGTGTCGCCTTTGCTCCGAATGGGCATCTAATCGCTTCGGCCAGTGCTGACCGAGAAATTATGCTCTGGGATACCATTTCTAATCTGGCGTTTGCAAAACAGATCACAGCGTCTGCACAACCCATCATGAGTCTGGCGATCACCTCTACGGGGCGTCTTCTCGCGTCGGCGGGCGGGGATCGCACTTCGCCTGCTAATATCAACTTGTGGATGTTAGCCGCCAACTCAGCGCCCAGAGTGCTGACCGGCCAGGATCGCCTGGTGACAACGCTTGCGTTTAGCCCGGACGCTCAATTCCTGGTGTCGGGTAGTCTCGCAGGCGGTATCCATCTTTGGAATCTTCAAACTGCGTCCATCCAACACGAATTCCTGGCACCCAATTCCAGTACGGTCTATGCCGTCGCCTTCAGCCCGGATGGGCGCTTGCTCGCTGCGGCTACCGATGCTCCCGATATATCCTTGTGGGATGTTGCTAGCGGCGCTCTAGTGGGGACACTGGTCGGACACAGCGATAGTGTCTATACGCTGGCGTTCAGCCCGGACGGTCAACTGCTGGCCTCCGGCAGCCGCGATAATACTGTGCGTTTGTGGAGTGTCGTGGCGTTAAAACCAGTTGGAGCGCCGCTCGTTGGTCATACTGACAGCATCACCAGCCTGGCGTTCAGCCCGGACGGTCAACTGCTGGCCTCCGGCAGTCGCGATGCAACGATTCGCCTGTGGACAGTTGCTTCAGGACAGGCTGATGGAGAAGCGTTAAAAGGGCATTCGGATTGGGTTACGAGCCTTGCTTTTAGTTCGAATAATCAACTGCTGGCCTCCGGTAGTCAGGATGACACCGTTCGGCTTTGGGATGTCTCTGCGAAACAGATGCTGGGTCTGCCTTTTACCGAGCACACAGATTGGGTCAACAGTCTCGTCTTCAGTCCTGATGGCAGCATGTTAATCTCTGGCGGCCGGGACGGAGCGATTATCCTCAGAAATATTGCCCTGCCTTCTCTAGAGAATGTCGCTTGCCAAATCGCTAACCGCAGCTTGACGGACGCAGAATGGCAGCGCTATTTCCCCAATCGCCCGTTCCATCAAACCTGTGCTGATAGTGCGTTGCATTAGCGCTGCGCGCAAGGGTATTTCCCTCGCTTAAGCCACTACCGTCGACGTACTCGCCGCAATACTTACCGGTGTGTTTGTCGGTGTATTGGTGGGATTTTGCCCTACGCTTTCGGTCGAGGCAGGCGAGCCGGTCGAGGTTCGCGTGGCAGTCGGCACGTTAGTAGATGTAAACGTGTTGGTTGGCGCGAGGACAGGCGTATTCGTCGCAGTATTCGTTGCGGTAAACGTATTGGTCGGCACGAGGACAGGCGTATTCGTCGCAGTATTCGTCGCGGTCGGCGCGAGGACAGGCGTATTTGTCGCGGTAAACGTGTTGGTCGGCGCGAGGACAGGCGTATTTGTCGCGGTAAACGTGTTGGTTGGCACAAGGACAGGCGTATTTGTCGCGGTAAACGTGTTGGTTGGCACGAGGACAGGCGTATTCGTCGCAGTATTCGTCGCTGTTGGCACGAGAGGCGGCGATGTATTCGTCACGGTATTCGTCGCGGTTGGCACGAGAGGCGGTGGTGTATTTGTCACCGTATTCGTCGCTGTGGGGGTATCGCCTGTAGGGACAGTGGCAGTCGGGGTCGGGGTATTGGTTAGCGTGTTGGTTGGAGGTACTGGCGTGACCGTGAACGTCGCAGTTGCGGATGGCATAAGGGTTGGAACCGTTATTTGGCGATCGAGACTCTTCACCGGAAGATTTTGGATGTTCCTGTTGGTGATCGGAACCGGCGCACTTGGCGGCGCAGCAGCCGCCAGATTCTGGTCGAGGGGAATAGAGAGCTGGCTCCCCGCTGAAGCACTCATTTCGACCCCTTTGGCCTCTACATGTGATGTCCCTTCAAGCATCGTGATGGTCATCGTTTTGTTCCGCTCGGCCTGGATGAAGGCGGTTGAACCCAGGCGAATCTTCACTTCGTTGATCCAGAGGCTAACTTGTGCAACACCCTCCGAAGTTTGTATGATTAGCCCGTTCTCTGGTGCCTCGCTGCACTTCGGATTATCGTCTTCGCCTGTTTGCAGATAAAATGCTTGCATCGGGCCATAAAAAGCGGTATCAGGATTGACGATACTCAGCTTTTCGATGTCCGCTGCGTTGGACATCGACGGGCCGTACACCCATCCTGCTCCATTCTGATCCGGTCGGTCAATATACAGCCATGAGTTATCGGCCAGACGACCGCGCGCAGTGACGGTTTGTCCTGTCGACAAGGTACCGCTCACAAATGAATCTAAGGTGGGTGCTTCGCGCACATTAACGTTGCTGAGTGCTGCGACTGTGACCTCCACCGGCACGATGCCAGTGACATTATTTTTCACGTCCACATCGCCGAGGATAAGAAAGGTGACGTCTTGTCCGGGAACGGCGTTCGGCAAGTTCGCCTGAACGTGCATCAACGCTACTCCCCAGGCACCATTTGAGGTGTCCATCGCGCTCACGCGCAGAGACCGAAGCCCCGTCACATCAATTTTGTCGCCAGCTCGGCTGAAATTGAAAGGTCCAAACCCAGACTGCGGTTCGGCTTCTAACTGGTTGTGCCCATAGCAAGCCTGATTGAGGTTTGTTCCGCCGCATAGCTGATTGGTGACTTTGAGGGCGGAATCCACAAGCGTTGAGCAGGTATCTGCCGGACTCTGAATGCTCGGTATCGTAATGACACAAGATGACAGAAGTATCCAAGCCAAAAACACAAAGTATTTCATACCGGCTCAACTCACTTTTCACCTTAGACATACTCTACAGATTCTAAGTGTCTTGGTCAAGTGGAGTTGTTCACAATTTTGTCGTTTTTCGATTTAGTCTCTCTAGACCGACCGCTGGACTCTGGCTATGTTCTTGAAAGTAAAAGAATCGATGTCGGTTGTGGTGGGTTCTCTTTGATAAATGATCACATTGGCAAGCCTCCCAAATATTCAGGTTTTTGGCGTAGCCTCAAGATGCCACTTCCTCGTGCGGATTGTGCATATAGCGCAGCGTGACATACAGCGCGCCCAGCGTCATCACCAGCGCCACGACGAATACGGCTTCGTAACCGACGTACTGCACAATACTGCCGCCAATGATCGGTGCGATTAGCGAGATGACGGCGGTCAGCGTATTCGAGAGGCCAACGTAGATTGGTCGCTGATCAGGGTGGGCGTAGCTGACAATCCAGTTCTGATAGCCAGACATCAGGTTGCTAGTGGACAGTCCTGAAAGCAGAAAGCCGATATAGAGCGGTACCGGGCCAACAGCCAACGCGAGCAGCGCGCAGATCGGTAGCAGTGCTGCCGCCGCCAGAGCGAGTCGAATTGCTAGTATATTGCTGCGCGCGCCCAACCAGGTGTAGGCGATTGCTCCGCCGACACTACCGATAGTCAGCATCGCCAGCAGGATCGGCACGGCTACGTCACTCGACAGCCCCAACTGTACCGTCGCATAGCCGATGTAGAAAGGGGCTGCCATCAAAAACAGGCTGGTGAACATGCGCACGATGATGTAGGCGCGAAAAGGCACGTCATCTCGCAGCACACGACCGAGGTCAGGCAGAAATTCGCCCAGCGAGGGCAGTTTCTCGACAGCTTTGCCACCGGGAAGCTCGTGAATGAAGATGCCCAGTGGAATCGAGCAAACCAGGAGTACCCCTGCTGCACCGAAAAGGATCGCGTAGTTACTGGGAAATCCCGGCCCTTCCGTACCGAGGACAATCGCGATCAGCGGCGTTATCAATAACATAATCACGCCAGTCGCGGCGGTGGTGAGGCCAAACATCCGCGCCCGCCATCGGTTATTAAGGCTGGTTCCGGTCATGTCCGACCAGGGAACTCCGACCAAACCATCGCCGAAACCCGCAATGCCGTAGCAAATGAAAAAAGCCACGAGAACCAGTTCTGGGTGATCTTTGCCCAGCAGCACCGTTATCACGGCGAAGATCAGCAGGACGAAGCGCACTGGAATGTTGGGGCCAACAAACCACCATTTCTTACGCGCGTGACGGACAATATAGCGGGCGATAAAGAGCTGCGGCAGCGTAAAGCCGATGGTAAACAGACTGCCGGACAGCCCGATCAGAATTTCCGAGTCGGTCAGACGGCGGACAAAGTCCGGGATTACGGTCGTTGCGCCGAGGATACCCATTGCGACCGTAAACAGCGTATTGTCGGTCAGGAAAAAAACAAAATTTCGGCGGTAAATTCGCTCGCGCTGGGGCGGCGAAAGCCCCGGTTCCAATTTTACGGATGCGGTCATGGTTGCCTTGTGTGCAATTGAGAGAAAATAACTTTGCAGCTTTAGCACCGGAGCGCACCTGCTCTGGATAAAGCGCTTGGTTATTATGTACCATCATCCTATATAAGCTCAACTACCATTAGAGGACATGGTTTGCTGATCGGATTATTGCGAATTGCTTTGCTCACTTGCCTTAACTGAAGGCGATAATCCGCATTTGGCGTGGGATGTTCGTCAATGGACTGGGCTGTTTCAGCTTAAAATTGACTTAAATCGTTGGACACGCGCGTACAATGAGAAGTAGACCGATAAGATTCCGAGACAAATGCGATGGTAAATCTTCTGCTGATCGATGATGAAGCGAAACTGACGCTCCCTTTGCGCGATTCGTTTCAGCGGGCAGGTTACACGGTTTCGGTCGCCCATGACGGACATACCGGCCTTAGTCTTGGCTTAATCGAGAAACCGGATGTGATTGTTCTTGACGTGATGATGCCTGGACTCGATGGCTGGCAGGTGTGTCAGGCGCTCCGCGAACACAGCGCCGCCCCCATCATCATGCTCACCGCTCTCGATGACCCCATCGACCGGATCAAGGGGTTGGAATTGGGTGCGGACGATTATCTCGTCAAGCCCTTCAGTTATCAGGAACTGGAGGCGCATGTGCGAGCGATGCTGCGCAGAATCAAGCTTGATAACGGCGACAGCCGTCCGCAGCGAATCGTCGCGGGCGATATTGTGCTTGACCTAAGCGCGCATACGGTGACTTTGCGCGGCGTTTCGCTCTCTTTGCGGCAAAAAGAATACGAAATCCTCACCCTGCTGATGACCAACATCGGCGCGGTGATAACGCGCGAACGGCTGTTTGACGAGGTGTGGGGAACTGATTGGTTGGGTGACACGCGCACGCTCGACGTTCACATGAGCTGGCTGCGCGCCAAGCTGGAGGATGATCCCACCCAGCCGCGTTACCTGCAAACTGTGCGCGGCGTTGGCTATCGCTTTGTCATTCCATTGGAAAAATGAATAATGCTCAAACGGTTGACCATCCGCCAGCGCATTCTGCTGACTTTCACGACTATCGTTGTGCTGGGAAGCCTGCTGCAATTGTTGATCGCCGGCAGGCAGATTCAGAATGCTACGCTCGATTTCTACCGCCAGCACCTCGAAACTGAAGCCTTGATTGCTGGCCTGTCGCTGGGCAACACGATGGAGCATTTTTCAGAGAGCGAAGCCAACAGAACTGCGCTTCAGAATCTGCTGACGGCGTTACAAAGCGAAGTCAGCCAGGATTTCGTACTGGTAGATGGGACTTTACATATCCTGGGTTACACGCAAACACTGCCTTTGCAGTTCGGTCAATTGCTGGCGATTACGCCTGAATTGATACAGGCACAGACCAACGCGATTGGCATCGATATTCGGACGGACAGCGCGGGCGTCCGCCAGATGTACGCTGCTGCACCGCTTGTGCATGATGGACGTCCGCTCGGCTACATTATTCTGTCGCAGCCAACTGCGCCGATGGATGAAGACGTTCAGCGACGCTGGCTCGAATTGGCAATCGCGACGCTGCCCGTCGTTGCCCTGGTAATTGCTGCCAGCCTGTGGATTTCCGGCACGATTTCGCGCCCCATTCAACATCTGCGCAATCTGGCGCTGCAAATGGCCGCCGGTGCGCTGCACACGCGAATTACTGATCACTCGCAAGACGAAGTCGGGCAGCTTGGCAGCGCCTTCAATTACATGGCAGAGCAGCTTGAAACTCTGCTTCAGTCGCAGCGCAGTTTCATCAGCAACGCCGCTCACGAACTGCGCACCCCCTTGATGACGCTCAAACTCCGTATCGAAGGGCTGAGCGATCCTCGTCTCAGCAGCGAGCAGCAAGCCGAATATCTGCTCGAACTGCGTCAGGAAGTCGATTATATGGCTCAGCTTGTCACGTCGCTGCTGACACTGGCACGGATTGACGAGGGGCGGCATGTCATTGACGCGGAGAAATACGACAGCGTTGCGCTGCTTCAGGACATCGCACGCCACTGGCGCATTGAGGCTCAAAAGACACAGGTGAAATTTCAGGCGGAGATCGCGCCCGATCTTCCTGATTTGCCTATGCCTGCGAACGATCTGCGTATTGTGCTCGATAATTTGCTGGGCAACGCCCTCAAATACACGTCGCAGGGTGGAATTAAGCTTTGCGCCTGGAATGAAAATGGCGTAATCAAACTATCGGTTGCCGATACGGGTCAGGGGTTCGCCACTCAGGAAGTGGATCAGCTTTTCACACGCTTTTATCGCACGCCTGAAGTTCGCGCGCAGCACATCCCCGGCACGGGGTTGGGGCTGGCGATTGTCCGCGAAATTCTCAAGCAGAATCGCGGTCAGGTCGAAGCCACGAGCGCCGGGATTGGCTGCGGTGCGTTGTTTACCGTGACGCTGCCGATCCAACCTGTGCTCGCGTAGTCCTCCTGCGATCTTTCAGACGTTTGCATCAGCCCGGCACATGACGTGATATGAACCGATTGGAATGGAATAGCGAACAGCCCGCCTATCATGCGATAGGCGGGCTGTTTGTTTGAAAGTCTGGGCTACTGTTCGAGGAGTTCTTAGGCCAACCCGGAAAAGTAGTCCGTCTTGATGTGATCTGCCGAAATGTGCAGGTGATGTAGTACGGCTTTCATCGAATCCACCATCGCGTTGGGGCCAGAAACATAAAACATGCAGTTTGCGAGGTCTGGGACTTCCTGACGGATCATCGCCTCATTAATGCGCCCGACTTTACCCTTCCATGAGGCCGGGAAATTGACAGTGTCGGTGATGGTGTAGATTACCCGGACGCCGAGTTCGTGCTGCGCCTGGTCGAGCACATCCTTGTAGACGATGTCCTGCACCGACTTGTTAGAGTAGAACACTGTAACGGGGCGTTTCTGGCGCGTATCCAGCATGTTCTTGAGCATACTGCGGTAGGGCGTAATGCCGATACCCCCCGCGATTAAGACCAGCCGCTGGCGTCGATCTTCCGGCAGCGTGAAGTCGCCTGCGATCTGCGCTGCCACGATTTCGTCGTCACTTTCCATTTCCAGCATCGACTGCTTGTAGGTGCTGGACTCTGGATAGAACTTGACGCCTAAGCGGAGATTGGCTTCGGTTGGCGCGGAGGCGATGGTGAAATAACGGCGGTTACCGCGCGTATCCGGGTCTTTGTGACCAAGCGTCCATTCCATGTATTGACCGGGCGCGAATGCGAATTTGCGTCCCGGTGTAAAGATGAACTCCCACGTATCCGGCGAAAGCTGGAGCTTGTCACGCAGAGTCAGGATCAGCCGCGTCTTGGGGCTGACGATGTAGGCGAATACGTTGCCGACGAGGATAGCAAGTTCGGGTGTCAGGTAAAACGCGCCAATGTGGAACTCCGGCGCGAACAGAAAGCCCACCAGCGCGCCGTAGATGATTTGCAGGTTGCGTGTTGGCGGAGCGGTTAGCGGTTCGGTCAGGATGATGAAGGCGAAGAAAAACAGCGGCGAATAGAGAGCGACGTTTTCCAGTGCCATGACGAGGTTGCCGCGTTCCAGCACAGTGAATACCACTACGGTCATCAGCGCGCCGAAGAAGAAGCTGAGCACCAGATCAAAGCGGCGGATTTTGCGGACGATCAGTAGGCCGCAGACCACTACGAACGGGAGCATTGACGCATTGCCAATCCACCAGCTTGCTGTGCCATTGATGGTGATGGCGGTCACAGCGACTGCGAAACCGACTGGGTTAAAAAAGTGTTTCCGGTTAATGGCGATGATGTATTTGGAGGCCATCGCCAGAACGCCTGCCCAGCCGATGAACCACAAATCCTGATACGAACTCAGGGGCGTGATAATGAGAGCGAGAATGAGCGCGGAAATATACACCGACTCGACGTTGGCGGGCACTTTGAATGCCCATGCGAAAACCGTGTTGGTAATCCAGCAGATCGCTACGAGAAAGCCGGTCATAAACACAACGGCGAACGGATCGTAGGGGAGAATATGCACAACTGAGAACACGACGCTGACGCCGAGCAGAAAGATCAGCGAATAGAGAACAATTCGGTACATCGTGATGCGGTTGAGCATCCGATCAATGAGTCTAATCATGGCTGACAACCTTTGTAAATCCACTGGTGAGTGTCGCGATACCGTTCGCGTCGATCATGTAACCTTCGAAACCCTGTAAACCTTCGATGAAGGCGATGCCATCCTGGCCCATTGCAAAAGCTGCGGTGGCGAAGCGATCTGCCTCATAGATATTCGGGCCGATCACGGTGATGCTGACAATATCTTCAATGGCCTGGGTGCTGTTTTTCGGGTTGTAAATATGCTGTCCGCGAATCGATGTCCCGGAAGTTGCGACGCCGCAGTTGGTCACCGACAGCACTTTGACGATTTCATGGATGTTGAACGGATTGCGAATGCCGACGCGCCAATCCTGCCCATGATCATTTTTACCGACTACTTGAATATCACCCCCGGCATCAACGTAGTAATTCTCAAAGCCTGAGCGCCCGAGAAGTTCAGCGGCGTTGTAAATTGCCCAGCCCTTGACGATGCCAGACGGGTCAATCGTGCCATTGTGGCGAATATCGAAGTAGCCGTAGGTTTCCTGCCGGGTTTGATCCGCCAGCGCAAAGATTGTTTGCATATCCTCGCTGGCGTCTTCCAGTTTCAGCTCTCCTCGGTTGATGCACATGATTTCGCTGTGATCTTTGTAGGTACTGAACGTTTCATCGACGTACTGGAAGTAATCGTATACGGCGTCGAAAATCTCGTCATTTGCCGCCGCATCGACCACTTCCAGCGTGATGGGCATTCCCATCAGCAGCCGCGTTTGCTTCACGATTAGTTCGCCGCCTGGTTCAGTGCTACGTAGAGTGACTGGGCAAAGGCTTGGCTGGTCAGCGTTGCGCCTGAAATGATATTGATGTAGGCACTCTGCGCCTGAATCGCTTCCTGAGAAAGCCAGGGCATAGCCTGTGAATTGATCATCTGCGAAGTTCGTCGATCATGCGGATAATCCAGGAACTTCACATCGGTCAGTTTGCCGTCCTGAACGGTAGCCTGTACCTGCACCATGCCGTAAAACGCATCCACTGTCGGGCCTGTGTAGACGCCGTTCTTATATTGACCCTGATTTTGGGGCGTATCGGTTGGTGGGATCGGTGTGGCGGTTGGTGGGATTGGTGTGGCGGTCGGTGGGATCGGCGTATCGGACGGCGGAACTGGCGTTGCTGATGATGGGATCGAGTTTGCGGACTGGCTTTGCGGCGTAGCATTTTGTCCAGCAGCGACAATTTGCTGCGAAAGCGGTACGGTAGGCTGCATCGTTGGAATCATCCGAGGTGACGAGGCCATCAGTTGAACCTGCGACCCTTCGTTAGAAGGCGCGTTTGCAGTGCTGCTTGGGTCTGAGTTGACGATGCGATCATGGACAGCGTAGGCTGCAAAGGAGACGATGACGAAGCCTGACACAAAAAACTTGCGAAATGCAATCGCAATGGGAGATGTTCGGTTGGCACGGCTCTTGGACACGATAGCTTTTCCTCTTGATGACGAACGTGCTTAGTATAAAAGAGGATACGAGAAGTTGTCCTAAATCGAACTTACGTCAACCTTAAAGTTGGCTTAAATCTGGTTTTCCACTTGAATTCCGAGATGTAATGAAAACCGCAGAGGGAAGATAACAATCATTTTCTGGGAAGGATTGCGACCATCTCTTGCAGCCGATGGTCGTAATCCGAATAATTCCTTAGGAATTCTCGCTCATGCCCGCGCGCGAAGTTGGATCGTATGCCCGGTGCGCGCTGATTCGCGCGCGGCGTCGAGAATTTGCATCACAATCAGATTGTTGGTCACGCCGGATAAATCGTCCTCCGTAATGGTGATCGTGCCGTGTACAACGGCTGCCACCCAGGAAAAAGTATCGTCAAACGGTACAGGGCGCGGCTCCAACGTTTCGGTCTGCGCCGATGTCTCAGCGGCTTTCTGATAACGTATGGTTTTTCGATCTAGCGCGTGGGCATAGCCCGTCTGGCCGTAGACTTCCATGTCCTTGCGTCCAATCGGCCAGTTCCACGATCCCTGAATGATGGCCTGCGCTCCGTCATAGGCGAGGATGATCGTCGCTTCGTCATCAACGCGTGGGTAGATTTCTGGCTTAAGCTGCTGAAGCACGGCGGTCACCGTATTCGGAAGCTGATTACCCATCAGCCAGGTGGCGAGATTGCAGCCGTAACAGCCGAAATCGATTACCGCGCCGCCGCCGTTCAGCACTGGGTCAGTCAACCACGCCAGAAATTCAGGCGGGCAGCCAATTTCCTGCGGCCCTTCGTGACCATCATGCACCACAATTTTGCGGATTTCGCCGATGTGCAGTTCATCACGGATCAGGTGATAGACGGCGTGGTTGCTGGGATGCCAGGTGGTTTCATAATTCGTCAGCAGGTGAATATGATGCTGTTCTGCGAGGTGAGCCATTTTACGGGCATGTTCTAGGCTGACCGCCAGCGGTTTTTCGACCATGACGTGAATACCACGCGGCGCGCAAATTTCGACCACGCGCAGATGATCGTAGATTGAGCCATAGGCGGCGACCACTTCCGGGTGAGTCGCGTCGATCAGGCTTTCCAGATCAGGATAAATCAGGCTTGCATCCAGTTGATAGCGGTCGCTGTAGCTGCGAACTACGTCGGCGTCTGCTTCGGCGATACCGACAATCTCAATATCGCCGCGCTGAGGGCGGCGCAACGGTTCATGGATGTGCGCGTGCGTCATGGACGCGATGCCGAGCCGGACGGGAGCGGTCGAAGATGAAGTTTCGGTCATAACAGATTTCCCTTTTCGATAAAGTTAGAGTTCGCGCTTGAAGATTTTCACCAGTTTCTCGAAGTCGATATTGCCGCCAGAGACGACGCACACGACCTTGCCGCCGCCTGCCTTCCCCGCTAGCGCTGCCGCGACTGGTGTCGCGCCTGCGCCTTCGGCGATCACGCGGTTGCGTTCTGCCAGAATACGGACAGCTTCGGCGACTTCTGCCAGCGACGAAACCAGCGATCCATCGAGCAGTTCGCGCGCGACCGGCCACATATCCGCCAGTACGCTGCCGCTGCCGATGCCATCGACAAAGCTCGCCTGATAATCAATTTTGACAGCTTCGCCTGCCTTCAGCGCCGCCGCGAAGGCCGCCGAGGATTCGACTTCCGCCGCGTAAATTTTCGTCGCAGGTTTGAGCGCTCGTACCGCTGTCGCGATGCCGCTGCTCAGTCCACCACCGCCATAAGGCACAAGGATCGCGTCCACATCGGGTAAGTCTTCGAGGATTTCCAGCCCGATGGTGCCATTCCCGGCCATGACTGCCGGGTCGCTGACCGGATGGACAAAAAAGCCGTCCAATCCTTCGAAGCGATGTGTGACCACCACCTGCCACCATTCGTCAAACGTCACCTTGATGTATTTCGCCCCCAGCCGCGTAATCGCCGCCAGTTTGGTCTCCGGCGCGTGATCAGGTACGACAACGGTGCAGGGAATCCCCAGGCGGTGAGCGTGCCACGCCACACCCTGCGCCATATTGCCCGCGCTGGCAGTATAAACGCCGTGCGCCAACTGTTCCGGCGATGCCAGCGCTATCGCGTTACCTGCGCCGCGCAGCTTGAACGAGCCAATCGGCTGCAAATTTTCGAGCTTCAGATAGATTTCGGCAGGGGCATCCGTGACGTTGAGGCGCACCAGCGGCGTGCGGATGACCGAATCGGCAATACGTCCGCGTGCCGCCTGAATGTCTGCCAGCGAAATGGGATTAGTCGTCATCGCGTTCGCCTCCGAGTTCGATGGCTGTGCCGGTTTCCGTTTCGACGGCCTTCCGGTAAACGTAATGGGCGGCAGCTAAGTCCTCGACCGCCAGCCCCAGCGACTTGAACAGGGTGATCTCGTCCGGAGCTTCGCGCCCTTGAATTTTGCCGAGCAAAAGTTCGCCGATTTCGCCGAGGATATGGTCGTCGCTGATCACGCCTTCCCGCTTTGGAAACAGGAAATCGCCCGCTTCGTTGACCGTCGATTCGCGCCGATCCACGAACATTTTTGCGCGCACGACCGCCGTTGTGTCTAGTTCACGGGTGAAAGGAACGCTCGACCCGACCGCGTTGATGTGTGTTCCTGCCGCGATCCAGGCACCCTTGAGGATCGGTTCGGGCGCGGCAGTTGTCGTACAGATGACGTCCGCACCCTCCACCGCCGCCTCTACTGTTTGCATCGCTTCAAGTATCACGTTCCCGTATCGTTTTGCCTCACGTTCGACGAAGTGCGCCGTATGTTCAACATTGCGACTCCAGACGCGCACGCGCTCGATTGGGCGTACCTGAAGCATCGCTGCGAGGTGTGATTTCGCCTGGACACCGCTGCCGAGAATCGCCAGCGTGTGGGCGTCTGCGCGTGCGAGTAACTTCGTTGCGACTCCGCTGACCGCGCCCGTGCGAATTGCCGTAATCGAACTCGAATCCATGAGCGCGAGCAACTGCCCATGTACGGTCTCAAAGACCAGCACCGCCCCCTGATGCGAATCGTATTCGGTGCCATGATTGTGCGGGAAGACGCTGACGACTTTCAGACCCATCGCCTTGATGTCACCGAGATAGCTTGGCATCATGCCGAGTGCGCCGTATTTTTCTGGCAGCCACAGCACAGGGCGCAGCGGCAGAATCGCCTCACCGCGCGCCAGCGCCTTGAGTGCCCGGCTCATTACGTCGAGACATTCGCGCATCGGCAAAAGCTGGTGGACTTCACTTTGATTGATAATCAAAACTTTCATGGAAGAATATCCTTGCGCAAAATGAGAATTTTAGGGAGTCGGGATGCTTACAGCCCCGGAAACAAGGCTGTCAGTTCGTCGCGGTCGGCTGCGGACAGGGTGAGCGTGAGCGCCTCGCGCACAGGCTCGAGATGTGACGGTTTGCGCGGCCCGATAATCGGCGCGGTGACGAGCGGATTGCTCAGCAGCCAGGCCAGCGCTAAGCCGCTCATGCTGACGCCGCGCTGTTCGGCCTGTGCCCTGAACTGCGCCAAGCCCTCAAAGGTTGCGGCGTTGAGCAGGCGTAAATACGGTTCCGGTCTTAGCGTCATGCGCGAACCGGCAGGGAAGTCTTCGGTGGATTTGTACTTCCCGGTGAGCCAGCCCCCTGCCAATGGACTGAAGGGGGTGTAGCCCAAGCCCTGATCGGCGCAGAGCGGCAGCATTTCGCGTTCATCCTCGCGGTTGAGCAGGCTGTAGGCGTTCTGCACCCATTCGAAGCGGTGGAGATTGTACTTGTCGCTGAGCCAGAGCGCTTTGGTCGTCAACCAGGCGGGCATGTTCGACGCGCCGAGATAGTGGATTTTGCCCATGTGAACCAGATCATCGAGGGCACGCAGGGTTTCTTCGAGCGGGGTTTCGGGGTCGGGTTCGTGGATTAGATACATATCGAGGTGATCGACGCCGAGGCGCGTCAGGCTGGCCTCGACCTGACGGAAGATGTGCCGCCGCGACAGCCCGCGCTGATTAACGCCATCGCCGACCGGATTAAAAACTTTCGAACTGAGGATGATATGGTCGCGGACGTCTGCACCTTTGGTCTTCAGCCAGGTGCCGATGTAGCTTTCGCTGCGTCCGCCGCCATAGGCGTCCGCAGTATCGAAGAAGTTGATGCCCAGTTCCCAGGCGGCATCCATCAGCGCAAAGGCTTCCTGTTCCGTTTCGCCTTTACCGAAAAAAGCGGGCGCGCTGCCGATACCGCCGAAGTTGCCGCAGCCCAGCCCAATGACCGACACTTTCAGGCCCGTCTGTCCCAGATTGGTATAACGCATGGATTGATCCCCCTGTCGGCGTGCCAGTATAGCGCAGGCGAATTCAAACGCACACGCGCTATTGGCTGTGAATTCCTTCACAGATTGGACAATGACGCTGCCTTAACGTTAAACTTCGTCTCTGGAATGCTTTGGTTGTGAGGAAAAAAGTTATGGCACAAGCCACGGAAGATTTAAAACAGAACGTCGAAGCGCACGACGGCATTACCACCATTCGCGGCAGCGAGACGCATCGCGGCTGGAACGGGATTCATTACAAAACCGGTATGTCGGCGAAAAATGTCGGCTCGAAAGCGCTTTCGATCAACGTCGCAACCATCCCACCGGGCGGTGTTGCCGGGGCACATATCCACGTCGATTTTGAAGTGATGCTCTACATTGTTGAAGGCCACGTGCGCCATGAGTTCGGCCCCGGTTTGAAGAATGTGCTCGAAAACCAGGCAGGCGATTTCATCTTCATCGAGCCGGGCGTGCCGCACGAAGTTTTCAACATGAGCGATACCGAACCCGTCGTGGCCTTTGTCGCGCGCTCCAGCGCCGATGAATGGGATCAAATCATTCCCTATGACCGTAACAGCGAAAGCTAATTGTTCTGCTGCGGGTACTGCATCACTGTAAAAACACCTTTTTAGCCGGATACAACAAGGGACGAATTCAATGGCACGTTTTCGCAAGACCTCGGTTGTTCTAGGAATACTGGCTTCGGCGGTTGTCGCGCTCAACAGCGTGGCCTTTGCGCAATTGGCTGCGCCGACGGTTCCCGTGAAGGTTGGTATTCTTGGGCCGTTTACCGGACAGGTCGCCTCGATTGGCACGGAACAGTTGAACTGGGCAAAACTCGCCGTCGAAGATTTCAACAAGGCGACAGGCTGGAATGTCGAACTGGTTGAAGGCGATACGCAGCTTGACCCCGCCAAAGCCGTGACGGCCTCTCAGGCGTTGATCTCCGACGCTGACATCTACGGCGTGGTTGGCCCGGCAGGCAGCCAGGAAGTTGAAGCGGTCGGACAGATGTTCAAGGATGCGCGGCTGGTGCAGGTTGGCAGCTCCGCGACCCGTACCACACTGACGACCAGCGGGTTCGATACCTTCTTCCGCGTTGTGCCAACCGATGACGCGCAAGGCCCGACCGATGGCAACTATCTCTATAATGAGTTGGGCGTGACTTCGCTCTATGTGATTGACGACCAGTCCTCGTATTCGGTGGGTCTGGCGGATGCTGCCAGCGCCGCTTTCGAAGCGGACGGCGGCACGATTGCCGGACGCGAATCGGTTACGCAGCAGGACAGCGACTTTTCCTCGCTGGTGACAGCAATCAAAGCGACGGGCGCAGAGGCGATCTTCTTCCCCGGTCAGGTTGCTTCGCAAGGCGCAATCCTGGCGAAGAACATGCAGGAACAGGGCTATGACGCCATTCTGTTTGGCGCGGACGGTTTCCAATCGACCGACGACTTCATCAAGGGTGCGGCAGGTGCGACCGAAGGCGCTTATGTGTCGTCGTTTGCCCCGGACATTCATGATCTCGAAGGTTCGGCAGATGTTGTTCAGCGCTTCACCGACGAATACGGTTCGTTTGGCACGTTCGGCCCGCCCACCTACGTCGCGACGATGGTTGTCCTCGAAGCGATTCAACGCGCTTCCGACGCGGGTACGCTGACGCGCGAAGCGGTGCGCGATGAAGTCGCCAAGACGGACATGGCGACGACGATCATCGGCAACCCGATTGCCTTCGATGAAAACGGCGACGTGAAGAACGCCAAATTCTACATTTTCAAGGTAGAAGGCGATAATTTCGTCTTCGTCCCGGCGATGAGCGATGAAATGACGCCGATGGCGACGATGGAACCGACGACATCCGGCTAAAACGGTAGATATGAATTGCAGGGGTACGCTCTAGCGGATGACTATCCTGATTTTAGTGGGTTGGAAGCAGGGCACAGCAGCGCTGTGCCCCTACAAAAGTCAGGGCAGACACACAGGTCTGCCCCTACAAAAACCCACTGAATTTCGATTGGCTGTCTACGAGCGTATCCCTGCTTTTATGGAATAGCCAGGGTGGCGCGCAGGCGTCACCCTGGTTTTCTAAAGCAAATCGTCAACGCATCGAACGTCGAAGAAACTCATTCCATGCAAATCTTTTTTGCCACACTGCCCCAACAACTGATTAACGGTTTGACACTGGGCGCGGTCTACGCGTTGATCGCGCTCGGCTACTCGATGGTTTACGGGGTGCTGCGCCTGCTCAATTTCGCGCACGGTGACGTGTATATGGTGGGGGCGTTCATCGGCTACGGCGTGATGGTCGCGCTGATTCCGACCAGCGTCCCCGTGATTGTAATTGCGCTGATGCTGCTGGCGGCGATGATCGGCTGCGGTGTGCTTGGCGTCGTCATCGAACAGTTCGCCTATCGCCCGCTGCGCAATGCGCCGCGTATCGCCCCGCTGATCAGCGCGCTGGGGGTCTCGTTCTTCATCCAGAATGCCGTGCAACTGACCTTCACGGCTGCCTATCGCAATTACGAAACCGAAAAACTGATCCCGCCCAGTCTGGGAATCGATATTGGCGACGCAAGGCTGTCGGCGACGCGCGCGCTCGTGATTGTCGCCGCCGTTGTGCTGATGATCATACTGCAATATCTGGTGCGCAATACCCGCCTCGGCAAAGCCATGCGCGCCGTTTCGATTGACCGTGAAGCCGCTGCCATGATGGGCGTCAACGTCGATCAGGTGATTGTTTTCACCTTCTTCGTGGGCAGCGCCCTGGCGGGCGCGGGCGGCGTGCTGACCGGGCTGGTCTTCACGCGGATTTACCACTACATGGGCTTCGTCGCCGGGCTGAAAGGGTTCACCGCTGCTGTCCTCGGCGGCATTGGCAACATCCCCGGCGCGATGCTCGGCGGCTTCATCCTCGGCCTGACCGAAACCTTCGCGGTCGGCTTCATTTCGTCTACTTACAAAGATGTGGTGGCGTTTGTTGTGCTGGTCGTCGTCCTGCTGATTCGCCCGCGTGGGCTGCTCGGCGCGCGTATTCCGCAGAAGGTTTAGCCCATGTCTGAGCCGAAAATTGGCGTCGATCAGTGGGTGGAGCAGTATACGAAGCGCGTTACCCAGAAAAAGGGTTTCGCCGCGCTGGTCGATCAGGCCAGCCGCCGTCTGCCCGCGTGGGCATGGCTGATCATCATGGTGGGGATCGGCTTTACGCTGCCGCTGCTGACCAGCAACGACCTCGTGATCCGCATCGCCGGGAACGTCGCGCTGATGGGGACGCTGGCGTTGGGCCTGAACGTGGTCGTCGGCTTCTCCGGCCTGCTCGACCTCGGATTTGTCGCTTTTTACGGCGTTGGCGCGTATGCCTATGCTTACCTCTCGTCAGACTTCACGGGAATTCATCTGCCGACCGGGGAAACGCTGATCCTTATTACGGTGATCTCGGCGCTGTTCGGGCTGCTGCTGGGCTTGCCGTCGCTGCGCCTGATCGGCGATTATCTGGCGATTGTCACGCTCGGATTCGGTCAGATTTTCGTCCAGTTGATGACCAGCCTGACACGCGTCAAGCTGCCCGGACAGACGAGCGCTATCGATCTGACGGGCGGCCCGAACGGGATCGTCAAGCTCGATCCGCTGCGTTTTTTCGGCTTCACCGCCAGCAGCGTTACCGATTACTACCTGATTTTGCTGGTCGTGCTGGCGCTGATGATGCTCGTGATTTATCACCTGCACAAATCGCGCATCGGGCGTGCCTGGTCTGCGCTGCGCGAGGATGAACTCGCCGCCGAAGTGATGGGGATGCCGACGCGCCGCCTGAAAATTGAGGCGTTCGCGGCGGGTGCTGCCATCGCGGGCTTGAGCGGCGGATTGTTCGCCGCGTGGCAGGGATCGGTCTTTCCCGGCAACTTCGATACCACGCTGCTGATCACGATTTACGCGATTATCGTCCTCGGCGGACTGGGCAGCTTACCAGGGATTCTGGTCGGCGCGCTGATCATCATCGCCGTGCCTGACGTGCTGCGTAATGCGGATCTGGCAGGCAAGCTGTTTTATCTCGGCGCGCTGGCGACGCTGGCGGCGACCTTCAAACCGCGCTGGCAGACGGGCGCAGTCCTGATTGCCACCGCGCTGTTCGGCGTGATTTTGCGCGCTGTATTGCTCGCTGTCTCGCCTGATGCGTTCGCGCCGCTGGCGGCGACGGGGTCATCCTTCAGCGACAGCATCAATAGCTGGCTGATTGTGCCGACCGATGCCGTGCGTGCGGGCAATCTTGGATTCGGCCTGCTGATTGCGCTGGTGCTGACTGTCAGCCGCATCAAAAATCGGCTCTGGCGCTTCATCGTGCTGATTCCGACGCTGTATCTGCTGGTCTTCGTCTGGCAGACACGGCTTTCACAGGAGCCGAGTATCACGCGGCTGTTGTTCGTTGGCGTGCTGCTGATGGTGCTGATGATTTATCGACCGAATGGTCTGCTCGGTCAGCGCCGCGTCGAGGTGGTCTGATGGCTGGGCCGATGCTCGAAGTTCAGCAGTTGTCCAAGCATTTTGGCGGCTTGCAGGTTGTCAACAACCTGTCCTTCAGCGTCGCTCCCGGCGAAATCGTCAGCCTGATCGGGCCAAACGGGGCGGGCAAAACGACTGTCCTCAATCTGATTACCGGACTCTACCCGCTGGACGGCGGTGATATTCGCTTCGGCGACAAGTCGCTCAAAGGCAAGCAGATGCACCAGATCACCCGCCTGGGCATCGCGCGTACCTTCCAGAGTTTGCGCCTGTTCCTCAACATGAGCGTGATCGACAACGTGATGAGCGCCGCCTTTGCGCGCACGCACGCCAACTGGCTGCAGGTCATTCTGCGTACCCCCGGCTATCGTCATGAGGAGGCGCAAATTCGCCAGCTTGCTGCCCAAAAACTGTCGTTTTTTGGGGAGCGGCTGGTTGGGTACCGGTTTGATCAGCCTGCCTACAGCCTATCCTATGCCAACCGCCGCCGCCTCGAAATTGCGCGCGCCATGATGACGGAGCCAAAGCTGCTGCTGCTCGACGAACCCGCCGCAGGCATGAACCCCAACGAAACGATTGAAGTCACCGAGCTGATCGGCAAGCTGCGCGACGAACTTGGCCTGACAATTTTGCTGATTGAGCATGATATGGGGCTGGTTGGCGGCATCTCCGACCGGGTAATCGCGCTCGATCACGGCGAGAAAATCAGCGAGGGCAGCTTCGACGCCGTCGCCACCGATCCGTTGGTGATTGAGGCGTATCTCGGTCACAACCACAAGGAGAGGCGCAAATGATCGCGCAAACGATTGTACCGCTGCTGCGCCTGAAGGACGTGAATACCTACTACGGCGTGATTCACATCCTGCAAGATGTCAGCCTCGACGTTTACCCCGGCGAACTGGTCTGCCTGCTCGGTGGCAACGCTTCGGGTAAATCGACCACGCTCAAGACCATCCTCGGCATCGTTCGGCCTGCCAGCGGCGTCGTCGAATTTGATGGCGTTCCCGTCCAGAACACGCCGACCAGCTATCGGGTTGAGCATGGGATGGCGGTCGTGCCGGAAAATCGCCGTATCTTCGGCGAGATGAGCGTGCAGGAGAATTTGCAAATGGGCGCGTATCTGCGCCGGGATGCTGCTGGAATCCGAGAGGATTTCGAACGGATGATGACGCTGTTTCCGCGCTTGAAGGAACGGCTGCATCAGCATGGTGGCACGCTGAGCGGCGGCGAACAGCAGATGCTGGCGATGGCGCGGGCACTGATGTCGCGCCCCAAGCTGCTGCTGATGGATGAGCCGTCGATGGGGTTAGCGCCGAAGCTGGTCGAGCAGAATTTCGAGATTATTCAGCAGGTCAACCGGGAGCAGGGCGTAACCATTTTCATGGTCGAGCAGAACGCCAACATGGCGCTCTCGATTGCCACACGCGGCTATGTCGTGCAAACGGGGCGCATCGTCCTGACGGACGAAGCCGCCAGCCTGCTCACCAACGAACATCTGCGCAAAGCGTATCTTGGACGGTGAAAGAAGGGCTGAGTGCTGAGAGGATAACCGTTTAAAGTTTTATTACACCCCTCTCCCCCGACCCCTCTCCCACGCAAGCGGGGCGAGGGGAGAAAAACGACGCTTTTCTTTGCGTTGCGCTCGAATATGGGGAGAGAAACTGAACGTAACAT
>DAOUCB010000073.1:0-4874 GCA_034432495.1 Anaerolineae bacterium | reverse complement strand
GCTGAAAGCGCGGCGGGGTTGGGCGCGAGGGAAAACCTCGCCACCTCACGCGCCGGGGGGGGCTAATGTGCGCCTCTACGTGGCGCCCCCACGCCGCACCATGCGGTGCAGCGTGGAACGTGGGCGGGCACGTGCCCGCCCACCGGACGCACCCCTACGGGCGTGCGTCCGAAAAGCCAAAACTAAGCTCTCGTTTTGCATTGCAGCGCATGACCCGGAATCTTCCCCTCTGCTTCTGTAGGATTTCCAACCCCAAACCGGAATCGTACAGCCCTTCACCGATCCCACTTTGTCACAATCAGGAAAGCGCAAAGTGTGGAGTAACCCCGATGGCGACCAAGACCGTCCGCCGCAGCATCAGCATGACCCCGGAAATGCGCGACCTACTGGCGCAAATCGCTGCCAAGCGTGGGCGCGAAGTCAGCGAGAATGACATCATCCGTGATGCCATCCGACAGTATCTCGACCTGCAGGCGGATGTGGTCGGCAGCCGCCGTCACTTCCAGCGCTCCCTGCAAGCCCGGCTCGACCGTCTGGAGAACACGCTCACCTTCCAGATGCTCATGCTGATATTCCTGCTCGCGACAGTGTTGGGGGATGAGAGTGACGAAGCCATCCACGAGGCGATGGCGGCAGCGCTGCGCGATGGCGAGGCGCTGCTTAAGCAGATCGCCGCACTGCGCGCGCCGAAGGGGAACGCATGAGCAAACCGATCATCATCCCGGATTGGGCGTACAAGGGACACAGGCGCAGTGGACGCGGCACCGGGCGGCAGGGTTTGAAAGCCACACTCAAGTACTTGCAATACCGAGACAGGAAGAACAACCATCTCGCGCAGAACCACGCTTACGAGCGCTGGCAGGATCGCGGCATGGGCGTATCCTACGGCGAGATTTTGAAGCACTGTGACGCCCTGCAAAGCAAGCACGTGCTGGCGTGGACGTGGGTGATCTCGCCCGCGCCCGATGTCATGGAACTCGTGCCACACAGCCAGCGTCAGGCGCTGCTGTATGAGCTGACCGAGCGGGTCGTCGAAGACTACTACACCGAACGGGGCTTTGACGTGCCGGAGTACAGCTATCTGATGCACAGCGCCAAAACGAAGGGCAAAGACGGCGAACCGTCGCAGGAGCACCTGCATACGCACGTCATTTTGCCCGGCACTGCGCCCTCGACTGCCGACCGGCTGCCCGTCTACAACAATACGACGAAGGGGCACGATCATCTATTCCGGGAAATCGCCGCCCAGCACTTCGCGGCGATGCTCGACGAGCGCGGCATCGACTGGAGACCGCTGCGCGAGGAACCAAAACCGGACGTGCAGCGCGACGAAAGCAGCGCTCACGATGCCATCGACCTGGACGACTTTTTCTCACGTTAGGAAGGATAGATGCAGATGCACTGCAGCATTGGATTCTTCGCCCTTCTGACGGCGCTGCTAGCAGGCGCAGCGATTGGACACTTGCTCGGCTTGTCAGCGGGCGGAGGGGCGTACCTGACCGCACTCATCCTAGCGCTGATCGGCTGGCTGGCGGGTCGGCACGCCCGCCATCAGGGGCATAGCCGATGATCTATTGGCTGTTCACCGATGGGCGCGACGGGCTAGCCGGGTTGCTGCCGCTGCTGTTGTGCAGCGCGCCGCTCCTTCTGCTCATCACAGCAGCAGCACTCGGCGCAGGCATTCGCCGCACGAACGATGAACGGGCGAAACTGACCGCCTGGCAGTGCGGACTGCTCATCGTCACCTACGCCATTCTGATGCTCACTATCACGACACTCCACCTCTCGCTTCTGGGCGGACAAGCGGTGCAGCGTGGGCGATCAAATATTTCCGGCATCATCGAGCTGCTGGTCGGCGCGCCGCACGGTATCAATACGATGCGACTGTTCCTGTTCGGCGCGATGCTCGCGTTTGTGCTGATGATCACCGCCGTTGGGCTGCACAGCCTGCTGAGAAACGGCGGCTGGCTGCGCGAACGGATCGACCGTCTGCGTGTGCCTATCGTCAAACGCGGAGCGTTGGGATCGTCGCACTTCTGCACGCTGCGCGAGTACCGGCGTTTCCGCCGACCAGACAATGAAGGGTTGATCCTGCTTGGCGCATTCTGGGGCGAAAAAATGCGGCGGCTCGACGTGGGAAACGGGCGTTTCTGTTTGGGTGGTGAGGATGTGGCGCGCGGCATCCTGACGCTGGGCGGTCCGGGATCGGGCAAGACACAGGGGATCATCCTCCCCGCGATAGCCGACCGGATGCACTCCAGGCATTCGCTCGTCGTCGCCGACCCGCAGGGCGAGATCACCGGACACATCCTCCAATATGCCGCTGTCACGCGCCATCTCGTAGTCGTGCATGACCCGACCAGCGCCGCCGGACCGCGTTACAACCTGGCGGAAGGTATCGACAGTGTCTCCGATGCGCGGGCAATTGCTGACGTGCTAGTGCCGTCTGCACAGGGCGATAACCGCTTCTGGACGGACAGTGCCGCCGCGCTGCTCGCTGCCTGCCTGATTCGTTTCGACAACCTCGGCGCGATCTACAATGCGATGAATGACATGAAAGCACTGGCGAAGGCGCTCAAGGCGAAGCAGGACGACGCGGCGCTGCTGGCAAACAGCTTCATTGCCTCAGTCGGATCGGATGGCAAGGTGGCATCGAACGTGATTGCAACGCTGGCAACCGCCCTCACCGGCTGGGCTTCAACCGACGTGCGCGCCAATACGCGGACATCCGACTTTGACGCTGAACTTATCGTCTCGCAGCCCACCGTCGTTGTGCTGACCTGCCCCGGCAGGATGCGCGCCGTCTATGCCTCCTATCTCGGCGCGACGCTGCGCAAGCTCATGCTCGACCTCGACACCATCGGCGAGCGCAATCGTGGTCCGCTGCCGATGCCCGTTGGCGTCATCCTTGACGAATTCCCGACGCTTGGCAAGCTCGACAGTTTGGTGGCGGACGTCAACCTCGTTCGCAAGCGCCGCATCAGCATCCTGATTGGGGCGCAGACGAAGGGGCAGTTTGAGATGATCTACGGGCGTGAAGGCACGCAGGCGCTCTTTACCGGTCTGGCAACACAGGTAATCTACGGCGGCTGTGACGCCGACACCGCCGAGTTCTATAGCAAGGCGAGCGGTACAGCGACCACCGACGCGAACATGGACGATCCCAACAGCCACCTGCGCCAGCGACCCTTGCTGACGGTCGATGAGGTGATCACGCCGCAGGTCGGCAACTGCACGATTTTCGCTCGCTACGTGGAGACGGGTTTTGCTACACAGGTCATTCTGAATGCGCGGCTGACGCGCTTCTACGAGCGAAACGACTGGAAGCGACTCTTGAGCACTGCGCAGGAGAGCGATCCACTGCTTTTGGAACGGGGCATTGATTTCGATGAACCTGAACCCGAAGCGCCAGATCTGCCCACAGCCGAGCCGATAGCAGGTAGTCCATCCTCGATTGCTGTCGCTGCTGAGAATGCCATGCACAACAAGATCACGAAAGTGACGGGCGGGAAAGTCAAAACGGTGCCGTTAAGCCAGATTCGCGCCCGGTATCAGCAGCATCGGCAGGAGCGGACGCGATGAGCTTAAACAAGAAGCGGATGGTACGCGAGATCGGTCGTCGCACCCGTTTGAGCAACCGCGACGTGCAGCGTGTCGTCGAAACGCTGGTCGACGTCTGGACGGAAGAACTAGTCAGCGGCGGACGCATCGAGATCGAGCATTTCATGGTGATTGATGTGCATACGATTGAACGGTCCGCCAAGCGCCTAGTGCCCAAGCGCCGCTTTCAGCAGATCAAGCTACGCACAAGCAGAACACTTCGCAACAAGCTCAACGAACAAGTCTGACATCAGCTACTTATCAGATTTTCCCCTAACACATTCTACCAACCGCGCCCAACGAGCCACGGTATCTTCCCAGACTTTATTCAGATTGACATCACCTCGTACAGCGAACTCGACCTTGTAGTCTAGAAAGAATGGGATGACGGGCAATGCTAGCTCCAGCTTCTGTTGAAGACCTAGGTTACTTTCGACAGCTTCAGCCAGGTCTTCAAACGCTTCACGGACATCAACATCAAGTTGTGCATCATAGGTTTGAATCACGCGGAGAACTTGCTCAACTGCTTCGAGAATATCATCCATCTCATTTTGCTGAAGATTGTTCTCCTGCAGGGCTTCCATGATCGCGTATAGATCGTCTGTTTGGGTCCGGTCAAAGCGACTGTAAACGGCGCGCTGCCCTCGCTTTAGATCGCGCAAACTCCGCCTAAGGTTGATGTTTGAGTCTCTGAAGTACCGTTCGATTCGCTCCCAAAATTCATCATTGTATAGTCGCCATTCCAGACTTTTCCCTGATAAGGTAAATGGCACATACGCAAAATTGATGTGGTGCTTTTGCAGCGCATCAGGTGGAGTAACTAACGGTTTTTTCCAATAGACAGGGCGGATGAAATCTCTGCAATCCGTTTCAGAACACCTTGTCTCAAGTGCATATTCCCACTCATGGTGTACATTCTCCGAATTGGCTGAGTGCTGCGACCAAAACAATTGGAATACGTCCGCATTATCGATAAATCTGGCCAAAGCGCGTTCCCAATTCTCCCCTGCACGGATGGAATAAGTATCCATAAACACAATATTTCCAGCCGCGATTTGTGCATTCCTATAATCTTCGACAACTTCTGAATCTTCACGTGCGTAAGAGACAAATATCTGCTTATACATATCGGAGGATTGCGATTGAAGTTTTGACCGCGCAAGCGGGTTGTCCAACATAGTACTCATAGTCGTTTCGTTTGATGTTTGAGCAATAATTTCAATCGCGCAGTTATCTATCCGCGCAATTTCGATATTGAATGCCTGTATTCTTAC
>DAOUCB010000072.1:0-8449 GCA_034432495.1 Anaerolineae bacterium | reverse complement strand
AACTGAGCCAGGCCATGATGCCGAGCGGAAGCCCCATGCCCCACAGGATCATGTTATTCAGCGGGAAGAGATAAGGTAAGCGTGCCACCCATTGAAAATTCGGCGGATTGTCGTAAACGCCAGAGTTCATCGCCTGCGCTGCACTCATATTCGAGAGCCAGCGCTGATCAAAGCTCACGCCAAAGAAACCCGGCCCATTGAAAGCATAAGGATTAAACACGCGGAAGCACAGCAGTGAAAGGAAGCCTGCTAGCACCAGACCGCTCGCGTGATACGTCAACGCACGGTTGCGCTCACCCGGCGCGACGCGGCTGTCGAAGATTGGCAGTAGTTGCAGCAGCGCCGCGACAACGATTAGTGCAGCCAGCGGCGCAAGGTTGATTCGGCTGGCAACGGCACAGCCGAAAAATATCCCGAACAGGGCGTAATGAATCAGCTTACCCTGCCGCTGCACCAGCACCGCAAAGAGAATCGTCAGGGCTGAGAACAAATTCGCCATCGCATCGACCGTGCCGAAATGCGACATTTGAATCGAAAAAACGGCGACGGAATAGAAAAAGGCCGCCAACAGCCCGATCCATTTGTCATGCAGCTTCGTTCCGATGACAAAAACAATCAGGATCACCGCCATTTCGGACAGCGCTGAAAGGAAGCGCCAGACGAGTTGAATCCCATCGTAGGTCGCCCACTGACTGCCGTCATAACTGGCGTACTTGACATCACGCAAGGCAAGGATGTTGTGGGCAACCCACTCTGATCCCTCGACTGTCAGCGCACCTGCGAGTTTCGTAATGAACAGCGGCAGCGTGCCGTAAACGTAAATCCCGTGCGCCGAATTCGCGTTCAATGGGTTGAGCGTCGAACACAGGCTGTCGAAATAGGGACCTTGACCGGCAGTGTCTGGGTAGCGCCGTAAACATTCCGAGATCTGCGCCTGTGCCTGTGCCGTGCCGCCGCTGGGATTAAGCTGCTGCCCCAATCCCTGCGCAACATCGGTCAGAAAGCGCTCGTCCGGGTGTAAATGGGTAAAGTCGTCCCAATTGAGGCCAACATAGCGAAAATACCCGCCGACCAGCATCACCAGCACCAGCAGTAGACCAACGATGACTTCGCTGCGCACCGTTGTCTTGCTGTCTGAGATGACCAGTTCGGGCAGCCGCCTGACTTCTTGCATAAATGACCTTCGTCTTAAAGCGTCTAAATTAGGGTGACGCGCCTAAATTACAAATCGACTGTCGTTGTCTTACCACGATTTGCGACCGCTGTTATTCTACAGGCAGCGGTTGATAATTCCTCAAAACTGCTCATGTTCCAGCTTCAGCGGTAACGATCTTATCAGGGCTGGCTCAGGCTGTAGCGCTGTAGAAAATTGGCGAAATAATCGACGCCCGGCGCAGGGACACGGTAGAGGTTAAAGGTATGCCCCGTTTGATATGTCGTGACGTTTTGCCAGTATCCCAGCGGGAAATTCTGCTGCAACCAGGCTTGCGACTGCACGTCATCCGGCGAATAGAAGAACAGGATGTCCTTATTGGGGTTCAGCCTGAGATCGTCCTTGCGATAATATGCCTGCTGGAGAAAAGCGGGAGTATCCTCCAGCTTCAGAATGGAATTCGACCAGTCGATCCGTCCAGCGTCAATCGCGAGTGCGCGATGATCCCACCAGTACGGGTAGGCGATGATGAAAGCATTGCCATAGCCATTTTCGCTGGCGAATTCACGCAGCACTTGCCCTCCCACGCTGTACGGGAGCGAATTAGCGATATAAGCAGTGCGATAATCCTGAAAATACGTCTGCTGGTTAATGTTGTAGCTCACAAACACCAGCGCCGAAACACCAACCAGCGCCAATATCGAACCCAGCCTCCCAATCAATCGCGGTAACGTCAGCGCGATTAGCGCCAACGGCAGCGCCGTCAGCATATAAACACCGGGGAGCGTACCGCTCATACGCGTCGCACTGGGGTTCTCTATAGGGTAAGCGATTGACAGCGCCGAAGGCAGCATCATGATCAGAATTAGCGGCAGCAGTGCCCAATCAAACGCATCGCGCCGCCTGAACATGCGCCCCAACCAGGCCGCCAGCCCAACAATCAGCAGACCGCCTGTCACGACGTCGAAGGCAGGCTCGTTCGGCGCATTGTTGATCCAGGCCACGTCGCCTTTCCAGTTGTACATCAGAAGCGAATTGCGGAAATTATCCAGCAGCACCGGGATATTCTTATTAAGGGCAGCAAGCTGTTCCTGAACGGTCGGTTCGCGTTGGATTAGATTTCCATTCGCGTCGGTCGTTTCCGTAATCGAATCGCCAAACAGCCGCCCGGACGTGCGCCGCCAGAAATCTTCAGGATACTCCAGCGAATATCGGAACAGCGGAACAAAGATCACAAATGAAACTAGTACCAGCGCTGTCAAATTCATCAGCATTTGCCGCCGCGCGCGCAGCGAACGCGCCCAGAAGATCAACGCCAGCAAAACCGCGACGACAATCGCCACTGGCAGCATCCGAATTGCCTGATAAGCATAAACGCCAGCTCCCAGCGCGACCCCGGCATAGATGAAGTCGCTGCGGCGGTTATAACGCAACGCACGCGCCAGAAAGATAATCACCAGCGCGGTGAACAAGGGGGTTAACACAATCCGCAGCCCCAGCCGACTCAGCATTTCGTGCCAGTAACTAACGGCGACTAAAGCCGCCATGATCAACCCGACCGCATTCCCCAGCTTTGGCTCGCTTTTGCCGATCACCTCGCGCCCCATCCACCAGAGAACCGGCAGCGTAATCATGCCTTCGATAATCGTCAGCAGCTTCAGCATCGTGAAGTTCAAATCCAGGCCGGGAATGTAGGACATGAGCGCCAGTGCGTAAAACTGGATCGCATCGCGCCCGTGATTGTTGGCGAAAAAGACGTTGGTTTCCCCGTGCAGTACGCGATTCACGTCGAGCAGCTTTTCGACATGATCGCTGGTCATTTCCGGGGGTGTACTGCTCAGGTTATTCAGGCGAAAATAGGCACCAATAGCAATAATGGCAATCAAAAACAGCAGCGTCCAGTTGAGCCGGATGCGTATCCGCAGCAGCCACCTTCCAGCGACAATCAAACCATCCAGCGGCGTCCAGCCGCGCGGCGCAAGTGCCCAAATCAACAGCACAATACTTGCAAACCACGTAATCACACCCGAAAACGTGAACATATTGCCGCCGTTGAGCATCCACGCCAGTACCGACGTACCTACCCCAGCCGTAAACACCAGCCAACGCTCAGGCGTGAGCGTGAGAATCGGTTCGCGCGTCATTTCGGGCGCGACAGAATGCGCAAGCGGATGGCGGTCAAAAATCGGCGGCACCAGTTCGCCCAGCAGCCACAGGAAGAAGCCCGCCAGCAGATACGGTGCACCCACATTCAGCCCCGAAGACTCAGAGCGAACAGGCGAATTCAGCATGATTAGCCCACCAGCGACTGCCAGCGCCAGCGCGCCAATCCGCATCAGCCATTGCAGCAGCGCCACACCCAGACTGGTCGGAAATTCCTGCGCCAGATCATCCATATCGACGGGGCGCGTTTCTTCCGGCAGCGCTGGCTGTGCTGGCGGCATTTTCCAGGCCGGGGTTGGGCGCGCCATTGGCGGCGCAAAAATTGACGGCGAATGGGCTTGATGCTGCGGCACAAAACTTGGCGTCTGCGCGACTGCAATGAACGCGCGCAGCGTCGAAATCGGCGCGTGCCACAACAGCCCTAGCGCCTGCGCCATCGTCAGGTCTTCGAAAGCGGGTTCCGGCACAGGCTCCGGTTCGATTAATTCTTCGTCCGGGAGCAGAAATTCATCGTCATCGTCGTGCGGTGGCTGATCACTCATCATTCCGGTTTACGCCCTTTTGCAGCCAAATTGACGGTCGCCCGCCCGACTGGTTCGTTGATCGGGTTGTTGCGGTCGAAGAAGTTCAGCACTTTGATACCGAGATTTATCGGATTCAGCAAACTACCATCATTCTTGTCAAAGGTTGTCCGGTCAGCCGCGTTGGCCATGTTCTCCGGCAGCAGCCCCGATTCAAGCAGCGGCTTGCCGAGTCCGTAAACCAGATTATGGATAAAAGGGAACGAATCGTGCGTGAAGGCGCGCTCCTCTTCCAAAATGAAACCCGCGTCCAGCACCGCGTCGCGCAGTTGATCGCGGCGGTACAAGCGGACGTGATTCGCCCAGATTCCAGCGAACGTCCCGTGACGAATCGGTCGCTTGAACAGAAATTCGAGCGTCTTGTTGAGCGGATCCCACCAGAACGGATAATCCGCGTTCGGCACGGTAATCGCAACCACGCCGCCGGGTTTAAGCACTCGGTAGATTTCCTTCAATCCAGCGACATCGTCGTCAATGTGTTCAAGGATTTCCGAGAGGATCACACCGTCAAAGCTGTTGTCAGGATACGGCAGCGCATAGATATTGCAGTTACTCAGCGAAACATCCGGCAGCCTGCCAACATTGCGCCGCGCCTTAACAATCACATCCCAGTCAAGGTCAGCACCCACCAGCTTGCATTCACTGACATAGCGAATCATGTTCAGATAAAAGCCGCGCCCGCAGGGCATATCGAAGATCACTTTGTTGTCGGTCGGCTCGATCCATTCGAAGATCGTCTGCACGCGCTTTTTAAAGGCCATATCCGCCTCGTTGCGCGTCATGTGCGCGATCAGCGCCGGATCAATCGGCTTCGACTCAGCGTGTGGCCTGCCGTTGTGCGTAGCTGCGGAATTGGTTCTCATAGCGGTCTACCGTCTCTTGAAAGGAGAATTTCTGCTCAATAAACTCACGCGGTTTGCGATATTGATCTGGATGGTTTAGCACATCCACCAGCGCCGCGCCAATCGACTGCCAGTCACCTTTGCGCGCCAGCTTTCCCATCCCCGTTTCGCGAACCGGAACGCGCCCACCGGGAATATCCGTCGTCACGACCGGCGTGCCACACAACATCGCCTCGACCTGCACCAGCGCGAAACATTCGCTGTCGCTCGGCAAAACCAGCACGTCACAGGCCGCGAAAAAGTCCGCCATATCTTGCGGATCAGGCAGCAGTCCAAGAAAAATTAACTGATCACGGTATTGATGGACGAGTGCCTGCTCGCGTTCCCAGGTGTTTTCATAGGGAATGATATGTTGACCCGCGAACACCAGCCGCACATTCGGGTACTGTTCGCCGATGACCTCCAGCGCCCGAATGGCAAGGTCGGGCCGCTTTTCTTCGACGAAACGTCCCGCATAGCCGATCAATGGGCCACCGTCTTTCGCCCACTCTGCGCGTAATTCTTCGACGCGCTGTGGATTCGGCAGCGGCATCTGAATCGGTGGATAGACTGCCGAAACCTTTTCCGTGAAAGGCTGCAAATAATAAGAGTGTTCAGCGTAATCCTGGCTGTACGCGAGAATATGGCTCGCCCGTCGCCCCAGCAGTTTGTACATCGCAAACATCGTCTTCTGGATAATCCGATTTGCCAGCCCATCCGGCAAAATCAGGTCACCGTGATGCGTAATCACGACTTTCTTACCCGTCAGCACTGAAATTCCAGCAATCAATGCAGTTTCAGGGGTGGGCGTGTGCACGCTTACCATGTCATGTTCGCGCATCAGTTTGTACAACGCAACTGGGTAAGCAGGCATGATCATCCCGCGACTCATGCGGATCGGTGCCCACAGCCGCACAATCCGCACACCTTTGTGCATTGTCGAATCATCACGCGGCAGTTCGTTGCTGTAGCGCGCCGTCAGAACTGTAACTTCATGACCACGCCGCACCAGTTCCTCAGCGACCCGCTGGACGTGGATCGTCAACCCGGTACGATGCGGGAAATAATAAAGCAGACAAATCAAAATTTTTAGCTTTTGAGGGGAATGCATACACTAACCTGATGGAGTCTTCATCTCGCGGACGCCCTGTGAAAGCTGCCCCAGCGAGACGCCTTCATGGATAAATCCGTACACGCCAAGCGAACTGTTCACCAGCAGGTTGACAGCGTGAACGGCGACAGCGAAGGCGGTCGCGGTCGCAATCGGGTCGCCATAACCCATCGCCCGCAGCGCCAGTAAGATCGAAACTTCATAGGTACCGAGATTCCCCGGTACTGCCGGGACAGCCACCGCCAGCGACGCCGCCGCTGAAAACAGGCAGGTTGTCGCCCAATCCGCGTGACCAAAAAACGCGATCATCAGCACATAACCAGACAGCAGCGAACATATCCAGCTTGCCGTCGTCAGCACGAGCACCTGAATCAGCGCTGAAGATTGCGTCAGCGGCATTAACCCATCGAGAAAATGTTCCAGCCACCCAACCACATTCCAGCGCTTTAGGATCGTGAGGCGGGCAGTCATCCGCGATCCAAAGCTTAGAGTACGTTTACGCTGGCTGGCGAGAATCACCAGCACAGCAAAACCAACCGCGACAATCGGAATAAAAAAGGCGGCAGACGCGCGAAGTTCGCTGGGCAGTGGTCCAGCCGTAAGTGCCAGCGCCAAAATCACCAGCACTGCCAGCACATCGACCAGACGTTCAACCACAATCGTGCCGATGGATTTCATCACAGGAACAGGTGGCTGCGCCTGTGTCGCCAGATAAGCGCGCACCAGCTCCCCCACCCGTAGCGGCAGCACATTATTGATCAGATACGAGATATTCGTGAGGCTGAAGGCGCGCCAGAAAGGCAGCGCTCCGCCCAGCAGCACACGCCAGCGTGCGCCTCGCGCGAACAGGCCCAAGACGATAATGCCCATGCTGATCAGCACCCAGCCATAATCCGCACTGCGCAGTGCCGACCACATCTGCCCAACATCTTTCGTCTGCGCGACAATAAAATAGATTGCCAACAGGCTTGCGACAACCCCCAGCAATCCGGCACGCCAGTATCTCAAGAGTTTCAAGCGTTACAACCTCCGCTAAGCGGGGATTATAGCATGGTTGTTTGAGGTGGATAGGCTCAAGGCTGTAACCACTGCCATCCCCTTCAGCCGATTCCAGAGGAATATGCTCCCTCAGGAAAATCGTCTTAGGGAGCGCTAACGATTCTCTTTCCAGGCGTTTACCTGCCTGTCACGTTCGTTTTTGGAGGTCATTCGGGCTGGTTTCCATAGATGGAGGGACATTTCCGATCCACTCAGGGTTGCAATCTTGACACCATATCTCACAACGCCTACAATGAGAGACACACTGCGGGTGTAGCTCAGTTGGCAGAGCGATTGCTTCCCAAGCAATAGGTCACGGGTTCGAACCCCGTTACCCGCTTCCACAAAAGACGACCTTCAGGGTCGTTTTTTGTTGAGCATTTGCGGTTTGCTGTCCTCAGGTTGCTTCTATATTCGCGATGGTTGATTGATGACCACCCAGTATAGGCCAACCTGTCCAATCGACTGGACGAACTGCTCGAAATCAACTGGCTTGACGATATAACTATTCACACCCAGTTGATAGCTTTCAACGATGTCACGTTCCTCGCGCGATGAAGTCAGCACCACGACCGGGATCATACGGGTTCGCGGGTCAGCTTTAATGCGCTCCAGAACTTCAAGCCCGTCGACTTTCGGCAGCTTTAAGTCGAGTAAAATCAGACGCGGCCCGTTTTCGATCACACGCTGTTCATAGGCCCCGGTACAAAAGATGTATTCCAGGGCTTCTGCCCCATCGCGGACGACATCAATTTGATTGACCAGATTGACTTTTTTGAGCGCGTGCAGGGTGAGTTCTTCATCATCCGGGTTATCTTCGACAAGCAGGATTTCAACGACTTGTGTCGACATGATTCTCCCCTAAGGTAAAGTAAAAAGTCGCTCCCTCTTCGACAACGCCTTCCGCCCAGACCCGCCCTCCGTGACGCGCAATGACCCTTTGAACAATTGCCAGCCCGACACCCGTCCCGGCGTAATCTTCGATTCGATGCAAGCGTTGAAAAACGCCGAAGAGCTTATGCGCATACTGCTGGTCGAAACCCGCGCCATTGTCCTTGACAAAATACACAACTTCACCGTCTTCTCGGCGCGCCCCCACTTCAACGCGAGCAATGTCACGCTTACAGGTGAATTTGAGGGCGTTGCTCAGCAAATTCACGTAAACCTGCCGCAGTAAGAGTGGATCAGCCTCACAGTCGGGCATGTCGTCAACCTGTAGTTCGACGGTTCGATTTTCCATGTCCGGTCGTAAATCATCACCGAACACCTGCCGTACCAGAGCGCTCGGTTGAATTTTTTGCTTGATAATCGCCTGCCGTGACAGCCGCGAAAAACGCAGCAGGTCGTCGATCAGTTCGCCCATGCGCCGCGCGTTCGTGCGCACTTTTTCCAGATAACGAATCGCCTCTGGCTCCAGATTCTTTGAGTAATCATCCATCAGAATGCGCGAAAAACCATCGACGGCCCGCAGCGGAGCGCGCAGATCATGCGAAACAGAATAGCTGAAGGCTTCAAGTTCCTT
>DAOUCB010000071.1:0-8235 GCA_034432495.1 Anaerolineae bacterium | reverse complement strand
TGAACTTGGTTTGGCTGCGTCAGCGTGTAACGTATTTTGGGTAGCGGTTGCTGCATGTTCGACCTCGTTTCCAAGCGCTCTCATACGCCGAGTATTCACATCGACTATCATAGATCAATTCAGAACGGGTGTTCAAGTTATAAGTAGGGGTTTGCTGCGTCGGAATCCGGTTGGGAACTAGATCGGACTGGCCTTCGCCCTCTCCTGCAGGTTGTATATGCGCTCGGCGATGATGTTGATGATGTTCCCGCGCTTCTGGACTCTGCCATCGACGGCGAGCAGCAGCTTGCGCACAATCTGGTGATGCGCGTCATAGACCTTGGGCGAGATGATGATGTCCATCATGTAGAGGGCGTCCTTTTCGGCGAAGAACTCATCCTGTATCGTCAGAAAGGCAAATCCTTTGGCGGTCGGCGGACGCTGCAGCACCATCGAGATGCCTGCGATGCGGACTTTCTGTCCATCTCTACAGCGCTTGAGCTGCTCGCTTGTGATGACGCCCTTCTTGTTCAGCCAGTCCCGATAGTGCGCCATCACATGATCTTCGGGGGAGAAACCCAGCACCGAGAGTTCCGCTTGGAGTTTTTCCGCCTGCGTGAGCGGCGGCAGATCGACCAGTTCCTCCTCGAAAACTAGTCCTAACTGGTTCACCTGTGCCGCGACCGTCCCCAAGCGCCACAACAGTTCGCGGCGGGGTACCTTCCATTCCTCCATTGCGCCACAGATGATCAGGTTTTCGATCTGCGACTCGGGTAGGCGTGTGCGCTGGTAAAAATCGATTAGGTCGACGAATGGCTGGTTGCCGCGTGCCGCCTCGATTTTGGCAGCTCCGGTGCTGCCGAGCGTCGTCACGTAGTTGAAACCCAGGCGGATGCCGCCATTCTCGACCGTGCATTTGGCTCCGCTCTTATTGATGCTGACGGGCAGTATCTCGATCCCTCTCCGCCGGGCGTCACTGACCACGACGTTCGGGCCCCAGAATCCGACGGGCATGTTGTTCAAACACGCCACTGCGTAATCTGCCGGGTAGTAGCATTTCAGCCAGGCGGACTGGTAGACGAGCACGGCAAAAGCGGCGGCATGGGCGCGCGGGAAGGCGTAGCTGCCGAACGCCTTGATCTGCTCGAAGACCTTGTGTGCGATCTCGTCGCTGACCCCGCGCGCGGCTGCTCCGGCGATGAATTTCGCTTCCCAGCGCTCCATCTCCGACCCGGCGTATTTCTTGCCCAGGCTGCGGCGCATCTGCTCACCCTCGCCGAGCGTGAATCCGGCGAGCGCATGGGCAACGAGCGCGACCTGCTCCTGCCAGAGCAGCGTCCCCAGCGAGTCGGCGAGTGCGTCCTTCAGGGAGGGGTGCAGGTAGGTCACCGGTTCTTGCCCCAGCAGGCGGCGGAAATAGGCGTGAACCGTGCCGGCAATGATCGGGCCGGGACGGATCAGGCTGATGGCGATCACGATGTCGGCGAATTTCCGGGGACGCTGGAAGGGCAAATTCTGGCTCTGCGCCCGGCTGTCGAGCTGAAAGACGCCGATAGTATCCGCCAGTGTCAGCATGGTATAGACCTTCGGATCGTCATAGCGCAGGCTGTCAAATCTGATCTTCTCGCCGGTTCTGTCTTCAATACGGCGGAGGGTTTCAGCGATGACGTCGAGAATCTTGAGACCGAGGATGTCAACCTTCACCCAGCCCATATCGCCAATCGAGTCTTTGTCCCACTGGATGACGAAGCGATCCTTCATCCGAGTCGGTTCGGTAGCGACGTAGTGGTGGATCGGCTTTCTGGTGATGACGAAACCGCCGTTATGCTGTCCCAAGTGGCGCGGGAAGGCGTGCAGCTGACCGGCGAAGTCGATCAGGTAGCGCCAGGTGATACCCTTCGCCTGCGATCCCTGAGACCTATTCCCGGCAAGTGCGGGGTCTTTGCGAATATCTTGCTCGAAGATATCCAGTTCTGCTCGTAGATTTGGGATGGCGTCTTCCGGGATGCCCAGCCGCTTGGCGATGTCACGCAGGGAACTTTTCGCCTTGAACGTGATGACGTTCGCTACCATCGCCGCATGATCGACGCCGTACTTAGCAAACAGGTAAGCAATGATTTCGGGGCGGCGGCCGCTCTCAAAATCGATGTCGAAGTCGCCTGCCTGCCGTTCAGGGCTGAGGAAACGCTCGAAGACGAGGTTGTACTGGAGCGGATCGACCGGGCTGATGAAGAGCAGGTAAGCCACAATCGAATTCGCGCCCGATCCTCTGCCGTTGTACCAGATACGCTGCCGCTGCGCGAAACGGCAGATGTCCCACACCAGCAGATAGTAATGCTCAGAGTGCGTCTGCTCAATGATGCTTAGTTCGTGTTCGATCCGCTGGTGAATGCGCGCCAAAAAGTCGGAGGAGGTATTCGGATAGCGTCGGGAGATTGCCTCTAAGCAGAGCTGGCGCAGGTACGCGATGACGGTCATGCCATCCGGCAGCGGATACTCCGGCATTTCCTGAATGCCGTGCTGCAAGTCGAACCGGCATTGCTCGGCGATTTTAACGGTGTTGGCGATGGCTAGGGGATAGTCCTCGAACAGCGCTGCCATCTCGTCAGCGGATTTGAGGTAGTACTCGTGGCTGGGACGGCGAAGATGGCGCAGTTCCTCTATCTTGACCTTGTGCTTGATGGCGACCAGCAAATCCTGCAAGCCGTGACCATCCGACGTAGCGTAATGCACGTTGTTGGTGGCGACGTACTCGACGCCGACCTGCTTCGCCAGCAGCACGAGCTGTCGAATGAGCGGCTTGTCGTCACGCAGGAGGTGATTATGCAGTTCGATGAAGAAGTGTTCTTTGCCGAACAACTCAGCGTAGCGCCGGGCGATGGCGAGCGCAGCACGTCGATCCCCCCGGAGCAGCGCGGCTGGGATCGCCCCGTTGCGGCAACCGGAGAGCGCGATCAGCCCGTCCGTCCGCCCCTTGAGTGCGTCGGCGGGGAGTTTGGCTTCCCCTTTCCGAACTGGGTGCTGCGCTAGAGTGATGAGCGTACAGAGGTTTGCCCAACCAGTTTGGTTTTTAACCAACAGCAGCAGATGATGACCATCGTGGAGAGTGATTTCTGCTCCGAAGATGGGACGGACACCGTACTCTTTTGCAGACTGAGAGAAGCGAACAGCGCCGGAGACGTTGTCGTGATCGGTTAAAGCGAGCGCCGAATGCTTCAGTTCAGCCGCACGTTGGAGCAAGTTCTCAGGATGCGATGCGCCATCCAGGAAACTGAAGTTGGAATGAGCGTGCAATTCGACGTAGTCCACCTAACTCAGTCCTTCCGCATCAATCCCAAAGTTCCTCGATACCCCATTCGTCTGTTTGCAGATTGTGATAGATTCGCATTAGCCACCCACTGGTCGTGATCTCATAGAAGTCATGACACTCCGGCTCCTCTAGCGAACCACCCGGCACACGATACATGTTGGAGATACGCTCGATCCGGTATTCGACACTGCCCCAGAATAGAGCGGCAGGTTGGTTGCGCTCATCCAGCCGGACACGAATGGGTTGAAATTCTGCTGGAACTGTGAAGGTCATGCAGTATCCACCGCCGTAAATTGGACTTGATCGTCGTCAATCGAGGCGATGAAAAAATGCTCACCGTAGCAAGCGACCAGATCGTCCAGTACTGCCTGACGCGACTCGATCACACGCATTGCCGGAAAAAGTTCGAGTTGGGTGGCGACTGTCGGCACGAGATCGCCCAACGTCAGAGTGATTTCGCTGATCGGAGCAGCAAGCCGCGCACTCTCTAGGAGCTTTTGCAACTTGCGGGTGAGCTGCGCAGTGGAATTCGTGCGGTGGCGCAGTTTGGTCTCCAGTTCGCGCGCCCCGTGATTGTCGAGCAACAGTGTCAGACGCACGTGCCGCGTCGTCTCGCCCGCTGCCTCCAGAGAGGTGAGCAATTCAGACGTGAGCTGCTTGAGCGCCTTGTCGACGATCTGCCGGTCCGATACACCTTCTTCAAACGCGACGTTACGACTGATCTCTCGTTCTCGCGTCAAGCGCTGCAACGGCGTCGAATCGATGCCCTGCGCCAGTTGATAGGCGACCTGCCCAGCTTTGCCGAACTGAGCGCGCATCGCCGCGCGGGGCAGACGCGCGAAATCACCCAGCGTGCGAATCCCTAACCACCAGAGTCTGCGCTGGGTTTTCTCGTTCAACGGCAGCAGCGAAACCGGGTGGCACATCAGCATCCACCGTTCTTCACCGGGGGCGACGTAGACGATTTCGCCGTCACGCGCTGATTGCGCGGCAACCCAAGCCGTGAAGCGGTTGGCGGCGATGCCAATCAGTGTGGGCAAATGATGATGCTTGAGCGCGTCCTGAAGCTGCTTTCCGAAGTTGAACAACGCCTGTGATTTCAGCGTACCGATGTCGAGGAACAAGACAGCAGGATTGAGCACGGAGGCGGCGGACCGAACACTCAGCGAGACTTTCTCATCGACCGCGCCCCAACCTTTGTAGATCAGTTCAATTCGGTCTGAAAAGGTGTAGAGCGTGTTGAGAAGCGAATTCAACGCTCCTCGATAGTGGGTTGGATTGAGCGGAAGCACCGTTAGTTCAGGCACGAATGCCTGCGCGTGCCGTACGAGCATCCCCGGTCGGATGTCAAGCGTTGCCGCCTGCTCCGAGACCGCAGCGATACGGCGAACGACCCGCGTGTTATCGCTCAAGGCAAGCAGTTCGTCCGAAGCCTCGGCGTGATGAAGTTGTTCGACCCTTGCCGCGAAAAACGGCAAAAAGACACACAGTATCATCGAGTATGCTTTCCATCGGGTAGGTCGAAGCGCAGGGTCACTGACTGCTGACAATCCCGACCGTTTTGCTTGACCACGGTTACCTTGACGAGATACCCGCCAACAGCTCCCCAGCGATCCAGCCAGCGAACTCGCCTCATCTGCAGTAGCGTCGTTGCGTAGGGGTGAAAGGGCGAGGCGTCGGGCGTTCTGGCCCGATTGAGGATGACAAAGGCACAAGATGAACGGCGAACCGCATTGATGAGTCGCCGCAGCGCTTCGCGCCCGCCATCTTCGACGGAAGCAGTGTGTCCGACGATAAACAAGCCGGCTGAGTAGCGATTGACGAGGTCAGCAGCAATCTCGAATCCCATGACAGGATCAGGAGGGCGGACAACCAGCAGATCCTGAAGTTTGACGTGGAGAGCCGCAGCATATTTCGGATTGAATGTATGGATTGGATCAGCGTAGACCGCCAGCTCCTCCTGCGCTTGCGCTGACGCTATCGTTTTTAGCGCTAATGTGGTGACACCAGCCGTTCGCACGCCATATAACTCCGTGATTTGCCCGCGCAAGATGCCGCCTTTGAGCGCGGCGTCCAACCTTGAAAAGGAGGTTGGAAGCGGGGAAAATGCGTCAGCCGTAACGATCTCACTCCCGCGACGGATAGCTTGCTTTCCCCACTTTTTCTGAATAACTTCGGCTATATCGTCAAGGATTTCTTGTTTCGTTGCATCCATACCCGCCGCCCAAAAATAATCGGTAATAGAAATACCTTCAAACATAGCACAAAAGTTCTTAACTGTGATGACATTTGTTGCAGACGTTTGGGCGTTTTTCCTCGTTAGTCCCGAGGCAGTGAAAGAGCGCGCCTCTTGCCAGGGGTATGGTAGAGGCGTCCCTGCTTGAAAAGTATCTGAAGATGCTGCCGCACACTTCCTCGTGCTAGATAGCAGCCTTCGGCGATTTCACGCTCTGAAGGCGCGTATTTATGACGCTCGAGGTAATCGCATACGAAGGCGTAAACCGCTTCTGTATTCGGATTAGTCACATTGACACCGGTTGATCTTGATATAACAGGAATCAAATATTCTATTAAGAGATAACCATAGAACGAATATTCTGATTGGTCAAGTTCGTGTTTGGATTGAAGTTTGTTTGAGCCGTGTAAAATTCGCGCACGTTGTGGAGTAGTTCACACACGAATTGATAGGCTTTGCTTTTCACTGGAACTAACTATAGGGCGGCTGCCCAAATACATCAAAGATGAGCGCAATCAAGCTTAACAAGAAGTCATCAACCATCAGTCGAGGAGTCAATTTTCGAATATCAAATAATGGGAGACAAGCAAAGGACGTTCTTCGCTCCCTTTAGAGGTCTTGTGAGTGTCAGACGAAGTCTTTCCACTCGACAGCGATGTGCAAACAGTCCAGCACAAGGCGTCGATACAAGTAAAGCGTGTCAATATCAATGATTAGTCAGTCTATTGCTTGACTTCTCAAATGGTTTCCGAAGCGCTATGAGAGATGAAGCGCCGCTTCTTGCTGATATCTTTCTTCAAACCAAGAATAGATTACTGAAAGGCTACCATCTAAATTTAACTGATTGAGCAGCTTCAAAAAGATAATTTCCTGAGATAACACATCGAAGCTAAAGCGACTTAATGCTTGTGTATAGGATTCTTTTGCAGACTTCAAGTCCCCTAGAATAACCATACACCGCGCGTGCTCACAAAACATAGAGCACGATGAACTCATTTTTCCCACATAAACGAGATAATGTTCGAACTTTTCACTCCAATTGCTTTCAGGAGAACTGAGACGGTAGAGAATTGCCAGCCAGAACTGCGCTAATCTTGCGCTCTTTGTTTGCAGAGCAGATTCGAACTCTGGCTCGGCTTCTGCAAATCTTTGGCTTCCCACAAACGCCAAAGCTAGCCAGAAATGAGCCAGCGTATTCTGATTTGATAACTCTACAGCCTTTACGGCGTGGTCTATAGCCTGAGCATAACTTCCCTCAGAAATATACAGTCTGGATAACCAGCAGCGATTATAGGTATCATCGTGAAGCTGGATTGCAGTGGCAAAGTCACTGATTGCCTCACTGTTTTGTTTCCAGAAGTAGTGAATCTGGCCTCGATAAAAATAGGGTAGATCGGTATTGCTGGCTGCGTCCAGCGCGATTGCTTTGTCGAAACTAGTAAGCGCCGCCGAAAATCGCTCAAATCTGAACTCAAGGATACCTTTCTGTGTGTACACCCTTTCAGATTTGGGATGAAGCTCCAGCGCTGCGGATAATTCGTTTAATGCTGCTTGGTACTGACCAAGTGTTTCAAACAGCTTTGCACGATCAAGGTAGACATGGATTTCTTGGTAGCCTAACTCAATAGCCTGATCCCAGTCGTGAAGTGCTAGCGCAAAATCCTCAAGATCGAAGTAAATTCTCCCACGCATGTAATAAAGTTCGCCATCGTTCGGGCTGGTGACAATAGCATTGGTGTTAGCCGCGATTGCTGCCTCATTGTTCCGTAGGTCTCGGTAGATACGCCGTAATGAGAGATAAGTATCCAAGGAAGGTTGAATGTGCGCTAAACGTTCTAGAGTTTCGGCAACTTCTTTGATTCTACCCAGTTTCAACAGAGCTTGAGCGAGAAAACTGAAGAGCATACTATCTTCCAAGCCTGCATCTATCACCGTTCTAAAGTCATCGACAGCGAGTTCGTAGCGCTTCATATCGAACAGAATGCGCCCTCTAGCAAAGGTCATATTTATATCATCGGGGTTCAGCTCAAGTACGTGCGAAGCGTCGTCAAGCGCCCTTTCATTATTACCTAGAGCGCGGTGAACAAGTCGTCGCAAACGCAGATACTCAGCATTATCAGGGTTTTTCTCAACTGCTTGATCAATTAAACTCAGTGCTTCAGGGTAACGCCGTTGTTCGTACAAAATGAACGCCTGGCGGTGCATTACCTCGGTATCGTCTGGATTAAGGCGCAGCGCTGCGTCGAAATCATCCATTGCCTGCGAATAATTCTTTTGCTCGGCGAAAATTGTGCCTCGCTCTACATAGTAGAGCGAGTTATCAGGAAAACGCTGTAGTGCTTGGCTGAAAACCTCTGCCGCATCGCTGGGTTGCCCCAGTCGATTGAAGGCTTTGCCTAACTGGAAATAGATATATGGATCGACAAAGTCCAATACCAGTGCTTGCTCAAAGTCAGCGATAGCACTGGCGTAATTGCCCATATCAAAAAAAATCCGTCCGCGAGAAAAGTATAGCTCTCCCCACTCAGGCCGAATTTTCAGAGCCTGGTTGGTTGCGTTTAAGGCTGACTGATTATCGCCTATATCCCGATAGATTCTTCGCAAGAATAAGTAGCTGTGAACGTTGTCAGGTTGAATTTCGACAGCTAGTTGCAGGGTTTGCAGCGTACTTTCGATGTCTGGTATGGAATAAAGTAGTTGAGCTTTCAGA
>DAOUCB010000070.1:0-4749 GCA_034432495.1 Anaerolineae bacterium | reverse complement strand
AACCTCCAGAATTCTGCAAATTTGTGAAAAAAGACGAGTCCCCGAATCAGACGGAGTCATCCCAAAGCTAAGCAGTCCACCTGCGATATGTCCGCACAGCGGTACTTGAATTTTGGATATATCACAAAAACGTAAAGCTGCTAGATTAACTGATTGTGAAATCGTGAATCTTTTAACATTGGGATAACTTCTACCAGAACAGGTAATTACACACATTACAGAGCATCTGCATAGGACTAAAGTCGCTCACATGAGTATTTATGACGAAAAATGTTAAAAGAGTGTAGACTTTAAGAAAAATAGTGTGTAGAATGCTTGTAAGCGTTAAGTTCTACCTTTCGATGATGTTTGAGGAATGACCATGCCAGACTTACGTGACGACCGCATGACGACCTTCCAGGACGAACCAGAGGATTACATGGACGAGATCAACGTGGACCCAAGCGGAAAACCGGACGTTATCAAAGTTTCGGCGAAATCGCGTTCGACGGCGGTCGCTGGGGCAATTGCGGCGGTCATGCGCGAACACCATTACGCGGAAGTTCAGGCCATTGGCGCTGGCGCGGTTAATCAGGCCGTCAAAGCCCTGGCGATAGCGCGCGGTTATCTCGAAGGCGACAAGATCGATATTGTTTGCATCCCCTATTTCACCGAAGTAGACATTGAAGGCCAGGAACGTACCGCTGTGCGTTTCATCGTGGAGCCTCGTCCCTAACTCATGCGCGCAGACCTCCATGTGCATACGGATGCCTCTGATGGTCAGTACAGCCCAGCAGAGCTGGTCGAACTCGCACGCAGATTTGACATGATTGCTATCACTGATCACGACACAACCGAAGGGGTTGCCCCTGCGCAGCAGGCCGCTCAGAAACAGGGCGCGCCTGCTGTCATTCCCGGCATTGAACTGAGCGCCGAAGACGACGCTGGCGATGTTCATATGCTGGGCTACTACGTCGATATTCACAACAGTGAATTTCAGGCCACGCTGATGCGCTTTCGGGACAACCGTTATCATCGGGGCCAGTTGATGCTGGAAAAACTCGCGGCGATGGGAATGCCGCTGCATTGGGAGCGCGTCGAGGCGATTGCCAACGGCGGTGCGATTGGTCGCCCGCACATCGCCCGCGCCATGCTCGAAGCCGGTTACGTCGAATCGGTCAAGGACGCCTTCAACCGCTTCATTAGTAATGATGGCCCCGCTTATGTGGCGCGCACGCGCCTTTCGCCTGAAGAATCCGTCGCTTTGATTCACAGCGCGGGTGGTGTGGCGGTGCTGGCCCATCCCGGCCTGCTCAGCGATTATCGCGCCATGCTCATGCGCCTGATCGCGGTGGGGCTGGATGGCGTTGAAGTCAACCATCCGTCGAATTCAGAAACGGTGCGGCTCGATTTGCGCGGGATTGCCGCCTCGACCAGCCTGATTATGACGGGCGGTTCCGATTTTCACGGGCCGAGTGTCAAGCCGGACATCCAGCTTGGTATGGTGTCTCCGCCGGATGGCGCGGTCGATGCGCTCAAGCTGGCGGCACAGCGTTATGCCGAGACCTAAGGGCATATATGATATTGTCGGGGCGAACCTGTGTGTTCGCCCTCTCTTTTGGGCAGATACGTGGGTCTGCCCCTACGACGACCTCGGTTCAATTCACAAAAAGAGTCACGCTGCCGGGTAATCGAGGAACATGACTTCCAGTGCCAGCCGGGTGTTGGCGTTGCTGCTGAGGATATTCAAGGTATTGCGCGTCGCGTTCAGCGCCGCCAGCATCGTCTCCGCCGGGTAGCGATCCGCCAGAGCTTCCAGCGCTGCTGCGCGGTCGATGTTGGTCGGGTCAAGGCCGCTGTGAGTCGTGAGCAGCAGCGCGTCGCGCCAGTAGGTTTGCCAGAGTTCGAGCAGGGTGACGAGCGCCACCTTGTCCTTCGATAGATCGTTGGCGCGGTCAAAGCGCTGCGCCCGGTTCATACCCAGGATTTCTTCGAGCAGGTTGAGCGCCAGCTCGCGCTGCGCCAGCAGATCGGGATCGTTGAGTGCGCGCAGCGCCCAGCCGATGCGCCCCCCACTCACGCGGGCCAGCAGCGCCGCCTGATCTTCATCCACGCCAAACTGATCGCGCAGGACTTCGTAAATCACGTGGATGGGCGCGGGGCGCAGCATGATAATCTGGCTGCGGCTGCTAATCGTCGGCAGCACGTCCTCCAGCGCGCGCGCCAGCAAAATCAGAATGGCATGAGGCGCGGGTTCTTCCAGCGTCTTGAGTAAAGCATCCTGCGCGCGCGGCTGCGCCGAATCAAAATCGCGGAAAATGGCGATGCGATAGCGTGCCTCGAACGGTTTGAGCGCCAGCCGCTGCATCACACTGCGAATTTCCTCGATTTTGATCGGGCTGGTCTCGGTCTCGCGCTCGGAGTAGACGATGTCGGGATGGTTGCCGCTGAGGATGCGCTTGCACGACGAACATTCGCCGCACGGCTGATGATCGGGGTTGGTGCAGTTGAGTGTCATCGCCAGCGCGCGCGCCAGCGTTTCCTTGCCGACCGACTCCGCGCCGACGATCAGGTACGCCTGCCGAATCCGATCATGCGCAATGCTCTTGCGCAGATGATCGACCGCCCAATCATGCCCGTAAACGTTCCAGTTCTGTGTGATCATGACGTTCATTTTAGCGCAAAATGGGGCGTTGAGAACGCGCAGTCGGCGCGCTGCGGTAAACCAGGATTGCGCTATTGTTATCCGAAACTCCGCCTGCGCTTCTTTACGTTTTAACGACAGTCGGATACTATTGGACTATTTATCGAGTTTTTCACAGGTTCATCCATGGAAAGAACACCGGAACTGACCCCGGAGAATTACATCAACCGGGAACTCAGTTGGATCGACTTCAACTGCCGCGTGCTCGCGCAGGCACACGACGAATCCATCCCGCTGCTGGAACGGATCAAGTTTCTGGCGATTGTCAGCGCCAACACCGACGAATTTTTCATGGTGCGGGTGGCCTTTGTCCATCAGAAGCTCAAGCTGGGGCTGCCGTCGACGCGGCCTGACGGTGTGCCTTACGCCGTCCTCATGGATGAGATCCGTCAGCGCATCGTCGATATGATGCGCGAACAGCGCGAACTCATGGCGGATTTGCTCGGTCGGCTGACGCAGTATGGCGTCATCATCACCAGCGTCGATGCGCTCGACACGACGGTGCGCCAGACGCTGCGCTCCTACTTTTACGAAGAAGTTTTCCCGGTGCTGACGCCGCTGGCGGTCGATCACGCGCATCCGTTCCCCTTTATCTCGAATCTCAGCCTGAATCTGGCGGTATCGCTCAAGCGCAAAGGCGAGCCGAACGGTTCCGCCGAATTCGTGCGCCTGAAAATCCCCGACACCATGCCGCGCCTCGTCAATGTATCCGACATTTTACGCAAGTATGGCGACATTGAACCGAGCAGCGACCTCACCCTCATCTGGCTGGAAGACGTCATCGCCCACAACCTCGATTTGCTCTTCCCCGGCATGACCATCATTGATTTTTCGCCGTTCCGTGTGACGCGCAACGCCGACATCGACTTTGAACACGAACAGGAAGACCCGGAAGGCGACATCAGCCAGTTAATCGAGGAGCAGGTGCGCGAACGGCGCAAAGGGGCGGTGGTACGCCTGGCGGTGCCTGATGAAATCGGCGAGCGCACCCTGAATCGCCTGATCAACCATCTGGGCGTCGATGGCAGCCGCGATGTTTATCTGGTCAACGGGGCGCTGGGGGGCAGCAGCCTGATGGAACTGGCCTCGCTCGATAAACCGGAACTCAAATACCCGGTCTATATTCCGCGCCTGTCGGAAGAATTGTGCGGCGAAGAAAATATCTTCGAAGCGATTCGCAAGCGCGATCATCTCGTTCACCATCCGTATGATTCGTTTGGCCCGGTCGAGACCTTCTTTCAGACGGCGGCGCGCGACCCGAAAGTGCTGGCGATCAAGGCGACGCTCTACCGCGTGGGGCATAATTCGCCGATTGTGCGCTCACTGATGGACGCGCGCGATCACGATAAGCAGGTGGCGGTGCTGGTCGAACTCAAAGCCCGCTTCGACGAAGAAAACAATCTGGAATGGGCGCGCGCGCTCGACGAAAAAGGCGTTCACGTCACCTATGGCGTCGAGGAACTGCCCGTCAAGACGCACGCGAAGGTCGCGCTGGTCGTGCGCCGTGATAAAGATGGCGTGCGTCGTTACGTCCACTTGAGCACCGGCAATTACAACTCCGGGACGGCGCGTCTGTATACCGATATTGGCCTGTTCACCTGTAACAAGGAAATTGCCGACGATGCGTCGCGCCTGTTCAACCGCCTGACGGGCTATGCTCCGGCGACGGAATATCAACGGCTGCTGGTCGCGCCGGAATATCTGCTCAAAGGCTTGATCGAACTCATCGACAACGAGATCGCCGCTGCGCGCGCCGGGAAGTCTGCCCGTCTGATCTTCAAGATGAACCAGCTTGAAGAAGATCGCATCATCGAGAAGTGCTACGAGGCGTCGCAGGCGGGTGTGCAGGTCGATTTGCTCGTGCGCGGCATCTGCTGTCTGCGCCCTGGCATCCCCGGTATGAGCGAGAATATTCGCGTCATCAGCATTGTTGGGCGCTTTCTGGAACACAGCCGGATCTTTTATTTCCAGAATGCTCCGCCCGATAAATGTGTCTATCTGGGCAGCGCCGACATGATGCGGCGCAACCTCTACAACCGCGTCGAAGTCGTCTTTCCAATTCTGGA
>DAOUCB010000069.1:0-5062 GCA_034432495.1 Anaerolineae bacterium | reverse complement strand
AACTGATCCATCAGCCCCGCCAGCGTTCCCGGCTGCCCGTAGACCCAGGCCGCGCCTTGCTGCGCGCGCAGCATCATGTAGCCGTAGGGCAGCAGCCCAACTGCACCCAGCGCGAGCAAGGCCAGCAGCAGCAGCGGACGCTTGCGAAGCATGGCGATCAGTTCCGGCCAGACGGCAACAATCAGCGCAGGCGCGAGCATCAGGATCGCCCGGTGATGCGCCGCGCCAATCCCGCCGATCAGCGCCAGCCAGAAAACCCGTCCCTTGATGGCAGGCTGCCACAGCACGATCAGCAGCAGCAGCGCCACGAAAAACAATTCCATTGTGTAGACTTCGGCGATGTCGTTGTGAATCCACATCGTCCGCGTCAGCCCAAACAGAATGGTCATGCCTGCCGCCAGGATGACGTGCCGCGTCAGGTGCAGCGCCAGCGCGTAAATCAGCGCGATGGTGATCAAGCCCCAGAACAGCGACACGACCGCCGGAGCGGTCGCCGCGCCGATGCCGAAGGCGCGCAGGAACGCGACCAGCCCGCTGCCGATCATGACGTAGAGCGGGTAACCAGTCGCATGAAGCGTGCCCCAGCGATTGAGGACGATCTGCGTCTCGCCAACGTCGATCATGAAGTAATTCTCGGAACCGTTGGGAATCGTTTGCAAAGTCGGCAGGTAGGCAGCCAGCAAAACCGCCAGCGCCACGCCAATGCCGAAGATCGAAAGTGAGGTTCGCTTGTGAATCATTTGTGAAAAGTTGCCATAAGAGGACAGTTTCTATCATTACTATAATGATCTTGCACCATACTAGAATAACCGCAATAAATGAGCGCAAGGTGAAACATGCTCGGTCAACCAGCCCTAGATTTTGAACTTCCCAACCAGGACGGCAAACTCGTCCATCTTCGCGACTATCGGGGCAAGAAAGTGATTGTGTTCGCTTTCCCAATGGCGAACACCAGCGGTTGCAATGCCCAGGCGTGCAGTTTCCGCGATGAATTCTTTGCCATTCAATCTGCCAACGCCGTGATTCTCGGCGTCAGCCCGGACAGCACCGGCACGCTGCGTCAGTGGAAATCTGACAAAAAACTCCCCTATGACCTGCTCTCGGATTCAGGACATAAGATGCTTTCGGCCTGGGGCGCGTGGGGCATCCCGATTATGGGGTCGATCAAGATTCCGATGGTCAACCGCTCGTACTGGGTCATCGACGAAAATGGCATCGTCATCGACGAGCAGAATAAGGTCGATCCGCGCGAAAGTGTTCGTCTGGCCTTAGCGGCAGTCGGCGAAGTGTCTCCACTGGGGTAAAATAAAGCCAACTTCAGATAAAGGGAGTCCCTAAAATGCTTAAAGTTGGCGAACCTGCTCCAGATTTTTCTTTGATCAATCAGGATGGCAAAACCATTCATCTCAGCGATTATCTTGGCAAGCGGGTGGTCATGTTTGCCTATCCTGCCGCTGGAACCAGCGGCTGCACGACGCAAGCCTGCGGCTTCCGTGACCAGTTCCCCAAGTTCACGCAGGATAACATCGTTGTCCTCGGCATCAGCCCGGACAAGCCCGAAGATCAACTCAAGTGGAAGATCAAGGAAGGGCTGCAATACGATTTGCTCTGCGATCAGGATCATCAGGTGCTGGAACAGTGGGGCGGTTGGGGCGAGAAAACCAACTACGGCAAAACCTATGAAGGCGTCATCCGCTCGCACTGGATCATCGACGAAAAGGGTATCCTCATCGACCAGAAGCTCAACGTCAAGCCGGTCGAGAGCGTCGAAAAGGCCGTGCAGGCCTTCGGCTACTAAATCTGCTTTCAGAAAAATGTGGATTGTTTTTCGTAGGGGCAGATTCGTGTGTCTGCCCTTTAGAAAAGCGGAGACCTTTTCAACAAAAGGTCTCCGCTTTTTGATTTTGTGTCACACTTCGCGGACGCTGTCCGTCTTTACTCCTGTACGACAATGAATAAATACAGGAGCACTATCATGCAGGGACGTTTGAACTGGGCAAAAGACGAAGCCATTCTCAAGCCGCTGTTTGGCTTCAGAGACTATGTCGAGCAGAGCGGGCTGGAACTCTCGCTGCTTGACCTGGTACTAACGCGCGCTTCTCAGTTGAATCACTGCGCCTATTGTTTAGACATGCACACCAAAGATGCGCTTGCCAGCGGCGAAAGCGAACAGCGTCTCCATCTGCTGGCTGCCTGGGAAGAAGCCTCCGTGTTCACGGAGCGCGAGCGGGCAGCGCTGGCCTGGACGGAGGCCGTCACGCTGGTAGCGCAGGATCATGTGCCGGATGCGGTTTATGAGCGGGTACGCCCGCACTTCAGCGAGCGTGAACTGCTCGGCCTGACGATGGCGATCATCGAAATCAACTGCTGGAACCGGGTTAACGTGAGCTTCCGCACGCCCGTCGGGCATTACCAATCGCAGCGCCAGCCCGCCGTCGCCGCTTCAGCGAATTAGCATGTTGTAGGGGCGACCTGTCAGGTTGCCCCTACCGAGGTACACGTTTTATGGATGCAGTCAACGAATTCAACCAACACCGACAGGCGTTGTTCGGCCTCGCCTACCGGATGCTCGGCAGCAGCATGGACGCCGAGGACGTGCTTCAGGAAGCTTTCCTCAACTGGCAGGAAGCCCCCCATGACGACATTCGGTTGCCCAAAGCCTATCTCGTGCGCATCGTCACCCGATTGGCGATTGATCATTTGCGTCTGGCGCGCGTTCAGCGTGAGCAGTACGTCGGCATGTGGCTGCCTGAACCCATCGCGCAGGCCGTCGAAGGCGATCCCGCCCGCGAAACTGAACTTGCCGATACGCTTTCGACGGCTTTTCTGCTCGTGCTGGAACGCCTCGCACCTGTAGATCGCGCCGTTTTGCTGCTGCACGACGTTTTCAGCTACAGCTATTCCGAAATCGGCGAGATCATTGGGCGCAGCGCCGTCGATGCCCGCCAGATCGGTCACCGAGCGCGCATTCGTGTCGCCGAAGAACGTCCCCGCTTCACCACGTCACTTGAAGAAGCCGAACAGGTCACGCGGCAGTTTCTCGCTGCCTGTCAGGAAGGCGAGTTATCGAAACTGTTTGATGTGCTTTCAGCCGATGTGATTTTGCATGGCGATGGCGGTGGCAAGGTCAATGCGCGCCGTGAACCCGTGATTGGCGCGGAAGCGGTGGTTCGTTTTCTGGAGGAAGTTCAAAGCCGCTTTCAGGCGCTGCGCCGCCTGAAATTCACGCGCATCAACGGGCAGCCCGCCGTGATCGAAGTTCGCGCTGGTCAGGTGCAAAACGTGACCACCTTCGATTTCAGGGATGGGCGTATCTGCGCGATCTTCACCGTCCTCAACCCCGACAAGCTCAAGGGCGTCAGCGAGAGGGTTTAAATCCCCTCATTTCAGCTTCTTTTTCCACACCTTCGCCACCTCGCCGTATTCGATCTGGTTTGCGCCGACGAACTGCGCCAGCGACGCGATAGACGCGCGAATGTCGGCAGCGGCTTCCGGCGGCGCGTCGGCTTCGGCATAGACGTTCTGGATGCGCAGCGTCTTGGTCTTGCGATCAAAATTCGGGTCAATCCGCCCGATTAGCCGGTCGCCGTGCAGAATCGACAGCACGTAATAGCCATACTGCCGCTTCGCCGCCGGGACGTAAATCTCGATGCGGAAGTAGAAATCCCACAATGCTTCGGTGCGCTTGCGGTCGCAGATTAAATTGTCGAACGGTGACAAGAGCGTCGTCCGTCCGCTCCAGTCGCCCGCCTCGATCTGGTCGAGCAGCGCCACATCGTCCGCGTGAATAAAGTATGCGCCCTTCATGTCTTCGATCTTGACGGGAAGGATACGCCCCTCTTTTTCGAGCGATTTCAGGATTTCGGGCAGGTTGCGATAGCGTGCCCGCGTGTAATGCTCCTTGATGTGCTGGCTGGTGGCGACGCCGAGCGCCCGCAGCGATTTCTGCGCCGCGTAAGTCACCACCTGTTCGGCGTCCCATTGATCGCGCGGCGTCCAGTCCGGCAGGCAGCGCTCCGCCAAATCCCACTGCTTCTGGAGACCCGACCGATCCGCGACCATGATTTTGCCCTGTCCCCAGAGAAAATCGAGCATCCGGCTGACGTTGCGTCCATTCGTCCACCCGGTCGATGTCCATGCGTTGGAGACTTTCCCGTCGAGTTCAATCTGGCGCGAGAACAGCGCCCCTTTCTCGCGCATTTCAGCCAGGATGAAATCGTGCAAGTCCTCGTTCTCTGTGATCCAGTCGCGCACGGTCTGCGCCCAGCCGTCGCCCTCCCAGCGCTCGCCGTAATTGCGCATCCACCAGTCATGGACGGGGTATTCTTCGGTCAGCACAATCGAGGCGACGTGCGCCCAGTACTCGAATAACTGGCGATCCTCAAACAGCAGCTTGTCCAGGTCGCCCACGTTGTAGACGCCCAACCGGCTCCACAGCACCAGCAGCGGACTGCGCGCCACCGCGCTAATCGGGTCAAGTTGCAAACAGCCGAGATCGCGCACCACCGCCATGATGCCTTCCGCCGTCGGCGGTGTGAGATCGCTGGCTAAACGCTGCCGCGAAATCGCCAGACGGCGGGCGCTCGTCTTCGAGATTGTCCGGTGAGTCATGCCACAGTCCTTGTGCGCAGTTCAGGCAAAAGCATCGTGAAAATGTTGCCCATACTATAGCACAGGCTTGCTAAAATGTCAGGAACATTTGTTTCAAGGAAGCAGGAGAATTGTAGGGTTGCAGCCTACTGGACTAACACATAATAGAGTGATAAGAAGCCCTTTTGAAAAGCCAAGAAATTTTTCATTTAATATTTTTATTGTATAAATAAAATATGTTAGTTGTGTTCTTGAAAAGAGCTAATCTTTCCTAATTGTAGATTGAGTCTTTGCAATTGAGCAGAATTCAGAAGAGAACGATCAACTAATATAGATTTATGTTCCTATATTTATTATTATGCTTCTGGAAAGGAGAAGGTATCTAATGTCCAATAAATTACCTACCTCAAAAAGTGAACAGTTTGCGCAGATTCGGAATAATTTTATGAGTCGAATTGGGAATAGAGAGTTC
>DAOUCB010000068.1:0-25015 GCA_034432495.1 Anaerolineae bacterium | reverse complement strand
TATCTTCGATCAAAAGAATAAGCTGCATCACAAAACCTCATACATCACTTCGTACCTTTTTGTCCACGAGATGATTCATGTGTGTTGAACGTATCACGTATGCCGTCATACCCACTGTGAGACCTGCTCCTCTGAAGTTGGTTGGTCGTTGGCTACAAAGAATGCGCCAGCCCGATCACGCGCTCGACCTCCTCCAGAATCGTCTGCGATGTGAAGGGTTTTGCGATAAAGCCAACCGCATCTGACCGATCAAGCGCCTGTTTTTCCCCATCCGCCGAGCAGACAATGATTGGAATCGGAGCGATCTCGTCTTCGCCTCTCAGACGGTTCAGAATATCCCAGCCTGTGACCATAGAATGCTGAATGTCCAGCAGAATGAGGTCAGGCATCACCGCCAGCGCCATCTCGACCGCTTCCGAATCATCGTTGGTCGAAAGGACGAAGAAGCCCGCGCTTTCGAGAATGTGACCAATGAAATCCGTACTGCTAATGTCGTCTTCAACCAGCATGACTGTGCGGGCTGCCGCTTTCTCAGGACTGCCGGACGTGGCAAAGACCTGAGCGGTTTTGGGAGCGCCGTCCACTGTACTTTGCAGACCAGGTATCTGTCCGATTTGCTCGTACTGTCCGTCCATCACCGGCAGGGCGAAGGTGAAGGTGCTGCCCTGACCATAGACGCTTTCGACGGTGAGATCGCCGCCGTGCATCTGGCAGAGCTGCTTGCTGATGTCGAGGCCGAGTCCTGTCCCACCATAAATTCGACTGGTATCGTGGCTGACTTGCTGAAAACGGTCAAAAATGTGCGGCAGCGATTTTTCGGGGATGCCAATACCTGTATCGATCACCGCGATTTTGACGAAATTGCTTTCGATGCTGGCGCGCAGGGTGACGCTGCCTTGCTCGGTGAATTTGACGGCGTTCGACATCAGATTGAGGATGATCTGGCGCACGCGGGTGGGATCAACATAGACGGGCGGCAGTAAGTCGGGGATGTCCGACTTGATCAGGACGGGTTTATCCTTCACCAGTCCCACGGATGTCGCCAGCACTCCGCGAAAAATGTCGGTCAGGATGATCGGCTCGCGCACCAATTCCAGTCTGCCCGCCTCGATTTTACTCAGGTCGAGAATATCGTTAATCAGGCCGATCAGGTGACGACCGTTCTCACGAATCAGCTTGATGTCGCGCGCATAAATCGGCGGCAGGGCGATGTTCTCGTACATCGAAGGCCGTTCCAGCATCGAACTCGTATAGCCGATGACAATATTGAGCGGCGTGCGCAGTTCGTGGCTCATATTCGACAGAAACAGCGATTTCGCCTTATTGGCTTCTTCTGCCCGCTGGCGCGCGATGGCAAGCTGGTGGGCGGTTGCCAACTGCTCTTTGTAAAAGAAGGCATTTTGCACTGCGACGGCGATCTGGTCGGCAAGGATGGTCATTACCCGGAGTTCCAGATCGGTGAAACGTCCCGGCTGTTCGGAATGGAGATCGATCATACCGAGCAGGCGGTTGGCGACCATCAGCGGCAGCGCGAGTTCAGCCGGTTGGTCGATCTTGACGCCGCGCCTGTCCCGTCCTGCCAGCGCGACCAGCGAGTCGGTTGCGGCAAGCGCAATCGAAGTTCGCCGCGCCGGGTCGTTGGACGCGTCGGAAATCGCCGCCAGCGTGAGTGTCTGCGTCGTCGCATCGAGCAGGTAGACCTGTACCTTGCTCAACTCGAAGCTGGCGCGAGTGAGTTCTGAAGTCGTGTGCAGCAGTTGATCGAGGTCGAGGATCGCGGCGGTCGCCGCCCCGACTTTGGCGACCGTTTCAAGCTCGCTGGTACGCGCCAGCACCCGCATTTCCAGGTCGCCGTAAAGCGTGCGTAGTTCCTTGCTCATCAGGTCGAAGGCGACGGCGAGCTTGCCGATTTCATCGCTGCTTTGCACGGATGGCACGGTCACGTCCCACTTGCCCCGGCTAATCGCGGCGGAAATCCGCGCGAGCTGCTGCACCGGCAGTACGATATTGCGCGTGATCAACAGCACCAGGCCGAATCCAACCAGCAGCGCCAGCCCTGCTAATCCAATGATCACCATGCGAGCGTTGTTCACATCGCTCAGAACTTTGCTCTGCTTTTCTTCAAAGATGAACGTCCAGTTGGCATCGTCACGTCCCGGTAGGTTAACGGTGACAAATGATTGCAGCGCTTCAGGTCGATCCTGCGCTCTGAAGATTGTGCCTTCGCCTTCGGTAGATGCCTGTATCGCTGCACTGTCATTGGGTTGATCCTGCGCGAAGGTCACGCCAGTTTTCAGGAGTTTGCCAAAGAGCTTGTCGGGGTTGGGATTCGAGAGGTAGTTGCTATCCTGGTCTATGATGTAGAGGGCTTCGTCGTCGGTATTGACGGAAAGCGCTGTTATCAGCGGCTCAGCCAGCGCCTTGATGACGATCACCCCGGCGATACCGCCGCTTTCGGCATACAGTGGCAGCGAAAAGCGAATAATCGGCACGAACGGCTTGATGATTTGCTTGCCATCCATTTCCAGAGCGACATCGGAAATATAAACCGGGCCAGCCAGCCGCAGCGGCTCAATAAACGAGAGCTGTCCGGCCTGATTTTCAAGCTGATCGGTCGGCGTAACCCGGAGGTTTCCATCCCGATTGTCGATTCCGAAGACTTCCTGACCACTAATGTCGAGGATTTGGACGCTCAGGTAGTTGGGCGTATCTTTAAGAAAGAGCTTTAACTGTGAAGCGAGCAGAATTTGGGTACTGGAGTCATCGGTTCCGACGAGCGTACCGACATAACGCCGGGTGGCGGGTGATTGGCTGAGATAGAGGGTGTCTCGTTCACCTTCGGTCAGGAAGCGCAGCGCCGCTGCGGACTGCGATTTGACGAACTCCAGGTCTTTTCCCTGTGCCGTTCGCAGTACTTGGTCGGTCGTCACCTGCATACTGTAGATACCGATCACCGTAATCGGAATCAGCAGCGCGAGTGTACTCACCAGGATCATCTTCAGTTGTAATCGCTGGGAAATAAATCTCCATAATGGGTTATTTTTGACGACTTGGAACATGTCCGACCCAAGCCAAATTTGATTGTCCTAATAATAATTGATTTGAGTGCCTGTGGCTACCTGACGGGTGCGACCCGGCAGCCGCGTGCTTACGCTTTCGCTTCGCGCCGCCGCCGCCGCCACACGTCGAAGGTGATGGCAATCAACAGGACGATCCCCAATACGACCTGCTGCCAGTAGGGCGAAACTTGCAGGATGATCATGGCGTTGGCGAGCGCGCCCATGATCATCGCGCCGATAAACGCTCCAAGAATGCTGCCTTGTCCGCCAAATAAGCTGATGCCGCCAAGCACGCAGGCCGCTATCGCCGTGAGTTCCGCGCCGGTTCCCGCCGATGGATGGCCTGAGGTTAAACGGGCAGCGCTGATGATGCCGACGATCCCGGCGCAGAAACTGCTGATGCAGTAGCACAGAATGATGCGGCGGTCGATGGGAATGCCGGACAGGCGGGCGGCTTCGGGATTGCCGCCGACGGCGTAAATATGGCGGCCAATATAGGTCAGGCGGCTGAAGAGGATGCCTATCAGCGCGATCACCATCAGCAGGATGAACGGAATCGGCAGGTTGAGAAATGATCCCTGCGCCAGCGGTTGGAGTTCATCGGGAATACCCGTGATCGGATAGCCGGTGGTGATGGCGATGGCGATCCCGCGTGCCAGCCCAAGCGTGACCAGCGTGATCAGGAAGCCGTGCATGTGGAATTTGCTCACGAACAGCCCATGAATCACGCCGATGCCGATACAAATCCCCAGCGTAGCGGCGACTGCGAGCGGGATAGGCCAGCCGAGCGTCGGAATCTGCTGGGTCGGGTCAGGCGTGACACACAGCAGGGCAACGATCACCCCGGCGAGTCCGTAGACTGAGCCGACCGAGAGGTCGATCCCGCCAAGCAGGATGACGAAGGCTTCCCCGACTGCCAGAATGCCGATCATGGCGATGTCCCGGCCTAATGTGCCGATGTTGCTTAAAGCCATAAAGTGCGGGTTGAGGATGGTCACGATCACGCAGCCCACAATCAGCACCATAAACAGGGCGAATTCGTTAGTTCGAATGACTCCCTGCACAATTTTGCGGACGGTTACCGGTTCTTCTGAACGTTTTTCAATATCGGGGGCGGTCGCAGCCATTGAAAAGTTACCTTTATCGAGTCTCGATAGCTAGTTGGAGTCGGATGGGGATGGATTGGCGTTCGCTTCGATGGCGCTGAAGCGCGTCGCGGCAGCGATGACCAGTTCCTGCGCATGGGGCTGCTGTAGTTCCTCGCGGCTGAATTCCCCCGTTATTTTGCCGTCGCACATGACCAGCACCCGGTCGCTCATGCCAAAGATTTCCGGCAGCTCGGACGAGATCATCAGAATGCCGATGCCTTCGGCGGCCAGACGACTCATAATGGCGTGGACTTCGGCCTTTGCCCCAATGTCGATGCCGCGCGTCGGTTCGTCCAGAATCAGAATGGCAGGCGTCATGCTCAGCCACTTGGCGATGACCACTTTTTGCTGGTTGCCGCCGCTCAAATTGCGGATGATCTGCTGCAAGGAGGGGGTTTGAATGTCGAGCATATCGCGGTATTCGGCGCTGATCTCGCGCTCCTGATGGCGCGGTATCCAGCCGAGAAGCTGGCTGATGCGGTTCAGCAGAGCCAGGGTGGTGTTTTCCTGAACGTTCATGACCAGGACAAGCCCTTGCAATTTGCGGTCTTCCGGCACCAGCGCAATGCTGGCGTTGACGGCATCGACCGGTGTGTTGATCCGGCGCTCGTCGCCGTTGACGAAAATCTGGCCGCTTTTCCTGGGGTCAACGCCGAAAATCATGCGCGCGACTTCGGTGCGGCCTGCGCCAATCAGCCCCGCGAGGCCGACGATCTCGCCTTTGTGTACTGTGAAATTGATGTCCTGAATCCGCTTGCCGTCGCTCAGATTACGGACTTCCAGAACAGGTTCGCCAATCGTCGTCGCCTGCTTGGGATACAACTCGACTTTGCGCCCGACCATCAGCCGGATGATCGTGTCCTCGTTAGCTTCGTCGATGGCGAGCGAACCGACGCGCTCACCGTCGCGCATGACGATAATCCGGTCGGCGACACCGAGGACTTCTTCGAGCCGATGCCCGATAAAAATCACCGAAACGCCGCGTTCGGTCAGCCGCTTGATCAGCTTGAAAAGGTGTTCAATGTCGCTTGACGCCAGCGATGAAGTCGGTTCGTCCATGATGATCAGTTGCGACGAGCGCGACAGCGCTTTGGCAATCTCGATCATCTGTTGAGCGGCAATCGGTAGTCGGCTGACCTGCGCTGTCACGGGGATTGGCGCTTCCAGTTCGCGCAGAAGGTCGCGCGCCTGTGCATTCATTTTGGAATAGTCGATGAGTCCCGGTGAAAAGCGCAGGCGCGGCTCTCGGTTGAGAAAAATGTTCTCCGCGACGGTCAGATAGGGGATCAGCGCCAATTCCTGATAAATCGTGCTGATTCCCTGTGCCTGAGCTTCACCGGGATCGCGCGGCTTGAAATCTGCGCCTCGAAAGCGGATCGTGCCACTATCGGGGGTATAGACGCCAGCCAGAACTTTCATCAGGCTGGATTTTCCCGCGCCGTTCTCGCCCACCAGGCCGATCACTTCGCCCTGGTACACCTCGAAATCGACGTTATCAAGCGCCTGTACGCCTGGAAAACGTTTGGAAATGCCGCTTGCCTGTAAAAGCAAAGTTTTTTGCATAGGGATGAATATCTATTTTCGGTTCATTATCTTAGTCCGGGCAGGAAGCCGTCCCAGCGATGAGGCGGCTTCCTGTCTTCAGTCATTTTACTGCGATTTGATGCCGAGCGAAGTCAGGTAATCCTGATAGGCAGGCAGCGTATCGGGGGTGACAACGTCCGCGCCCGCATCGATGCTGTCGTGGTTATCGCCGGACAGGTATGGGTCGAGGACTTTCAGAGTCGCATCCTTGCCAATGGCGGCCATCGAGTAGAGCATGTAGGTGGTCAGGTAGCCGTAGTAGTAGACGCGCTGACCGATGGCGGCGGATACTGGGCTGGGACTCATCTGAAGCTGCTTGAGCGTGCCGGGTTCGAGATCGAACGACACCAGCTTGATCTCGCCGACCTTGCCAGCGCTAATCAGCGCCTGACCAATCGCCGGGCCGTCATAGCTGTACAGGCCAATGAATCCTGCGGCGTCGGGATAGGTCGTAATCGCGGTTTCAGCGTTACTCAGCGCTGTGCTCGGATCGCCGTTATCGGCCAGAACGGTCTCGAAAGTGCAGTTCGTACCTTTGAAAGTGTCCTTGATACCCTGAATACGATCAATGGCGTTCTGGGCGGTCAGGAAGCCAACGAAGCCGATCACCGTGCCGCATTTCGCGCCGTCATCGAGCGCGGTCAGCATGGCCTGTGCCGCCAGCACGCCGCCGTTATAGTTGTTCAGGCCGAAATAGACCGGGCGACCACTGTTGGGGCTGTCCGAGTCGATCAGCAGGAAGTTGGTCTTGCCGGCCATGCCCTCCTTGACGATGTTGACGACCGACGACGGATCGACGGCGGAGAAGGCGATGCCGTCGTATTGATCCGTGACCATGGATTCGAGGATCGACTGCTGCGAGGCGATACTGTTGTTCTTATCAGGGGCTTCAAACACCACTGGCGCACCCAGTTCGCTCGAAGCACGCTGCTCGCCGATAGCGGCAGCCGTCCAGAACGGTGACAGGACGTTGACGACAATTGCCAGACGAATTTGCGAGGGATCGTCAACTTTGCCCGCTGTCGCCGCCGTGAGATCGCTGACGATCTGCTTGAGGTTGGTTGGCTCGAACGGTGAGCCAGCCGCTTCGGCGGTGGCATCCTGCGCCTCAACTGCCGCGATTGCGCCTTGCAGCACGAGCGCTAAAATCACGGACATCATCACAACTGCTAAAAATCTACGCGCTTTCATGGACTTAATCCTCTTATCTATCTATTGAATACCCTGGAGCATCTATTGAGGGTGGTGCGCTCGCTTTGACTGATGTATGCCACTCCTTTCGTCACGAGAACCTGACTTGGAAAAGGCGAACTGCGTCTGCTCACAGTTGAGGACGAGAGCAGCCATTTTGAGGCATTATAGGGAGAGCGACCTGTCATTGGACTGACAGATCACCAGCATTCAGGGAGAAAAGGGCTAGCGATTAGGTAGGATGGCAGCGAGCAGGGCTTGAATTTGTCGGGATAACTTGACTGGAGAGGCCGCGTTCATCTGGTAAAGCGCGATTCTGCTGGCTCGGCTGGGCGCTGCCATGTCATCGCTGCTATGCGCGGAGATGAACACAATGGGAATGTCCGCGTATCGTGCATCCAGACGAAGATAATCGCGGATGGCGAAGCCGTCCATGTCGGGCAAGAGCAAATCCAGGAGGATCAGGCTGGGCGTTTGCGCTTCGATCAGCGCCAGCGCCTCACGCCCGCTGTATGCCTTGAGGATATGCGGCGGCGCGGGCAGCGACGCAAGCATCCGGCTCAATAAATCGACATTATCGCGGCTGTCGTCAACAATCAGCACATCGCGCGGGATTCCTCCCAAACGTTGCAAAATCGCTTCCAAATCGTCGAACTGCACCGGCTTGGTCAAATACTCTACGGAGCGCTGTGCAGCCTGAAAGCTCAGGGACAGGATCGGGATGTTTTTGCCGATCAACTGCGTGATCAGTGGGATGACATGCTCGTTATCTCCGCCGATAATCATCGCGGACGGCTGTACTTCCGGGCCGAGCCGCCCCAGTTCTTCGACAGTGGATACGTGAATCAGGGTCGAAACGACCAGATATTCGCGGACGAATTCATAGAGCGCACCCACAGCGTCCAGCACGATGATCTGCGAAGTGTTGGTCGATGGGGTCGGCGAAGGAACAATCGGCACTTTGTCGATCAGGGTATTGAGCGCTTGAGCATTGCGGTAAATCACCTCGATACTGGCGCGCTGCACGTCCGGCAGGGATGGAGGCGTATTCAGCAGCACTTCGCAATAGCCCAGAATCATCTTGATCGGCGTTCGCAGTTCATGCCGAGCCTTTGCATCCCCTTCAAGAGTCATCGTCGGAACCTCTGGAATTCAGTATAATGAGTACACTTATGGGTGTGTTCTTTAAATAGTTAATCTATTTTTTGAAGGGCTGCAACTATGTTGGCGAGTCTCAACCGCGCAGAATTTGAGCAGCAGTTCAAAGATTGTTTAGCCCATTACGACGATTTCGCTTATTTGCAGCAGCATTCGTTGGTGCGTGCCTTAACGGAGGGCGAATCGGGGGATGGGTTGCGCGTCCAGCATTTCCGAGAACAAATCGAACAGGCAATCAATTGCCTGAATCCCGGCAGTGACCCTTCATTGAAACAAGCTCGTTTCTACAACATTCTGTTCTTGCGATATGTGAAGCAATTGCAGGTTCAACATGCCTTGTTTCGCCTCAACCTCGGTGAACGGCAGTTTTATCGGGATCACAACAAGGCGATTCACGCTTTAAGCGAAGTGTTGTGGCAGCGCGTCCAGGAAGAGCCGGAAGCGCATATGACGCCAATCTCGATCCAGTCTGAGGTGCAGCGAATTCATCGTCAGGAGAGCCTGGAACAGATTAGCCCGCACGCATTTTTGCAAAAGACGCTGACCTCGATCCAGAGCCTGCTGGAGCAGTATCAGGTTGAAATCACCTTTCAGGTTGAAGATCACGCCCTGCTGCCTGCAAACGACAGCGCGGTGCTGCGACAGGCAATTATCTGGGTACTGGCAAGGCTGATTATCAATTCGTGGCCAAGCAGCCATTTTTCAATATCCTATCGCCACCTGAGCATGGAAGGTGAATTCGTCATCACCTGTCAGGATTTACCAAAGCGTATCCATTCATTGCCCATACTTGAGGAAGAAACACTTCAAAATCTGGTACAGGCGCTTGATGGCACGGTCGAGGCGCGCTTTACAGCACCAGGAAGTCTTGAGATCTGCCTGGGATTTCCGCTGCGTAAACATTCCGTGCTGATCATTGACGATAACCCGGATGCGGTTGCCTTATTCAGACATTATCTTGCAGGCTACCCTTATCAGATTCTGACCGCTTACGAGAGCAGTCAGGCGCTGCAAATTGCTCAGGACTCCAAACCCGATGTCATTGTTCTCGATGTCTTGCTGCCTGAGCAGGATGGTTGGGAGATTCTACACTCGTTAAAGAATCAGGTGTCTACTCTGCGTATCCCCGTCCTGATCTGCTCCGTGCTCGACTCTCCTGAATTGGCGCATGTCTTGGGGGCGGACGGCTTCCTGCATAAGCCGCCTTCCGAAGCCGACTTCCTGAGCATGGTCTCCCAGTTTTCCAATGTCATCGAGCAGGTGAAACCTGGTGAGTAACTGCACTTGGTTTTTTTTGTGAAGGGCTGGACGTCCAGCCAATTTGTTGGTTTCGTACGGGAAGACGAGGGTTCGAGTCCTCGTACCGTGTAAAAACTCATCCGAAGGCGAAACCTTGTCCTACTAAATCGGCTTGTTAAAGACAACAAACCCTACATAATCTTGCCTTTTCCTCCGACTATGAGATGAACGGCGTTCGAGGAGCAGCGAGGCGATGGTTTATCTCGCCTCCATTCGTTGGTTACTCAACCGCCTCGCTCCCTAATTTTCAGATACGCTCCAGCATAAAACACGATGTCGATTGTCTACTGGTGCGCTAGACATGCGCTTGCGCATCGCCTAGAATTCCCCTAAATGACCGCGCGATTCTGAAGGCCGATGTATGTACATCCCCAAATCCAACCTCGAAACCGACCCGGCGCTGCTGTATGCGTTCATGCGCGAACACAATTTCGCTGCGCTGGTCACCCAGCGCGACGGTCACATTGATGCAACCCATCTGCCTGTCATGGTCGATTCCGAGCGTGGTGTGCTGCGGGCGCATCTGGCACGGGCAAATGACCAGTGGAAGTCGTTTGACGGCAGCGAGGCGCTGGTGATGTTTCAGGGAGCGCACGCCTATATCTCGCCGAGCTGGTACGAGACGCACCCCAGTGTGCCCACCTGGAATTACACGGCTGTTCACGTCTATGGCGTCCCGGTGATACGTGAGGATGATGCGGAAATGCGCGCGATGTTACGGGAACTTGTTGCCAACCATGAGCAGGGTCGCACTCCCGAATGGACGATGGATTTACCCGAAGATTACCTGCACAAGATGATGCAGGCGATTGTGGGGTTTGAGCTGAAAATTGACCGAATTGAGGGGAAATTCAAACTGAGCCAGAACCGATCAGAGGTGGATCAGGCGAGCGTGATTGCGCATTTACGGGAGAGCAGCGATCCGTTGGAAGTGCAAACGGCTGAAATTAGCGCGCAGCGGCGGGCAAACTTAAACCTAACCCGTTCCTGACTCCGAAAACAACCCGTTTCAAGCTCTAACCGCACGCGATTCAAACGCGCAGCAATCACGCACAGGTGCATGGCGGATCGATCCGCCATGCACCTCGAACATATCGCTTAGATACCAGTTGCAGTGACGCCATACGTCCCTGAGCTGTAGACGTAGACTGGATTATCCAACTGCTCTGTATCGCCAGCGCCGTTATGGAACCACTCATAGAGCCAGTGGGCGTCGCTGATGGTCAGGTTGACGCAGCCGTGACTCTGGCGGTAGCCGAACAGGTCGTGCCAGTATGTCCCATGCAGGCTGATGCCGCCGTCGAAGTACATGACCCAGGGGACACGCTGCAAGGCGTAGGCGCTCGGCGCGCCCGTCGCCCCGGACATCGGGTCGGAGGTGACATTCGCCCAGACATGGAATAAGCCCTGATTCGTCTCGTGATTGGGCAGCCCGGTTGAAACCAGCGTGGCGAAGACGGGGGTATCGTCCTCGTAGGCGACCAGCGTCTGCTCGTAGAGATCGACCGCGACCCAGCGACCGCTCACCCCTTCAGGCCGATCAATCTTCTCGATGACCGAGAGGAAGCGCTGCTCGACCCACTGGTTTGGCCCGATCATGTACCACTTCCAGCCGTCTTTATCGACCGCCGTCGAGAAGATGTTGACCATCTCGTAACGCTTGAGCCAGCGTCCATTGGCCTGCGAGCGCGGCCCGCCGGGATAAGCCGAGACGAAAATGCGGCTCTTGTCGAGGACGAAGGCGAAAGGATATTCGAGATCATTGCTGATATTGACGCCTGTGAAGAACGAGGGCTGGACGAAGCGAGCATCGGTCTTGCGCAGCCACTTGCCGCCCTCGATCTGAATCCAGTCGGGGTTGCTCAGGTCAATCGCGCTGACAAAGTTGAAGCCCTGCGGAATTTCGTCGATCTGGTTGCCACCGGGGGCATCGAATTCAGGAACGGGGTCAGGGCCGACGCGCCAGAAGCTGAACGAATCGAGCGTGACCTTATCCTGCTCGGTCTTCGTGACCGGAGGCGTCGGGTAAGCGGCAATCATTTGCTGACATTCTGCGCTCAGCGGGCCGCCGTCCGTGAAGGCATTGCAGACCGTCGGGTCGAACGGCGGGTTATCGACCGCCGCCGCCGGAGCAGCGAAGCAAAGCAGCGTCAGGGCGAGCAGTACCAGGAGCGATATAAGTCGTCGCATTCCAAAAGACCTTGTTAAACCGTGATTTGGCGGCATTTTATCATCGTTGATGGTGATTCGTCAGCGGGGAATGGTTGACCAGCGGGAAAGCGTCAGGTTTGGAGTAAGGTTTTTCGAGACCCCTCTCCCCGACCCCTCTCGCGCGAACAAGTTCGCGTTACGCAAGCGAGCGCCCGAACAAGTTCGGGGCGAGGGGAGAAAAACAACACGATGAAGATTAGTGTCCCGGTGAAGAAAGCTACAAGCGATCCTGCTCATCAGGTTCTACATCAGCGACACTTGCCAGCGCCGCCTCAAATTTGGCACGGCTGCCGCGCTGCGCGCGTTCCATCAGATATTCTTCTGTCATCAGCGCCGAAACTTTTTCGCTCAGCGCCAGTGTGATGAATTGATTGATCGAGACGTTATCCTCTTTGGCGAGTTCACGAATCACTTCGTGCAGCGATTCAGGCAGACGCAGGTTAATCGCACTCATGAGAGTTCTCCCATTCTTTCTAACAACACTTTCGGCGTAATCGCTTCGATCCCGAAACGTTCAATACCCACAAAATCAGAAAGATTGTAGGTCACGATGAATTTACATTCTGCTGTAACTGCCAACTCCAAAACCATATCATCGTGCGAGTCTCGAAGCAGGGGACGCCAGAGATAGTAGACACGGAAATGGCGAGCAGCCGAACATAAATAGTCCAGCACATCCCCAATTTGGGTCTTCGAGAGCGCAATCGCCGCCCCCGCCTGACGCTCAAGCACATCTTCATATTCCAGTACCAGCGGCACGGATAAACTGATGTCGAAGCGGCCTGTGCCGATTAAGGAAAATAGCTTTGCGGAAGCACCCCGATTTGAGCGCAAAGCCGAAATCACAACATTTGTATCGAGTACAAGGTTATCCATAGTACCACAGACGATACTATAAGTTGTACAGGTTGGCAATCAATCGTCAGGTTAGAAAATGGGATTTGAGTGGAATTAATGGGAAGATCAAAGGGGATTACTTATAAACAGTGTCACCAGTTGTTCGATCATCCGATCCACATCATCGAGCGTCTCAAAATAACCTCCGTCCCCCAGAATGACCTCATTTTCAGTCACGCGATATTCCCCTTTCTCGTAAGTTTTTTCGCTCCAGAAAGCAGCTTCTGCCATAATCTGCGGGTTCGTAAACATCACTCTCACTGATGGGTTGTCATTCCGCAGCGGTTTGCTGAGAAGGATTTTCACCTCGACACTCGTGTCGCTGTCCAATACTTCGATTTTCTGCCGAATATGGTCAATGATTTCGTTAATGAAATCATTTTTCTCTTTGAGATAAGTCATGAACTAGCGCTTCACGTTAGCGAACTATTCAACATTCGTAGCATAACTAAGCATCGTTACGGCCTCAACTACAGTCGATCTTCTTCGCTTACTCCACCAAAAATAATAAGCAGTTCGTCGGCTAATGGTCATAACAGTAAATATTATCGCTCAGCAGCGTGAGCTTATAGTTATCTTTCCAATAATCACTGAGCGCTGGTGAAAATAAATATCCTCTTGTACCTGTAGGAAGAGACGAATAGGCTTCAAGCACAGGGACGTAGAGTGTGGGCGATTGCGCATCTGGCGCAGACCAATAATCCGCACGAACGATATATTTTTGCAGACCCGGAACTTCAAAAGAAGTTGCTGTGATTGTTGTTGGCGAGGAAACAACCGGAAAGAAGTTTTTAAAGGTGTCAATATTCTCTACGAACGCTTGATACACCCTGTCGTTCGTCGTACAAAACAGATTGTTCTTGGATAGAAAACCACGAGATAAGCACAAAGCACGAGTATGAGAAAAATGAGCAAACTCAGGGCTACAAGCTTTATGTCTTCCTTTGGAAAAAGATTTTTTAGTCGCGTGATGATTTCTACAACCCCAGCGCGGCGAGGGTCTCGCGGGTGTAGATGGCGATCTGTTCGCGCAGATGCTGGCAGGCGGTTTGCGTTTCACTGGCTTCCATCAGGCGCAGCAGACGGGCGTTAGCGTCAATCTGCGTGACGATGTCGTCGGCGCTGTGGGGCGCGCGCGCCTGTCGCAGCGCCTCGATCAGTCGCACCTGATTATAGAGGCTTTCGAGCAGATGGGCGGTCTGCGGACGATTGGGGGCAGTGCCGATGCGGATATGAAAGCGGAGCAGATGCTCGTAGGCCTGCTTCCAGTCGGCGTTATACGAGGCTTTGCGTGCCGCCGCGATCAGGCTGTTCATCTCGGCCTTCAGCACGCGATCCAGCACGCGGATCGTGGCTTCGAGCGCGACCGTTTCGATGGCGGCGATCAGCGCGCAAACCTCGGCAACATCGGCGGCGCTGAAACTGCGCACGAAGACGCCGTGCCGGGGATGCTTGACCACCCAGCCTTCCTGTTCCAGAATGCGCAGGGCATCGCGGACGGTGTTCTGGCTCACGTCCAGCGCCTGTGCAATTTTGATTTCGATCAGCCGCTCCCCACTGAGATGCTGTCCGTTGAGAATGTCGCTGCGGATCGACTCGGCGGCAATTTCCGCGCGTGTTAGTCCCCCTGCGATGCGCATGGTCATAGTCGCATGGCCTATTCCTCAAAGCATTCTTTTTGGTATTTTTTGGAGTCGATCCCGCGTGATCTCGACTATTTTGCTACGCAAGTAATTTTGAAAAGTGCAGTCATAAAAATCTCAAGCAGACGGCTGAAGCGTCGGCTTTGACAGATACGTTTTTCAATAGTTTACAGCAGTTCTGCTCACAGGACTGCTTACGAGGGAAGCCAGACCGCACCCATGCCGCCGGAATCGGTGACGCGGCGTACGTCGGTTCCGTCGGCATTCATCAGGTAGATTTCGTCGCGCCCGCTGACATCGGAGGTGAAGGTGATCAGGTCGCCGGACGGGCTGTAGGCTGCGCCCCAGTCGTAGCCCGCGCCGTCGTAGAGGACGCGGCTGTTCGAGCCGTCGGCGTTCATGTGGGCAATCGCCGCGTGACCATTGCCTTCGCTCAGGTAGACGATGCTGCCGTCCGGGGCGAAAACGGGCGAAGAGTCTTTGACGGTGTTGTGCGTCAGGGCGGTGGCGCTGCCGCTGTCCACATCCAGCCGCCAGATTTCCCAGGTCGAGCCATCGTAGGGGCTGCCGTTGGTGAAGAGGATCGATTTGCCGTCGCTGCTCCAGGTGGGCTGGCTGCTGCGGTCGGTGCTGCTGTAAAGCGTCTTCAAGCCGCTGCCGTCAGGGTGGGCGGCGAAGAGATCGTAGCCGCCGTCGCCGCGCGCGTCGGACGAGAAGGCGATCCACTGCCCATCGGGACTCCAGGCGGGTGTGCGGTCGTTGACGCTGTTGGTGGTGACGCGGCGCGTATTGCTGCCATCGCTGTTGATGACGTAGATGTCGTAATCGCCGTCGGAATCGGACATGAAGGCGATCTGCGATCCATCGGGCGAGACGGCGGGGTAAAGTTCGCTCGATGCACTGTTGGTCAACTGCGTTTCGGCGTGGGTGGAGAGGTTGAGCTTGTAAATGTCGAAGTTGTTCTCACGCTCGGCGAAATAGACAATCGTGCCATCGGTCAGTGGCGCGGGCGTGTCGCGCTGCCCGACGGCGATCACCTGCGTGGCGTCGGGCGTGGTGGTATTGGTCGCCAGCAGGCTGGTGCGCGTCGGCAGGACGGTCGCGGTTTTAGTGACAGCCGGGTTGACCGTTGCGCTCGCGGGCAGCGGTGAGGCGATGCCGCCGGGAATGGCGGGGGTGGGTGTGGTCTGGGCGCTGCGCAATATGCTGGTGATCACGACTGCCGCGACCAGCGCCAGAATGATCAGCAGCCCGCAGCCGATCAGGCCGCCGACGCCCATGCTCAGCCAGACATTGCCGCCGCGTTTGCGCACCAGCCGCTGGCTAATTCCAGCGGAAGGGGGCGACACGGCAGAGACAGGCGGCATCCCATACCCGGAAGGGGACGGCGGCGGCGGCGTGTACCCTGCCCTGACCTGCGGCTGCGGTGGGGGCGGTGTGCTGACGGTCACAGGGTCAGGGCGCAGCGCTTCCGGGCGGGGGAAACCGGGCTGCGTGTCGTGCATGGCGCTGGCAGGTGGCTCGACGGCGATTTTGAGCGCTTCCGAGAGTCGGACGCCGCTGTCGTAGCGATCCTCACGCTTCTTGCTCATGGTCGTGAGGATGACCCTCTCGACGGGGATGGGGATCGCCATATTGAGCGAGCGCGGACTGGGCGGCGCGGCGGTAACCTGCAAGACCGCCACGCCATATGGGGTATCGCTCTCGAAAGGACGCTGACCCGTCGCCATCTCAAAGAGCATGACACCGAGCGAGTAGAGATCGCTGCGGTGGTCGAGCGGCTGCCCCTGCGCCTGTTCGGGACTCATATAGCTGGGCGTGCCGACGACGCCGTGTGTGGTCAGGTTGGACTGGGTCGTGTCGCTGAGCACACGGGCAATGCCGAAATCAGTCAGGTACGCGCCGCCGTTATCGTCCATGAGGACGTTGCTGGGCTTAAGGTCGCGGTGAAGGACGCCTTTGCTGTGGGCGTAATCGAGCGCCGGGGCAATCTGTTCGATGATGCTGACGATCTCGCTGAGGCTGAGCGCCCCTTCACGCAGCAGATCATCGACCGAGCCGCCGGACATATAGCGCATAACGATGTAGGGCTGCCCCTGATCCTCGCCGTAGTCGTGGACAGGGACGATGTTGCGATGTTCCAGTTCCGCGACGATTTTGACTTCGCGGATGAAACGCTGCATATAGGTTTCATCGTTGAGGAACTGGCGCGGCAGCACTTTGACGGCGACGATGCGGTTCATCGAAATCTGGCGGGCGCGGTAGACAGTTGCCATGCCGCCATGCCCGACCAGCTCTAGGATTTCGTAGCCACCGATTGTTCGACCGAGAAGATCGTCCGCCATTGCACGTTCCAGGGGTGCGAGTATGTCTCCGATTATACGTGGCGGCGCGGGTTCTCACAACGAGGTGAACCGACGCCAGCCCCATTTCATATAGACACGGCTGGCGGCGAAAAGGTTGCATTGTGGGACGGTGAGTAGGGTGGGTGACGGCACTTTTGCCTCCTCACCTCTGCTGACCAAAAACAGGTCGGCTTCCCCTCGCATGGGAACAAGTTCGCGTTACTCAAGCGGGGAGAGAGGGAGAACGATCAACCGATCGTTGGTGGCCTGGTGAGAATGAGTATTTTGTAAGGTAATTTCGTTTTCCATTTCCTCCATTGCTGCTTACATATTTCGAGATTTTCCGATGCGACCAGAGGCATATCTGTGACCTGCCCCTGGTCGTGATCGTTCCTGGCGAGTCCTATGCCATTTCCGGCGTGCCCAGCGTGTGGATCGTCTGCATGACCTCCGCCATCATCTCTGGTGTGAACAGGGTGTCCGGCGATGCGACCATGTTCATCACTTTGATAAATGCTTCCAACACATGGATATTATGATTGGCGGCTAGAATGACCTGTCCCATGTACGCGGCGGCCTGCAAATCCTGCTCACTCGGCGCGGGAACGAAGCCCTCGATCTCTGTACCGTGCCAGCGCATATCTTCGCCTGTCGCCAATTGCCAGGGTAACGCCAGCGTCTTGGCGAGCGCTTTCTGGAAATATTCAGCCAGTCCGATCAAGTCATCGCTCAGCCTCTTCTGCCTTCGGATCGCCTGGTCGAGTTCGAGTGCGCTCATCGAGGCAACCGACATCCCCTGCCCGTATACCGGGTTGAAAGCGAAGACCGCATCGCCCAGCGCGACGAAGTTCTCTAGGTAGCGCGGCAACTGGTCATAGTGATACATGCGGTTCTCAGCAGTGCGATACGCGACCGCCGGGCCGAGCGGCTTAGCCTTCCTGAGCACCTCGTAAAAATCTGGCGTAGGGAAGCCACGCGCAAATTCAAGGAATCCCTCGTCATCGCTTGGCGGATAGTCTCCGGCAATGCCGACTAGGCCGACGTGCCAGCGATTGCCGTCGTTCGGGAGCAGCACGCCACCACGCGTACCGGACATCGGCGTTGGCTGGACGTACATAACCTTCCAATCGACGCTGTTATCCATTTCGTAGTAACGCGATGCGTAGCCCGCGTGGGCGTTGACCTGCGTCTTCGTCGGTGGCATATAGCCAAGCTCTGCCAACCACTGCGGCGCTTTGGTCGTGCGTCCGCTGGCATCGACGACCAGATTGGCGTCGATGGTCAGTTCGCCTAGGTCGTGATAATCGACCTGAACGCCGGTAGCTTGTGTGCGCGCATCGTCGGTGGTTAAGCCGGTAGCGCGGGTCTCCGCCATGAAGACAACGTTGATCATAGACTTTAGCCGGCGTCGGATTGTTGTTTCGAGCAGCGGGCGGCTCACGCCGAGCAAGGTGATGCTCGAATGGAAGCGCGGACGCCAGCCGTCGAGGATGTACCAGCGGAACTCTCCGCCCATATTGGCCGGAACTGCGCCTGCCGCAATCAGTTCATCGCTGATGCCGGGGAACAATTCTTCCATGATTAGCTGTCCGCGCTTAAGCAGAAAGTGTGCCTGTGTCGCTTGCGGGACACCTTTGCGAAGCTCGACCGCTTCTGGCAGATGATCTCGCTCAATGATCGTCACTTGGTCAAAGTGACGAGCGAGAATCGCACCTGAAACCAACCCCGCAATGCTGCTGCCAATGACAACTGCATTTTCATACTGATGGTGATTCATAGCTGCATGATCCTTTGAGTACTTCCGTTGATAGAAATGCGCCTGAGCGTATTGGCAGCATCCCCCGTCACCGTATTCCGGCGGGGATAAGTGTTAAACGTTTCAGCGCTTCCGACAGATGGATTTCAGAATATGCCGGATTATGAAATGCGTGATTAAACCGCTGGCTAGTCCTGAACTGTCCTAATGGTCAGTTATTCTTAAAGACTTGCTGTGACCCGAATATCTGCACAAAGCAGGCAGACATGCTCGTGGTTAGCAGAAGCACGGTTTTGCGGTTTACATCCGGACTTTAGCTGTCGATGATGCTCTTGAGGTTCAACTGTTTGCTGACCAGCCGCGTCACAGGCGGCAGATCGATCAGGCGAATCGCCCACTGCGTCATGCTGATACGCCGCTGACTGCTTGGCACGAAGGTCGGCGCGAAATTGCGGGCTTTCTTCTGCTTCTGCTCGACATAAGGGCGCAAACGCTGTTCGTAACGCTGGAAGGCGCTATGATGGTCAGTATTCTGGCGCAGTTCTTCCGCCAGAAAATACGCGCCCGCCATCGCCATGCTGGTGCCTTGCCCGGAGATCAGCGTCAGGCAGTAGGCGGCATCACCGATCAGCGTCACCCGATTGCTCGACCACGACGGCATCTCGATTTGCGTCACCGTGTCCAGGTAAATCGGCGTGTCTGCGGGCAGTGAATTGAGTAAATCGGCGGTAATCCAGCCAACACCACGCGCGCGATCTTTGAGGCTTTGCAGGCGTTCGGCAGATGGAATGTGCCCCTGATCTTCGCTCTTGTAGATCAAAATTGACAGCCAGCGCTGCCCCGACAGCGGCAAAACACCGATCTGGAAACCTGGCTCGACGTGCATCAGGTAGTTGGACGGCAGATCGGGAATCAAGGCTGGGGAGTAAAAAGCGGCGACATAATAACCGAGGTAGTCGGCAAATTCCGCCTCGCTGCCGAATACCAGCGAACGCACATGCGAATGAATCCCATCCGCGCCTACGAGCAGGTCAAACGACTCCTCCTGGCCGTCAGCGAACGTCGCCGTCACCCCTTCCGCTGATTGGCAGACCGCCGTTAGCGTCGTATCAAAGCGAATTTCCACGTCGGACTCGACGGTGTGATAGAGTGTCTCGACCAGATCACGCCGGTCGAGTCCCAGATAGCGTTTCTCGAACCCCCAGGCATTGTACAGTTTGGCTGTGGGCAAGATAGCGGTGGTGCGACCGCTGCTATCCTTGAAAACGATCTCTTTCACTGCATGGTCAACAGCTTCCAGTTCGGGGATCACGCCCATACGGTTGGCGACATCCCAGCCGCTCCCGGCGAAATCGATCATGTAACCAGCCGTGCGAATATCCGGCGCTTTCTCAAAAATGATCGGTGTATGGCCGCCCCGATGCAGCCAGTAGGCCAGCGTCAGCCCGGCAGGGCCAGCTCCCGCAATTAAAACACGCATGAATCACTCCTTACTCGACAAGCCGCGAAAGATGAGTTCGACAGACGAATCAGCCTGCGCCACCCGTGTTTACAGCCGCAGTGTCAACCCGCTCAGCAGGCTGCTTCCAGCAAACTGAGCGAGTTGAGGGCAGCAATTTTCAGCATGGGCAGACCTTTCGCTGCCCATATCGGTTGTCTACCGAGCCGGCTTGATGTTCTGGTTGATGTGGAAGAAGTTCTGCGGGTCGTACTTGGCTTTGACCTGGGCCAACCGCGCGTAATTGTCTCGGTAGGCGGTTTTCACGGTGTCCGTGCCCTCGTCCATCATCATATTGAGGTAGCCGCCGCCTGCTGAGTACGGATGCAGCGCTGTCCAGTAGTCCTTTGCCCATGCCGTCATGCGCGAATTGTTCGCCGGGTCAGGATCGACACCGACAACGACTTGGGAGAAGGTGGCGTCCCTATAGCTCCAAGCGGTGTCCTGTTTGCCAACACGCCCGGCTGCCCCGTTGATGGGATAGATGTGCATCGTCGATTGCATCGTAGGCAGTTGCTCGCCGTACTTGACGTGCAGCTTTATCGCCTCGTCGCTGTAGCGTTCAAAGAAGTCGGCGCGCCAGTACCACTGATGACCAGGCGGATAGAGCGCATCGAACAAACTCTGCAACGCCGGGAAGGGAATAGGTCCGCAGAAGTCAAACGCGGGCGGGCTGAACGTGCGCAGCGGCGCGTAGGCAGCGGGGCCGTCTTCGAGCGCGCCGGTGAAACAGCAGACCACAACGCACATTTTCTTCAGCCAGTATTCCTCCGGAAACGGTGCGACCGGCGGCACCGTGACGAAGCCGAACCAGCCGTTGACGTCATCGGGTGAATTACGGATAAATTCCTGCCAGACGTGAAGCAGCTTGTCAGCCATCTCCATCGGCCAGAAGATGGGGCCGCCGTAAACGGTATGGATGGGGCGTCCCTGGAACAGGAACGAAGTCACGACGCCGAAGTTGCCGCCGCCGCCGCGTACAGCCCAGAACAGGTCGTCGTTCTCGGTGGCGCTCGCCGTAACGAAGCTGCCGTCCGCCAGCACCATGTCCACGCTCAACAGATTGTCGACGGTGAGGCCGTACTTACGCGCGAGATAGCCAATGCCGCCGCCGAGCGTCAAACCGCCAACCCCCGTGCTGGAGACGAATCCGCTTGGTACCGCCAGCCCAAAAGCGTGCGTCGCGTGGTCGACATCGCGCCACAGACAGCCCCCTTCAACGCGAACTGTCTTGTCCGACGGATCGACATGGACGCTGTGCATCTCTGAGAGGTCGATGACCAATCCGTCATCGCAGGTGCCCAGCCCAGGGCCATTGTGCCCGCCGCCGCGCACCGCAACCGTTAACCGATTGTCGCGCGCGAAGTTGACTGCGCTGATAACATCTGCCACGTCGGCACAGCGGACGATCAGCGCCGGGTGCTTGTCGATCATGGCATTGTAGACCTTGCGCGCCTCGTCGTATTCGACATCTGTCGGTTGAATCAGCGTGCCGCGCAACTGCCCCTGGAGAGCCGCAACTGCCTGCTCGTCCAGGCTAACTCCTACACTATTGGTGTACATAACTTCCTCCTCGAAAGTACATAGAACAACTGAGAATTTGTACGCGCAGTACGCAAGCGAACTCTCAGTGACTTGCACTACCTTATCAAAGCTGCTGTTATGGAAGCGTTAGTGGAAGCGTTAGTCGGAATCTGATTTTGACAAGTCGTCGAGCAGCGCACGAGCAGCCCACAAATCTGGCGTATCGATGCCTTCCGTAAACTGGTTGTAGACCGGCAGGAGAAGCCGCTTTGCCGCCTCGTTTCTTGCGTTCGCAGACCACAATCGCGCAAGGCTGGTCGCTGCCCGAAGTTCAAGCGATTTCGCCTGCTGGGATTGGGCGATCTCGATTGAGCGCTGGAACACCCCCTCGACTTCGTCAGGCTCAGCATCCTGTACCAACCGAAGTTCACCGCGCAGCCGATGAAGCTCGGCATCCCAAAAGCGCTCATTGTTTTGCAGCGATTCGGTGAGTCCAAGCTCGATTGCTTCCGTAGCCTCGTCCAGTCTGCCAGCCAGCAGGCAGACACGCGCCAGTAGCGAGTAGAAGATGGACAAGCGGATATGAGCGCCACTGTCTGTAAAAGTTTGCAGCGCCTCACGCAGATGTAACAGATTAGCGACGCTTGGTTCCTGCTCTGCGGCGGCAAAGTTTAGAAGAATATTCGACCAAGCATGATAGTACGGTGCTTTGTTCTCTTCAGTGAGTCTAACCGCATATTCAGCATGAGCGCGAAAAACATCCGGCTCCCCTGCCCATTCCAGAAGCTGCGCCTGATACGTCACTGACAACGCCTGATTGAATGGGTCGGCAAACTCGCGAGCAGCCTCGACGGCGGCGGCAGCGCTGTCGAGTGCCTGCTGGACATCCCCCAAGCTCCAAAGCCCGTGTGCATTCCAGGCAAGCCCGTGAACCAGATAGTTCATGCCTTGGCTTTCCCGTAAGTCGAGTATGGGTTTAGTTTCGCGCGCGGCGATCATTCGCTCAAACAGGTCTCGCGACTCAACGAGTCGTCCCATATGCTGCTTCGCACCAGTCAAGCTAATTCCCGCGAACAACGGCGGCGCGGTACCGCGTGTCTGCATGTAAAGCCGCTCCGCTTCCGCATAGGCGCTCTCGACTTTTTCATAGCGCGCCTGTACGACATAGAGAGTCTGCATCCCGAACAGCGTGCTGATTCTCTGCTCGTCGGTACCGACCTTCGCGCTCAACACCATCAGACGATTCATAACCCGTTCAACCTCCGGCGACGCCCAGCCTTTGGCGATGCGATACAAGGTGGCGAGCGCGAGCTGAATGCTCAGCTCTCTAGAATCGCGCTTTGCCCCTTGTGGGAGGTGCGGAAGCAGCGTCAGCGCGCGCGTCAGTAGTTCGATGGCATCGTCGTTGGCATAGACACCTGCCGCCCTGTCGCCAGCGCGTTGGTAGTTGGGGAGCGCCAGTTCAAACAAGCCCGCCTGTTCGTAGTGCGCCGCGATCTGCGCACTGACCGGATCGAGGTTATCGGCGTGAAGCGTTTCCAACGCCTGAGCGATGCGTCGATGCAGGAGCCGACGCTGCGGCACGTTGATCTCGGCATAGGCGACATCGCGGAGCTTGTCATGGGTGAAGTCGAAGAGATTCGTACCGTGCTCGCGCACGATACGCCGCTGCCACAATTCGTCGAGCGCCTGTACTGTAGCTTCTTCATCATCCTGCCCCGCAAGGCATAATAGGTCAACCGAAAATGCGCGACCGATCACCGCACCTAACTCGGCGACTTTGCGGGCTTTTGGCGACAACTGTGCTAAGCGTCCGGCGATGACTGCGTAGACTCGTGGGGGAAGAAGAATCGATTCCCGCACACCCATTTCACCTGATGTAGCGTCGCCGATCACGCCCGCCCGAACTGTTTCGACAATAAACAGTGGGTTGCCTTCAGTTTCGCGATACAGCCGCAGGATCGAATCTGTATCCCAGTTTCTTGCCTCTACCAGAGCAGCAAGGTGCGCTGTTTCCGACGCATCAAGTGACTTCAACTCGACCGTGCTGAGTCTATCTTCAGCGCGCAACTGCCGCGCCAAACTCGTCAGCGGGTGATCCGGCGGCGATTCCTCGCTTCGTGCCGTGCCCAGAATGAGCAGATCAAGGCGTGGCTCAAAGCGAAGAAGGAAATGAAGCCACTCCAGCGTCTCCAAGTCGCACCACTGCAGATCATCAATCCACAGGAGTATCGGACGTGGAGCAGCCAGCACTACCCGCGCAAGCGCCTCAAAAAAGTGCTGCCTTTCGCCATATTCGGTGATGGGATTGGGCCGAGCAAGATCCGTATATTCATCCAACAACTCTGGGAGTAGCCGCGTTAGCTCCATCAGCCAGGCTGCATCGAGCTTCGCCATATGGGGACGTAAGCCTGCACTGCGAAGCCATTCGGTGACCGGCGCAAGCGATAGCCGTCCTTCCGCCGCATAGGATCGGGTTCGTGCGACGGTAAAGTGCTGTCGCTGCGCCCAAGTGAATAACTCCTCTGCCAGCCGGGACTTGCCTATGCCTGCCTCGCCAACAATCAGCGTAAGGTTGGCGTTCCCAGCGGCCGCACGCGTCCACGCCATCTGTAGCTGCTGCCATTCCTTTTGCCGCCCTACTAGTGTCAGCGAGCTAGCCGCATACTCGTCCGGTATTCGCTGGAGCCGCTCATAGGCACGCTGCAGCGCCTGCCCCGGCTCCACACCGAGTTCCTGCATTAGGGTCTCGACTGCCGAGAGATAGACGCGACGCGCTGCCGGATGATCGTGATTTAGACTGTGCAAGCGCATCAACGTAATGTATGCATCGTCGGCTAGTGGATCGAGCCGGAGCAGGGCTTGAGCAGCTTGCAACGCCGCCCCATAGTCACGTTGTTCTTCCAGAATGCGGACCAGTTTTTGATATGCCCTGCGGTACTCATCCTGCAACCGCTCTCGTTGAGGTGTGATCCAATCGTCATAGCACCCCGGCAGGAGTTCTCCACGGTAAATGGACAGTGCTTCATTCAGCCGAGTCCGCACGTTACCCCAATCGCCACTCTGTTCTCCGGCGGCAGCTTGAGCCAGAGCCATTTCGAACTGCTGCACATCTATAGATTGGTCGTCGTTTGAGTGCCAGCAAAGCACATTTGCATCTGACGAGAGGTAATGATCGACATTAGGCAGCGCCTGCCGCAGTTGGTAGAGGAACTGCCGCAAACTGTTACGCGCGTTCGCTTCTGAAGCATCGGGCCAGAGCAGAAATGCGATGTGATGCCGCGCCTGGGGTATGTCGGCGTGCAGCACGAGATAGGCAAGCAGCGATTGCAGGCGCGGCGTGTTGACGGCATCGACAGGTTGGTCGCCATAGTGGAGACTGAAACCACCCAAAAGATGGATGGAAAGAAGCCTATTAGGGGAAATAGTCACCAACTCCAGCCAAGCAGATTAGCCGGACAATGAGACTGATTACCGAAACGCTTGGCATTACTTATTTTGATCAGTATATCGGAATTTCATAGTTTAATACTATGCCATCGACAGAGGAAAATGATCCAACATTGCTAGGACGTGTTGACAGATGAGGCATAATTAGCCTCATGAGAACCGTAAAACTACAAGACGAAGAATGGATGAAAATCCAAGCATTCCTGCGGCAATCTCCGCAGGTAAAAGTCGGGTCGGCACGCAAGTGTCGGC
>DAOUCB010000067.1:0-28503 GCA_034432495.1 Anaerolineae bacterium | reverse complement strand
CGTCGAAGACGGCATTTTGCGCTACATTGCCAATATTATCAGCGCGACGCGCCGCAGCGCCGATTTGTCGCTCGGCGCAAGTACCCGCGCCAGTATTGCCTTGCTGCTCTCGTCCAAAACGCTGGCGGCGCTGCATGGTCGCGACTATGTGTCGCCCGACGACATTAAGTTTCTCGTGCCGCCCGTACTGCGCCATCGGGTTGCTCTCCGTCCCGAAGCTGAAATCGAAGGACTCGACAGTGACGCCGTTTTCCGGCGGCTGCTGGCGCAGGTCGAAGTCCCGCGCTGATTATGCTGACGCCCCGCTGGTTCTATCTCGCGTTGGTCGTGCCGCTGCTGCTTCTGCTCGGCGGGGTGCTTGCAATTTTCGTCCCCATCGCCATCTTCTACACGCTGGCGATCATCGGCGCAACCTGGCTGGATCGTCGCGCTGCCGGGAGCATCGATCAGTTTCGCGTCCGCCGTGTCCATGATCCGAAACTCTCGCTCGGCGTCGCGAACCCGATCCAGCTTGTCGTCGAATCGCGCAGCCATCGTTCTCAAACGCTCACACTCGCCGACGAGCCGCCGCTCAGCTTTACCGTCACTGGCTCGACCAATCAGAACATAAGCCTCGCGCCGCGCGAAACGCACCCACTCAGCTACTCACTGACCCCTGTCCAACGGGGCAACTACCGCTTCGGCGACGTGAATCTGCGCTGGATGAGTCCGCTGCGCCTTTACGTCCGCCAGGCTGTCGTTCCGGCAGCTATTGACGTGAAGGTCTACCCGAACCTCTACGAGATTCGCCAGTTCGACCTGCTCGTCCGCCAGAACCAACTCGCCGAAATGGGACTGCGCAGTGTTCGTTTGCGCGGCGAAGGCACAGCCTTTGAAAGCCTGCGCGACTATACCCCCGATGATCCCTATCGCTCCGTCAACTGGAAGGCGACGGCGCGACGCGGCAAACCGATCAGCACCGATTACGAGCCGGAGCGCAGCCAGCGCGTCATCCTCATGCTCGACGTAGGCCGCACCATGCGCAGCCCGATTCCCGTTAACAACGGCACGCCGCTGGTCATGGCAAAAGTCGATTTCGTCATCAACAGCATCCTGCTGCTCAGCTATGTCGCCTCACGCACCAGCGATCAGGTCGGCCTGCTCGTTTTCGCTGATCAGGTCAAGCAGTTCATCGCGCCCGCACCGGGCAATGCCCACTTCCAGAAACTTCTTGAAGCGATGTACGCCCTCCAGAGCGAGCCGGTCGAAGCCGACTATAAGCAGAGCATCAGCTACCTGAAGGCACACTTCAAAAAACGCGCTTTCGTCATCATGTTTACCGATCTCAGCGGCGCGCGCGCTTCCGAAGCCTTACTGGCCCACATGCCGCGCCTTGCGCCCCAGCATTTACCCCTGCTCGTGACCATTCGCGACCCGATTCTCGATCAGGAAGCACAGCAGCCCCTGACGAACTCCGACACGGTCTATCGTCGCGCCGTCGCCGAGCAGTTGATCGATGAGCGGCGTCTGCTGCTCAACCGTTTACAGCGGCATGGTGTCTTCACGCTTGACGTGGACGCGCAGCACCTCAGCGCCGACGTTATTAATCGCTATCTGGAGTTGAAGAAGCGGGTCTTTGCCTGAGCGAACGACGCGGAAAGCACTCAGGCCAGCCCAGTCGATTGGTTGTAGGCGGCAATTTCGAAAGCGCGGGCGATATGTTCCAGAAACGTCTCAGCTTCTTTCGCGGAATAGAGAGAAGGCAGCCCCTCGGTCTGGATTTTTCCGGCCAAACGCCGCGCCAGCAGTTGCGCAATCTGATCACGGTCGCGGATTTCGTAGCGTCGTCTCAGAAAATCGACCACCATACGCCGGTCATCGGGAGAAAGCTGATCAATCTGGACGTAATAGGGCAGCGGTGTAGTCACGCTGATGAAATGGTAAGCGACGTTATAGTTTTCCTTGATCGTCTGGAGCGTCACCTGGCGCTGCTCGCGAATCACAATCGTTCGTGCTGCCAGATCGCCGAGGCGCTGCGTCTGCTTCGAAGCAAACATGGCAATCAGGCCAATCCCGTAAAAAATTGGCAGGAAGTCGAACAGGCGCACCAGATTGCGAATCACCGCCCCGCTGGCAGTCAGCGGCAGTCCGTTCGCCTGCACAACGCGCGTGCCGACAATTCGCTTGCCAATCGTCTGACCATTCCAGAACAATTCCAGGCACAAATGATAAAACGTGATAATGATAAACTGGATCAACGCCAGCACCGCCAGCCCGGCAGTCTGCGTTCGGTTGGACGGCGGAATCGATTGCAGGTAGACATTCGATGCGAACAGAATGAACACCAGCAAAATCAGATAGTCGATAATCGCCGCGATGCAGCGCGTCCCGAACCCGGCAATTTCTGCATTCAGGATAATATTTTCGGGCGTATCAATCGACAGATGATCATTCACGAAAGGGTCTCCTGTGCAGGTGAATGAATTTATTCAGCTTCGTGAAAAAGACTGGCAGCGGCTGGAACAACTGGTCACCCGCCGTGCGCGCCAAACGCCGCTTTCCGCGCCTGAAGTCTATGAACTAGGTCAATTATATCGCGCGGTGGCCTCAGATTTAGCTTTAGCCCGCCGCGACTATCCCAATCAATCGGTTGTTATCCTTCTCAATCAACTTCTGACGCGCGCCCATAGCTTTATCTACCAGCAGGATGTCAGCGACCCGCATCAGTTCATCCGCTACTTTCGGGAGCGCGTGCCGCAGGTCTTCCGCCACTCAGCCGTCGCCGTCTTCTGTGCCTTCGTCCTGTTCATGATTCCCGCCCTGATTGGCTATCGACTGCTGCTGGTCGCGCCGGAAAACGCTGTCGTTTTCGGGCTGGAAGACCAGCGTGCTACCCTCGCATCGCAGCAAACCTGGACGAACATTCCCGTCGAATCGCGCCCCTACGCCTCGGCCTTCATCATGAGCAACAATATCCGCGTCGCGCTGCTGGCCTTCGCAGGCGGGGCAGCCTTCGGCGTCTTCACGATCTACATACTTGTCACCAATGGGCTGATGGTTGGCGGGGTGTTGGGCTTGGCAGCACACTACGGCATGGGCGAGTCGCTCGTGACCTTCATCATCGGGCATGGGGTGATCGAGCTGTCGATTATTTTCATCGCCGGTGGAGCAGGCTTGTCGCTGGCGTGGGCGCTGCTGAATCCTGGCCCCTATACCCGCCGCGATGCGCTTGCGTTGGAGGCGCGCCGCATCGTTCCGCTGGCGGTTATCGCCATCCCCTTTCTGATCCTCGCCGGAACCATCGAGGGCTTCGTTTCGCCCGATGACTCGCCCTTTGCGATCCACGCGATTGTCGGCATTGCCAGCGGCTTGCTTTTGTACAGTTATCTGATATTCTCCGGTCGGAATTCGCCCGCCGAAGTTTCGCGGAGCCGCTAAAAAAGTCGGTTCAGGAAATGTCAGCGTTGACCTGCTGTTTCAGCTCACGCTTGAGGATTTTCCCGGCAGCATTGCGCGGCAGACTCTCGATGAAGCGCACCGCTTTCGGCACTTTGAACTTCGCCAGATTTGCCTGACAATGGGCGATCACCTCGCCTTCGCTCAAGCGATCATCACCTCGTAACACGATGAACGCCAATCCGCTTTCGCCCCACTTTTCATCAGCGACGCCAATCACGGCGGCATCCGCCACCTGCGCCATCTGGAAAATCACCTGCTCCACTTCCGCTGGATATACATTCTCGCCGCCGCTGATGTACATATCCTTGTAGCGATCCACAATGTAAATGCAGCCTTCGTCGTCAATCATCCCGGCGTCACCGGAATGCAGCCAGCGATTGCCAAATTCATCCAGCGTAAAACTGTTCGCATCGGCATCCGGGCGTTTCCAGTACCCCGGCGTGATATTTGGCCCGCTGATGATGACCTCGCCCACCTGCCCCACTGCGACATCGTGCAGCGCATCATCAACCACGCGCACGCGGGTGTGCAGCAGCGGCTTACCTACGGACGCGGGTTTTTCCAGCGAACGCGCTTTGTCAATCAGGAAAACAGTCGGGCTGGTTTCAGTCATACCAAAGCCTAGCTGGACGACGATTCCGCGTGCGGCATACTGCTGGAGCAGCGCGACAGGCATCGGCGCGCCACCGCACCCCCATGACTCAACGTGGCTTAAATCAGTCGCGTCGAAATCAGGATGCTGGCTCATAAACAGGTAAATCGCCGGGACTCCGAAGAAATGCGTCACGCCCAGTTCAGGATCGGACAGCGTTTGCAGTGTCAGGCCAGGATCATACTGACGGGCGATAATGCTCGTCCCGCCCAGATGCAGCAGCGGGTTGACATACAGATTCAGCCCGCCGATATGAAATGTCGGCAGAATGCAGTAAAAGACGCTGTTGCAGTTGAGTCCGGTCGGCGTCGTGATATTGATCGCGTTATACAGCATCATGCCGTGTGTGATGATCACACCTTTGGGATGCCCGGTTGTTCCAGCAGTGTACATAATCATCAGCGGCATATCGTGCGTCGTTTGTGCGTCCATGACTATGCGAAGAGTTGTCTGTTCCAGCGCATTTTCATATTCAGGATTTCCATCGCCCGAAGCGGAGACCCCGCTATCTATCCGCAGCACATGGTTGACCGTCGATTGAGCGACCAGCAGCGGCACACGTTCGGCGAACTCCGCATCGTAAACCAACCCTTTAGCCTCAGCATCGTTGAGGATAAACAGCAGTTCCGGCTCCGCCAGCCGCCAGTTGAGCGGCAGCATCATCGCACCCAGCTTGATGCAGGCAAATTCAAACTCAAAGTATTCCGTTGAATTTTTGGCGAGAATCGCAATTCGATCACCGGGCAGCACATCCCACTGCTCGCGCAGGTATCCCGCCAGACGCGCGCTGCGGTCGTTGAATTCCGCATAGGTGAAGCGCCGTCCGGTCTGCTGATCAATCAGCGCCAGCTTTTGCGGTGTGCGGTCAGCATGAAAAGCAATCCAGTCAGAAGCCAGAATCATTTTTATCTGTCCTCATTAAATATCTTTATGGTCTTGCGTTGTTCTATTTATGATTGCCAACGTATCGTAGCTTTGTCCGCTAGCTTACGATCTGCCATATATCGACCACCTGCGAGACCCATATCACGTCACGTTTCCGCTCGCCCAAAAGTCGTGGATGTCAGCCTCATCCCCACCGAATTGACACGGCACTCCAGGTATAACCCGTTCCCGCGCCTGCCAGTACAATCACATCTCCCGCCTGAATCTTCCCTTGCGCTAGCCCCAGTTCCAGCGCCAGCACCTGATCCACACTCTGAATATGCCCATAATCTTCGAGATATACGGACTGTTCCGCCGTCAGCCCAACCGCTTTCAGGATTTCGAGATAAAACGAGCGCTTCATATGCGTAATACCGAGGAAGCGCACATCGCTCAGCGAAGCGCCGCCTGCTTCTACCGCTTCACGAATCACGCGGACGAAGTTGTCAAGCGAGACCGCGCCGAGCCGTTCCGACATATAGGCTGCATCGGTCACATCGAGCCTGCCGCGTAGTTCACCGACTACAGCCTCACTGTCGCCAACAGCCGCTTCCGTCAGCACCACCGATTCGGACAGGCTGGCGTCCGTAATCGCCGCCGCGCCCAGAATCAGGTTTTTTTCTGCGCCGCGCTGCAACAGCATCGAGCCGCCGCCCGCCCCAAAATTGAACATGAAGCGTGAGCGCTCATTACGGAAGTTGATCAGGTCATTTTCGCGGCTGCCTGCCGCCAGCAGGACATAATCAAGGCGCGAATCACTCTCCATCATCCCGCGAGCCATGTTCATGGCAATCGGCGCACCGGCACATAGCGCGTACACTTCGAAGGCATAAGCGTTGACCGCGCCAACATTCTGCTGAATTTTTGAGGCGGCATTCCAGACCAAATGATCCTTATGCTCGCTGCCGTGCGAGATCACCAGTTTAATCTGCTCAGCCAAGACTCCAGCCTGCACCAGCGCCTTTTCCGCCGCGCGGCTTGCCATCGTCGTGACTGTTTCTTCAGCGTTGGCGATGTGACGTTGGCGAATACCCATTTTCTCGCGCAGGATGGCTTCGGGAATGCCAGTCGCCTCAACCAAATCAGCAGCAGTCTGGATAGCTTCAGGGAAATAAGTTCCCCAGCCAACAATACCAACCGATATACTCATCGCATAAACCTCTCAACAATAAGCCTGCTCTATTTTTGTTTTTACTCAGCACTCGGCAGTCAGCACGCAGAACGCTCTTTTACTGTATTACCCCATTTTTGCGCGCGATCCACGAACGGAAATGAGTTATGTGTGTCCCCGAAACGTATTTTCGTTCGCATTTGCGGCATTTTAAATGTTGCGACTCTACAATCCTTTTCAATAATGCTCAAAAAGTCTTTTAAAGGTTTATTGCGATGACGATCCCAACTTTACCGGGAATTACTGCTTCGACCGTCACCACCCCGCGCCTAACGACCCGCGTTCTCTTCAGCGGCACGGACGACGCGATTCCTGTCTTATTCATACATGGCAACGCCTCGTCGGCAACCTACTGGGAAGAAACCATGCTTGCGCTGCCCGCCGCCTATCGCGGGATTGCGCCCGATCAGCGGGGCTACGGTGACGCGGATCGCGCCGTCAAGATCGACGCGACACGTGGGATGCGCGACCTCGCAGATGACGCGATTGCGCTCATGGATACACTCGGCATTCAGCAGGCGCACCTCGCCGGACACTCGCTCGGCGGTTCGGTCATCTGGCAGCTCCTGATAGACTACCCCAAACGCTTTCTCACCGTCACGCTTGCTGCGCCGGGTTCGCCATTTGGCTTCGGCGGCACGAAAGACAATGAGGGTACGCCTCACTGGCCGGATTTCGCGGGTTCAGGTGGTGGTGTCGTCAATCCGACTTTCACGCAGTTGATGGCAGCCGGGGATCGCGGCTCTGACAATCCACAGGCATCGCCACGCATTGTCATGAACAGCTTCTACTGGAAGCCTCCCTTCAAGCCCGCCCGTGAGGAAGACCTGCTCTCGTCGCTGCTCTCGGAACATATCGGCGATCACGAATATCCCGGCGACACGGTCGCTTCTCCGAATTGGCCGGGAGCGGCTCCTGGCGTCTGGGGGCCAGCCAACGCGCTCTCGCCCAAATACGTCGGCGATTTCAACGCCTTCTACGCCATTGATCCGAAGCCACGCATTCTATGGATACGTGGCGATTCGGATCAAATCGTGAGCGATTTGTCGCTCTTTGAACTTGGGACATTGGGATCACTCGGCGCAGTTCCCGGCTGGCCTGGGATGGAGATTTATCCACCGCAGCCAATGGTTAGTCAGATTCGCGCTGTACTCGAAAAATACAAAGCCGCAGGGGGTCAGTACAGCGAAATCGTCTTCAAAGATGTCGGGCATTCGCCCTACATTGAAAAATCTGACGAATTCAATCAGGCGTTTCACGCGCATCTCGGTGCTTAAATGGCACTCGCGGAACGACAAAAGATCGTTTCTTTCAAAAATACACCCGTCGAATTGGCGGTTGAGCGTGATTCGGGTACAACAGATGGTATGGCAAAATCCTTATTTGATAGCGGCTTCGATCAACTTGATCGAGCCATCCTTGAAGAACTTCAGGTGAACAGCCGGATCAGCGTTGCCGACCTCGCGCGCAAGATTCATCTGTCACCACCTGCCGTCCATCAGCGCATCAAACGACTCGAACGCGAAGGCGTCATTCAGCAGTACGTTGCGCTGCTCAACCGCGAAATGGTCGGCAGCGACCTGCTTTGCTTCATTCAGGTCAGCATCCAGCCGCACACCAAAGCCCAGCTAGACGGCTTTCAGGCGGCAATCGAGGCGCTTTCTGTCGTTCTGGAATGTTTCCGCACCGCCGGGAGTCACGATTTACTGCTCAAGGTGGCACTCCGGGATCACAAGGAACTGGATCGCTTCATCGCTGACCATCTGATGACCATTCCGGGAGTAGATCGCATTGAAGTCAGCCCGGTTTTAAACGAAATGAAATCGACCACCGCATTCAAGCTAAAGTAGCGAGAACGTATGTACGTAGGCGATACACTGGGGCGGCGAGCGCTCTACAGCCCCGACCAACTGGCAGTCGTCGATGCAGGGAAAACGCCCCACAGGACGTTCACCTACAGCGAACTCAATAACCGCGCCAACCGTCTGGCGAACTGGCTGCGCGACGGCGCGGGCATCGGCAAAGGCGACCGGGTAGCGATTCTGGCCTATAACGGGGTCGAATATCTCGACACGTTTTTCGCCTGCGGCAAACTTGGCGCGATCCTCGTCTGCCTCAACTGGCGGCTTCACTGGCGTGAAACGCTGCAACTGATCGAAAAGACCACGCCTAAAGTTTTGATTTATTCGGAAGAGTTCATCGAACCGATCCGCCAGATGACCGAGCAGGAAACCAGCATTCAGCACCTGCTCCACATTGAGGGCAAGGGACTGCCCAAAAGCCGATACTTCGAAAAAACGCTCAGCGACTCCGAACTGCGTCCAGTCATCACCGACGACGTTCGCGAGGAAGACATCGCCTGCCTGATCTTCACAGGCGGTACAACCGGACTCCCCAAAGCCGCGCAAATCAGCCACCGAATGATCGGCTGGAACACGCTCAACACTATCATCCACGACTTGCAGCACGGCGATGTGACCGTCAACACCTTTCCATTGTTTCACACGGGCGGGCTGCTGGTTTACACGACACCCCTGCTGATCCTCGGCGGTACAGTCGTGCTGACACGCAAGTTCGACGCTGAGCAAGTCCTTGACCTGCTCGACGACTATTCCGCGACCGTCTACGCAGGCGTGCCAACGACGTATCAGATGCTGACCGCCGCGCCCAACTGGTCACACGCCGACTTGAGCAATCTGCGTTTCTGTACCAGCGGTGGCGCGCCGCTCCCCGTCTATCTGGTCGAACAGTTTCGCAAGGAAAAGGGCGTGCAGTTCAAGCAGGGCTTCGGCATGACCGAATTCGGCCCCGGCGTGTTTGCGCTGGCGCAGGAAGATGCCATCCGTAAAGCCGGAAGCATCGGCAGGCCCAATTTCTTTGTCGATGCCCGCATCGTGGATGAATACAACCATCCGGTGAAGCCGGGAATCGTTGGCGAACTGGTCCTGCGCGGCCCCTCAATGTGTTCCGGCTACTTCAACGATGACGATGCCACTGATGACGTGGTCGATGTCGATGGCTGGTTTCATACCGGCGATCTGGCGACGATGGACGAGCAGATGTACTTCTCCATCGTGGATCGCAAGAAAGATATGTTTATCAGCGGCGGCGAGAACATCTATCCCACCGAAATCGAGAATGTGCTGTACAAGCATCCCGCCGTCGAGATGTGCGCCGTCGTTGGTCTGCCCGATGATCGCTGGGGCGAAGTTGGCAAAGCCTTTATTGTCCTGAAAGCCGGGATGACAGTCACGCAGGAGGAGTTATTCACGCACATGCAGCATTATCTTGCAGGCTACAAAGTGCCGAAAACGCTCGAAATCCGCGCCAGCCTGCCGATTTCGGCAGCGGGAAAAATCCTCAAACGCGAACTGATCAACCCGGAGCAAGCCCATGAGTCTTAAGATCGGCGACCAGGCCAGCCGCATCAAGACCATCACCGACGAGGATGTCCAGAATTTCGCCAAAGCCAGCGGCGATACTAATCCCGTCCATCTAGACGACACCTATGCTGCTGGAACGCGCTTTGGGCGGCGCATCGCTCACGGGATTCTGACGGGCAGCCTGATCTCGGCAATTCTCGGCAACGATCTGCCGGGACAAGGCACGATTTATCTGGGACAGGATTTCAAGTTCAAAGCACCCGTTTACATTGGCGACACCATTACGGCGACGGTCGAACTGGTGAAGTTCCGCGAGGACAAGCGCATCGCTACTTTCCATACCACCTGCACCAATCAGGACGGTGTGCTCGTCATCGACGGCGAGGCGGTCGTGATCGCCCCGCCCTAAAAGTACTGAGTACTGAGTCCAGAGTGCTGAGAAAAACCAAACAGCGCCGGACTCTTGCAAGGGTTTTTGCAAACTATGCTTAGGATAAGGAGATGAAAATGCGAAGATTGGTTCTGGCATTATTGATTACGGTCATGATGATTCTGCCACTTGCCGGGAATATTTCGGCGCAGACGACCGATCCGCTCGTGATTGGCCTCATGGTCGATCAGTCGGGCGCACTCACGATCTACGGCTACGAAGAAGAATATGGTTTCAAGCTCGGTTTGCTCTATGCAGCAGGAATCAACCCCGCCGACTACGACAATGACATGGATAAAGCACTGGCAGCCGTTACGATTGCCGGACGTCCAGTCGAAGTCGTCATGCGCGATAACGGCAGTGTCGCCGATACCGCCGCCAGTCAGGCGCGCGATCTGGTCGAGCAGCAGGGCGCGGAAATTCTGGTCGGCTCGCCCAGTTCGGGCGTGATGACGGGCGTTCAGCAGGTCGCGCTCGACTCGGACGTGATCCTGTTTGTTGACCCGGCGGCTTCTCCGGCGATTACGGGCGCGAACTTCAATGTCAACACCTTCCGCGTCTGCCGCAATTCCTATCAGGACTTCCTGGCCTTCGCCCCCTACGCCAAGCAGTCGCTGGGTACCGATTTCGTTATTCTGGCGATTGACAACGACTTCGGCAAATCATCCGCTGGAGCAGCGCAGGCGATCCTCGGATCAGCGGGTATCAACTTCGTCAGCGACACGATTTACGCGCCGCTCGACACGACTGACTTCACGCCCTATTTGCAGCAGGTTTTGAACTCTGGCGCAAACGCTGTCCTGCCGATTTGGGCGGGTGACAGCTCGGTCACCCTGTTCCAACAGATGGCTGAACTGGGCGTGGGCAAAAAGATGGCGGTCATTTCAGCTTTCAACTCCAACGACATCGTTGCCAAGAGCGATCCCAGCAATATCGGCAACGTCTCGTGGATTGTCTACCAATACGCTTTCCCGACCAATCCAATCAACGACTGGCTGACCGCCGAATACAAGGCTGTTTACAACGACGTGCCTGACCTGTTCAGCGAATGCTCGTTTGCGACCGCTCAGGCACTGGTCAAGGCGGTCGAAGCGACCAACGGCGACGCTGTGCCCTCCGCCATGATCCCGGCGCTCGAAGGCATGATCTTCAACGGGCCAAAAGGCGTTTACGGCATCCGCCCGTCGGATCATCAGGCGCTCGTGCCCATGTATATCGCCAAGCTAACCAACCTGGACGACCCGGATCAGAAATTCTATGAGTTGCTGTCCACTGTTCCAGCGACCGACATTATCCCGCCAGTCGCGCTGCCCGAAAGCATGGCAGATCGGACGTCGATGGATGCCGCCTTTATGGATGCGCTGAAAGCGGCTTCGCCCGCCGAAGCCATGACGCCCGAAGCAACCGCTTCCAGCTAATAATTCACCCGTAGGGACATGGCGCGCCATGTCCCTACCCTTGCACCTTTTCTTTGCGTCTTTGCGTTAGATCCTTTTTCTTCGGTGGTTCAAACAGTTTTGATGAACAAAGAGTCAGTACTTCTCGAAACCCATCATTTGCGCAAGGAGTTCGGCGGACTGGTCGCCGTCGATGACGTGTCGATCCAGATCGAGCGCGGCAGCACCCACTCGATCATCGGGCCAAACGGCGCAGGTAAAACAACATTCTTCAATCTGCTCACTGGCAAATATCGCCCGACACGTGGCACGGTGATCTTCAAAGGTGAAGACATTACCCACCTGCCTGTCCATCGCCGCGCTCACAAAGGGATCGGGCGCTCATTCCAGATCACCAACATTTTCCCAAACCTGACTGTCCTCGAAAATGTCCGGTTGGCAGTACAGGCGCTTGAAGGCGTCAGCTTCCGCTTCTGGCGGCGCACTGATTCGTATAGCCGCTATACCCAGCACGCGCTCGACATTCTGGATCGGCTTGGCCTGCGCGACATGGCGCAGACTCCCGCCAACGTCCTGCCGCACGGCGGCAAACGCAAGCTCGAACTGGCGATACTGCTTGCCGCCGATACCGAACTGCTGCTGCTGGATGAGCCAACAGCAGGCATGGCCTCTGAACAGGTGCCGGAATTGATCGCCATCATCGCCGAGATCAGCGCGGCAGGCGACAAAACCATCGTCATGGTCGAACACAATATGAACGTGGTGATGGGTATCAGTGACCGTATCACCGTCATGAGCAGCGGTCGCGTCCTGACGGAAGGCACACCCACCCAAATCGCCGCCGATAAAACCGTGCAGGATGTTTACCTCGGCGGACTGTACGATCTGGAGCGGTCGTGAACATTCTCGAAGTCCGCGACATCCACACCTATATCGGTCAGTTTCACATCCTTGAAGGCGTCAGCGTGACCGTCCCGCAAGGCAGCATCACCGTTCTGCTGGGTCGAAATGGCGCGGGCAAAACGACGACGCTCAAGAGCATTATGGGCATGACGCCGCCTTCCGGCGGCAGCATCGAATTTGAGGGCAGGCTGCTCAAAGGCAAGCGACCGTACACCGTTGCGCAGATGGGCATCGGCTACGTCCCCGAACACCGCGCCATCTTCAGAGAACTGAGCGTCGCGCAGAATCTCCAGATTGCTGAGCGCAAGTCGGGTGATCTGGCGCGCAAAGCCGACCTCGTCTTCGAATTATTTCCTGATCTCAAACGGCTTTATCATCTGCCAGGGGGTAGTCTCTCCGGTGGACAGCAGCAAATGCTCGCGATTGCTCGCGCCCTGATTCCTGACAATCGTCTACTGCTAATCGATGAGCCGAGTGAAGGGCTTGCCCCAGTCATCATCGAACATCTGATGCTCGCCATTCGCAAACTCGCCGACCAAACAACCGTGCTGCTGGTCGAGCAGAATTTTCGCATGGCGAGCAAGCTGGCGGATCACTACGTCATCATTGACAATGGGCAGAGTCCCGTTAGCGGCGCGATGGTCGATCTCGTCAAGGATGAAGCGCTCGTGCAGCGCTATTTAGGGGTAGCCTAGCCATGTCACGACGGTTGTCCAGTGCGGTCGTTGTGCTGATTGTCGCGGCACTGCTCGCCTTCAATCTGATCAAATCGGGCGGCGATCTGGGCAATTTCGGTATCACCGTCCTATCGGGTCTGTTTCAGGGAATGCTGCTCTTTCTGGTCGCATCCGGCCTCTCGATCATCTTTGGCCTGATGGACATTCTCAATCTGGCGCAGGGGACAGTCTTCATGCTGGGTGCCTATGTCGCCTTCGATATTCAGCATCCCGGCGGCGTGATCGACCTGACGAACGCGATCCCCGACCCCAACCTGCGCTTTCCGGTAGCCGTCGTCGGCGCAATTCTTGTCGGCGCGGCACTCGGCGTCGTGTTGGAACGCGGGCTGCTGCGTTGGCTTTACAATCGTCCGGTGTTTCAACTAGTGCTGACTTTTGGTGTCTCGCTCGTCCTCTCGGAAGCGATCAAGTTCATCTGGACAACCACGCCGTATAGCTGGACAGAAGTTTTTGGCCTGCGTACCGATGCTTTCGAGTTGTTCGGGCAGGAATTCAGCGTCTACCGCCTGTTCATTATCGGCATGGGTATTGTGCTCATCATCGGCATTGCCCTGCTGCTGCGCCGCACCCGCATCGGCATCATCATCCGCGCGGGCGTCGAAGATGGCGAAATGGTTGAGGCACTCGGTATCAATGTTCGCGCCGTCTTTACGCTGGTTTTCACATTTGGCTGCGCGGTCGCGGCCTTTGGCGGCGCAGTCGCCGCGCCGTTTCTCGGTGCATCTTCTTCGCTCGGTGATGTTTTCCTGCTTCAGGGGATTGCTGTCGTCGTCCTCGGTGGCATGGGCAGCTATGAAGGCACCGCTGTCGGCAGCATTCTGGTCGGGTTAGCAATTGCGATTGCGCAGGACGCAGCGATTGGCACAAGTTTTTCGGTGCTCCCCAGCATCACGCCGATGCTCGTTTTAATCCTGATCCTGCTCATTCGTCCCAGCGGTCTTTTCGGGACAACAAGGTAGCCTATGAGTCTGCGCCGCACCCTCCGCGACAACGGACTGCTCCTGCTGATTCTGGTTGGCCTGCTGCTCTTTCCGTTCATCGTCGGCTGGATCACCGGGTCAAGTCCTATTGGCGTCGCACGCGGCGACCGCATGATCATGCGCGGTGAATCCGTCCGCTGGCAGGCCGTCCTCATCGAACTGTTCATCCTGGCAATTCTCGCCATGAGCTACAACCTGATGTTCGGTTTTACCGGTGTGGTGTCTTTCGGTCATGCTCTCTTCTTCGGCATGGGCGGCTATATCATCGGCCTCGCGCTCGAATACACGGGCTGGGATACCGGACTTGCCCTCATCGTCGGGGTGATCGGTGGCGTCCTGATTTGCGGCCTCTTGGGCTTGCTGATTGGGTTAGTTTCGCTGCGCCTGCGCGGCGTCTATTTCGCGATTTTCACGCTGGCAATTGCCGAGATGTTCTTCATCTACTTTGGACGCTTGAGCCTGACTCGCGCCGAGGACGGCTTTCCGATTACCAATCTACCTGTCTGGATCGACCCCTCGCAAAGCCGCCTGAATTATTACTATCTCGTGCTGGCCCTGTTCGTAGGCTGCTTCCTGCTCATTCGCCGCCTGATGAATTCTCCAACCGGCGCAGTCTTCAAAGCGGTACGCGAGAATGAAGACCGGGCGCAGTCGATTGGCTATAACACGCTTAGCTTCAAGCTGCTGTCGATCATCGCCGCCGGGATGATGGCTGCTGTCGCCGGAATGCTGCAAATCCTGCTCAACAAGAAGGTCGGGCCGGAAATCCTCGCTGTCGGCTATACGGTCGATCCACTACTGATGACGATCATCGGCGGGATTGGCACCTTCGCCGGCCCAGTCATTGGCGCGGCTGGCCTGCACCTGCTCGACACGATCCTGCACGAAGCCTCGATTACCATCGGCTCGACGACACTCCAGATCGCCGATGTGTGGGGGCTGCTGCTCGGCGCGATCTTTATCCTCGTCGTACTCATCTTTCCGCAGGGCATCGTCGGGACGTGGCAGAAATGGCGCAGCCGCAGCCGCAAAATCGAGCCGCCGCCCTCCTAAAATGCGTGTTCATCGCAAATTCCTATCAAGCCGTTTGAAATCCTCGCTTACGCCTTGACCGCCCCTGCCGCTAGCCCCTGCACGACGAAGCGCTGAGCGAGATAATAAAGCACCATAACGGGCACAGCGGCGGCAACTGACCCCGCCATAATCAATCCCCAGCGGAACACATCACCGGTGATCAGGTAGCTAATAGCAACTGGCACAGTCTGAAGACTCGGCGAGGTGATGAAGATCAAACCGTAGAGCAGTTCATTCCAGGCAGCAGTAAAGGTAAAGACACTGACCGCCACTAGCGCCGGTGTACTGAGCGGCAGCAGCACGCGATAGAATGCCTGAAAGCGCGTCGCCCCATCGACCATCGCCTGCTCTTCGAGATCGACTGGAATGTTCTTGAAATAACCCATGAGCAGCCAGGTACTCAGCGGCGCGGCAAAGGTCAGGTAGACGAAAATCAGGCCGTGCAGCGTATTGCCGAGCTGCAAGCGAGCGACAATGACCGAAAGTGGAATGAAAAGCATCGCGCCCGGTGTCAGATAGGTGAACAGGATCAGGCGACCGATCCAGTCACGATACAGATATTTCAGCCGAACGAGGCTGTAAGCCGCCATACTGCTGAACACAACCGAGACGAACGTCGAAGCGAAGGACACGATCAGGCTGTTGCGAATATTGATGAAAAAGCCTTGTTTCTGGAATAAGTCAATGTAGTTTTGCAGCGTGGCATTGGTCGGCAGCAGTGACGGGGTGCGATAGATGTCACGTGGCAGCTTGAGCGAAACAATCAGCATATAGTAAATCGGGAACAGGATTGCGAGCGCCATCATAAACAGCAGCGCGTAGTTGATGACTTTTGCAGTAAGGCGAGGTTTGCCGAACATAAGCCTAGTCCTCTTTTTGCAACTGAACGGCAACAATCAGGGCCAGCACCGCAAACACGGGCAGCAGCGCGACTGAAACTGCCGCCGCCTGACCAATCTGCAAGCTCTGAAGACCATAGTACGCCAACACCGGAAACGTCATCGTCGCGTTAGATGGCCCACCACCTGTCATCAGCCAGACCGCTTCAAAGCTATTCGTCGTGGCAATGGTTGAAATCAGGAAAACAATCAGGATGACGTGACGAAGGCTCGGCAGCGTTACATGGCGGAAGCGCTGCACCGCATTCGCACCGTCAAGCGCCGCCGACTCATATTGTTCAGCCGGAATCGACTGCATCCCCGCCAGAAATGAGATCACCCAGAAAGGGACACCACGCCAGAAACTCGCGATAATCACGCTGGGCATAGCAAGTTCTTTGGTGCTCAAAAAATCGACATAGCGGTCAACGATGTGCGTCTGAAGCAAAATATAGTTAAAGGCACCGCCTTGCGGCTCAAACAACAGCTTCCAGGTGATAAACGCGACAAACGCGGGCATCGCCCAGGGGAGCAATACCAGCCCACGCCAGAACTGCCGTGCCCGAATCGGCTGATTGAGCAGCACGGCGATGCCTAAGCCAAACACCAGCTTTAGTATCTGCGTTGCCGTCACCAGCACAACCGTGTTCACAATGGACGCGGTAAAACTTGGCTGCTTAATCAAGTAGAGATAATTCCCAAGACCAATAAACTCCCCTGTCGAGCCAACCGTTTTGTCGGTAAAGCTAATCCAGACCGCGAAGACAAAGGGATAGACCACTAGCATGACAATACACACCAGCAGCGGAATCACCAGAATATAGCCCAGCAGGCTGTCACTCTGTCGAAGCGTTAAACGAGTCCACCATCCCCCCGTTTTGCGACCGGGAAGCGCAAAATTACTCATATTTTTAGGCTCTAAAATAAATCGAGTGACAGGAAACACCTGTCTCCTGTCACTCGCTCAACGGAAGAGGATTTATTTATACTTGTCGTAAATCAACTGGCAGGCCGTCTGCGTTTCAGCAATCGCGTCGTCAATGCTCAACCCATCAACCACGATCCGCTGCACCATCTTGGGCGTCAGGAAGTTAGTCTGATATTCGTTGAAGGCAGCGTTGTTGACGTCCGGGAAACCGGAGGGTGTTCCGTGCAGCGCGAGGTCTTTCAGGCCAGCATGAACGGGGCTATCGGTGAAAATCTGGAAGTCGTTCTGGCTTGCCAGCACAGGGCCGTAGATCGCCTGGCTGTAGTACTCCGCCATGAAATCGTCGTCCGCCAGATAGGCGATCAGGTCTTTGGCTTCGTCCTTATGCGCGCTGCTAACCGGGATAGCGCGCACCTGCACGTCAAATGGCGAAATCTGCATCGCGGGGCCAGCAGGCAGCGCCGAGTAGCGCGTGCCGTCACCCAATTCAGGATCGTTGTCGCGCATGTACAGGTAGACACTGCCGGGGTTAGCGATGAACAGCGCGTTACCCGATTGATAGGCCGTGTTGTCGCCAGCGCCATCCCAAGTCGTCGCACCTGGCGGGAACAGACCATCTTTGTAAGCACCCGTGATCCACGTCAGGAAAGCACGTGTTTCTGGGCTGTCAATCGTGCAGGTCTTGCCTGCATCATCCGCGATGCGACCGCCCCACGATTGCAGCATGGTCGTCGTCAAGTTGCCGTCACCGACATTCGAAAGCGCAAAGCCCATACCATAGGTATCCGGCGGATTTTGTGCCGCCTTCGCTGCCTTCGAGAGTTCTTCCCAGGTCGCAGGCGCATCCGGGAAACCAGCAGGCTCTAACACGTCATTCCGCCGAAACAGAAGGTTGCCATTTGCAGCAAACGGAACGCCATAGGTATCACCCTTTAATTCAGCAAAGGCGATGGCATTCGGAATCGGGTCGTTCCAGCCGCCGTGTGCATCGCCAACCGCTTGCACAGTATCGGCAACCTTCTCAAGCTGCCCCTGAAGCGCCAGCAGCAGCATGAAGCCCGACCCCATGTCCAGTGCATCCGGCATCGTACCAGCTTCAATCGCCGCCGACACGCGCTGCACCGTTTCGTTCTGGTTGATCATCACTACATCGACGGTGATGCCTTTTTCCTGCCCCCACTGGTTAATGCGATCCACCAGCAGTTGATTGGCGGCATCTGAAAAGATGAGGCCGCCCCAGTAGGTGAAGGTTCCATTGTCCTGAGCGGTGGTCATCTTTGCGGGGAGCAGAACAAGCATTGTCAGAAACAACGCGCTCGCCGCAAATAAAAGATGTTTGGTCAGACCCGGTAAAATTTTTGCGCGCATCATTATTCACCTTCTCTAAGTTTTCAAAATACAGCATCTTGTTTGAACTGCGAATAGCCCCCTGTTGGCTCGATGTCACCTCCCCGCTTGAATAGGCTTAGCCTAATGCTTGAACCGCTTCAACCATCGCCAGAATATAACCCGTCGCGTGCGCATGACCGCGATGATTCCAGTCGGTATCATCGATCATGTGCGGTACATGGTCGTCGATGATGAACCCGTCAAAGCCGACTTGCTTCAGCGTTTGCACGACCTTCACCACGTCGAGGTTGCCTTCGCCTAAAAAGCACTCCTGAAAATTCGGCACGCAGCCCTGCACGTCACGCAGATGCACGTAGAAGATTTTGCCGCGTTCGCCAAAATAGCGAATGGATTCGATCACGCCCGGCCCCATTTCGCTGAAGCAGCCCATACAGAAATCGATCCCATGATTCGGGCTGGGGCCGACCTCTTCCATCGCTTTCTTGAAGCCATCGAAGTTGTAAAACAGCCGCGCAATCCCGCCGAGTTCTGGCACGGGCGGATCATCGGGATGGATGGCAAGTTTCACGCCCGCTTCTTCAGCGACCGGCAGCACCGCCTTAATGAAGTAGCTGTAATTTTTCCACATCTGCTCGTGATCGATGGTGCGCCCTTCGAGCACGTCGAGCTTACGCAGCCCCGCCACCAGCGGCGCAGAGTCGATCTTGTTCATATCAAAAGCGGTCACGCGCACCCCGCCGCGACCCAATTCATTCGGCGTGCGCCACACCCAGTTGGGCATCCAGCCGTAACCGAGCACTGGGATACCTGCCGCTCCCATATTCCGAATCGTCTGCTGATAATTTTCGATGAGCTGGTCGCGTTCCGGTAGGCCAAGCATGACTTTATCGAGGAAGTACAGCGGGCCATTTTCAAGCGCTTCAAGGCGCAGTCCGTACTTCTCACAGCGCTCACGCAGCCGTTTCAGGTCAGCGACTTCCCAGTAGCCGCGGTCATCAGGCAGAAGCGGTGTATTCATCTGCACACCGCTAACGCCGAGCTGTTTGGCATACGTCAGCCGCTCATGAGTCAGTTCATTGAACTGCCCTAAAGCAACACGCATTTGTTGAGACATCATTAATCCTTAAGTAGCAGAGGTTAATTCTAAGTGAATACTATTCCTGAGCGAACCATAACATAACTTCCACCTGCCGTCAACGAAAATTGGCACCCTCGACATGACCAATCTGAAGCTAGTCTGTCTCCTGAATGTCCCGAACCCGTGTTTGTAGGCGGTCATAAAAGCCCTCCAATACCGAGGGGAAATCCTGTAAGGCTGTCAGCAGGCGCTCACTCCCTCTGCGGATCGTGTCCTGTTCCAGCGCTTCGAACACCATCACGCCTGCCCGCGCCGTCAGCTTCAGTTCGTACAACAAACGGCGATCTTCAGCTTCCAGTGCAGTGCAGAATGTGCCGTATTGTCGTTCCCAGCGATCAGCATTGCCGTTGAGTCGATCTTCATCCGCCTTGATCGTTTCGCGCAGGGTCTGCCCCAAACCCGTTACAACATCAGCAGCGTCGGAGGCGCGAATTTCGCTTAAGCGCTGCTGCATCCATCGCGCATCAAGGGTTGGTTGACCGAGCAGACCTATCGTCAGCGACCAGAGGGTTTCAAGCGGCACGCCGAGGACGTGATCAAGATAATTGGTGACGAGCCGCTCATGTGCCAACCCAAGCTGCTGGGCTTTGCCCGGCGTCAGCAGCACATAAGTCTCGGTCTCAATGTCGGTGAACGGCTCATAACGGATGCGAAAATCGTTCAGCACCGCGTTTTCGATTTCGACAATCATATACAGCATATCCACCCAGGCATAAAAGGCGTCGCGCAGGGTAATCAGGCGCAGTCCTTTGCTGGAGAGCGCCACGCCCCACGCCTGACCGAAATTCGGCGTTCGCAGCACGCCCAGTTCATACATCCCCAGCATCGCATCGACTTCGGAATTGCTGTGATGTTCAACCTTCTGGTAGGCAATTGTGGCATCCATGCCCGAATAGGACTGTATGATCTTCGCGCCACCAGGATGCATCGAGTTGAACGCGTTCATGTCGTAGACACGCCCGCTGACGATGATCCAGTAGCCCCGCTCATCATCGTTGTGCAGTACCACATCCGAAATGTTGTAACGCTGTTTCACATCGGCGAAATGCGCTCCCGCATACGTGGTGAAGATTTCAAGCATAAAGCGGTCTTCGCCGATCAGTCGATAGAGCGTTTGCCGCGTGTTGGCATCGCGCTCGACGCGTGTTGTACCGTCGGCAAAGCGTGCAATGATTTGCTGCATGGTGTCGAGGATCGTGCTGGCGAAGGCCGTTCGTCCGCACAGGTAGAAATACGCGCCCTGCCCGCCATCTTTGGGACTGCGCAGCAAATCCCACAGCAGCCGAGCATTCTCCTCTTTTAACAACTCGCGGTCGAGATGCCCGCGTTCACCCGCTGCAAACTCGAATGTCCCGCGCTGCTGGTTAAATTGAGCAGCCGCATCATCGCGCGAAAAAGCTGTCACGATATGCAGATCCCCTTCAGCGACCAGCGGTTCAAGTTCGCGCTTATAGTAGAATTCCTCTCGTGTGCGCGTACCCAAGAACAACCACGTCTCGCCCGCACCGGGGGTTTGCATCCGCTCGTCGATCAGGCCGCGCATCGGCGAAATCCCCGTCCCACCCGCAAACAGCACCACCGGACGAGTTACATCGTGCGGTAAGCTGAATCGCGGCGGATGCACCACCTTGATCGAGATACGTCCCGCAACTTCGCCCGCGCACAGCCGCGCCAGAAACCCCGATCCGGTTCCCCAGCGTTCGTCTGCCCGTGAAACGTCGCTTTTCTCGGTATTGTAATGCAGCCCGCCGATTGTCAGATGCAGTTCGTCCGCCCGCAATGACGAAATCGAGTACAGCCGCCATCGTTCCGGGGGTATCAGACGGCAGATATGTTCGCTGTCACCGGGGATCGCCTTCCACAGACGGCGCGGGTTGTAGCCCGCTTCTGCTAGCAGATCGAGCAAATCCCACAGTTCCCATTGGTCTTCAGCCCAGGCATCGAGAATACGTCGCAAACGCTCATTGTGTGTCAGGCTGAACAGATGCAGCGCCGCCGCACGGCTCACCGGACGTATCCGTCCGAATTCAAGCAGCGTGCGCAGCGGCAGTTCAGCCGCGTTCTGGAAACCGTCGCGCAGGTTGACATGCCAGCGCCACATTTCATTCAGGTGAATCACTTCGTCGCCTACGGCGCGCAGCGCCACCAGCGTCCGCTCAATCAGCTCCGGGCTGTTCTTGGGCAGAATCCCGCAGCGATCCCCTGCCTGATAGCGAATCCCTGTGTTGGCGATGTCAAATACAATTCTGCGAACTGGCTGATCTCCCTCGCTGACCGACTCGACCCGCTTAATCGAAACCATGTGCGTCGTCTGCGGATGCATTCCATAGCGCTCCAGCCGCGACTCATCCAGTTCCGTCGCCATCCGATCCCAGACGCGCTCGCTGTAGCCGCCGCTCGTTCCACCAAGCGTTTTCACCCGCCCCGCCTTGAACGACAGGTCAAGAAAGCCATACGCTTTCAACCTGTGACGGCTCAGCAAACCGCTCTCCCCCGCGTAAGCGTCGCGCGCTTCGTCGTAAATTCCCTTGAGCATCGCGTCGCCGCGTTGAGCGACATAATCCGCGACCGACACCGTTTCGAGGGCTTCCAGCCAGTCACGCCAGTGCTTGGGAAACCAGTCACGGGTGCGCGCAGTCAAATCACCGACGCCGGTTCGATAGCTTTTCCGTCCGAAGAACACGTCGAGCGTCGTGAACGAGGGAACTGCTGTGCCGCTCGGCCCCGGCACAGCCTTGTTCGGCTGGAAAGGTGAAGCAAACAGAGCCGCTGTCTTGCCCCAGATCACCGGATTGACATAGTGGTCACTGTACGGGTTCGGGTTGACCTTCATCAGCGTTGTGAACGTCTGAAATTTAAGCTCATCGCTGATCATCACCAACACGCGTTTGAGACTTTCGGGATCGTCGCGCAGCACCGCCTCCTGTGCCGTCAGCATGACGTCCATCAGCGGCGCGAAGCGATAGAGCATTTCAACCGGAACCATTTGGAAGCGACGCTCATCCTCATTCCCAGCCATCGCAATCGCCAGCTTCAGATTCTCAGCAGCAAACGGGTATTCGAGCGTAGGATCGATAAACTGCCAGTTGTGACTGTTCAGGTCAATGAACGACAGATGCGGCGCAGGCCGATCCAGCCGCCGTGTGATTTGTTCCCAGGGGATTTGTATCTGCGGCGGGATGCCATTTTCCGGTGCTCCCGGTTCACAGTACCAATACAGATGCGCCAGAATACTGAACAGCGACGAAGCACGCATAATATACTCATCGGGCAAATCGTCGGCGCTCAGCAGCGGCAGTTCATCCACTGCCTGCCGCACGCTGTATGTCCGAAACAGCGCCGGGATCGCCGCCGCAATTTCGTCCCATGCCTTATGACTCGGCGGCAGCGACTTGAGTGCTTCGCGCCGGGGCAGAAAACCATGCGTATACGAGAGCGAGCCAAGATTTTCATGCCCAAGCCGATCATTCAAAGCCTCGGCCTTCTCCAGCACGATCCGCGCAGGTGCTATCTCGATTCTGTGAGCCATGATGCCATCCCCTTTAGAGCGTTCCGACGACCGCCTGACAGATGTCCGTTCGCCCCACCGTCCCCACCAACCGCCCATCTTTCACGACAGGTAAGCGGTGAATGTTCCTTTCCAGCATCAGCGCCGCCGCTTTCGCAACGTGATCGTCAGGCGCGACGACCAGCGGCTGCGTAATCACCAGCGGCTGAATCGGTTTGTACATCAACTCGCTGCCTTTACGCAGAAACAGGCGGAATGCCTGCTCCAGCGTGCCGCCTTCTCCAGTGATTTCGTCAAAATCGGGCATGGCGGCGCGCAGCACATCGCCGACCGAAAGTACGCCCACGAAATTATTGTCGTTGTCGATCACCATCAAATCGCCTACGCCAGAGAGTGCAATCACTTCGGCAGCGCGATGCAGGCTGTCACTGATGCGTACCCGCACCGTCCGCACCGTCATGATGCCGCTCACCAGCGAAAACGAACGGTTGACTGAAGCGCGCCACTCTGCCAGCAGTTCATCCAGAACGGGGTACAGGTGAGTCTCCGGCGGCCTCCAGTCAGTCAGGCGCGCCACGTCGAGCGCGGAATCACCGTCACCGAGCAGCAGGCGCGCCGTTTCGGGATAAAGCGCGGCGCTCGCGCTCAGGAAATCCGCGCCGTCGTCGCCCTCGTAAATCAACAGCGCGATCTGTGCCTGCTCGTCACGCAGCAGGCGAACGAAGTTCATCGGGTCGGCGTCGGCGGAGGTGAAGACGATCCGATAGCCTTCGACATAGCGCTGGACAAGCTTTTCTTCGAGCGCACCCGCCTGCTGCCGTATCTGACTGACAACCAGAATCATCGGCGCTTGTTCCATCAGGGCTGCTCCAGTTGTTGACGCTGAGCGTGCAGCGTACCCAGTAGGTGATTAAGGTCAGTTCCTAGTCCAATCAGCTTAAAACCGTCCGCCAGACGGGCTTTCGCGCCCTCGGCGTTCGGCGTCAGTGTTCCATAGGGGAGTCCCTGTCGGCGGCAGGCGGCGATCACCTTCTCAACCGCTGCCAGAAAGGCAGGGTCGTTACTCCACAGGCCGGGAGCCAACCCCAGCGAAATATGCAAATCGAAGGGGCCGATGAAGATCAGATCGATCCCCGGTGTCGCCACAATCGCGTCGATGTTCTCAACCGCCTCGCGTGATTCGATCTGCACAGCGACCAGAATCTCGCGGTTGGCGTTCTGCACATACTCAATATGACTCGTCGTGCCGAATCCGTATTGTGGCAGAATACCGCCTGCCCCGCGATCCCCCATCGGCGGGTAGCGCGCGAAACGCACAACATCTGCCGCCTCTTGCGCCGTGTTAATCATAGGCACGATGATGCCATGCGCGCCCGAATCAAGCGCGTGTTTAATGTGGTACATGCTTCCGTGTGCAACGCGCACCAGCGGCGTACAGCGTCCGCCGCTCACATCGGCAATCGCCGCCAGCGTTGTCGCTGCCGTCGAAGCATCGACCGGGGTGTGTTCCATGTCGAGCAGCAGCCAGTCAAATAATTCCTGCGATGCGATGATCCGCGCAATATTGACACTGTGGGTTTGCAGCCATAAACCAATGCTCGGCTTCCCCTGCCGAAGCTGCGCCAGCGCATGATTTTCTCTCACCAGTTGCCTCACCTTCGTTTGTGCAGCGCTCTCTACGCTTGAGTCTAATCCGCTTGATGAAATTCACAAACGCCCCTCTGTCTTAAGTCGCTGAGATGCGTGGATGTGGGTTGTAATCTCGCCAGCAAAGGTTGAGTTTTGCAGCGATACAGGTACTATTTCGGGACTTGAATAGATATTTATGTTTGGAGTCCCTATGCAGATCAGTGAGATGATTGTTACACCGATTGCCATGACCGATCCGCCGCTGCTGAATGCGGCAGGCTTGCACGCGCCCTATGCCTTGCGCGTGATCGTCGAATTGAAATCGAGCGACGGTCTCTATGGGCTGGGCGAAGTCCCTGGCAGCAGTCAAATCGAACAGGCGCTGAACGCCGTGCGGAGCGTCGTCGTGGGGAAAGATCCGTTTCAGCTCAATCAGCTTCAGCAAGAGATTTTGTCCTATCTGGCGCAGGGCAGCGAGGAGCGTGGCGATTTCCCCTGGGATACGCGCGTCGCGCAGCACGTCCTCAGCGCGATTGAAGTCGCCTGTTTCGATTTAATGGGGAAAGCGACTGGACGGCCTGTGGTCGATCTCCTGGGTGGCAAATGCCGCGATCAGGTCGCGTTTTCCGCCTATCTCTTTTATAAATACGAAGGCGCGGGCGGAGAACTCGGCTTCCAGACTCAGCCGAATGCAGCGGGTTGGGATGCCGCGCGCCAAAAAGCCGCCCTCGATCCAGCCGGAGTTGTCGCGCAGGCCAGAGCGATGATCGACGAATTCGGCTTTCAGTCGATCAAATTGAAGGGCGGCGTCTTCGAACCCGCGCAGGAGGCCGCCGCTATCTTTGCCCTGCGTGATGCATTTGGCGCGTCGATGCCGCTGCGACTCGACCCAAATGCACTCTGGTCGGTCGAAACCGCCATCGAATACGGGCGAAAGCTCGAAGGAGTCCTCGAATATTATGAGGATCCTGTGCGCGGTCAAGCCAACATGGCGCAGGTACGCCAGTCCGTCAAACTGCTGCTGGCAACCAATATGTGTACGACCAGCTTTGCTGAATTGCCAGGCAGCATTCAACTCGGTTCAGAGGATGTTATTCTCAGCGACCATCACGTCTGGGGCGGCTTACGCGCCTCAATTGAACTTGCGCGTATTTGCGCAGTTTTTGGACGCGGCATGTCGATGCACTCCAACAGCCATCTTGGCATCTCGCTGGCGGCGATGGTGCATCTCGCCGCCGCCGTTCCCAATCTGACCTACGCCTGCGATACCCACTATCCCTGGCAATCCGACGATGTGATTGTCGGCGGCAAACTGCAAATCAAAGACGGCGCAGTGGCTGTGCCTGACAAACCCGGCTTAGGTGTTGAGCTGGATCGCGCGGCACTCGCCCGACTCCATCAGAACTATCTGGATTGCGGTCTGCGCAAGCGTGACGACGAAATCGAGATGAAGAAAGTCGATCCCACCTGGGAATTCAAAGCGCTGCGCTGGTAGAAGCTGCGAGGATTGCAACGCATTCGCTGGAAAGCGCCATTCCACCTGCTCTTTCCAGCTTTTCGCTGTATTTCCGGTCACGTCACGCGAGCAGCAACCGGAAGAGAACAGCGGTCGGGTGGAGGGAAGATTTATCCGGTCGGGACGTTCAGCAGTTTGATTGCTTAACGTCCCACACCAAATCGCTGCTGCAATTGGCTAAGCAATCAGCGGTCGCGCCCAGCGCGAAAACGCCGGGAATGAGACCTCTGGCTCTTCCAAATCAGGATGCCAGCGCTTTTCCTGCTCAAACAGCAGCCAGCCATCGTAGCCGTTTTCCCTGAGAAGTTGTATCGCTTCCGCCAGCGGCAACTGACCTTCACCGGGCAAAACGTAATGCCACTCACCGATTGCCGCGTCAAAAACGGCATCCTTCACGTGGGTGTAGCCAACGCGCGGGCCAATCGCCGCGTAGCTTTGCTGCGGTGTTTCGCCGCCCACGCGAGCCGTATGCCCCATATCCCACAAGGCCCCAAACGCCGGATTGTCAATTTTGTTCAGTAGGAGTGTGCAATCAGCCGCCTTAATCCAGTTATCATGGGTTTCGAACAACCAGTGAAGGTCTGACGCGCCATCCAGTTCAAGAATTTCTCGCACACAGTCCAGCCCGACCTTCGCCAGTTCCTCGTGGCTCGAACCTTCCAGTTTGCCGCCGCCAAAAAGACGCACATTCTGACTGCCCAATCGCTTTGAGGCATCGATGGTGCGCCGCGCTTCGTCGAGATTCGCCTGTTTGGCGTCAGCGTCACAAACCTTGATACTCGTGCTGATTCCGCTAACTTCCAGTCCAGCATCATTCAGGCGTTTTTTTGTTTCAGCCGCGTGTGTCGTGAACAGCGGCAGCTTAGTGATGTCGATTTCATCGAGATAGCCACGAAAATCGACACCGTCAAAGTTGTACTCGCGCCCTCTGCGGCAAATGGTATCCAGATCCCAATTCGGGCAACCCAGTGTCATAAAGGAAATTTTCATACGAAACAAACTCCCGTTTCAGTGACAAAACAGACTCTTAGGAAGGTCAGGCTTTCCTGAAGGTAGACGCTGCGATCAGCGAATGCAGTTTCTGCTCGTAAGCATCCTCATCCAGAGGCAGATCAACCGTCCTGCGCTCAAATGACGAAAGCAGAATGGCATTGGCAAGCATGACTGAATTTACACCCTCCACGCCCGGAACAATCAGCGGTTCGCCATGCCGAATCGCGTTGGCAAAGTTCTCGATAATCATCCGGTGACCTGATTGATTGTGGTGCTCGAAAGGAACATCCAGCGTTTCATAATTATCATCGTTATAGCTTGCGCCGCCCTGCTCGATTTGCTCGGCTGCCGATTGACGATTGCGGTAAAGCATCAGCCGCCGATCTTCGAAAATCAATTTTCCGCCGTCACCGATAATCTCCAGCCGATTCGTGCCGGGAGTTTCCGAAGTCGAGGTGATGAAGTGACCAACTGTGCCATTTTTGTACTCAAAATAGGCGGTTACTTCGTCCTCGACCTCAATGTGATGATATTTTCCCAGCCCGACAAAACCCGTAACCTGCTTCGGCATTCCGACAAACCATTGGTATAAATCGAGATGATGCATGGCCTGATTCAGCAAAACCCCGCCACCTTCACCTTGCCAGGTCGCGCGCCAACTGCCCGCATCATAGTACTTTTGAGTCCGAAACCAGTCAGTCACCACCCAGGTAATCCGTATCAGCCGCCCCAACTCACCCCCGTCGATAATCGATTTGATTTTGCGCCAGTAGCCATAGGTGCGCTGCATAAAAACAGCGCTAAATACAAGGTCAGGAAACTGCCGTTTGGATTCCTCGTAAGCGGCAATCATCTTGTTGCCGTCCTTCACTTGGACAGCAATCGGCTTTTCGACCAGAACGTGAATCCCTTTGTGCAGCGCTGCAATCGTGATCGGCGTGTGATCGTAATGTGGTGTGGCGATCAGAATTGCGTCCAATGGCTGATGTTCAAGCAGATCTCGATAGTCATAGTAGGCGGTCGTATTCATTTCAGCAGCATACTTGTCGGCGGCAGCACGGTCAACATCACAAATGGCAACGAGTTCCGTATTCTCCAAAGTCGCAACACTCTTGATGTGCTCACGCCCCATCACACCCAGGCCGATGACGGCCATTTTTACGGTTTCAGGCATAAATGTCTCTCCTTAAAAGTTTAGTCGATAAGAATCATAGGTTGAGAGACTAACTGTAACAAGGCAGCGCCAGACTGGCTACTCTAATGGATTCCCATTATCGCTGTCAGCGTTAGCGCCCACCAATGCGGTTTGTTACGGCACCTTTTAGTAGTGCTAAGCGGCTAGGACGTGTTGACAGATGAGGCATAATTAGCCTCATGAGAACCGTAAAACTACAAGACGAAGAATGGATGAAAATCCAAGCATTCCTGCGGCAATCTCCGCAGGTAAAAGTCGGGTCGGCACGCAAGTGTCGGC
>DAOUCB010000066.1:0-34616 GCA_034432495.1 Anaerolineae bacterium | reverse complement strand
TGTATTTTACTAGACAGGTGTATAGAAATGACTGAAACACTGCGTAAACCCGACCGCCGTATCGAGCGTACTCGTCAGTTATTGAACCAGGCGCTGATGGATTTAATCATCGAGCGTGGCTACGACACCATCACCATTCAGGAGATCACTGACCGCGCCAATGTCAGCCGCGCTACTTTTTATCTGCATTACAAGGACAAGGATGAACTGCTCTTCAAGAGCATGGAAAAGATTTACAACGCACTGGTGGAGAGCCACGACGGACTGATGCCGATTGACGCGACCGAGGCCGACTACGAGAGCGGTTTTTGCAACGACAGTGATTTTCAGCACGTCGCCGAGTATGCTGATTTTTACCGCGTTATGCTCAGTAACAAAGGCTCGATGGAGTTCACGCTGCGGGTCATGTCCTACCTCACCCAGGTGATGACGGTTGGGCTTCAGCCGAAACTGGGCGAGAATGAGCCGAAAATCCCACTTGATATGATCGGCGCGTTTCTCGCCGGGGCGCAGGTCGGCGTGACGAAGTGGTGGCTCGAAAACGACATGCTGTACACGCCGCAGGAAGTCGCCCGAATGCACTTCTTCCTCGCCCTGTTTGGGATGCGTTGGGCGCTAGGACGCGATTCGTAAACGGTTCGATCTATCGAAGGCAGGTGCAAATGCCCAATTCCAAGCACGACGTTGAAAGTCTGATCCGCCAACTCTATCAGGCGAACCGTGATCAGCGTGAACAGCTCCTCGAAACCCTGTCGGGGGTCATCGACCGTGCGGAATGCCTGTCGGCACTCGGTGAACTGCTTTCTGCCAGCGCTGATGACCAAATCCTATGGGCAAACGCCGCTTACGCAGTTGCGAAGATTGACTCCACAGCAGCGACAGCGTTACTCACGCCCTTTCTCAGCGATGATAGGCCAGAGCGCCGCTATCATGTTGCGGGATTGCTTGGCGATTATGGAACGCTCGCTGCGGTAGAGCCGTTGATGCAAGCGCTCAAAAACGATTTGGATGCTGATGTCCGTCATCTGAGCGCATTTTCACTGGGTAAATTAGGGGATACGCGAGCCATCGAACTGCTGGAGTGGGTTCAGGCGAACGATACCGGCGTTGACTTTGATGGGCATACGATTTCCGGCACGGCGGGCGACGCAATTGAGCGGATACTGACTGGGCGCTGCTGCCCCTGAAGCGCACCTGTCAGTGCATTCTGTCGCCTTATGCTATATTGATAGGAGTCTGGAATGAATCGGTAGGAATGCGCCATGCCCGGTATGATCAACGCGGAACCCTGCGTCCACACCCTGCTGGAGAACGGCATTCACGAGTTTGTTTTCAACGAGTCTTCTCGTGATGCGGTGGATTTGCTCTTTATTCTGCTGACGCAGGTCTACGATTCGCTGCCACCCGAACAGCCGATTGCGATGCTCTTCGACTTCAAACAGCGTGATCTGCCGCTCGCTTACGTTTTTTCCTCATTTCATCGCTGGCAGGCCACGCGCGATTCGCATCGCTACGCCCGCCTCGCCATTCTGACCAACGCCTCGATGCTCATGCCGCTGGTCGATGCCTTTTTCCGCTCGCTGCCCACTAACTATGTCAAGGCACGTTTCCTTCCGCCTGCTCAGCGCGCCGAAGCGGAGACCTGGCTGCTGCAAGAAGCTTGATCAGAAAGGATTGTTTTACTCGGTACTCAGTACTTCTTTTGAGATTGAGAATTGCCAATCTCACCCCGGCGGCGGTAATATTCCTCGATACCTACCACCCGTAACAAAATATTCATTCAGGAGCCATACAATGGTCAAACAGTTGAAAAATTACATCGGCGGTCAATGGGTTGCCTCCTCGGCGAGCACCTATCTCCCCGTCAATAACCCCGCGACCTGCGAATTAATCGGCGAAGTCCCAGACAGCCCCGCTGCGGATGTTGATGCCGCCGCCAAAGCCGCCAAAGCCGCTTTCCCGGAATGGCGCAGCACCCCGGTGCTCAGCCGTTCGCAGTATATGTACCGCCTGAAAACGATGCTTGAAGATCGCTTCGAGGAAATCGTCGAAGTCGTCGTCAAGGAAAACGGCAAAACCCGTGACGAAGCGCGCGGCGAAGTCCGGCGCGGCATTGAAAGCGTCGAGTTCGCGGCGACCGTTCCCTCAGTCATGCGCGGCTACAAGGTCGAGGACATCAGCAGCGGCATTGATGAGACGGCGGAGCGTCAGCCGCTTGGCGTTTTCGCGGCGATTACACCCTTCAACTTCCCGAACATGGTGCCGATGTGGTTCCTGCCGCTGGCGATCACGACAGGCAACACCTTCATCGTCAAGCCTTCGCCGCAGACGCCGCTGAGCATGGATTTGCTCTTCGAAATCCTTGACGAACTCGACCTGCCCGAAGGCGTGGTCAATCTGGTGCATGGCGGCAAAGAATCCTCGGTTGCTGTGATGGAGCATCCTGATATTGTCGGCGTTTCCTTCGTCGGCTCGACCCCCGTTGCCAAGATTGTCTATGAAACCTGTGCCAAGCATGGCAAGCGCGTGCAGGCGCAGGGCGGCGCGAAGAACTATATCGCCGTCATGCCCGATGCCAACATGGCTGCCAGCGTCGCCAACATCATGGGATCGGCCTACGGCTGCGCGGGGCAGCGCTGCCTCGCTGGCTCGGTCGTCGTCGCCGTCGGTGATGCTTACGAACCGCTTAAAGCCGAACTGGTCAAACGCGCTGCCAGTCTGCGTGTCGGCTACGGCCTCGAAGAAACGACCCAGATGGGCACGGTTATTTCGGCGCAGTCCCGTGAACGCATTGAGAAGATGATCCAGCAGGGTATCGACGAGGGCGCGAAGATCGTCCTCGACGGGCGCGGCAAGCAGGTCGAAGGCTTTAAAGATGGGTCGTTCGTCGGCCCTACCATCCTCGATGACGTCAAGCCCGGCATGACTGTTGCCAAAGACGAAATCTTTGGGCCGGTGCTCTCGATTATGCACGCGCCTGATTTTGATACTGCGGTTGACTACATCAACGCCAGCCGTTACGGGAACGCTGCCAGCCTGTTCACCAGCGATGGTAAGTACGCTCGCGACTTCAAGTATCGCGTCAATGCTGGCAATATCGGCATCAACATCGGCGTCGCCGCCGCGACCGCTTCTTTCCCCTTCGGCGGACAGAAGGAATCGTTCTTCGGCGACCTGCACGGTCAAGGTATGGATGGCGTCGAGTTCTACACCGATAAGAAAATCCTGATCGAACGCTGGCTCTAATAAAGAAGTGCTGAGTACCGAGTGCTGAGTGCTGAGTGAAAAGCAAAAACTCGGTACTCGGTACTCAGTACTCTTTACTGACATGATCTCCTACAGTACTTCCCTCGACGGCATCAGTGCTGACCATCTGAGCGGCGGCTTTTTCGTCGGCTGGCCCAATCCGCCTTCGCCGGAAACGCATCTGCGCGTGCTTCAGGGCAGCGCTCATGTCGTCCTGGCGCTGGATGATCGGGCTGTGGTGGGCTATGTCACCGCCATCACTGATGGCGTGCTGGCAGCCTATATTCCGCATCTTGAAGTCCTGCCCGCTTACAAGGGGCAGGGCATCGGCACAGAACTGATGCGGCGCATGTTCGACCAGTTAGCGCACATCTACATGATCGACCTGATCTGCGACGCCGACGTGCAGCCTTTTTATGATCGACTTGGCATGACGCGCTATACGGGCATGATCAAGCGCAACTACGACCGTCAGTCAGGAGAATAACTTTTGCTCGACACCAACATCATTTTGATTGGCCCCAGCGGCACGGGCAAAACCACGCTGGCGAAGCTCCTCAGCGAAACGCTCGCTATTCCCTGGCTCGAACTTGACGATCTGCGCAAGGAATACTATGCCGAAATCGGCTATGACAACGGCAAAGCGCAGCAGTTGTTCATGGACAGCGGCATGAAGGCCATGCTCGATTACTGGAAGCCCTTCGAGATTTACAGCGTCGAGCGGATGCTGGCGGATTATCCCACCAACCATGTGCTGGCTTTTGGCGCAGGGCAGTCGGTTTATGAAGACCCCGATTATGCTGAACGCGCGCGGCAGGCACTCGCGCCCTACCCCTACGTGATTTTGCTGCTGCCTTCGCCCGATGCCGACGAGTCGGTTTTCATCCTCCATGAGCGCATTCGCCTCGGCTTCCCTGATTTCCCGGCAGAAGCGGCGGCGCAGATGGATGAGATGAATCGCTATTTCATCGAAAACCCCTCGAATGTGCGGCTGGCGAAATTCACCTTCTACACCAGTGGCAAATCGTCTGTCGAAACGCGCGACGAGGTGCTGAATGCGCTCCGCTTAACCCGCTGAACAGGGCAGCACATCAAGAAGAGCCGGGGGACGCGCCGGTCGGGGAATTTGTTCCGTCAGGTTCGTGATTTCATTATAAAATAAGCTGTTATCCCATGTTCGAAAAGGGGCGTTATGAAACGGCTGATGAGAATTTTCGGCGCTGTATTGATCGTACTTGCGTTCACTATCCTGACAATTTTCATCATTGCCCCGGCGATCATCATGCCGCTGGACAATGCGCCGCTTCTCAAGAGCATCATGCAAGCTGCGGTTTGCAGTTCGAATGAGACGCTGACCGCCGAGTATTCGACTTACACCGTCCCCGGCTCCAGCACCACAAGCATCTCGTACCATTGTGTGGATGGGGAGCAAAACGCCCGCGAGGTCGGCGACGACATTATTAAGGCTGGTGGCATCAGCTATGTCGTGCTGTTCCTCATCGGCTTATTTACATTTCTGTCTTCAACGCAGGATTCGGACAAGAAAAGCAAAGCCAAAGCCGCTGCGGCACAGCGCGCCGAGCAGATGGCGCGCGCCGAGCAGTTGGAAGCGCTGGTCGAAGCAGGCGGAAAGGGAGTCGGCGTAAGCGCATCCCGGCATAATCATTCCCAGTCTGACCATATCCCGCTGGCGCAGCAGCTTCAGGAACTCAAGGATGCGCTCGACGCTGGGCTGATCACAGAAGCGGAATACAAAGCAAAGCGTCTGGAACTGCTCAGCTAACTCGATTCTCTGAAACCCAGGGCGGATTTATCTGTCCTGATCGGCTACAATCAGCCTGCTTATCACTTTCTCCCTTGAACTGTTTTTCAGGAACGTCCCATGACTTCACTCAACAGCTTCGGCTCGATTCTGACCTTCGCCATCGAACTCGAAACTCGCATTCGTGATTATTACGCCTCAGCGATGGACAGCGCGCGCGCCGCTGATGCCGACAAGCGTCGCATCAATCTGGAACGTGTCCGTCGTGAGAATGTCACCGAAATCAAGCTGGAACCGATTGAGGGCTTGAACGAAGCCGACTACGTGCTCAATCTGGCGGATACCTCGCCCACCGGACAGAAAGCAGTCGAGGCCACAGCCGCTCACTTTTACACCGATGTCGCGCCGACGATTAACGTCCGCGAAGCTCAGCGTGCCCTTGAGCGCTGCGCTCGACAGCATGGCGAACTCGCCAGCGCCTAGATTGCTTTGAGCGGCGCAACCGCCGACTCAGCCTTCAGTATCAGGCACGACGACCACGACGACGTTGCCCTGCTTGCGTCCCGTATCGACGTAGCGGTGTGCCTCGGCAGTCTCGGCGAGCGGGTAGCGTCGGTCAATCACTGCTTTGATCTCCCCTGCTTCAATCAGACCTCTCAGGTAGATGAGATCCTCGACTTTGCCGCCGGACGCAGTAACGAGCACCTGCTTATCGCTTCGCATTGAAGTCCACTTCGCGCGCAGCATATCCGACAGGCTGGGGTTTGCCAGCACGTAGCGCCCCTTTTCCTTGAGCGCTTGCAGACCCCCTGAAAACGAACTCTTGCCCACCGTCTCAAAAATAACGTCATAGCGCTCGCCGCTTTGGGTGAAATCTTCCTGCGTGTAATCAATCACATGGTCTGCGCCAATCGAGCGCACCATTTCCAATTTTTCTCCGCTGTCCACGCCTGTGACTTCCGCCCCCAAATATTTAGCAAGCTGTACCCCATAGGTGCCGATGCTCCCGCCCGCGCCCACAATCAACACCTTGTCGCCGCGCTGAACATTGCCGATGCGCAGAAAATGGAGCGCATCCCGTCCACCAAAGGGAACGGTGGCGGCTTCCTCGAAACTCATGTTGCTGGGCTTGAGGGTGACAAAGCCTTCTTCTGGCAGACATTTATACTCGGCATTTGTCCCAAAGCGCAGGCTGGCAGATCCAAATACGGCGTCGCCTACCTTCAGGCGTTTGACATCCCCGCCCACTGCTTCAACCACGCCTGCCAGTTCCGTCCCCAGAATCATATTCGGTTTCGGTTTTCTCAGCCCCAGCACGAGCCGCATCGGGATTTGGATCCACAGCGCCAGCCTCAACCCTCGGATTTCGCAGTCCCCGGTGGTGACGGTGGTCGCATGGATGCGGATCAGCACCTCGTTGGCTTTCGGCGTCGGCTTTTCAACCTCTTGAAGCTGAAGCCCGTCCACCGATCCGTAGGCTGTCATGACCATCGCTTTCATCGTGCAGTCCTTTCGCTAATGTCAGCGCTGCCATTGTAACAGCCCGAAAGGGTGTGATCGCCTTTAATCGCCGTCTGCCGGGGCGACTTCCGTCGCTGTGACCTTGCCGTTTGCGTGTTTGCTTCGCCGCTCCGCCAGCACATGCAGCGGCTCATCCGCCAGCACATCGACTCCCATTGACTTCGGCGCGTTGACGATTTGCGTGTTGTAGATGCCGCGATGCCCCGACGCCAGATAGGCGACCACACAGCCGACGATGATGTAGAGCGCCGAGCTTCCCCCCACGCTGAACAGTTCTATCGCCATCAGCGAACAGGCCAGCGGCGTATTGCTCGCCCCGGCGAACACTGCTACAAAGCCAATCGCCGCCATCAGCACCGGATCGACGCCCAACGCCAGCCCCAGCGTATAGCCCATCGTCGAGCCGATCACGAACAGAGGGGTCACTTCGCCGCCCATGAAGCCGGATGCCAGCGTGATCGCCGTGAACACCAGTTTGAGCAGGAAGGCGAACGTCACCACGCCCGTCCCGCTGACACTCTGCTGAATCAGCGGCAGGCTCAACCCCAGATAATCGCGTGTGCCGACCAACAGCGTCAGCCCGACAATCACCAACCCGCCGACGAACGAGCGCAGCGGCGGATACTTGATCCAGTGGCTCTGCCAGTGCTTGATGCGATGGATCAGTTCGACGAACAGGATGCTGCACAACCCAAAGCCAATCCCCGCGATGGCGACTTTGAGCAGCAGCACCGGCTCGATCTCAAAGTTCGCCAGCACTGGATAGACCGAATGCTTGACGCCCAGCCCGCGCGTGACCAAATCGCCGACGACCGACGCGACCAGACACGGAATGATGCCATCGTAGCGAATCCGCCCGACGCTCTGCACCTCCATGCCGAAGACGAAACCTGCCATCGGCGTCCCGAAGACCGAGCCAAAGCCGCCCGCGATGCCCGCCATGATCATCAGCCGTCGATCATCGGGGTTGAGCCGGAGCGCTCGCCGCAGACCATCCGCCAGACTCGCGCCCATCTGGATCGCCGTACCTTCACGTCCCGCTGACCCGCCGAACAGATGCGTGACCACCGTCCCGAACAGCACAAAGGGAGCCATGCGCAGCGGAATCAGCGACCCGTTGGTGTGGACTTCCTCGATCACGAGATTGTTGCCGCGTGCCGCTGTTCCGGCGAAGCGATGATAAATCCAGCCGACCAGCAGCCCACCCAGCGGCAGCAGAAACAGCAGCGCCGGGTTCGCCAGCCGAAAATTGGTCGCCCACGCCAGGCTCATCAGGAAGACCGCCGAAGCCGTCCCTGCCAGCACGCCGACAGCGCTCCCCAGCGCCCCCCACTTGACCAGCATCTTCAGAAATAAGAAAAAATCGTCCGTGCGCAGTCGCGCGATCATCCTGACTCTCCTAGCAACAAAAATGGCCTCTATCCACAACCTGCTGGATAGAAGCCATCAACCTCGTCGGTGTAACGCGAGCCTCATCGCGGGACGTTTACACGTCCAGGCACTAGGATACGCCTGTTTTCATCTGGCGACAAGACACAGACCTTGCGTTTTTGAATCTTTTTCCGGTGTCCTCTGCGGTGAAATAGCTTTTCAGCTACTCTGCCGCTTCGCCGACGGGATTTTCCCAGCTATAGAAGATGAAATCCTGCGCGAGCGTTGCGCCGCCCACCTGATGAATCAGCGCCAGCGTTTGCGCGCGGTGATCGGTGGCGTGGTTGATGATCTGCGCCAGACCTTCCCACATGGGCTGGGAGCGCTTGATCACCCCATTGACGCTGGTGTACTCAATCGTCTGCATGACCTGTTCGTCGGTCAGCGCGGCGGTAAATTCCTTCCAGCCTGCCTCGATTTCGTCCCAGCGCGTCCGAACTTTCTCTTTCGTAGGGAAGCCTTCGAGGCTCAGCACCGCGTCCGGCTGTTCGCCGCGCACGCGCCGCAGCCAGAGCCATTCGCTGTCCATTGTGTGAACGACTTGCTGGTGAATCGAGCCAATCGAGTAATCAAACGGACGCTTGAACTGCTCGTCGCTGAGGGGTTCAATGCAGCCCCAGACCTTGCGATGCGCCCAGTAGCTGTAATCGATCATGCGGCGGAAGTAAGCAGCATTCATGGTTTATCCTATGCAATGAAGTGCAATATCTGCTTACTTTATAACGGAAATTCCCTGATAGGAAATACCCGCGTTGAACCTTAGCGAATGCTGCGCCAACTTCGCGCATGATATTCGTGCAGCCAATCCGCCTCAATCATTTCAAAGCGCTGCTGTTCGCGGTTCTGCCAGCGCAGAATACCCATCGCGTCTGCTTCAAGTCCTTTGCTCTTGTCCCAGTGTAAATCCGCCATCTTGATCACTTCAGTCACGCCGTTGCTGTCGTGACGCACCGTGAATGGTTCTTCTGTATGCCCGTGAAAATGGTAGACGGGTTTGGCGGCATCCAGCACCAGCCGAATTTCCTCCATGCCCTGGTTCACTTTGACGGAATCGAGCGCGATGTCGTGCGTCAGCAGAAGATCGCAGGCCAGTTTGCCAGGGCGATAAAGCTCTTCCTGCTCATAGGCTTGAATATACTTTGGTTCGTAGGGATTGCGCGTGCCGATAGCTGCGCCAATCCGCCCAATGCCGAGAATCGTGATCGCGTCGTCGGCCTTTTGAAAGCGATAGGGGATACCTGTTTTCAGGCAGAAAATCCGCCGATAGGCGTCAATTGGGAAAATCGCTTCGTTCGATTGTTTTTCGAGTGAGTCCAGCCACGCGTGATCTTCGTGATTGCCGCGCACAAAGATCAGCGGGAACGTTGTTTGCGCGAGTTCTTTGGCAACGCCCTCGTGCCACTTTACGAAATCATTCGCGAATCCGAGTTCGCTGGGGTCGCTGCGCGCATGGTTGATCGTGGCACGGTCGAGTCGTGTGATGTCAGGATACGCGCCGAGATCACCCGCCTGCAAAACGAGGTCGATCTTCTCGCCTGTTTCGCGTTCCCAGCGTGCGCACAGTTTGAAGCAGAGTAATATGCGCCCGTGAATGTCCGCGAAGATCGCAATATTCATGAGATGAGGCCGTTCTTACTCAGCACTCAGCACTCGGTACTCAGCACTTCGTTTCGCCTACATCAGCGGCGATTTTTCCATGTCGGCGTAATCGCAGGCAAGTTCGCGCCATGCTTTGCCCAAGCGGCGGAAGCCTTCCTCGATCTCGGTGGCTTTCTGCGCCGTGAAGTTGATGCGCATGTTGTAGCTGCCGCTGCCGTTGGTGAAGTACATGTTGCCAATGCCGTAGGCCACGCCCATCTGGATCGCCGAGATGTAGAGTTCGGCGGCGGTGGGGCCGCTTTTCGGCAGTTCGACCCATAGGAACAGCCCGCCCTGCGGCACGTTCCAGCGGCTCCCTGGCGGCAGATGACGCGAGGCTGCTGCCAGGGCGATGTCGCGGCGGCGGCGCATCTCGCGATTGTTGCGCTCCAGCTGCTGCGCCAGCACGCCGCGTTCCAGCATCAGGTGGATCGCCCGCTGATTCAGACCCGGCGTCGAAATGTCGGCGGCCTGTTTGACGCGAACGATGCGCTCAAACTGCGGCCCGTCAGCGATCACGTAGCCGATACGCATCCCCGGCAGCAGATTCTTGGTGAAGCCGCTGGCGTGGATGACAATGCCAGTTTCGTCGAGCGCCTTGAGCGGCGGAAGCTGTTCGCCTTCGTAGCGGAATTCGTGATACACGCCGTCCTCAAGGATCGGCACGTTGTATTCGGTTGCAAGGTTGATCAGTTGGCGGCGGCGATGCAGCGGCATCACGCGCCCGGTGGGGTTTTGAAAGGTCGGCATGACGTAGAGTAGTTTGGGGTGGTTGTCGATGATGAAGTTTTCGAGCATGTCGAGCCGAATGCCATCATCATCCGAACAGACGCTGCGTATCTGCACGCGCCGCGTCCGTGCAATGTCGATCATGCCGATGTACGTCGGACTCTCCGTCACCAGCAGGTCGCCCTCGGCGAGAACCGCCTGCACAATCATGTCGATGGCCTGCTGCGTTCCGCCCGTGATCAGGATGTGATCGGTATTACAGCGAATTCCCAGCGCGCTGACGTAATCGCGCACGCTGCCGCGCAGCGGCCCAAACCCCTCGGTGACTTCGTAAGTCAGCGCGCGCGCGCCGTCCCGGTCGATGATCGTATTGATGGCGTCGCGCAGGTGCTGTACAGGGAAAAATTCGGCGGGCGGCGCGCCGCTTGTGAAATTGATCACGCCCGGTTTTCGTGCCAGCCGCATCATCTCGCGCAGCGAACGATCCGGCAGGGTGGTCGGTTCGTTGTTGTTCTGCGTCTGGTGACTGGCGGGCGGAGGAGGCGTCGTCGCCGCATCGCGGTCACCCGCGACAAAAGTACCACGCCCCGCGTGCGCGCTCAGGTAGCCTTCGGCGCGCAGTTCGGCATAGGCATTGACCACACTGATGCGGCTGATGTTCAACTGCCGCGCCAGATCACGGCTGGCAGGCAGGCGCGTACCCGCCCCCAGCGATCCGCTTTCGACCTGCGCGCGGATGTGCCGGATCAACTGGCGATAGATCGGTTCTTCACTATCGCGATCCAGCGGGATAGTCAGGTTTGTGCTTAACATACCGCGCTCCGGAGTCGAATTTTGGGGGGTTGCAATCTAATTAACCTAACATTGACGTTCGACCCAATGATGAGTCCAATCAGTCCAATATGGTATTGACGATTTCAGTGCCTAAAGCCTTACTTTCGATCTTCGCATAGATGCCGTATATTTAGTGCTGAGGCACATGTGCTGAGCGTGTCCTGCAACAGAACAGACGCTGCATTTTTCCGCGCTAAATTCTGAATTCGCTGCTCAGCGATTATGCTTATTTATAGTTTACACGTTTTCCGGCAGGTCGCACGTTAGAATCACTTTTACTCATTTTCAGTACGCGAAACTGGTTTCGCGTGCTCAGCGCCAGCACTTTGTTTTTACTCAGTACTCGGTACCCGGTACTTCGTTTTCGACACAGCGGAGCAGATTTGATGGTTGATATAGATGCGCAGCCAAACGCATTTGAAGAAAAAATCGAGGTGATGATCGCTCAGCTTCGCTCGAAGAACGCTGGCAAACGCCGTGAGGCTGCCGAGTTTCTGGGTGAAGCCGCTGCTGCTGACGCTGTACCTGCACTGGTCAAAGTCTACCAGAAAGACAAGAATCCTCGCGTGCGCGCCGCCGCCGCCTATTCGCTGGGCATGTACAAGGCTGTCGAGCGCGCCATTAACGCCGGGGACGAAGAGGATGTCGTCGATTTGCTCAAGCAGATCGAGGAAGACGGCGAACTCGGCAGCCGTGCGCCGATTGGTCGCACCATTCGCATCCTCATCGGCCTGACGGTGTCGCTCATCATCCTGATCGTCCTGTTTTTCATGCGCGGCGAATTAAAAGGCCGGCTCCTCGGCAGTACCAATTCGCACGCGGCAGTGGTCGCGAGCGTGCGCCAGTCGTTCGAACTCGTCAAAAGCGATACGCGCAACCTGCAAACGGAACTGCTCAACGTCATTCAGAATCAGCCGCTGAGCTGCATCGCCTACTTTAACAACCCCACCGCCTATCACCTCGATCCGGCGGATCGGTATTCGTTCCCGGACGTTGCCGAGATTGTCACCGACCTTAATACCGCTCAGGCCAGCCTCGTCACGGCGAAAGCACGTTACGACGACGCCTGCAACAATGGCGCGACCTTCGGCGCGACCGAAGCGCAGGAGACGTTCCAACTGCTGCTGCCCGCCCTTCAGGTGCTCGATCCGCTGGAACTGAAGCTGACTGCCGCCGAAGCCGCCGAACCGACGGCGACCGCCGTTCCACCGACCGAAGTCCCGGCAGATACAGCAGTTCCGCCGACGGAAGCCCCCAACGCGCCGACCAGCGCGCCGGCAGCGGGTGCGTCGCCGGAAGTCGTCACCACACCCGGCAGCATCCTCACGTCGCAGCCGCCAACAGTGGCGCTCGACCCGGCGGTCAAGACCAGCATCAAGTCGCAGCTTCCCGCGCTCTTCAATATCGTGGACGATGTGACCGCGCCGCGCGGCGCGAGTACGCTGCTCGTCCAGTATTGGAATGATGTACAGACTTCCGGTTCGACACAGGGGTGCAGCACCACCGTCATCCCCAACATCCCGGATAGCGTGTTCATCCCTGAGTCCGATATGCAGGCATCTGCCGATCTGCGCGATGCCGTTCAGTTGATCAACAGTGGCCTTGCGGCGCTGCGCACCGATTGGACGAACTTCCAGTTCGCCTGCAACTCGAACGGCCTGCAAACCAAGCTTGCGACCGAACTGGCGAACGCCAACGTCGCCGCCGCGTCCTTCGCTGCCGCGCAAATCAAGCTGCAAATGGTACAGGCGAGTATTCAGTAGCCGCTTGGCTGTCAATCTGTAGGGGCGACCAGTTCGGTCGCCCCTTTTAATTTCAATTGCGGGGTTCGACTTCGAAACGCCACGTGAATGACTCTGTTAGCTTTATCCGATCACCAGATCAAGCGCTGTCCACGTTTTCCCACTGTCGTGCGTTGATAACAGCTCGCCCGATGCATCAATCGCCCAGCCCGTTTGATCATCGACAAAATCGAACTTTGGCACGATTTGCACGCCATACTCGAAGGTCGCCGGAGTGAGTGCCTCCGGCAGTGCGCCGATTTTACGCCAAGTCGCGCCGCCGTCCACCGTCTTAAACAGGAACGGCGCTGCCGACGCGTCGCAGTTGTCGGGCTTGATCTCGCTGTCGCAGCCCAGCGCCCAGCCCGTCGTCATATTCAGCATAAAAAGCTGCGGCCAATCGGTGTACGGGAACAGATTGTCGGGAAGTGCTGTGCTCTGCCAGCTTTGACCATCGTCACTGCTGTGAATCAGCATCCGTGTCGGGTAGCACGACGCCAGTAACAGCAGTTCGCCCGGCGCGCCAAATTTCAACTGGGACAGGCCGCAAAAGTCGTTCAGCATCTCAGGCCGATCGATGGCGCTCCAGCTTACGCCGCCGTCGGTCGTATGCAGCACATCCGTCCCCGGCGGATCATAATAGGTCGTCAGCATCCAGCCGCTGCTCGCCGATTCGAATTTCATCTCCAAATGGTACTTTGGCGTGACGCCGCTCTCCAGCGTGCTGATTGGCGCGACCACATCGCCGCTGCGGTCGTCACTATGCGGCTGACTGCCGTCGTCGGCAATCAGCGTCCATCTCATGCCGCCGTCGCTCGTTCGATACAGCAAGGCAGGTTGACTCCCACCGTCAATCGAGGGGACACCGCCGACCAGCAGCCAGCCCCGTTGTGCGTCGATGAAGCTGGAGGTGATCACAAACGGGCCGCCCAGAGCTTGATGGCTTTGCTGCCACGACTGACCACTCGTGTCGGTGGCGCGCACGCTGATGCCGTTGAAAATCTGATTTTGCGGCAGCCCAACGTCGTTGAGCATCAGCCAGGCGTGTTGGTTATCGAGAAAAAAGAAGCCTGCCAGCCCATTATCGCTGCAATCGCAGCCATAGACGCCCTGCGGCGGCAGCCCACTTGGCATGGCGAGGGTCACGTCCGTCCATGAGAGACCGCCATCGCTGGTGTGCAGCAGGGAGGCCAGCGTCGCCGGATAGATTTGTCCAGGCACGGCATAGGAATCGGTGCGTGGGTTGGGGGTGGTCACGACCGCCCAGCCCTCAGTTTTGCTGAGCATGTGAATGGCTGTGAAGATTGGCGTGGCATCGGGTTTGGTCGCCTGTGCCTGCAAGCTGCTCCCCGTGATTAGCAGCAGGGCAGTAAGCAGGAATGCAGCAAAGCGAAATGAGGTCAACGTTCGCATCATCGGCCTTTCGGTTGGCGTTAGCAGGGCAGCGCAGGATTTCTATCCGCTCGAACTTAATCCTACACGGATTTTTGCCAGCGGTTGCCAGCCAGCGGCTGCGCGAATGGGAAGCGTTTATTTCCCGGCAAACTGCGCGACGGCGCGCCGCCCGTTGACGCGCCAGTCGGCGTCAATCTCATTGAGTTCCTGTGCCATCCCGGCAGGCAGCCCGACAATCGGGTTGCTCTTGAGCGTGCGCAGCGCCAGCAGCGGCGCGGGGAAGTAGCTGACCACCTCCGCGAACGGTGTTTCCGGCGGCCACTTGGCGTCGCCGACGATGCGGCGGTAGTTGGCATCTCCCTTGAAGATCACCAGCGCTGCGTTTGCGAAGAAGCTTTCGAAGCGCGGCGGCATCTCCCACATAAACCACGCGCTGTTCCAGTAAATGTCTGGCTCGACCAGCAGCCGACCGTCGAGCAGGGCGGCTTGCAGGCGCGTCCCGACCTCTTTCCCGGCGTCGCCAAAGCCTTTGGTCAGGTCGCCGCGCCCCGTCATTTCGGCGAGAAAGGTGAGCACATCGTCGTAGGTCGCGTCGCTGACGAAGGTTGGATGCCGCTTGACGTGCAGGATGACCCGCTCCGCCAGCCCGTCGAGCAGCCCGTCTACCATTGCCAGATCCACTGCCAGTTCGGTTCCGGCGTTGTCCATGACGATATGCACTTCGCCGGGTTCAGCGCGCAGCAGATGATCGAGCGCCGCCTGCCTTTCATCCACCAGCAGATCATCTTCTTCCCAGTGGCTCCCGTGCGAGGCCGCCAGCGCGTAGCTCAGGTCGATGCGGTTGCCCCACAGTGCATGGAGCAGCAGTTCGCCCATGCGTGTCTCGTCGATGGGCAGGCTCAGCACATGGTCGAGCGCCGCCCGCATGGCTTCGCCCTTAATCTCGGCGATCTTTTTGGGCGCAAACGGATCGCGACCTGTTTTCTGCCAGCGCACCGCCTCGATCAGCAGGCGATAGAAGTAGGTTTCGGTGAAAAACCATTCGGAATTGAGCCAGCTTTCGCCAACGTGCCGCGCCAGCAGGATGCGCCAGACCGGGTCTTCGATCACGGGGATTGGCCCATCGCTTTCGATGTTCTCGCGCAGCCGATCCAGCGATTCGTGAATGGCCTGCGGGTAATCCGGGTTGAGGGTTTGTGTCTCGCGAATGATGTTCGGCACGCGCACCTGCATGGTGTGGTGAGCGAATGCGTCGCTCTCATCCGTGCGGATCGGACTGGGTCTACGAAGCTGGCTCATGAAAGGTCTCCCAAGAATCTGAAAAGAGAGGTGGATCGAATCCACCTCTTTATAACTTTCTACTTTTAACTGCCGTTCTTATTCTCGATCATCCAGCAGATAACGCGCGATCAGGTGTGTCGTGTCACGGATACTGTCTTTATGCCTGCGCTCATACACGTGTGACGCTTCGACATGGTAGCCGGTGGGGCTGGGCGTCTTGAGCAGGCCGACCAGAAACTCGACGGTTGCGTCGAGGTTGATGTTCAGTTCAGACATGAAATGCTTACCCCTCGTTACAGAATGACGTTCATTCGATCTGCGTATAATTATGACCGCTTGATTGGGATACGCAACGCGGGGTGGTGAAGCAGGTGGGGATGTTCTGAAGGTCATAGAAAAGAAGTTATGCCGACCATTGATTCTGAGCGAGTCCACTGCGCCCTCACCCAGAATCAATGGGTAACAGAAAGGGATAGCCGCGACGAAAAAGGCATTTGTTGTCAAGTTCTATAATTACGCAAGTAGGCGAATGATAGTAGAGTCTATTGTTTGGAGGCAAACGTCATGGCATCTGCGGGAGGAATGAATAACGGTAAGGATCCCTACTACTGGAGAGAAAGTGCTGTCACGGCACTGACATCGGCTCGACTGCTCTATTCAGAATATGATCGTGTCTACAAAATGGAGAGTGAGGTTACCAGTAAGCTTAGACCTGGTCAGGCTGTTCCTAGCGAACGTGAAAACGAGATTGGCAAAAATCAGATCTATCCTGCTCTAATGATGATGGGCTATGCAATTGAAAATGCGTTGAAAGGTGTCATTGTTGCAGGCAAGGTGGAACTGGTTTCGAGAGAGAAGGTAGATAAAAGCTTGAAAATCCACGATTTATGTGCATTAGCAGGGAAGGCTGGCATTACCTTAGGCGCGGACGAAGCGGGATTACTGAAAATGTTGGAGCATTATGTGACGTGGTCGGGACGTTATCCAATTCCGCTGCATGGCAAGGATTATCGGGAATTCAAGGCTGGGCGCAGATTAGAGCCTCGGATGGACTTTGCTATGAGCGAGTCTATCTTTAACAGGATTGATGCAGTACTTACACAACAGAAACCATTTCATGACCTTTCACTCGGAACTCATATTTATGAATAAAAAATCCTGCAATTGCGGATTCATGGCAGAAACTTGAGGGGTGCGCCGCGAAATGCGCGAACTTCGCGCCCGCCAAAGGTCGTAGAAAGGGGTACTCTGAGTCTGACGACCATCCAGCCCGAAGCTAGACAAGTTCAGCCCATCCGCGTATAGTTGGGGCGTTTTTTTAAACGCTGCGGAGTGCTGATGCGTCGTCGTTTACCCGATATTGCTATCGTTTTGCTGCTGCTTTTGCTGCCGCTGATTTTGTTCTGGCAGCAGACGGTTGGCGGCAAAACGCTGCTCCCCGCCGACAACCTCTACCAGTATCAGCCGTATGCCGCCTACCGCGATCAGGTCGGCGCTCCGGCGGTTCCCTATAACGCGCTCGTCTCCGATTTGGTGCTGGAGAATTTCCAGTTCAAGTCGTTCATCCGCCAGAGCATCGCCCAGGGCGAGTTCCCGCTCTGGAATCCCTATCAATTCAGCGGCATTCCCTTTTTCGCCGCCGGGCAGCAATCGACGCTTTACCCCTTCAGCGTGATTTACTACGTCCTGCCGCTGGCTGCGGCTTATGGCTGGTTCATGGTTAGTCAGTTGTGGCTGGCGGGGATTTTCATGTTCCTGTTCGCGCGTGGACTTGGCCTTCAGCGAACCGGATCGCTGATCGCGGGCGTGGTCTACCAACTGAGCGCTTTTTTCGTCATCAGCGCCGTCTTCCCGATGATCGTGGCGGCGGCGGTCTGGCTGCCGCTGATCCTGCTGATGATCGAGTTCATCATTCGCCAGCAGGTATTTTTGCGCGGACGCCCGGCCTCGATTCCCTGGCTGGCAATTGGGGCGGGCGCGCTCGGCTGCTGCGTGCTGGCGGGTCACGTCGAGATCACCTACTACACGCTGCTCGTTTCCGCCTATTACGCCGCTGCTCGGCTGATCTATCGCTGGTGGCGGGCGAGGCACGCCTCGCCCCTACGGGATGTGGTTGGTCGGGGCTTGTTTATCGCGGCGATGTTGGCGCTCGGTATGGGCTTGGGCGCGATTCAGTTTATCCCGACGCTCGAAGCAGCGCAGAATAACTTCCGCACCGACAGCGCCACGCTCAGCCAGGTGCTGGAATGGGCGCACCCCAAGCGCGACCTGATCCAGTTCCTGATGCCCAATTTCTACGGCAATCCGTCGCATCACGGTTATCTGGATGTGTTCAGCGGGCAAAGCGTGTCGCTGACCGATACCGCTGTCACCAGCGCGGATGGAAAGCCGCTCACGACCATCGACTTCGGCATCAAGAACTATGCCGAGGGCGCGCTCTATGTAGGCATTTTGCCGCTGGCGCTGGCGCTCTACGGATTGATTCGCCGCCGCACTGTCCACCAGATCATCATGGCACTGCTTGGTCTCGCGTCGCTGACCTTTATGTTCGGCCTGCCGACCTACGCGCTGCTCTACATCCTGCCGGGCATCAACCAGTTACATTCGCCCTTCCGCTGGGTTTTTCCGCTGACGCTGTGCATCGCGCTGCTGGCAGGCTTCGGCATCGATTCGCTGCTGGACTCGGCGGAAAAGTGGGCCAAGCGCTTCGGGATTGCGCTGGTTGCCATCGGCGCGCTGACCCTGATCAGTTTGCTTGCGAGTCGGCTGTTCTATCCGCAAATCGCGCCGCTGGTCGAGCGCGTTTTGAACGGCCTCGCCAAAGCACCCGCCGCTTTCAGCGATGCGCGCATGTTCTACAGCTACGAAGCCGTCAACGTCCTGCTCTTCGGCGTGATGATCTTGTTATCAGGACTGGTTTTTCTTTTCCCCTCTCTCCGCTTGCGTGGGAGAGGGGAGGACGAACCTTCGTTTGGTTCGTCCGGGGTGAGGGGTATCTTTGCGGTGCTTCTCATCGCTGCCGACCTGATGATCGCCTCCTACAGCTTCAATCCTGCCGCTGATCCCGCGCTGCTCGACTATACGCCGCCCGCGATTGCCTGGTTGCAAAATCAGCCGGGAGAGTGGCGCTACACCACTCTCGAAGACCCGACGCACGCTAATTCGCAGTTGTTCAACGCCAATTTGGGGATGCGCTACGGCCTGCGTGATATTCGCGGCTACGAGAGCATCATCCCCAAAGCCTACGTTGATTTGATGCAGAAGCTCGCGCCGCAGGTGCAGTTGGAGTACAACCGCATCGCGCCGATTTACACGGGCTATAACGACGGCTTCGACCCACATAAGGCACTCACCTCGCCCATTCTCGATCTGCTCGGCGTGCGCTACGTCATCAGCGACACAACTACCACGATTGAGGATCCCGGTTACAAACTGACGTATGAAGATAAAGCCGTCCGTATCTGGCAGCGAATGCACGCTGCGCCGCTCATTCAGGCGGTCAGCGAGAGCACCGTCAAGCCTCAGGTGACGCTCACCGGCGACAGTGGACGCGAAAAAACGATTGAGATTATTGTTTCGAATCCTCTCGATTCCGCGCTGGTCGTCAGCGAAACCTATTCGCCCGGCTGGCGCGCTTACGTTCGTCCGCAGGGCGCGGAAAAGGATCAGGAACAGCAGGCGGCTCTCGCGCCCTATGCCGGGGATTTGCAGCAGATTCAGCTTCCCGGCGCAGGCAGTTGGACCGTCCGCCTCGTTTACAGCCCGCAGAGCTTCCAACTCGGCATGTTCACCAGTTTCATCGCGGCGGTGCTGATCGTCCTCGCGCTCGGTATCTGGCTGTGGCGGTTGATCATGGGGGCGGCGCACGAAGCCAACGCGACCGTGCGCGTCGCCCGTAACAGCGTCGCGCCGATCATCCTCAACCTGTTCAATCGCGGCATCGACTTCATGTTCGCGGTGGTCATGCTGCGCATCCTCGGCCCGACCGATTCCGGCTGGTACTTTTACGCGGGCGTGATCTTCGTCTGGTTCGACATTTTCACCAATTTCGGCCTGAACCTCTACCTCACCCGCGAAGTCTCGCGCGACCGCTCAAAAGCGGCACACATCTTCTTCAATACCAGTTCCATGCGTATCGGCCTTGCGATTTTGGGCGTGCCGCTGCTGCTCGGCTTCCTCTCCGTCCGGCAGGCGACCGTCACGCCGCCCATCAACGACGCCGCGCTGATCGCGATTTTGATTCTCTACATCGGCCTGCTGCCCAACAGCCTCAGCACCGGCTTGACTGCGCTCTATTACGCCTTCGAGCGTGCCGAGGTGCCTGCTACAGTCGCGACTGTGGCGACGATTAACAAGGCGGTGCTGGGGCTGCTGGTTCTGCTCGGCGGCTTCGGCATTATCGGGCTGGCGGCGGTCAGCATCGTCTCGAACGTGCTGACGCTGGCGCTGCTGCTCTGGAATGGGCGCGATATGCTGCGCACCCGCAATTCTGATGTAGGGGCGCACGGCCGTGCGCCCCTACGAATGATCGACCTGCCCATGATTCGCATGATGGCGGGCGAAAGCTGGTTCCTGATGCTGAATCACTTTCTCGCCACCATCTTTTTCCAGATCGACGTGATCCTGATCGAACCGTTTCACGGCGCGAAGATGGTCGGGCAGTATTCGGTCGCCTATAAGTGGATTTCAGCGCTCAACATCATCCCGTCGTTCTTCACCCAAGCGCTCCTGCCCGTCATGTCGCGGCAGGCGCACAGTGATCGTGAAGGGCTGAAGCGTAATTACATTCTGGCGATCAAGCTGCTGCTGATCGTCGCGCTGCCGGTGGCGGTTGCCTTCACCTTTATGGCCTATACGCTGGTCGGGCTGCTCGGCGGGTCGCAGTTTTTGCCCGAAGGAGCGATTGCCACCCAGATCATGATCTGGAGCATTCCGATTGGCTGGATGAACAGCCTGACGCAGTACGTCCTGATTGCGGTCGATATGCACCGCCGCATCACCCGCGCCTTCGTGATTGCGGTCGCTTTCAACATCATTGCCAATCTGCTCTTTATTCCGCAGTATGGCTTTCAAGCGGCAGCCGTGATTACGATTTTCTCGGAGGCGGTGCTGCTGATTCCGTTTGCGCGGCTGCTCCACGAAGCGCTGGGATCGCTGCCCTGGGTCGGCATGATCTGGCGTCCGATTGTCGCGTCAGCGGCGATGCTGCTGGTGCTGGGGGTGGGCTGGACGTTTCAGCCTGTGCTGGCGTTGATCATTTGTGGGCTGGTCTATATCGGGGTGCTGCTGGCGCTGCGACCGCTCAGCGCCGACGAATTCGCGCGCCTGCTGCCGCTGCTGCCCTCGCGCTTACGTCGCGCCTTCGCCTGAGAGGCTGAGGATTGAAGGCAACTGATACCCTGTTGCAAACACCGGATTTTTGTTGGGGCGCACCTGCGTGTGCGCCCTTAAAACGGGCAGACACACAGGTCTGCCCCTACATAGAAATGATCCCTACAACAGAGCATCTTCACTTTTAACGGTCAGCCTTCTGTTATTTACGCCTGACCTTCGTAGCGCGTGCGCTGCGAACTTTGTTCACGGCTGAGCGGTTTAATCGTGAATTGCTGTTCACGAACGATTTTGCGCACATAGGGATTGGTGATCACGGGCATGTGCAGGGTTTCGCCCTCATTGTGCAGGTCGAAGTGGTAAATGACGACCAGTCGAGTCCCGGCGTGCCAGTAATGTTCTTCGTAGCAGGTATCGTCTGCTTTCCAGTGGTTCTGCATCGCCGTCAGCAGGGCGTCGCCGCCCGCGAATTTTTCCGACGTGTCGCACCAATGGCGGGAGAAGTCAGGGTATTGCAAGTGTTGGTTCTGGCTGTCCTGGATCATGGTGAGTTTATCCTTGCTTCTAAACGTCGTCGCGATGTGCTTAGTATAATGTCATTTTATGAAGAGGGGGTTAAATTGCATCACACGCTTGAGAATCAATTGCCCTAAAACACTCATCAAATCTGAACCCTGCATTTACGCAAAAATGATTCTCAGCTAACCTCACATTTAGATAGCAGTCCTAAATTTATGCCATACTTACCAAATGCAGCAATGGGGGAGTTCATGGCGCGCATTATCATTATCGGCAGTGGCTTTGGTGGTTTAGGGGCCGCAATTCGGCTGGCAGCACGCGGTCACGATGTCGAAATCTTCGAGAAGCGCGACAAGCTCGGTGGGCGCGCCTATGTCCATGAGGTCAACGGCTTCAAGTTTGACGGTGGGCCAACCGTCATCACTGCGCCCTTCATGTTTGATGATCTGTTCGCGCTGGCGGGGCGCAAACGCGCCGATTACGTCGAGTTTAAACCGCTCAATCCCTTCTACCGCATTTTCAACCCTGAAGGCCATGCCTTCGACTATAACGGTGATGAAGCCTTCATCCTTGACCAGATTCGCCAGTGGAATTCCTCTGACGTTGAGGGTTATCAGCGTTTCATGGCGACGACCAAAGCCATCTTCCAGAAGGGCTTTGTCGAACTCGCGGATAAGCCCTTCCTGCATTTCACGGATATGCTCAAGGTCGCGCCTGACCTGATTAAAATGCAGTCTTACCTGAGCGTCTATCGCTACGCCGCGCAGTTCGTCAAAGATGATTTTCTGCGTCAGGTTTTCTCATTCCACCCGCTGCTGATTGGCGGCAATCCCTTCGACGCGCCCTCGATTTACGCCATGATCCACTACCTCGAACGCGAGTGGGGCATCCACTACGCGATGGGTGGGACGGGCGCACTGGTGGCAGCGCTCGGCAAGCTGTTTGACGAGCTGGGTGGCAAAGTTCACTTCAACAGCGAGATCGAAGAAATTCTGGTCGATGAAAAGCGCAGGCATCGCGTCAGCGGCATTCGTCTCAAGGATGGCACGATCCACACCGCTGATCACGTTGTCTCGAATGCCGACGTTGCCTTTACTTATCGAAACCTCATCCCCGAAAATTATAGTCGCAAATACAGCAACAGGCGCGTCGAAAGCATGAAGTACAGCATGTCGCTGTTCGTGATCTACTTCGGCACCAAGCGCCGCTACCTCGACAGCGGCCTTGCCCATCACAACATTATTCTTGGCAAGCGTTACAAGGGCTTGCTTGACGACATTTTCAACAAACAGATTGTTGCCGACGATTTCTCGCTCTACCTGCATATGCCCACCATCACCGACCCGTCGATTGCGCCCGAAGGTCACGAGAATTTTTACGTGCTGTCGCCTGTGCCGCATCTCGCTTCGGGGACGGACTGGACGCAGCAGGCCAAACCGTATCGCGACAAAATCATGAATTTTCTCGAACAGAACTACCTGCCCGATTTGCAGGCCAACATCGTCGCTGAGCATGTGGTCGATCCGCTTTATTTCCAGAACACGCTTAACAGCTATCTCGGCTCTGCCTTTTCGGTGCAGCCGCTCCTCACGCAGTCGGCCTGGTTCCGCCCGCACAACCGCTCGGAAGACTTCGAGAATCTCTATTTCGTCGGCGCGGGGACGCACCCCGGTGCGGGACTCCCCGGTGTGCTTTCATCCTCGATCATCGTTGAAGACCTGATCGGCGGCACGCCCCAGTATTCACGCCCCGCGCCTGCGCTGGAAATGGTGACGCGATGAGCCTGGAACTTCCACAGCCCACTGCCTGGGAAGCGCCGCTGCTCGATTGGGCCTACAGCGCGCTCGACTCAAAACGTCCGCCTGTTCGCGTCAGGGCTGACCGTGATGCGCTGGCGTCATCGTATGCCTTCTGCCGCGCGATGACTCGTTTTCACAGCCGCACCTTCTACATCGCATCCGGTCTGCTGCCGCCCGTCAAGCGCAGAGCCGTCCGTGCCCTGTACGCCTTCTGCCGTGTGACCGACGACCTTGTTGATCGCGAAGTGGGAGAAGACAACAGTGGTTGGCTGTTCAGCGAAATTGATGACCGCCGCCCCGCCCTCGAAGCGTGGCGTTCGCTGACGCTCGACTCGCATCCGCCGCTCGATGAGCCGGTTGCGCTGGCCTGGGCGGATACCCGCGCTCATTATCACATTCCGGTTGGCTACGCGGAGCAGTTGATCGAAGGCGTCGCCCGTGATGTCGATCAGTTCCGCTACCAAACCTTTGACGACCTCGCCGCTTACGCTTACGGCGTCGCCTCGACCGTCGGCCTGATGGCGATGCACATCATCGGTTTCGCCAGCGATCAGGCGCTGCCGTATGCGGTCAAGCTGGGTGTCGCTTTGCAAATGACCAATATTCTGCGCGACGTGGGCGAGGACTGGCAGGCAGGACGGTTGTATCTGCCACAGGAAGAACTCGAAGCGTTTGGCCTGAGTGAAGCCGATTTTGAACGCGGGCAGGTCGATGATCGCTGGCGCAAATTTATGGACTTTCAAATCACGCGCACGCGCCGCCTGTATGATGAAGCCGAGCCGGGAATCGCCATGCTCAATGCCGATGGTCGCTTTGCAATCAGCGCTGCCGCCGATCTTTACCGCGCCATTCTCACTGACATCGAGGCGCACGACTACGATGTGTTCAGCCGTCGCGCTCACGTCAGCGCGGTTGGCAAACTGTCGCGCCTGCCGCGAATCTGGCGCAAGAGCCGGACGATGTAATAAATCGCAGCAGGACTTGGGCTATAATTTCCTGTAGATGTGGTGGTTGTGGGAGGAATGATCGATGAGCGAATCTGCAATAACCTTCGAGGAAATTGCCCATTTAGCGGACACACTCACTTCACGGGATAAGCTGCGCTTAATAAAGCGTCTCAGTGGTGAACTAGAGAAAGCATACGTTGCGGAGACTCCTGAAGCGCGTGGCTGGCCTCCCGGCTTTTTTGAACGAACGGCTGGAAGTTTGGCGGATGATCCGATAGAGCGTCCACCGCAGGGCGATTACGAAGTACGCGATGAGATCGAATGAAGTATCTGTTGGATTCGAATATTTGTATTCGTTATCTGAATCAACGATCTCAATCAATTATCGACAAGATGGAATCGACTTCGCCTGATGATATTGTAGTCTGTTCCATCGTCAAAGCCGAAATGTATTTTGGCGCGAAACGAAGCAATGATCCGGTAAAAACGCGGGCAGAGCAGGACACATTCCTCGCCTTGTTCCAGTCTCTCCCATTTGATGATGCTGCGGCTGAAATCTACAGCGATATTCGTGCCGATCTTACCCAAAAAGGGACGCCAATCGGCCCCAATGACCTGATGATCGCCGCAATTGCCATCGCGAACGATCTTATCCTAATCACCCACAACACACGCGAATTCAGCCGTGTCAACAATCTAAGCCTCGAAGATTGGGAGGAATCCTTATGAAAATTGGCATTGTCGGCACGGGATTTGTCGGCGCGACGGCGGCCTATGCGCTCGTGATGCGCGGCGTCGGGCGCGAGATCATCCTCGTAGACAAGAACACCAAACGCGCTGAAGCCGAAGCCGACGACATTCTGCACGCCGTCCCCTTCGCGCACCCGATGGAGATTTTCGCGGGCGATTACGTCGATCTGGATGGATGCAGCGTTGTGATTATGGCGGCAGGCGTCAACCAGAAACCGGGCGAAACGCGCATGGAACTCCTCAGCCGCAACGCCGCTGTGTTCCGCGAGGTGATTCCGCAGATTATCAGCCACGCGCCCGACAGTGTAATCGTCGTGGCGACCAACCCAGTGGATGTGATGACCCATTACAGCGCCGGACTTGCCGCCGAACATAACTGGGAAGCGGGACGGGTCTTCGGCTCCGGCACGACGCTCGACACGGCGCGCTTTCGCTCGCTGCTCAGCCGTCAGTTTGGCATCGACTCGGCGCACGTTCACGCTTCGGTGATCGGCGAACACGGCGACTCCGAGGTGCTGGCCTGGTCGATGGTTAGCATCGGCGGCATTCCGCTGGAAGACTTCATCGCCGAGCGTCATCTCCACTTCGATCAGGTGCTGCGTGACGAAATCGACCAGCAGGTGCGGCGGGCGGCTTATCACATCATCGAAGGCAAGGGCGCAACCTACTATGGCATTGGCAGCGCGCTAGCGCGGATTGTCGATGTCATTCTGCACGATCAGCGGGCGATTCTGACGGTCTGTGCGCCGGAGACTGAGGTCGCAGGCGTGCGCGATGTCACGGTCGCGCTTCCGCGTTTGGTCGGTGGGAAAGGTGTACTTGAACGTCTGCCGCTGCCAATTAACGCCGTAGAGTCGGAGAAACTTCAGCACAGCGCATCAGTCGTCCGGCAGGCGATTGATCTGCTCGAGCAGGCGTAAACGGTACGCGGAGGGGACTCAGGCTGAAATTTTCCTCTGTGCCCTCTGTGTTTTCAGTGAGGCTTTTGTAGGGGCGCACGGCTGTGCGCCCCTACGAACTTTTAAGGTTTGAGGCGTAGAGGAAGCAGTATGAACGCGACGACGCCAGAACACACGCTTGAAAATCATTACCTGCCCGACTCTGTTGAGATCGGCACGGGGACGTGGCAGTGGGGCGATACGATGATGTGGGGCTACGGCGGTGCTTACGCCGAAAACGATGTACGCGCCGCCTTCAAAGCCTCGCTCGATGCCGGGATCACCTTCTTCGACACCGCCGAATTGTACGGCTGGGGCAAATCCGAGCGTTTTGTCGGCAAATTTCTGCACGAACTCAACGCCGACGCCATCATCGCCACCAAATTTCTGCCCTATCCCTGGCGCTTCACCAAACCGCAGTTAATCGCGGCGCTGGCGGGCAGCCTCAAGCGGCTGGCGCTGCCGAGAGTCGATCTGTATCAGATTCACTTTCCTGTGCCGGTCGCCAGCGTCGAAACCTGGGCGGATGCGCTGGCGACGGCGCTCGATCTCCAGATGACGCAGGCGGTCGGTGTCTCGAATTACAACCGCGAGCAGACCATTCGCAGTCATGCGGCGCTGGCAAAACGTGGCTATCCGCTGGCCTCGAATCAGGTCGAATACAGCCTGCTGGATCGCCATATTGAGCGCGACGGCACGATGCAGGCCGCCGTTGAACGCGGCGTCCGAATCATCGCGTACAGCCCGCTTGGGAAGGGCTTGCTCACGGGCAAATACACCGTCGCCAATCCGCCGTCAGGGATGCGTGGGCGGCAGGCGCGCGGGGTGCTGGAGAAACTCCCGCCGCTGATCGACGCCATGCGTGCGATTGGCGCAGCGCATGGCGACAAGAATCCGGCGCAGGTGGCGCTCAACTGGACAATCTGCAAAGGCACACTGCCAATCCCCGGCGCGAAGAATGCGGGGCAGGTGCAGCAGAACACGGGCGGCGCGGGCTGGCGCTTGAGCGCTGATGAAGTCGCGCAGTTGGACGATCTCAGCGCGCGACTCTGACGTAAAGATAAGTGATCGCAGACAGCTTTGTTGAGGCAAAAGTTGATTTGTTCTTTCCCCTCCTTGAATTCGGGGAGGGGAAGCGACCTGCTTTTGGTCGCAGGGGTGGGGTCAGCGCGCGAATTTGACGGGACGACTGAGGCTCTGCATTGTTTTGCGTGTATACCCTCATGTACAATCGAAGGCATTGCCACTCAGGGCATAGTTTGTGTTGCACGGAGGATCTGCACGCATGGATTTTATGGGAATCATCAAGGATGCCGGGCCAGCAGTCGGCTATATCGTCCTGTTCGCGATTATCTTCGCTGAATCAGGCTTGCTCATCGGCTTCTTTTTGCCGGGTGACAGCATTTTGTTTCCGGCAGGTTTTCTCGCCTCAACCGGATTTTTCTCGCTCCCTGAATTGATCATCATTTGCAGCGTCGCTGCCATTCTGGGCGACAGCGTTGGCTATATGTTTGGGCGGCGCGTCGGGCGACGTCTGTTCCTGCGCGAAGATTCGACCTTCTTCAAAAAGAAGCATCTCGAAGCCGCCGAAGCTTTTTATGAGAAGCATGGCTCCAAGACGATTGTGCTGGCGCGCTTTGTGCCGATTGTGCGCACCTTCGCGCCGATTGTCGCGGGCATCAGCGATATGCATTACCGTCGCTTCGTGACCTTCAATGTCATCGGTGGCATTCTGTGGGCGGGCGGCGTTACGCTGGCAGGCTTCCTGCTCGGTCACCTGATTCCGCCGGAAGATGTCGATAAGCTGCTGCTGCCGATCATCGTGCTGCTCGTCATCATTCCGGGGCTGCCCAGCCTGATCCACATTCTGCGCGATGAGGAAATGCGTACCAACCTCATGAACATACCGCGCAATTTGCTCAAGTCACGCGGTGGTTCAGCGGCGCGAACCAGCACAGCTTTAGAGCCAGACCAGAGCGAATAAAGCGCAAACGTCCAAAAACGGGAGTGAAACCCCATGACCCAGCCGATTTTGATCGCCGGAGCGACGGGCGGTGTCGGTCAGCATTTAGTGGGCAAGCTGACGGTTCAGGATCAGGATGTGCGGGCGCTGGTGCGTAATCTTGCGCAGGCGCAGAAGCTTTTCGCCCCCCAGGACTGCCTTCAGTTGGTTGAAGGCAGTACCAGCCAGACGATTACACTGCCGAACGCCGTTATCGGCGTTCGCGCAGTTATCTGCACGATTGGGGCGCGCGCGCCTGCGGGGGAGGACAGCCCCGAAAAGGTCGATTACGAAGGCGTGCGCAACCTGATTATGGCGGCGCGCAATGCCAGCATTGGACGTTTTATTCTGGTCTCGTCGCTGGGCGTGACGCACCCTGAACACCCACTCAACAATTTTGGGCGCATCCTCGACTGGAAGCTGAAGGGCGAAAACGTGCTGCGTACCAGCGGCCTGAACTACACCATCATTCGCCCCGGCGGCCTGACCGATGAGTCGGGCGGGAAAACGGCGCTGCGCATTGAACAGGGCGATACGCTCGGCGGCGGACGCATCAGCCGCAGCGATGTGGCGGCGGTCTGTCTGGCGGCGCTGGACGACATCGCCACCTTTTATACCACCTTTGAAGTCGTCGCTCAGGAAGACGCGCCGCCGAACGACCTGAGCGCGTTGTTTGCCAACCTCAAAACCGACCGCGAACTTGGTTGGAATGGCTAGCCAGACGGACTGCGAAGTCCTGATCGTCGGCGCGGGACACAACGCGCTGGTCTGCGGCGGTTATCTGGCGCAGGCGGGCTACAAAGTCATCCTGCTGGAACGGCGTCACAAAGCCGGGGGCGCGGTCGTCACCGAAGAAATCATCCCTGGCTTTCAGTTCGACCTCGGTGGTTCGGCGCATATTCTGATCAACCACACGCCGATTGTGCGCGACCTCGACCTGACCAGGTACGGCCTCGATTACCTCGACCTCGACCCCTTGTTCTTCGCGCCCTTCCCGGATGGCAAACATTTCACCATCTACAAGAGTGTTGACGCCACCTGTGACAGTATCGCGGCGATTTCGCCCGTCGATGCCGACAACTACCGCAAGTTTGTCAGGCGCTGGGGCGCGATGGCAGAAGGCATGGTCGGCGCGTTCCTCAACGCACCGACGCCGCTCAACCTGACGCGCTATCTGGTCTTTGGGCAGGGACTGAGCAGCAAGGGCGCGCAGCAGCTTCCCGAACTGCTCAAGGGTTATGGGCAGGTTTTGCGCGACTCGTTTGCCGAGCCGTATGTCCCCGCGCTGATCGGCTGGATGGCAGCGCAGTCCGGCCCGCCCCCTGGCGAACCGCTGTCCGCACCGTTTGCCTTGTGGCATCCGATGTATCACGTCAGCGGCGTCAAGCGACCGCGCGGCGGCTCTGGCATGTTGACGCAGGCGCTTCAGCGCATGATTGAGGCGCACGGCGGGCAGGTGATCACGAGCACGCCCGTCAAACGCCTGCTGGTCGAGCGCGGTCGCGTCATCGGCGCGGAAACCGAGGACGGGCGGCAGATCACGGCGAGTCGGGCGGTCGTCTCTGGCGCGCACATCAAGACAACACTCAACTTGCTGGGCGAGAATGCTCCGGCGGAAGCGCGGCGCAAAATCGAAGGCGCGCGCATCGGCAACGGTTTTGGCATGGTGGTGCGTGCAGCGGTCAGCGAACTGCCGGATTACACCGCCTCACCGGGGCAAAACATGCCGCATCACATTTCGATGCAGTTCATGTGTCCCGATTTGGATTACCTCGAACGCGCTTACGGCGATTATCTGGCGGGGCGACCGTCCACCAATCCCGCGCTGATTGCCATGACCTGGAGCGCCGCCGATCCATCGCTTGCGCCGCAAGGCAAGCACGTCCTCTTTCTGTGGAGCCAGTATTTCCCCTACGAACTGGCCTCCGGTGAAAACTGGGATGCTATCGCCGAACGCGAATCAGAGCGGATTTTCGGCGTGCTGCGCCGCTACGCCCCCAACATGACGCCCGACAAAATCATCGGTCAGTTGATCGAGACGCCGCTCTATCTCGAACGCGAACTGGGACTGTATCGCGGCAACGTCATGCACCTCGAAATGTCGGTCAACCAGATGTTTCTGTTCCGTCCGGCGCTGTCGTTGAGCGAATATCGCGGCCCGCTGCCGGGACTGTATCTGACAGGCGCGAGCACCCATCCCGGCGGCGGCATTATGGGCGCGGCGGGTCGCAACGCGGCGGCAGCCGTCCTGCACGATTTGTCGAAGAAAAAGATGTTTTAACCACAACCGCAAGCATTATGCCGGATGATTTCGTAGGGGCGCACGGCTGTGCGCCCTGCATAATCTTCTTGTAGGGGCGCGGCACGCCTCGCCCGATTTCATCCAACAGAACCTCTGTGTTTGTACTAACCACAGAGAACACAGAAGTAGAGTCGAGTAAGTTTCTTTCATAAACCGCACCCGTCTCTGTTTTCTCCCCTCGCCCCGCTTGCGTGGGAGAGGGGTCGGGGGCGAGGGGGCGTTAAACCCCATCGCTGTAATTACCGATCTCTCAACTGACATAAATCTCCTACTCAGGTTAAACTTCTACCTTTCTTCTGTTCGCAGAGGATCGCCATTCATGAAATATTTCGGGTTTCTCGCCCGTTTCGTTTTGCTTCCGTTGGGGCTGCTGAGCCTGCTCGCCTGGTGGGATGCGCGGCGCGGCAAAAAACTCCCGCCGTCGCGGGCGGCGCTGCCTGCTGCGGCAGTCGTTGCGGGACACATCGCGCTGGCGGTCGCCTACACCACGCCCTGGGATAACTATCTGGTGGCCTCGAAAGTCTGGTGGTACGACCGTAAGCTCGTCACCGGGCTGGTGCTCGGCTACGTCCCGATTGAGGAATACACCTTCTTTGTGCTGCAAACGCTGCTCACGGGATCGTGGATGCTGTTTCTGGCGCGCTATCTGCCTGAAGCGCAGGAAGCGCCGACCCACCCCGTCAAGCTGCGCCTGGGTATGGCCTTCGCGCTTGGCGTTCTCTGGCTTGGCTCCATCTGGACGCTCCTGCGCGGGCCGAAATCGCGCACCTACCTCAGCTTGACGCTGGCCTGGGCGCTCCTGCCGATATTGTTTCAGGTCGCCTTCGGCGGCGATATTCTCTGGCAGCAGCGCCGCCTGATCGCGCTCGGCATCATTCCGGCGACGCTTTATCTCGGCATTTCCGACTCGCTGGCGATTGAGTCGGGGACATGGACGATTAACCCAGAAAAAACGGTCAATATTCATCTGGGCGGCAAACTGCCGCTCGAAGAAGGTTTGTTCTTCCTGCTGACCAACACCCTGATCGCGCTCGGCATGACGCTGGCGCTCTCGCCGGAAAGTCAAAAGCGCGTTCCGGCAGGGCTGCGCCGCTGGCTGCGTTTAAAGGAGGGAGTCAACACATGAACATCTGGGAGTATCAGCTTATTCTGGTTCACCGCTTGATTCAATGGGCACTCGTCAGTCTGGGGATGGGTACGATCATGCTGAGCGGACGACGGTTCTGGCGCGGAGTCGGTGGGCAGTTCATCGGTTGGGCGTTGGTTAACCTCGGCATTGCCTGGTTCGGCATACGCACCAGCGAAGATCGGCGCGTTGCCCTGCCTGATCCCTTCGCGCCGCAGGTGCTTGAGCGCGAAGCGCACAATTTGCGCCAACTGCTCTGGATCAACACTGCCCTCGATTTGCTCTACGTCGCGGGCGGACGCTGGCTCATCCGGCGCGGAAAACACGGGACAGGCTGGGGCATTGTCGTGCAGGGGATGTTCCTGTTCCTGTTCGACCTGCTCCACGCAAGCGGTGTACCCGATGAACGCTGAAGTCGTCGGTAAGGTGACGGCCTTCATCACCCGCGAAACGAACGAGGTTCGCCAACTGCTGGTCTTCACCCATCCCAACGCCGGGGTTCAGCTTCCCGGCGGCACGATGGAAGCGGGCGAAACGCCAGAGATCGCCATCTTGCGCGAAGTTCAGGAAGAAACCACGCTCACATCAGTTGAGATCGTCGCCCATCTGGAGACGCTTGATCAGACGTTAACCGACGCTATGTTTGTCATGACCGAACCGTATGTGCTGGAGGTTGAACCCGGCGACAGCGGGCGGCGCGTCGCGGCGCTGACACGCGGTTTTCCGGTGCAGCTTATCGAGCTTGACGGCGACTACGCCCACGTCTGGTACAACTTCAAGCTGGATGAAAATGGTCGCTTTCGCCCCGATTTACATTACACGGGCTGGCTGCCCGCTCGGCTGCTGACGCCGCATACCCGCCGCCATCTATTTCACCTGGCGTCCACTGCGCCAACGCCGCAACGCTGGTCGAACCGGGCGGATTTCAATCATACCTTCGACCTCTACTGGGCGGCGCTGGATGTTGAACTCGTCGCCTCGCAGCAGCCCTGGCTTGACCTCGTGCGCGACCGTCTGCGGCTCTCAGAGAAGGATTGAATTTTTGCCTAATTTCATTGATCGGACGCTGCATCCGGCCTGGTATCACGGTTTTGGCAAAGAGCCACCCTTTTTCGAAGGCTGGTATTTTAAGCTCGTCTCGGCAGATCGGGCGCAGCGTTTCGCCGTCATCCCCGGCATCTTCCTCAGCGATGACCCCGAAAAGCATCACGCCTTCGTGCAGGTTTTTGATGGCATCAGTGGGCAGGCGACCTTTCATCGCTACCCGCCCGAGCAATTCCAGATTTCGCAGGCCGATTTTGATCTGCGCATTGGCGCGAATCGCTTCAGCCTGAACGGCATCACCCTCGACATCGCCGACGAGCAGCGCACCGTCAAAGGGGATTTGCGCTTTAGCGCAGCCGTTCCCTGGCCTGTCACCGTAACCGAGCCGGGTGTCATGGGCTGGTTCGGCTGGCTGCCCATCATGGAATGCTATCATGGTGTCCTCGGTATGGATCAGGCGCTCGACGGCGTGCTGACCGTCGATGGTCAGACGGTCGATTTCACAGGCGGGCGCGGCTACATCGAGAAGGACTGGGGCAGTTCCTTCCCCGGCGGTTGGGTCTGGATGCAGACCAACCACTTCGATCAGCCCGCAACCTCGTTCAGCGCGTCGGTCGCCATCACGCCGCTGCTGGGACGCTGGTTTCCCGGTTTTCTGGCGGGACTCTGGCATGATGGTCACTTCCACCGCTTCGCCACCTACACCGGCGCAAAAGTCGAGAAGCTCGAAATCCGCGATGATCTGGTGACGTGGGTCATTCGCAGCCGCAAGCAGCGTCTCGAAATCTTCGGGCATCGTGCCAGCGCAACCATCCTGCCGGGGCCGGATCGCGTCGAGATGGGCAAGCGCGTGCCAGAGACGCTCAAGGCGTCGATTGAACTCTGCCTGACCGATCTCGCCCACAAAACCACGATTTTCAGCGGGCGCGGCGAATGCGCGGGCCTGGAAGTCGCTGGCGACATAGACAAGCTCCTGCGGGCGCTGTAGGGGATCAACTCTTGGCAAATCTGCGAGGGGACGTTGAAATTGTAGGGGCGCAGTGTACTGCGCCCTGTTCCTTACCCAACCTGATCAGGATACGGGAAACTGTAGGGGCGCACCTGCGTGTGCGCCCTTGCTTTCTCCCCTCGCCCAAGCAACCCGTTTTTGGTTGCATGGAGAGGGGGCGGGGGTGAGGTAAATGTACATATCGCCAATTGTGAAATATCCGCTTTCCCTAGCTCGAACCATGCTCACTGAATTGAATCGTCTGCGCCAGACCATGACCCAGTTCGACTACATGATCCTCGCGCTGTTGATCGTCTGGGTGCTGGCGATGATCAGCCTGCCCATTCAGAAGTGGCTGCTCGGCGAAAACGCGTTGGCGACCGGGATTTCGATTGGCGTGCTGCTCCAGTGGATGGCTGTCTGGGCGATTCTGGTCTGGACGTGGGGACTACGCCGCGCGGCTTTCGTGACCGGGGTGATAGCGGTACTGGCGTGGGCGGTCGAATTCGTCGGTCACACGACCGGCTTTCCCTTCGGGGCATACGCTTACACCGACCGCTTGCAGCCGCAGCTTGGCGGCGTGCCCCTCCTGATTCCGCTGGCGTGGCTGATGATGCTGCCCTCCGCCTGGGTGATCGCCCGCCGCATCACGCGCAATGCTTTTGCCTTCGTCCTCGTGAGCGCGCTGGCCTTCACCGTCTGGGACTTGTTCCTCGACCCGCAGATGGTCGGCTGGAATCTCTGGCAGTGGGCGCATCCGGTCGGCTATTTTGGCATCCCCTGGCTCAATTTTATCGGCTGGCTGATTGCCTCCGCCGTGATCACCGTAATAGTGCGCCGCCTTGCGCCCTTGGATGATTTACCATCACGCCCCCTGATCGCCATCTACGCCGTCACCTGGGCGCTCGAAACCATTGGCCTGCTCTGCTTCTGGGGCTTGACCGGGCCAGCGCTGGTCGGCGGCGCGGCAATGGGCTTGCTGCTGCTCTGGGCGCTCAGGAGTCGCTCGGACATCTGACGATGAGATTTCACAGCGTGTTTGTAAATGAGAGAGGATGGTCATTTTTGCCCTCATCCCCCGTCTCTTCTCTCGTCACTTCGCTTATGGAGAAAGGGAAAGTCCCTCTCCCTGAGGGTTGAGGACAGGACAGTTTTAACAAAAGAGCCTTTTGTTTTAGGATAACGGTTACCACACCTATCCTAAACAAGAGGCTCAAAGCCATTGTACGCTCAATTTCTGCACCTGTTAGGG